>NZ_SCML01000029.1 GCF_005503365.1 Hydrogenophaga sp. 2FB
CAACAACACCATCAAGGTCATCAAGCGCCGAGCCTATGGCTACCGCGATGAGGAGTACTTCTTCCTCAAGATCCGGGCCGCCTTCCCCGGTATTCCTCGATGAACCTTTTTTTGGCGCAACCCGGTCTGCGGCGCATTCAAAGCGTATGAGTTGTTACAGACCGGGAGGCCCGCTCTCCGGGGCCGAGGCCGAATCCGGTTACGAAAACTCACGTTCTGCGACCGGGCCGTGGCCGACATCGATCACACTGCCCCCCATTCTTCCGCAGGCTCTTCGGTAGCCTTCGCTGTGCGCCCCATTTTTTCCAGACGAATTTTGAACACATCCCACCACACCCCGATCCCGCGCGTTGACACCTCCCGTCCAACCCTTCCCCTTTTGACCCTGTTGATGATCGCCACCCTGAGTGCCTGCGGAGGCGGGGGTGGTGGCGACGGCGGCAGTACCGGTGGCGGCTCGTCCAATGACAGCGTCACGCAGTCCCCTTCGCCGCCGTTGTCCGGCGGCGCCGCGTGCAACGCCGCCGCGGGCCGTGTGCTGGAGGTCGGCCCCGGCAAGACCTACGCCGTGCCCAGCGCGGCGGCCGCCGTGGCGCAGTCGGGCGACGTGATCAAGATCGCGGCCGGCGACTACCGTGGCGACGCGGCCACCTGGAACGACAGCAACCTCACCATCTGCGGCGTGGGTGGGCGTGCGCGCCTGTACGCGGACGGCAGCAACGCCCAGGGCAAGGGCTTGTGGGTGGTGTCGGGATCGAACATCACCATCGACAACATCGAGTTCCGAAACGCCGCCGTGCCAGACCAGAATGGCGCAGGCATCCGCGCCGAACACGGCGGCGAACTGCGCATCCTCAACAGCGGCTTCTACGACAACGAGAACGGCTTGCTGGCATCGGCCGGCAACGGCAGCATCACCATCGAGAGTTCGGAGTTCGCCCGCAACGGCCGCGGTGATGGCTACACGCACAACATCTATGTCAACCAGATCGAGCGCTTGACGGTGAACTCGAGCTACTTCCACGAAGCCAGGATCGGGCACAACCTCAAGAGCCGCGCGCGCGAATCCATCATCCAGAACAGCTACTTCATGGACGGTCCCACGGGTACGTCGAGCTACCTGGCCGATTTTCCCAACGGCGGCCGCGTGGTCCTGAAGGGCAATCTGTTTCACAAAGGGCCCAACGCGGACAACGTGAACGCGATCGCCTATGGCCTGGAGGGCCTGTCGAACCCGTCGACCACGCTGGAGCTGGTGCACAACACCGTGGCCTTCACGCGTTCGGGCGGGGCCTTCCTGTCTGTTGCTGGTGGTACGTCTTCGGTCAGGCTCACGGCCAACCTGTTTGCGGGCACCGGCAACCAGAATCTGTTTGCCAGTGGCTACGCCAGCGGCAATGCGGTGCAGTTGAACAACGTCACGTCGGTGGCCAGCAACATCCCGGGTGCGACCAACATCGGCAACCCGAACTTCTGGCCCAACGCGGCGCTGCAGTCCTTGATCAACCTGTCGGTGGTGCCGGACGCGAGCTACACGCGGGATGCGCCCGCGCCTTACGCGTCGCGCGCGATCACAGGCAGCCGCAAAGTCGGCGCGCTGCAGGCCGCGCCTTGACAGCAGGCCCGGGCTTGGGCCCGGGCTGCTTCACATATTGCGCCGGTACTGCCCACCCACTTCAAACAGGGCGCTGGTGATCTGACCGAGCGAGCACACACGCACCGCGTCCATCAGCACCTCGAACACGTTGCCGTTTTCGATCACCGCCTGACGCAGGCGTTGCAGCATGGCCGGTGACTCGCTGGCGTGCAGGGTGTGGAAGTCCGCCAGGCGCTGCAACTGGTTCTGCTTCTCGTCGTCGGTCGAGCGCGCGAGCTCCAGCGTCTCGGGCGTTGTGTCGCCGTGCGGGTTTCGGAAGGTGTTCACGCCCACGATCGGGTACTCGCCCGTGTGCTTGAGCATCTCGTAGTGCATGGACTCGTCCTGGATCTTGCCGCGCTGGTAGCCGGTTTCCATCGCGCCCAGCACGCCGCCACGCTCGGCGATCTTCTCGAACTCCTGCAGCACGGCTTCTTCGACCAGCTCGGTGAGCTCGTCGATGATGAAGGCGCCCTGGTTGGGGTTCTCGTTCTTGGCCAGGCCCCACTCGCGGTTGATGATGAGCTGGATCGCCATGGCGCGGCGCACGCTGTCTTCGGTCGGCGTGGTGATGGCCTCGTCGAACGCGTTGGTGTGCAGGCTGTTGCAGTTGTCGTAGATCGCGATCAGCGCCTGCAGCGTCGTGCGGATGTCGTTGAACTGGATTTCCTGCGCGTGCAACGAACGGCCACTGGTCTGCACGTGGTACTTCAGTTTCTGACTGCGCTCGTTCGCGCCGTAGCGGTCGCGCATGGCCACCGACCAGATGCGGCGCGCCACGCGGCCGAGCACGGTGTACTCCGGGTCCATGCCGTTGCTGAAGAAGAAGCTCAGGTTGGGCGCGAAGTCATCGATGTGCATGCCCCGCGCCAGGTACGCTTCCACGAAGGTGAAGCCGTTGGAGAGCGTGAAGGCGAGCTGGCTGATCGGGTTCGCGCCAGCTTCGGCAATGTGGTACCCGCTGATCGACACCGAGTAGAAGTTGCGCACGTCGTGGTGCACGAAGTACTCGGCGATGTCGCCCATCACCTTCAACGAAAACTCGGTGGAGAAGATGCAGGTGTTCTGGCCCTGGTCTTCCTTGAGGATGTCGGCCTGCACCGTGCCGCGCACATTGGCCAGCACCCATTCGCGGATCTTGGCGGCCTCGGTGTCGGTAGGTTCGCGGCCATTCTCGGTCTTGAACTTCTCCAGGTTCTGGTCGATCGCGGTGTTCATGAACATCGCGAGGATGCTCGGCGCCGGGCCGTTGATGGTCATCGACACCGAGGTGGCCGGGTGGCAGAGATCGAAGCCGCCGTAGAGCACCTTCATGTCGTCCAGCGTGGCGATGCTCACGCCCGAGTTGCCCACCTTGCCGTAGATGTCGGGGCGTGGATCGGGGTCGTTGCCGTAGAGCGTCACCGAGTCGAACGCGGTGGACAGGCGCTTGGCGGCCATGCCTTCGGAGAGCAGCTTGAAGCGGCGGTTGGTGCGGAAGGCATCGCCTTCACCGGCGAACATGCGGGTGGGGTCCTCGCCCTCGCGCTTGAAGGCGAAGGTGCCGGCGGTGTACGGGAAGCTGCCGGGCACGTTGTCGAGCATCAGCCACTTCAGGATTTCGCCGTGGTCTTCGTACTTCGGCAGCGCGACCTTGCGGATGACGGTGCCCGAGAGGCTCTTGGTGGTGAGCGCCGTGCGGATTTCCTTGTCGCGGATCTTCACCACATACTCGTCGCCCGCGTAGGCCTTCTGCATGTCGGGCCACTGCGTGAGCAGCTTGCGCGCGGCCGGGTCCTGGTCGAGCACGCGCACCTGCACGAGGTCGTCCACCGCTTCGGCCGCACGGGCACGGTCGGGCTTGTCGGCGCGCAGCATCTCCGCCGTGGCGTTGAGCTGCTGCAGCGTGCGCGCCAGGCGCGACTGCTCGATCGCTTTCTTCTTGTAGCCACGCACGGCGTCGCTGATCTCGGCCAGGTAGCGCGTGCGCGCGGGCGGCACGACGGGTGTCTGGTTGGTGCTGTGGCGCACCTTTACGGCGGGCAGGCGGCCTTCCTGCAGGGGCAGGCCGAGTTCGCTCAGCCTGGACTTGAGGGCCTGGTACAGCGCGGTCACGCCGTCGTCGTTGAAGCGCGCGGCCATGGTGCCGAACACCGGCATCTGGTCGGGTGGCGTGCTCCAGGCTTCCTGGTTGCGCTGCACCTGCTTGGACACATCGCGCAAGGCATCGAGTGCGCCCTTGCGGTCGAACTTGTTGATGGCCACGAAGGCGGCGAAGTCCAGCATGTCGATCTTCTCGAGCTGGCTGGCCGCGCCGAACTCGGGCGTCATCACGTACATGGGTACATCGACGTGCGGCACGATGGCCGCGTCGCCCTGGCCGATGCCCGAGGTTTCGACCACGATCAAGTCGAAGCCGGCGCACTTGCAGGCTGCGATCACGTCGGGCAAGGCGGCGCTGATTTCGCTGCCGAAGTCGCGCGTGGCCAGCGAGCGCATGTACACGCGCTGACCCTGGCTCCACGGGTTGATGGCGTTCATGCGGATGCGGTCGCCCAGCAGCGCACCGCCGCTCTTGCGGCGCGAGGGGTCGATGGAGATCACGGCCACGCGCAGGCGGTCGTCCTGGTCCAGCCGCAGGCGGCGGATGAGTTCGTCGGTGAGCGAGGACTTTCCCGCGCCGCCGGTGCCGGTGATGCCGAGGACGGGCACGGTCTTCGTCTTCGCCTGCTCCCGCAAGGCGGCGACGATGGCCTCATCAGCGCTGCCGTTTTCCAGTCCGGTGATGAGTTGCGCCAGTGCACGCCAGTTCATCTCGCCCTGGCCTTCGATGGCCGCCAGCGCCTTCGGCGCGTAAGGGCTGAGGTCGCGGTCGCAACGCATCACCATTTCACCGATCATCCCGGCCAGGCCCATTCGCTGGCCGTCTTCAGGGCTGTAGATGCGCGCCACGCCGTAGTCCTGCAGTTCACGGATTTCGGCCGGCACGATCACGCCGCCGCCGCCGCCAAACACCTGAATGTGCTCACCCCCACGGCTCTTGAGCAGGTCCACCATGTACTTGAAGTACTCGACGTGGCCACCCTGGTACGAGCTGATGGCGATGCCCTGCGCGTCTTCCTGCAGCGCGGCCGTGACAACCTCGTCGACCGAGCGGTTGTGGCCCAGGTGGATGACTTCGGCGCCCATGCCCTGCAGGATGCGCCGCATGATGTTGATCGCCGCGTCGTGCCCGTCGAACAGGCTGGCGGCGGTGACGAAACGCACCTTGTGCGTGGGACGGTAGTTGGCCAGGGCCTGGTATTCGGCGGACAGGTTGCTCATGGGGTCTCTCTCTACAGGGGGCGGGTGCGGGGGGGGGTTATTCGATGCGAAGGCCGGCCAGTTCGGGCTTGGCCGGTGGGTAGCGCAGGTCCAGTGCCTTGAGGGTGTCGCGCACGATGGTCGCGATCATCAGGTTGCGGTGGGTCTTGGAGTTGGCGGGCACCACGTTCCAGGGCGCCCAGGGCGTGCTGGTGGCGCTCAGCAGCGATTCATAGGCACGCTGGTACTCTGCCCACTGCTTGCGCACCTCGATGTCACCGAGGCTGAATTTCCAGTGTTTGGTGGGATCGTCCACACGCTCCTGCAAGCGTTGGCGCTGTTCATCGGCGCTGATGTGCAGCATGAACTTCAGCACGACGGTGCCGGTCTCGGCCAGCAGGCGTTCGAAGTCATTGATGTGCGCGTAGCGCCGTGCCGTCTGCGCAGGCGTGATCCACTGGTTGGCCACGGGCACGAGCACGTCTTCGTAGTGGCTTCGGTTGAAGACCATGATCTCGCCCACGCCCGGCACCTGTTGGTGGATGCGCCAGAGCGGGTCGTGCGCGCGCTCGGCTTCGGTGGGGGCTTTCCAGCCGACGGTGTGCACGCCCAGCGGGCTGGTGCGCGCGAACACGCCGCGCACGGTGCCGTCCTTGCCAGCGGTGTCGGTGCCTTGCAGCACCACCAGCATCTTGAAGCGGCCATCGGCGTACAGCAGGTCCTGCAAGCCGTCGAGCTCCTCGGCGATGGCTTGCACGGCGGCCTGGTCCGTTGCCTTGTCGCCGCAGGAGTAGGGCTTGGCATCGGGCTTGAATTTCTTGAGAAAGATCTTCTTGCCGGACGGATCGCCTTCCGATGGATCGATCTGCCAGTCGCACCACGGGCCGCGCTTGCCCGCGCGCACGGCCGCGAGCGGGAAGGGCAAGGGGGTGGCGGTCTTGCGGGGCATGCAGTCTCCGGGAGGGGCTGGTGGCGCGATTTTTCGCGCATCCATCTGGTTGACGTTTACGTAAACGTAATAGTAACCCTATTTGCCAAAAAAAAGGGCGCCAAAGCGCCCTCGGGGGTTGAACGGCCGGTGCCGCATTACTTGTAGAGCAGCTGTGGCAGCCACAGGCCGATCGCCGGGAACATGTACAGCAGCACGATCGCCAGGATCTGGATGCCCATGAACGGCAGCATGCCCAGGAAGATCTGGTTCAGCGTGACGTGGGGTGGGCTCACGCCCTTCAGGTAGAACGCGGCCATGGCCACCGGCGGGCTGAGGAACGCGGTCTGCAGGTTCAGCGCGACCAGCAACCCGAAGAACAGCGGGTCTACGTCGAAGTGCGCCAGCAACGGAATGAAGATCGGCATGAAGATCACGATGATCTCGGTCCATTCCAGCGGCCAGCCCAGCAGGAAGATGATGACTTGCGCCATCACCAGGAACTCGATCCGGGTGAGGTTCATGCTCAGCACCCATTGTTCCACCAGCGCCTGTCCACCCAGCAAGGCGAAGGCGGCGGAGAAGATCGCCGAGCCGACAAACAGCCAGCACACCATGGCCGAGGTCTTGGCGGTCAGGTAGACCGATTCCTTGAGCACGGACATGTTGAGCCGACGGTAGGCCGCGGCCAGCAGCATGCCCCCGAGCGCGCCCATGGCGGCGGCTTCGGTCGGCGTCGCCAGCCCGAGCACGATCGAGCCCAGCACGCTCAGGATCAGCAGCATGAGCGGGAAGAACGACGCCAGCAGCATCTTGAAGATCTCGAGCCGCGCGAAGCTGAGGAACAGGTAGAAGAGCGTGACGAGTGAGCCCAAAACCGCGAAGAAGACCCACCACCAGGTGGGTGCGGGCTGCACCGTGGCGGTTTCGGTCGCGGCGCTGTCGGCATTCGCCGCGTCCAGGGCAGGTGGCTCGGTGGCCGTCTTGTCGGCGTCGCCCGAAGCGTCGGGTGGCGCTTGCAGGGTGCCCGATTCCGCAGGGATGTCGGGATCGGCCGGAGGCTCTGCCAGTCCACCCGATTCAGAGGGTGGCTCGGCCAACCCGCCCGACTCTTCGGCTGGCGGTTCGGCCAGACCGCCGCTGTCGGAAGCGCTGGAGCGGCTGGCGCCGATTTCTTCGATCTCGTACACCGCCTCGGCCTGCACCGTCGTGACGGCTTCGTAGCTCGGGATCATGACGGCCGCGAAGATCAGCGCGGGCAATGCCGCCACACCGATTTGCTTGAGCAGGTGCGACATCGGCACGCCGCTGTTGCGCTGGCCCTTGAGCAGGCGCAGCAGGGCGTGCGCGGTCGGGTCGGTCGTCAGGCGTTGCGTCAGTGGCGGGAGATCGACCTTGCGTTCCTCGGCCGTCAACGGCGGGGCCCACTGCGGTTTGAGTTTGGCCACGATGATCACGTACACCACGTACAGCGATGCGAGCATCACACCAGGGAAGAAGGCGCCGGCGTACAGCTGAACCACCGACACGCCGGCGGTGGCGCCGTACACGATCAGCAGCACCGAGGGCGGGATCAGGATGCCCAGACAACCCCCGGCCGTGATCGCGCCTGCCGCCAGCGGCACGCTGTAGCCAGCGCGAAGCATCGCGGGCAGCGCGAGCAGGCCCATGAGCGTCACCACCGCGCCGACGATGCCGGTGGCGGTGGCAAAGATGGTGCAGGTCACAAGCGTGGCCACGGCCAGCGCGCCGGGCAGCCTGGCCAGAGCCAGGTGCATGCTCTTGAAGAGCGATTCGATCAGGTTGGCGCGCTCGACCAGGTAGCCCATGAACACGAACAGCGGCACCGCGATGAGCACGTCGTTGGCCATGGTCTTGTAGGCCGACTGCACCATCAGGTCGAGGGTGCGCGTGACATCCCGGTCATAGGCCATCCAGGTGAACACCATGCCCATGCCCATGAGCGTGAACGCAGTGGGAAAGCCGAGCATGATCGCGACCACCACCAGAGACAGCATCAACAGGCCGAGGTGGCCCTGCGTGATGGTCTCGGCGCGCAGCAGCACGACGCCCGCCAGCACCACGACGATGACCATGAAGCTGAGGCCGAACCAGAGTTCCTTGCGAATCTTCATTTGGTGGTCTCCTTGGCAACCACCACGGCATCGAGTGCGGCAATGTCCGCGTCTTTCACGTTGACCATCTCCTTGAGTTTTTCGACGTCCACTTCCTGCACGTCGTCTTCGCGTGCGGGCCAGACGCCCGTTTGAATGCACTGCACGCAGCGCACGATTTCCACGATGCCCTGCAGCAGCAAGGTGATGCCCGCCAGCGGGATCACGTACTTGAAGGGGTAGAGCGGCAGCGGGTCGGCCGAGAAGGTCTGTTCGCGGATGGCGAGCGACTCGCCCGCATAGATCCAGCCCGCCCAGGTCAGCGCGATGATGCCGGGCAGGAAGAACACGATGTAAAGCACCAGATCCACCGTGGCCTGGGTGCGGGGTTGGAAGAAACCATAGAGCACGTCGCCGCGGACGTGCCCGTTCTTGGACAGCGTGTAGGCGCCGGCGGTCATGAACATCGCGCCGTACAACATGATCTGGGCGTCCAGCACCCAGGCGTGCGGCTGGTTCAGGACGTAGCGCGAAAAAACTTCCCAACTGATCAGCAGCGTCAGCAGCAAGGCGCACCACGCGAAGACTTTGCCGATGAAGGTCGACAAGCGGTCAATCGACCACAGGATGGATTGCATCAAGATTCCTCAGCCGGCGCAGGAAAACGGGCAAAAAAAGAGGGGCATCGCGCCGGCGCCATGCCCCTTCCTCCGGTGTCGGCGTGGATCAGCGCTTCTTGGCGAAGTAGTGGTTGTAGGCCATCTTGAAATCGACGCTGTAGTCGTTGTTCCACTGACCCGCGCGCTCGGCAAACGCCTTTTGCGAGTCGAGCACCTTCTTGAACATCGGGTTCTCGGTGGACTTCTTGGCCACCGTCTTGTCCCAAGATGCGAGTTGCTGGCGCAGGATCGCATCGGGCGTCTTGTAGAACTTGATGCCCGCCTTCTTGAGCTCGATGTAGTCCTTCGAGTTGCGGTCGATTGCCTTCCAGCTCATGTCGGCGCTGGAGGCTTCCGCGGCGTACTCAATGACGGCGCGCAACTCGGCCGGCAAGGCGTTGAGCTTGGTCTTGTTGAACAGGATTTCGAATTGCTCGTTGCACTGGTGGAAGCTTTGCAGCATGCAGTTCTTGGCCACGTCGGGGAAGCCGAGCACGCGGTCGCTGGAGGCGTTGTTGAACTCGGCCGCGTCGATCAGACCACGGTCCAGTGCCGGCACGATCTCGCCACCAGGCAGCGGGTTCACCGCCAGGCCCATGTCGGTGAACACGTCCACCGCCAGACCCACGGTGCGGAACTTCAGGCCTTTCATGTCGGTGACCTTGGACACCGGCTTCTTGAACCAGCCCAGTGGCTGCGTGGGCATCGGGCCATTCAGATACGACACCACGTCCAGGTTGAGGCCCTTGTAGATCTCCTCCATCAGGGCCTTGCCACCGCCGTACTTGTGCCAGGCCAGCACCATGTTGGCGTCCATGCCATAGCCCGGGCCGGAGCCCCAGAGCGCCAGCGCGGAGTTCTTGCCGTACCAATACGCGACCACACCATGACCGCCATCCAGCGTGCCTTTGGCCACCGCGTCGAGCAACTGGAACGCCGGTACCACGGAGCCCGCTGGCAGCACCTCGATCTTCAGACGACCGCCCGCCATGTCGTTGACCTTCTTGGCGAAGTCCTGGGCGTATTCGTGGAAGATGTCCTTGGACGGCCAAGTGCTCTGGAAGCGCAAGGTCGTGGTCTGCGCCATCGCCACCATCGGCACGGACATCGTGCCAGCCGCAACGGCCGCGCCTTTGAGCATGCCTCGGCGCGAAGTGACGGTCTTCTTGTCAGTCATCTGTTGTCTCCAGTCGGGTTGATGAGCTTTTGATAATGCATCCAAGGTGCTGCTCTTATTCGCAGGGTTTTCACCGACCAGTGAATACGCAAGACGTAAATACGGCGTACTTTCTTCAAACCAGCACCCCTTTCGGGCGTGAAAAAATCTCTATAACGCATTGAATTTTTGAGTGACCACGATGAAACCGATTCAGCTTTTTGACCCTTCATCCAGCACCTACACCTATGTGCTGTTCGACCAGCTCAGCCGCGACGCGCTGATCATCGACCCGGTGGACGAGCAGATCGACCGCGATCTCGCGACCTTGCGGGAATACGGCCTCAAGCTGGTCTGGACGATCGAAACCCATGCCCACGCCGACCACATCACCAGCGCCGGTCGCCTGGCCGAGCTGGCCGGCGCCAAGACCGCGGCGCCGGTGGGCTGTGGCATCGGCACGGCGGGTGTTCAGCTGCAGGATGGCGACACGCTGAAGTTCGGCGACGAGGTGCTCAAGGCCCTGCACACCCCGGGCCACACCGCCGGCAGCATGAGCTTCGTCTGGCGAGACCACGTGTTCACCGGCGACACGCTGCTCATCAACGGCTGCGGCCGCACCGACTTCCAGTCGGGCAGCGCTGAAGCGCTGTACCGCAGCATCACCCGGGTGCTGTTCGCCCTGCCGGACGACACCACCGTGTGGCCGGGCCACGATTACCAGGGCCGCAGCAACTCGACCATTGGCCACGAGAAGGCGACCAACACGCGTGTGGTGGGCAAGAGCGAGGCCGAGTTCGTGGCGCTGATGGCGTCGCTGCACCTGCCACGCCCCCGGCGCATCGACGAAGCAGTGCCCGCCAACCTGAGCTCGGGCCTGCGGCACGACCTGGACGGCGCTTTGCAGCAGCGACCCTTGCCGCCGGCTGGCGCCCACCAAGGCAGCTACGCCGGCGATGTGTCGCCCGAGTTGGCCTGGCGCTGGGTGCAGGCCGGGGAGGCGGTGATCGTCGACGTGCGCACCGACGCCGAGCGCGAGTGGGTCGGCTTCGTCCCCGGTGCGGTGCCGGTGGCCTGGAAGCAATGGCCC
The DNA here is from genome assembly GCF_005503365.1 of Hydrogenophaga sp. 2FB. GTDB lineage: Bacteria > Pseudomonadota > Gammaproteobacteria > Burkholderiales > Burkholderiaceae_C > Hydrogenophaga. The sequence continues at coordinate 10,866 of NZ_SCML01000029.1, forward strand.
GGCATGGCCATCAACCCCACGTTCGACCAGCAGGTGCGGGATGCCGCGAGCGGGAAAAAACTGGTGATGATGTGCCGCAGCGGCGTGCGCTCGATCGCCGCGGCCAAGCGCGCGACCGAACTGGGCATCGAGGCCTACAACATTCTCGAGGGCTTCGAGGGCGACCCTGACGCCGACGCCCACCGCGGGCACAAAGGCGGGTGGCGTTACCGCGGACTGCCCTGGCGGCAGAACTGAAGAGCCGCACGCCGGCGTGGCCATGCGGCACCGTCCATCGGCTTGCATGGCCCAAATTTGAGAAAAACGCCTCACTAACCCTGTCAAATCTGACAGGGTTTGTGTGATTTTTCACGGATTTCTTTTTTCAATGGGGTTTTCTAACCTGAAAGAGAACTCCATGGAAATCCTCGAACTCACGCGCGCAAGCACCCCCGTCAACCCGGCCTTGTCGGCGCACCTGTGCACCCGCATCGAACGCGACTTCATCCAGCGGTGGAACGACCTGTGGGGCGGGCGGTCGCTGGTGCACGGGCGCGATCCCGGCGCCGATGCGGTGCGGCTCAACGGCAACGACTACCTCAGCATCACCGGGCATCCCGCCATCATCGAGGCCCAGACGGCCGCCATCCGTGAGGACGCGGAGTTCGTCATCCAGTCGGGTTCGTTCCTGCTGGAAACCCACCCGGTGAGGGCCTTCGAGAAAAAGCTGGCCCACTGGATCGGCAAGGACGACGGCGTGTTGTGTCAGTCGGGATATGCCGCCAACATGGGTCTGCTGCAGTGCATCGCGGACCCGCAAACGCCGGTCTACATCGACATGCTGGCCCACACCTCGTTGTGGGAAGGTGCCCGACGGGCTGGCGCGCCCAGTCACGCGTTCCGTCACAACGATGTCGAGCACCTCAAACGCATGATCGAGAAACACGGCCCCGGCCTGGTGGTGGTGGACTCGGTGTACAGCACCACGGGCGCGCTGTCGCCACTGGTCGATGTGGTCGACGTGGCCGAAGCGGGCGGCTGCATGATTCTGGTGGACGAATCCCACTCGCTGGGAACGCACGGGCCGCAGGGCGCGGGCCTGTGCATGGAACTGGGGCTGAGCCACCGGGTGCACTTCATCACCGCGAGCCTGGCCAAGGCCTTTGCCGGGCGGGCCGGGTACTTCAATATCCCCGCGGGTTTGCGCAACTACATCCTGAGCACCAGCTACCACAACATGTTCAGTTCCTGCCTTTTGCCTCACGAAGTGGCCGCGCTCAATGCCACGCTGGATGTGATCAAGGGCTGCGATGCCGAGCGGCAGCGCCTGCACCAGCACACCCGCAAGATGCGGGACGTCTTCACCGACCTGGGTTACCCGGTGCACCAGGGCACCGAGCAGATCATCGCGCTGGAGGCCGGCACGGAGCCGGACACGCTGATCCTGAGGGACCGTCTGGAAGAGCGCAACGTGTTCGGCGCGGTCTTCTGCGCCCCCGCGACCACGCGCAACCGCACCATGGTTCGCCTGACGCTGCACGCGGCGCTGACGGATGCGGAACTGGACCACGTGACGGAGACGGCGCGGGAGATCGCGCCGCTGGTCAAGCCCTGGGACTGGCCGATTGCCCGGCGCGCCCGGTCGCGGTCGCAGGCAGATGCCGTCGCCGCTCAGCTGTCGTGAACGGCGCGCCCGCCCTGGGCCTCCAGAAAATGCCGGTAGGCATAGATGGGCTGGGGCAGGTCGGTCGGCGCGAGGGTGAACACCGCGCCGCAGAGCACGCCATCGTCGCCCACGGCAAAGGCGGGTGCGGTGCGCACCGGCCCGCGCAGGCCCATCTGCTGGTGCAGCTCCACGGCCGCCAGCCGTTGGCCGGCGCGCACCGCGCGCACCGAATCGAAGCCCAGCCCGGCCGAGCCGGCGAGCTCGGCCAGGTCGGGCAGGCTGGCGGTGGATTCCAGCTGCAGCCAGTGGCACTGGCCCATGGCGTCCAGCCCGATCAGGCCAAAAGGTTCGCCCAGCACCACGTACTCCACCCAGTGTTGTTCGGTGTAGCTGCGCAGGCTTTTCGCCACCGAGGGAATCTGCAGCATGGATTGCTGGGCCGGTCGCAGCGCGGCGCGCCACAGGGTGTTCAGGCGCGGATGCGGCGTTTGCGCCAGTTTGCGCAGCACGCCGAGCAGGTGGCGCGTGATGTCGGTGGTCTGCTTGGGCACGAACTGGTCGATCAGGCCGTTGTTGAACGCCTGGATGGCGATCTGCTCGTCGGCCTGCCCGGTGAGCAGCACGCGTGAGCCTGGCCAGTCGAGCAAGGTGTTGAGCACCTTGAGCCCGTCGGTGCCGGGCATGGCGTAGTCCACCACGCAGATCTGCGCCAGTTCGTAGCGCGAGGCGTTGATGGCCCAGTAGCGCAGCACCTGGGGCAGCAGCGGTTGGCCCTGGCGCCAGCGTTCGATCATCTGCAGCTGCGCCGTCGCGTCCGCCTCCCACCGGGCGGGCTCGTTCTGCATGCGCGCGGCGAAGCCCGAGGGCCGTGAATACAGCTCGACCTGCAGGTGGGCGGGGATCACCATGCCGAGCATTTCGAGGTAGTCGGTGTCGTCGTCCAGAAACAGGACGGCGCCAGGGCGGTGGAAAAGGGGAATAGTCAGTGCCATGGTGTCGTCAGCCAGGAGCGGCCGGTGCGGTCGCCGGTGCGGCGGTTGCTTGAAGGGTGAGGGGCAGGTCGATCATGAAAACCGCGCCCAGGCCGGGCTGAGAGTGAACGCTGAGGCGGCCCTGGGCCGTTTCCACCACGTTCTTGCAGAACGTCAGGCCCAGGCCGTTGCCGGCGCCGGCCTGGGTCGAGAAAAAGGGTTCGAAGATGCGCTGCTGCTGGTCGTGCGTGATACCGATGCCGTCGTCCGAGACGGCAATGCGGCCCTTGCCGCGGTGGATGCCCACTTCCACCCGCAGATCGCCCGGGCTGGGCGCGGTGCTCGCCGCGGCCAGCGCGTGCAAGGCGTTCTTGAGCAGGTTCGTCAGCACCTGCGCGAACAGCGGGCGCGAGGCGGTGAAGGCGAAATCGGTCTGGATGTGCACCTGCACGCAGTCCCGCTCCCGGGATGAGCGGTAGGGATACTGGCTTACCACCTCCTGCACCAGTTCGGCCGCCATGATGGTCGACTGCTCGCGCGGCAGGCGCATGAGTTGCGCATTGGATATCTGGGTGTCGATCTGGCGGGTCATGCTGCGCACCAGGTTCTGCAGCCGGGTGGCCAACTCGTCGAGCTTCTTGCGCTTGGACTCGGGCACGTCCTGCTGCACCATGTTGCGCAGCACATCGCCCATCAGGTTGACCGTGGCCAGCGGCGTGCGCAGCTCGTGCGCCATCACGCCCATGGTGCTCAGCGTGTTGATCAGCCGGGTGCGGCGCAGGTTGGCGCTGGAGGCGCCCAGCAGAATGGCCACGCTCCAGGCGAATCCGATCACCACCGCGTTCTCCATCGGGATCGCGGGGGTCACCGGCGCGTCCACCAAGGCGCCGTGGGACGCCAGCCAACCCAGCACCAGGCCCGCCACGCTGCCGGCCGTGGCCAGGCGCCAGTCGGTGAGGTGGTAGTAGATGAGCAGCATGGCGCTCACGCTGGCCAGCCAGACGGAACTGCCGCCATTCATCCAGTACATCCAGAAGAAAAACACCGGCAGCGTCAGCCAGCAGATGGCGGCAAACACCAGAGCACTCTGGCGAGAGCCGGTGTCGCGCCGCATCGAAGGTGCAAAAAAGGCAAAACCCAGGCAGGCAATGGTCACGCGCACCGGCAGGCTTTCGTAGGTTTGGGGCAACAACGTGCTCCAAATCCAATAGAACAGAAGGTTGCCCAAGATGGTGCACAGCGCAGCCCAAGTCAACCGGGTCGGAGATGGGTGCAAAATCGGCTCCCACGGTGCTTGCACGACTTCGTCGAGCAACCACCTTTTGAGCCGCGCTTTAGCGCTGTGAACCCACAACCGGTCCAACCGCAATATGTACTCCTGCAAGAATGCCCCAGCCGGCGCCTTGATGGGCCAAGATCGATCAGCGGCCATTGTGTATGCAACAGGGTGTTGCAAACCATGACCTTGCCTGTCAACTTTGACAGTGTGGGCCTGGACGGCATTCTGGCCGATTGGGTGTGCGCGTTGCGCGATCAGGGGGTGGAAGCCGTGCTGGTATTGGGCCCAAGCCCGCTGGGTGGGCGCGATCAGCGCGAGGTGCTGGCGATACACCCGCCCCGGCTGCTGGGCCCCGCCGAGGCGCTTGCCGAAAGCCGCGACTTCGGCGCCGGCTGGCGCGACAGCGATGCGCCGCTCGTGGCCTGGCAGGACATTTCCAAATCCGCTTTCGAGCAGTCGAGCCGCTGGCGCCGCCTCTGGCTGGCGCATGGGTACCAGACGCTCGTGCGCGTGGCATTCAGCCTGCCGGCGGGCCGGGCATTCGAATGCTTCATGTTCAGCCCGCGCGCCTTTGTCGACCGCTCCGAGGCGGCGGTGCTGGCGTGGTCGGCGTTCAATGTGTGGCCGATGCTGCGGCGCACGATCGCGGAGCAGCGGGTCAGCCTGAGCCCGCGCGAACTCGAAAGCCTCAACCTCGCGTTCGAAGGCCTCACCGCGCGCGAAACCGCGCTGCGCATGGACTGCTCGGAGCGCACGGTGAACTACCACCTGGCCAATGCCATGGCCAAACTGCAGACCGACAACAAGCTCGCCGCCGTGCAGCGCGCTTGCTGGATCGGCCTGATCTGATCCCTTTCTGCAACCCCTTGCACATACGCCGCCCATGACTTTGTTGGCCCTGGACGTTGGGAACACCCGCCTGAAATGGGCGCTGTACGACGCACCGCGCGTCGGCGCCACCTTGCTGGCCAGCGGCGCCCAGTTTCTCGAAAACATCGAAACCCTGGAAGAGGGCGACTGGGCCCGGCTGCCGTCGCCGCGCTGGGTGCTGGGCTGCATCGTGGCCGGCGATGCGGTCAAACGGCGCGTCGAAGAGCAGCTCGAGCTGTGGGACGTGACGCCGCGCTGGGTGGTCTCGAGCAGCGCCGAAGCCGGCCTCACCAACGGGTACGACCACCCGGCCCGCCTGGGTTCGGACCGCTGGGTCGCCATGATCGGTGCGCGTCAGCGGCTGCTGGCGAACGGGCCCGCCCGCCCTTGCGTGGTGGTGATGGTGGGCACGGCCGTGACGGTGGAAGCGATCGATGCCGACGGACGCTTTCTGGGCGGCATCATCCTGCCCGGCCACGGCATCATGCTGCGCGCGCTCGAATCGGGCACGGCGGGCCTGCACGTGCCCACCGGCGATGTGCGCGACTTTCCCACCAACACCAGCGACGCGCTCACCAGCGGCGGCACCTTTGCCATTGCCGGCGCGGTGCAGCGCATGGTGGAAAACCTGCGCCGCCATTGCGGCGAGGACCCGGTGTGCATCATGACCGGGGGCGCGGGCTGGAAGATGGCGCCCAGCATGTCCACCGGCGTGGAGCTGGTGGAGAGCCTGATTTTTGACGGGCTGCTGGAGGTGGCCGACCGCCGTCTGGCGATTGCCTGAGCGATCCGGCCGGATCGGCCCCTGTGGGGGGCGGCGACCCGTGCTGCGGCGCAGCGTGGGGTTCTATTTCCCTTCGCCCCAGGGCAGCATCAAGGTCACCGTCAACAGGTTCGCGAACTCCGGTTCGAACCGGTCGATGATCTGCTGCGGGTCCGGGCACAGCGTGGTGTCGGCGATCACGCCGAACTGCACGCCACCGCCGTAGCTCAGGATCGACACGCCCAGGCCCACGGTGCCGGTCTGCGGCACCCAGAACATGGTTTGCTCCAGCGTCGAGCCGCACACCTTGAGCTTCGCACCCGGCCCAGGCACGTTGGTCATCACCGCCGTGGTCTTGCGGCTGAACAGGTTCAGCAAGGCGTCCTGGGCGGGTTTGATCAACAGGCCCGCGACCGACAGCAAACCGAAAGCGAGCAGCGGCTGCAGGCTGCCCTTGAGTTCGTTCATGCGCGCGCGCACCGCGAACACGCGTTCGATCGGATTGTCCACACCGATCGGCAACACCAGCGGCACCAGGCCAAAGCGGTTGCCCAGTTTCCAGGCCTCTTCCATCGGGCGCAGGTTGATCGGGACCATGGCACGGATCTCCTGGCCCTTTGTGTCGTCGCCCAGGCCGCGCAGGTACGCGCCGATCGCGCCGGCCACGCATGCCAGCAACACATCGTTCACCGAGCAGTTCAGCGCCTTGCCAATGGCCTTGACTTCGTCGAGCGGGATCGGCTCGCACCAGGCCACGCGCTTGGCGCGGCCGGGCTGGCCCTTCAGGCGCGTGGGCGAATCGTCGGGCATGAGCGCGAGCGAGGCCAGGTCGCTGGCAAGTTGGCCGCCCATGCGCGCGATGTCCGCGGCCTGGCCCAGGGTCGCGCCCAGGCTTTTCTGCGGTGCGGCCAGCATCGACAGCGACTTGGCCGCGCCGCCGCCCGCCGCCTCGAGGGCGCGCGCGGTGATGTCGCCGAAGGGGCGTATCAAGGTGTCGGCCAGCCAGTCCTCCGCGCCCGCGCTGGGCTTGCGGCTCTTGCGCTGCGGCGGCGCGCCGCCACCGTCGACCAGGCTCATCATGACGCTGATCAGCGCGATGCCGTCGGCGATGCAGTGGTGGATGCGCGCGATCAGCGCCGAGCCGCCGCCGTAGTTTTCGATCAGCTCGAAGCGCCAGAGCGGGTGGTCGTGGTCCAGCGGTTGCATGGCGAGTTCGCCCACGCGGGCCTGCAGCGCGTCCTGCTCGCTCTGGCCCTTGCGGCGGGCCAGCTTGTGCGTGACCACATGGCGGTCGAGCTGGAAGTCGGGGTCGTTCGCCCAATGCGCGCCGGCGGCGTCCTCGCGCGCGGTCTGCACGAAGCGGCGGTAGGGCAGCAGCCGATCGCGCACACGTTCGGCCAGCGCGGCCGGGGTGATGCCGGGGCGCAGGATCCACACGCCCACGATCATCATCAGGTTCGACGGCGAGTCCATGCGCAGCCAGGCCGTGTCGACCTTGCTCATGCGCTCGCCTTCGATGCCCAGCGTGCTGTTCAGGGCCTGCGACACCGAGGCGCGAGCGCCGTTGAGCAGCGCGCCCGGTGAGCGTCCTTTGGCGGGGCGCACGGCGGCGGGGGCGGTGCGGGCGGCGACGCGTTGAACCATGGGTGCTCCTCGGGTCTTTGGGGTTGTGGCCCTATTGTGCAGAGGGGCCAAACCGTAAGATAGCGGGACACCCCTAAGCGGGGTCTTCCCCATTCAACCAGGAGCACGCATTCATGGCCGACCTCAAGTCCCGATTCGAAGCCGCAGTGGCCAATTCCAAGAACCTGAGCGAGCGCCCCGACAACGCCACGTTGTTGAAGATCTACGCGTTGTACAAACAAGCCACCACCGGCGACAACGCCGAGAAGAAGCCGGGTTTTGGCGACATGGTGGGGCGCGCCAAGTGGGACGCCTGGAATGGCCTGAAGGGCACGTCGGGTGACGACGCGATGCAGCAGTACGTCGACCTGATCGAATCGCTGCAATAAGCAAGGCCCACCGAGTGGCCACCACAGAAAGCCGGCTCAGCCGGCTTTCTTCTTTTTGGCGGCCGCCTTTTTGGCCGCGGCCGGTTTCTTGCCGGCCAGCAGCGTGTCGAGGTTCTTCACGATCTCGTCCTCGATGCGGTCCTTGAACGCGCCCAGCAGGAAGCCCAGGCGCGCGTCCAGCTCGAAGCGCTCGGCCGACACCTTGAGCGTGCCGTTCACGCCGGAGCGGGTGAACTGCACTTCGTCGCAGTCATTGCCCTCTTCGTAGGTGCAACTCATGTCGAACTCGTTCTCGGCCTGCTCGGCCCAGCGCCAGGCCAGCTGGCGCGCGGAGGCCAGGCCCAGGGTGTGGTCGCGTTCGATGTGGATGTCTGCCATGGCTGTGCCTCGTCGTTGGGTTCGTCTTCAGGGCGTCGTGCGCGCGCTGCCGGCCACCATCGTGGTCAGCTGGTTCAACCGGGCGCGCCGTTCTTCCTTGGGCAGCGCCGCCAGCGTGCGCACCGCATCATAGAACCGCGCGAAGTCGCGCCCCTCGCGCTCGAACAGGGCGTCGAACGCGGGCACCAGGCCGTCGTAGGCCGCCTGGGCGGCGAAGCTGGCGTTGTTGGCCTGGGCGACATACGGGTCGTAGGCGGCATAGCCGCTCCATTGCAGTTTGAGGTCGGCATAGGCGCGCCGGAAGTCGCGCATGGCGATGGCTTTGCGTTGGGTCTTGGCCGTGTCGTCGAGCGCGGCATCCTGGTAGATGGCTTGCAGCTCGCGGCGCACCGTGAGGGTGAGGGCGCGAAAGGCGCGGCGGCGCTCGTCGAAGGTGGCGTATTCGGCGCGGGCCTGCTCGGAGGCCTCGCGGGCCAGCCAGCGCGCGCCGCCGAGGCGCTCCACCGTGGTGGCGAAGGATTCGTTGAACTCGGTGTCGCCCTGCGCATAGGCGACCTGGTGCGAGAGCTCGTGGAAAACGAGGCGGGCCAGTTCGCCCTCGGGGTACGCGATGAAGGTGTTGAGCAGCGGATCGCCGCCGGCCCAGTTCATCCAGCCCAGCGTGGAGTAGGCGGGCACCGGGTAGACCGACACCTCCAGCTCGCCGGGCAGGCTGCGCGCGAAGGCGCGGGCATCGCCTTCGTCGAAGTAACCGCGGTAGCCCACGCAGCCGGCCACGGGGAAGCACCAGGTCTGCAGAGTGAGCGAGAGCGCGGGCGCGGCCACCACGTTGTAGACGGCGGCGCGGCGCTGCAGGTCGGCGTAGCGGTGGTAGCTGGCGTTGTCGGGCAGGTCCAGCTCGGTGGCGGCGAAGGCGCGGATGCGCTGCGCCAGTGCGAGCCGCTCCTTCAGGCGCTGCGGCGTGTTCGCGTCGGTCAGCACGTCGTTCACGGGGCGCGCCGCCTGCATGAGCTTCAAATGCCCCGTGACCGACTGCCAGTAGTAGCCCACGCCGGTGGTGCTGGAGCAGCCCGAGCCGAGCAGCACCAGCGCCGCGAGCGCGATGCGGCGCAGCCCGCGTTTCATGCCGCTGCCACCTCGACCAGGCAGTCGTAGAAAACAGGACCGCCGCCCATGTCGGTCAGGTGCTGGCTGGTGACTTCGTTGACGTTGGTGCCATCGGGCCCTAGCTTGCGCCACCAGATGCCCAGGCCGTTGACCACACCCACGCGCGCGCGCCGGGACACGCTGGCCTTGCAGCGGTATTCGCCGCGTGCGTTGAACACGCGCACCATCTGGCCGCTCTGGATGCCGCGCGGCGCGGCGTCGTCGGCGTGGATTTCCAGCACCGGCTCGCCTTCGATGTCGCGCAGGCTGGTCACGTTGACGAAGCTGGAGTTGAGAAAGTTGCGCGCGGGTGGCGAAATCATGGCCAGCGGGAATTGGGTCGAGCTGCCGATGGCCTCGAAGTTGGGCAGGTGGTCGGGCAGTCCGTCCTGGCCCTGCGCCGCGAGCCGTGCGCTGAAGAACTCGCAACGGCCCGAGGTGGTCGGAAAGCCGCCGTCGGCAAACGGCGCCTCGGGCAGGTTCAGCGTGGCAAAGCCTTGGTCGAGCAGTTGTTGAAAGTCCACTGCCTTGCCATCAAACGCGGTGCGGCACAGCGTGAGGTCGTCGTCGGCAAAGCAGGGGTCGTCCAGGCCCATGCGCGCGGCCAGGGCGCGGAAGATGTCGGTGTTGCTGCGGGCCTGGCCCACGGGGTCGATGGCCGGGCGGTTGAGCAGCACGTCGGTGTGGCCGTAGCTGGTGTGGATGTCCCAGTGTTCGAGCTGCGTCGTCGCGGGCAGCACGTAGTCGGCGTGGTCGGCCGTGTCGGTCTGGAAGTGCTCCAGCACCACGGTGAAGAGATCCTCGCGCGCGAAGCCTTGCACCACCTTGGCCGACTCGGGCGCGACCGCCACCGGGTTGCTGTTGTAGACGATCACCGCCTCCACCTTCGGGCCGAACTCGGCCGAGCTCTCGCGCAGCAAGTCGTTGCCGACGGTGCTCATGTTGAGCGTGCGTGTGCGCCGCCCGGCCAGCAGGTCGGGCCGCTGCAGCGCCGCGCGTTGCACCGGAAAGAACCCCGAGGCCGAGAGCAGCAGGCCACCGGCGGGTTCGCGCCACGCGCCCACCAGCGCGGGCAGGCAGGCGATGGCGCGCACCGCGTTGCCGCCGCCGCGCACGCGCTGCATGCCGTAGTTCAGGCGGATGGCGGCCGGCTTCGTGGTGCCATAGGCGCGCGCGAGGTCGACGATCTGCTGCACGGGAATGCCGCAGACCTCGGCCGCGCGTTCGGGCGGCCATTGCAGGGCGCGCTCGCGCAGGCCTTCCCAGCCCAGGGTGTGGCGTTCGATGTAGCCGTGGTCCAGCCAGTCGTGGGTGATGAGCTGGTGCATCAGCGCCAGGGCCAGCGCGGCGTCGGTGCCCGGGCGCAGCGCGATGTGCTCGTGGCATTTGTCGGCCGTCTCGGTGCGGCGCGGGTCGATGCAGACCAGGCGCGCGCCATCGCGCTTGGCCTGCTGCGCCAGGCGCCAGAAATGCAGGTTGCTGCCGATCGAGTTGCTGCCCCAGATCAGGATCAGCTTCGATTGCGCGAAGTGCTCCACCTTCATGCCGACCTTGCCGCCCAGCGTCTGCACCAGGGCTTCGCCGCCCGCCGACGAGCAGATCGTGCGGTCGAGCAAGGACGCGCCGAGGCGGTGAAAGAAGCGCCCGGCCATGGCCTCGCCTTGCACCAGGCCCATGGTGCCGGCGTAGCTGTAGGGCAGGATGGCCTGCGGGTCGCGCGCGGCGATGGCGCCCAGGCGTTGCGCGATGTCGTCCAGCGCCTCGTCCCAACTGACCGGCTCGAACTGGCCGCTGCCTTTGGGGCCGCTGCGCTTGAGCGGCGTGAGCAGGCGTTGCGGGTGGTAGGTGCGTTCGGTGTAGCGCGAGACCTTGGTGCACAGCGCGCCGTCGGTGTGGCGGTGGGCCGGGTTGCCCGTGACGCGCACGGCCACGCCCTGGTGGTCCACCTGGGTGACCAGAGCGCAGGTGTCGGGGCAGTCGTGCGGGCAGGCGCCGCGCACATCGCGGCTGGTGGTGGTGGGCGTCATGGGGGGATCGGTCGTGGTTCGCCACCATGATATTCGTGCGCCCCGGCTTGTGCATGCGGGTATCCGTGCACGGCGGCGGCAGTACCCCGCCGAGGCGCCGGGGTGTCGCCCAGGGGGTCGCCGCTGGCGGTGGCCTTGGGTACCATGACCGCTTTGAATCAGGTGCCTTGCAGGCACCGAGAGGCTTTCCCATGAAACTCATCGACTCCATCCTCACCCAGGCGGCGGGCATCGCCGCGGTGCGGCGCGACATCCACGCCCACCCCGAACTCTGTTTTGAAGAAGTGCGCACCGCCGACGTGGTGGCCGCCAAGCTCACCGAGTGGGGCATTCCGGTGCACCGCGGCCTGGGCACCACGGGCGTGGTCGGCACCGTGCACGGCCGCGATGGCGGCAAGAGCGGGCGCGCGATCGGCCTGCGCGCCGACATGGACGCCCTGCCCATGCAGGAGCACAACAGCTTCGCCCACGCCAGCCAGCACGCGGGCAAGATGCACGCCTGCGGCCACGACGGCCACACCGCCATGCTGCTGGCCGCCGCGCAGCACTTCGCGAAGCACCGCAACTTCGACGGAACGGTCTACCTGATCTTCCAGCCGGCCGAAGAGGGCGGTGGCGGCGCGCGCGAAATGATCAAGGACGGCCTGTTCGAGCAGTTCCCGGTCGAGGCCGTGTTCGGCATGCACAACTGGCCGGGCATGGCGGTGGGCAGCTTCGCCGCGAGCCCGGGGCCGGTGATGGCGTCGAGCAACGAGTTCCACATCGTCATCCGCGGCAAAGGTGCGCACGCAGCGCTGCCGCACAACGGCATCGACCCGGTGCCGGTGGCCTGCCAGATGGTGCAGGCGTTCCAGACCATCGTCACGCGCAACAAGAAGCCGCTGGACGCGGCGGTGATCTCGGTCACCATGATCCACACCGGCGAAGCCACCAACGTGGTGCCCGACAGTTGCGAGATCCAGGGCACGGTGCGCACCTTCACCAACGACGTGCTCGACCTGATCGAGCGGCGCATGCAGGAGATCGCCGAGCACACCTGCGCGGCATTCGGCGCCACGGTGGAATTCCAGTTCAAGCGCAACTACCCGCCCACCATCAACCACCCCGCCGAAACCGCGTTCGTGCGCGAGGTGCTGGCCGAGATCGTGGGCGCGGAGCAGGTGGTGGACCAGGAGCCCACCATGGGCGCGGAAGACTTCGCCTACATGCTGCAGGAGCGCCCGGGCTGTTATGCCTTCATCGGCAACGGCGATGGCGCGCACCGCGAGATGGGCCATGGCGGCGGGCCGTGCATGCTGCACAACCCGAGCTACGACTTCAACGACGACCTGCTTCCGCTGGGGGCAACGTTCTGGGTGCGCCTGGCCGAGAAGTGGCTGGGCAGCGCCCGATGATCGCGCCGCAGGACGGCTTCTCGCCTTCGTATGCGAGGGCTCGGGTGCGCTTCCTCGAAGGGGCTGCGGCCGCCGGCATGGCGATCACCAGCCACAACCATCCACTGCCGGGCCGCGATGGCGAGACCCTCGCGATGGACGTGGCGCTGGACGGCCCGCCCGATGCCGAGCGCCTGCTGATCGTCAGCAGCGCCTGCCACGGTGCGGAAGGTTTCTGCGGTTCGGGCGTGCAGGTGTTTGCCGCGCACGACGCCGAGTGGCGCGAACACGCGCGCGCCGCCGGTGTGGCGGTGCTCTACATCCACGCGCTCAACCCGCACGGTTTTTCGTGGCTGCGCCGGGTGACGCACGAGAACGTTGACCTCAACCGCAACTTCCAGGACTTCAGCCAGCCGCTGCCGGTGAACGCGGCCTATGCGGAACTGCACGACCTGCTGCTGCCCGCGCAGTGGCCGCCCGGGCCGGAGAACGTGGCGGCGGTCCAGGCGTACATCGATCGGCATGGCCTCGCGCGTTACCAGGCGGTGGTGACGCAGGGTCAGCACGCGTTTGCCGATGGCTTGTTTTTTGGCGGCACCGCGCCGACCTGGAGCAACCAGACCTTGCGCGCCGTGTTGCGCCGCCATGGATCGAAGGCGCGGCACCTGGGGTGGATCGACTTGCACACGGGCCTGGGAGAAAGCGGTGTGGGCGAGCGCATCTTCGCGTGCCGGGACGATGCGGCTGCTTTGGAGCGCGCGCGGGCGTGGTGGGGTGGTGGGGGACAAACACCGATCACGTCGATCTACGACGGAACGTCCACCTCGTCCTTGCTCACCGGCCTCATGTGGTGCGCCGCCTACGAGGAATGCCCGCAGGCGGAGTACACCGGGATTGCGCTGGAGTACGGCACGCTGCGCATCAACGAGATGATCGATGCGCTGCGCGCCGATCATTGGCAGCACCTGCACCCGGAGGCGTCGCCCGCGTTGCGGGCAGCGATCAAGCGGCAGGTGTTGGCGGCGTTCTATGTCGATACGGATGTGTGGAAAGCGCAGATCGTGGTGCAGGCGCGGCAGGCCTTGTTCCAGGCGGTGGAGGGGCTTGCTGCCTCTGCCTGAGGTTGTGGGTCAACGCCCCCTCACTCCTCCAGCACCACCCGCGCTGACGCCGCGCACAAGCGCTCCGCCTCATCCAGCGGCTCGATCGACGCCACGCGGTCCAGCAGACGGCTGGCCTCGGGCATCGCATCCGCGCCCTCCAGCATCAGCAGGCCATTGGCGTACTCCGTCAAGGTCGTGATCGCATCGGGGTTGAGGACCATGGCCTGCTGGTACATCGCCAGGCCCTCGGCCTTGCTGGCGCCATAGGTCATGCGCCCGACCACGGCGCCCACCTTGTCGATCACTTCGGCGTGGAAGGCGGCCAGGGCCAGGTGCGCGTCGGCATGTTGAGGGCAGCGTTCAATGGCAGCCTCCAGCGCCGTCTTCACGCGCGACCCCAAGCCCTGTGTGAGGGCCTTGGCCACGCTGATGCTCTGGATGTGGCGGCCCAGGGGGTAGGCCTGCCAGAACCACGCGCCGGGGTTGTCCGGGTGCCGCTTTTGCAAGGCCTTGGCGCGCGCCGCCGCTTCGAGCAGCAGGTCTTGCCGGGCCTGCTCGCGCGGCTCCAGGTAGTTGGCGTAGATGCTGGTGGCCTTGTTGGCCACGTTCATGCCGGCGTCGCCCAACGCCAGGCCGGCCTCGGTCGCGCGCTGGAATTCGCCGTTGTGAAACGCCAGCCACGCGTTCTGCAAGGCAGGGTCTTCGGGCCAGGGCTCGGCGTCGCCCCGGTGCAAGCGGCTCCAGAGGCTCGAGAGCCGCTCGATGTTCAGCCGGTCGTCATGTCCTGTGAGGGTGGATGCGGTCCATTGGGCCATGGCGTGGGTCTCGCTGAAGGTCGTTCAGGTTTGTGCACCGTAGGCGCCGGTGAGCGTCATCAGGTGTTGCCGTTGTGAGGTTTCAAGGTAGGGCGCCAGCAGGTTGAGCACGTGGCAGGCCCCGCGCAGCAGCGCTTGTTGTGCGTTGTCGGGCTCCAGCGCGTTGCGCGGGTCGCGCACGTACTCGAAGCTCAACCAGTAGGTGAGCACCACCACCATGCTGGTGGCGGTGGGCTCGGTTTCGCGCGCGTCGATGCGCACCGCGCCGTTGCGGCCCATGCCGTCGAGCAATTGGCGGATCGCGCGCGACTTGTTCTTCAACACGGCCTGGAAGCGCGTCTCCAGCAGCCGGTTCTTCGACAACAGATCGTTGAGGTCGCGGTACAGGAAACGGTATTCCCAGATCAGCTCGAACAGCGAGTGCAGGAAGAACCACGCGTCCTCCACATTGCGCACGCCGTCGCTGGCGCTCAACAGCTCGCCCAGGGCGCGCTCATAGCGCTCGAACAGCGAGTTGATCAGCTCGTCCTTGGCCGGGTAGTGGTAGTACAGGTTGCCGGGGCTGATGCCGAGTTCGGCCGAGATCAGCGTGGTCGACACGTTGGGCTCGCCGAAGCGGTTGAACAGCTCCAGCGTCACCTCCAGGATGCGCTCGGCGGTGCGTCGTGGGGCTTTTTTGGTCATGCTGCTCAGCGGCTGTGGGCGGGCGTGGCCTGGCGTTCCAGGTGCCGCTGCAGGTCGTCGAGCGTGGCGTGCAGCCGCGCGCCCAGGGGGCTGCGGGCGCGCGGCGTGCGACCCAGCAGGTGCAGCGCGGGGTCGCGCAGGGCACGCAGGTTCAGCGTCACGCCATGGCGCGCCAGCTGAGGGGCCAGCGTGGTCTGGCGGTCCAGCAGCATGCGGCGTGTTTGCTGGTACGCGTGTTCGGCAATCTCCCGGCGCTGGCGGTAGCCGAAGGTGTTGGCGAAGAACAGCGTGGCGTCGCGCTGATCGGGTTCGATCAGCACCACGTCGGTGTCGGGATACGCGCGCTCGTAGTGCTTCATGCCCAGTTCCAGGCGCGAGTGGATCATCGAGCGGAAGGTCTGGCTCATCACCGCGGGCAGGCCGCCTTCCACCAGCGAAGGGATGCGGCGGCCATCGTGCAGGCTGGGGTTGGTGTGAAAGGGCACCAGCGGGTTCAGGCACAACAGCAGGTCGGTGCCTTCGTCCAGCGCCACGGTGGCGTGCAGGGTTTTCTTGAGCGCGCCGTCGACGTAGTGATGGCCGCCAATTTCCACCGGCGGGAACAGGCCCGGCAATGCCGCGCTGGCCTGGATGGCGCGCGAGATCGGCACGTGGTCCCAGCCGGGGCGGCCGAACGGGGCCGCGTCGCCGGTGTCGAGCTGGGTGGCCACGAGCGTGAGGCGCGTGCGCAGTTGGCGAAAATCGTTGCTGCGCCCCGGTTGGCTGAACAGGCGCGCGAGTTGTTCGTGGATACCTTCGTTGTCGAGCACGCCGGTGGGCAGCGCCGCCCCCACGCGCTCGAAGGCGGTGGTGAAGCGCTTGCCTTGCGCGCCCCAGGCCCACAGCGCACCGCCGATCAGGCCCGGCAAGCGTTGCAGCCGGGCGCCGAACTCACCCCACGCCGGCTTGAGCAACCACGACGGATCGAAGTTGTCGTCGCCCAGGTGGTCTTCAATGAAGGCCTCGCAGAGCTGGCGCGGGCGGATGCCATTGGCCAGACCCGCGGCGATGAAGCCGCCGGCGGACACGCCGACATAGTGCTCGCAGGCATTGAGGTCCAGGCCCTGCAGGCCATCGTCCAGGGCGCACAGCGCGCCGATTTCGTAGATGGCGCCGAGCGGCCCGCCACCAGCCAATGCCAGCGCGATGCGGGGACGGCGTGCCTTCTGTGCGGTGCTGCGAGGAGTGGCTTTGCGAGACGTCGTCATGCGTTTGAGTGTAGACCGGCGAAACCGGTGATCGTGTTGCGTTGCAGCATGCGCGGCGGGCGCAAAAAAGGGGCGTCAAGCGCCCCTGTTTCTTGTGATGCGCCGCGGCCCGCGGTCATCGTGTGCTCTTGCGTGCCGCGGTCTTCTTGGCGGGTGCCGCTTTCTTCGCGGCGGTTTTTGCAGGTGCCTTTCCGGTCAGGCTTTGCACGTGCTGGTTCAGCGCGTCGATGCGTTCGATCAGCGCGTCCACGTCGCGCGCGGAGGGCACGCCCAGCTTGTTCAAGGCCTTGGCCACGCGCTCTTCGAAGATGTTCTCCAGCTTGTCCCACTGGCCCTGGGCCTTGGAGGAGATGTCGGTGGCCATGCTGCTCACGCGGTTGGTGGCTTCGCTGATGCGCTCTTCGGCCACGGCCTGTGTCTTGCGCTGAATCGTCAGGCCTTCCTTCACGAGCGATTCGAAGGCCTTGCCGCCTTCTTCCTGCGCCTTGGAGAATGCGCCCAGGCCGGCCAGCCAGATCTGTTGCGCGGAGTCCTTGATGGCGCCCGACAGTGGGGAGTTGAAGCCGGCAGCGGTGGTTTTGGCGCTGTCGGTTTTCTGGATTTTCTTGACCATGGGGATGCTCCTGTGGTGGTTGCGAAAGCGGGGCAGGGCGGGCATGCCGTCCAAACGTCTGGGCACTGTACGGGCCGTGCGCCCCGCCTGTGTAGGGGCGCGCGACTAAACGCGCCCCGCTGTGGGCGGCGCCTCACGCGGGTTTTTGCGGAAGGCGGCGGCAGCCTTCCTGGTCAAGAATGCCGGACGCTCTTTGCGCTCCCTGCCCAACATCAAATTTCAGGAGATCCTTCATGCAGTACTTCGTCACAGGTGCCACCGGCTTCATCGGCAAACGTCTGGTGGCCAAGCTGCTGCAGCGCAAAGGGTCGGTGGTGCACTTCCTGATCCGCCAGGAGAGCGAGGGCAAGGTGGCCGGGCTGCGCGAAGTCTGGGGCGTGGGCGCGGCGCGCGCGGTGCCGGTGTTTGGTGACCTCACGTCGAAAAAGCTCGGCGTGTCGGCCGACGAGGTGAAGGCGCTCAAGGGCCAGATCGATCACTTCTTCCACCTCGCCGCCGTGTACGACCTCGAGGCCGACGAAGAAAGCCAGATCGCGGTGAACGTGGACGGCACGCGCAACACGGTGGAGTTCGCCAAGGCGATCGGCGCGGGCCACTTCCACCACGTGTCGTCGATTGCCGCTGCCGGCCTGTACGAAGGCGTGTTCCGCGAAGACATGTTCGACGAGGCGGAGAACTACGAGCACCCGTACTTCATGACCAAGCACGAGAGCGAAAAGATCGTGCGCCAGGAATGCAAGGTGCCGTGGAGCGTGTACCGCCCGGCCGCCGTGGTGGGCGACTCGCGCACCGGCGAGATGGACAAGGTCGACGGCCCGTACTACTTCTTCAAGCTGATCCAGCGCATGCGCCAGATCCTGCCGCCCTGGATGCCCAGCGTGGGCCTGGAAGGCGGACGCATCAACATCGTGCCGGTGGACTTCGTGGTCGACGCGCTCGACCACATCAGCCACCAGAAACGCAGCAGCGGTTCGTGCTTCCACCTGGTGGACCCCATGGGCTACCGCGTGGGTGACGTGCTCGACATCCTGAGCAAGGCCGCGCATGCGCCGAAGATGAACCTGTTCGTCAACGCCGCGCTGATGGGCTTCATCCCCAAGAGCGTGAAGAAGGGCCTGATGGCGCTCGCGCCGGTGCGCCGCGTCTACAAGGCCGTCATGCAGGACCTCGGCTTGCCCGAGGACATGATGACCTTCGTCAACTACCCCACGCGCTTCGACTGCCGCGACACGCTGGCAGCGCTCAAGGGCAGTGGCATCGCCTGCCCCAACTTCAAGGACTACGCCTGGCGGCTCTGGGACTACTGGGAGCGCCACCTCGACCCCGACCTGCACATCGACCGCAGCCTGAAAGGCACGGTCGCCGGCAAAGTGGTGCTGGTCACCGGCGGCAGCTCGGGCATCGGCCTGGCGGCGGCGCACAAGTTTGCCGAAGCCGGCGCGGTCACCATCATCTGCGGGCGCGACCAGGACAAACTCGACGAGGCCTGCAAGGAAGCCAAGGACAAGGGCTACCAGTTCATCGCCTACGCGGCCGACATCGCCGACATGGCCGATGCCGATCGGTTCGTGCAACTGCTGATCCAGAACCACGGCGGTGTCGATTTCCTCATCAACAACGCCGGCCGCTCGATCCGCCGCGCCATCGAAGGCAGCTACGACCGCTTCCACGATTTCGAGCGCACCATGCAGCTCAACTACTTCGGTTGCCTGCGCGTGACCATGGGCTTTCTGCCCGGCATGGTGGCCAAGAAGAAGGGCCACGTGGTCAACATCAGCTCCATCGGCGTGCTCACCAACGCGCCGCGTTTCTCGGCCTACGTGGCGAGCAAGTCGGCGCTGGACGCGTGGACGCGCTGCGCCTCCAGCGAGTTCGCCGACCAGGGCATCACCTTCACCACCATCAACATGCCTCTGGTGCGCACACCCATGATCGCGCCGACCCAGATCTACAAGAACGTGCCCACGCTGGCGCCCGAAGAGGCGGCCGACATGATCGCGCAGGCCTGCATCTTCAAGCCGGTGCGCATCGCCACGCGCCTGGGCATCACCGGCCAGGTGATGCACGCGCTGGTGCCGCGTGTGGCGCAGATCGTGATGAACACGAGTTTTCGCATGTTCCCCGACTCGTCGGCGGCCAAGGGTGAGAAGGGCGCGAAATCGCAGTTGTCGGCCGAAGCCGTCGCGATGCAGCAGATGATGCGCGGAATCCATTTCTGAGGGCGGGGCGCGTCATGCGTCGGCCCTAGAATTCCGCTTTTGACCGCATCCTAGGAACCGCCGCATGACCACGCCCGCCGACATCACCTCCCTCGCCCCGCGCGACAAGGCCGAAATCCTTGCGCAGGCGCTGCCGTACATCCGCAAGTACCACGGCAAGACGATGGTCATCAAGTACGGCGGCAACGCCATGACCGACCCGGCGCTGCAGCAGGACTTCGCCGAAGACGTGGTGCTGCTCAAGCTGGTGGGCATCAACCCGGTGGTGGTGCACGGCGGCGGGCCGCAGATCGAGACCCTGCTCAAGCGTCTGGGCAAACAGGGCCAGTTCATCCAGGGCATGCGCGTGACCGATCCCGAAACCATGGAGGTGGTGGAGTGGGTGCTGGCTGGCGAGGTGCAGCAGGACATCGTGGGCCTCATCAACCAGGCCGGTGGCAAGGCGGTGGGCCTGACCGGCCGCGACGGCGCCATGATCCGCGCGCGCAAGCTGCGCATGACCGACCAGAAAGACCCGAACCTGGAACACGACGTGGGCCAGGTGGGCGACATCGTGAGCATCGATGCAGCCGTGGTGAAGGCCCTGCAGGACGACCAGTTCATCCCCGTCGTCAGCCCGATCGGCTTTGGCGAGCACAACGAGAGCTACAACATCAACGCCGACGTGGTGGCCGCCAAACTCGCCACCGTGCTGCAGGCCGAGAAGCTGCTCATGCTCACCAACATCCGCGGCGTGCTCGACAAGGAAGGGCAACTGCTGACCGAACTCACGCCGCGCCGCATCGACGAGCTGGTGAACGACGGCACCATCTCCGGCGGCATGATCCCCAAGATCGCCGGCGCGCTGGACGCGGCCAAGAGCGGCGTGCACGCGGTGCACATCATCGACGGGCGCGTGCCGCACGCGCTGCTGCTCGAAGTGCTCGGCAACGAGCCCTTCGGCACGATGATCAAATCATGAGCCACAACGCCCCCGGTTCCGGAGCGAGCAAGCTGCTCCAGGGCTCCCGAGGATCCGGCTTCGCCGGTTCCAGGGTGCGTCCCCCTCAGGGGGAACGCGCGAAGCACGGCGGGGGGAATCTCTAGATGCGGTTGCTCCTCGTTGAAGACGACGTGATGGTGGCCAGCGGCATCAAGCTGGGGCTCACCAACGCCGGCTACACCGTGGACTGGGTGGGCAGCGCCGAGCGCGCGCTGCAGGCCCTGGAAAGCGACAGCTTCGACCTCGCCATCGTCGACATCGGCCTGCCTGCCATGGACGGCCTGGTGCTCACGCGCCAGCTGCGCACCAACGGCTCGAAGATGCCCGTGCTGATCCTCACCGCGCGCGATGCCTTGCACGACCGCGTGCAGGGTCTGGACATCGGCGCCGACGACTACATGATCAAGCCCTTCGAACTGCCCGAGCTGCTGGCGCGCATGCGCGCGCTGCTGCGCCGCTCGCAGGCCGCCACTTCGGCGGTGCTGGGTTTTGGCCCGCTGGAGATGGACACCGCGAACCGCCGCGTCACCTTGGCCGGCCAACCCGTGGAGCTGGGCCCGCGCGAATGGACCGTGCTCGAGTACCTGCTCATGCAGGTGCCCAAGCCCGCCGCCAAGGACAAGCTGCTGCAGGCCCTGACCGGCTGGGACAAGGAAATCACGCCCAATGCCATCGAGGTCTACGTCTCGCGTCTGCGCGCCAAGCTCGAACCCTCCGGCATCAGCCTGCGCGCGATCCGGGGCTTTGGCTACCGGCTCGAACTGACCGACCCACCCGGTCATGTCGCCGCACCCTAAGTCCACGGCATCGCGCGGCATGATCTGGGGCTTGCAGCGCAGGCTGCTGGTCATGCTGCTCTTCACGCTGAGCGTGATCGGCACGGTCAGTGTGCTGGTGCACTACCAGACCGCGGGCACCGCCGCGCTGCAGCAGGACCAGCGCCTGCACAAACTGGTGCCGCTGCTGGCCGATTCGATCGTCGTGACCAGCGTGACCGAAGGCGACGCGGGGCGGGCCATCGCAGGCCTGAGCGAGGCCATCGAAGGGCCCGGCATGGCCATGCTGCTGGCGCCGCCGGTGGAGGAGTTCCTGTCCGAATGGCCTGGGCTGCGCGCTTTTGGTGTGTTTGACGCGCGCGGCGGCCACATCATGGGCGAGCGCTGGTTGCCCACCGTCCTGCCCGCCACGCAGGACGCCGAGTTCTTCAATGTGGTCGAGGCCGGCACCACCTACCGCGTGGTGGCCCAGCGTGTGACGACGGACATGGGCGAACTCATCGTCATGCTCGCCGACGGCTCCGACGTGCGCCAGCACTGGCTGGGCAACGTGCTGCTGCGTGTGCTGTTCCCCAACCTGATGTTGTTCGCCGTGGCCGCCGCCGTCGTCACCTGGGGCGTGGCGCGCACCTTGCGGCCGCTGATCGACCTCAAGGATGCGGTGGAAAACCGCTCGCCGCGCGACCTGAGCCCGCTGAGCACCGACAAGATTCCCGGCGAAGTCTTGCCCCTCGTGGTGTCGCTCAACCGCCTGTTCAAGCTCGTCAATGCCCAGAGCGAGGCGCAGCGCCGCTTCGTGGCCGATGCCGCGCACCAGCTGCGCACGCCGCTGGCCGGCCTGCAGGCGCAGGTGGAGGCCTGGGCCCAGGCCACGCGCGGCATGGGCGGGGATGAGTCCATCGGACTGCGTGTCGATCAGGTCCGGCGCCTGCGCGACGCCACGCGACGCACGTCCCAGCTGGCCAGCCAGTTGTTGGCGCTGTCGCGCGCCGACGCCGTCAGCGCTGATGCCCAGCCCATGCACCGGGTGGACCTGATGGAGCTGTGCGAGAACATGCTCTCGCTCTATCTGGACGCGGCCGGGCGCAAGCACATCGACCTCGGCCTCGAAGTCCAGCCGGCCCAGACGCTCGGCCACGCGTGGCTGCTGCGCGAGTTGCTGCTCAACCTGGTGGACAACGCCGTCAAGTACACGCCCGTGGGTGGGCGCATCACGGTGCGCTGTGGCGAAGAGCCTGTGACGATCGGCGAAATCGATACCGTGCGCGCGTGGATGGAGGTGGAAGACGACGGGCCGGGCATTCCCGCGCACGAGCACGAACGCGTGTTGCAGCGCTTCTACCGCGTGCCGGGCACGACGGTCGAGGGCAATGGTCTGGGCCTGGCCATTGCGAACGAGATCGCGCGCGCCCACCGCGTCCCGCTGCAGTTCGACACCGGCGCGCACGGCCCGGGCCTGCGTGTGCGGGTGACTTTTGAGGCGGTCACTTACTGACCTCGAATGGCGCGCCGCAAGGGCCCTTGGACGCCTCGCGCTGTGCGAGAATGGCCGCGGGAAAAGACCCCCGCAACCCACTCCAGACGGACTGCTTGCCCATGACCTCCACTGCCCCCGACTCCCCCTCCCCGGCCGACGATGCCGCCTTCGAAGCGGCCCAGGCTATCGAAGCGGCGGCGCAGGCCGATGGCGCGACACGCAAGCGGCCCAAGCCCGGCGAGCGCCGGGTGCAGATCCTGCAGGCGCTGGCCACCATGCTCGAACAGCCCGGGGCCGAGCGCATCACCACCGCCGCCCTGGCGGCGCGCCTGGAAGTGAGCGAGGCCGCTTTGTACCGCCATTTCGCCAGCAAGGCCCAGATGTTCGAGGGCCTGATCGAATTCATCGAGCAGTCGGTGTTTGGCCTGATCAACCAGCTCGGCGAACGCGAGCCCGACGCCAACCTGCGCTCGCGCAAGATCATCACCCTGCTGCTGCAGTTCGGCGAAAAGAACCCCGGCATGACGCGCGTGATGGTCGGCGACGCGCTCGTGTTCGAGAACGAGCGCCTGCAGCAGCGCATGAACCTGT
The DNA here is from genome assembly GCF_005503365.1 of Hydrogenophaga sp. 2FB. Classification (GTDB taxonomy): domain Bacteria; phylum Pseudomonadota; class Gammaproteobacteria; order Burkholderiales; family Burkholderiaceae_C; genus Hydrogenophaga. The sequence continues at coordinate 33,837 of NZ_SCML01000029.1, forward strand.
TCTTCGACAAGATCGAATCGGCGCTGCGGCAGAACCTGCGCGAGACCTCGGTGCTGACCGGCGCCGCCACGCCCACGGTCGACGCCCAGGCCGACGCCTCGGTCATCACCGCCTTCTGCGTCGGGCGCCTGCAGCGCTTCGCACGCAGTGGCTTCAAACGTTCCCCCAGCGAAAGCCTGGAACACAGCCTCGCGCTGTTGCTGCCCGTCAACCGGCCCTGAGCAATTAGGGCGCAGCCCCTAACAAAGCGGACACAAACTGCCCGGTGATCCGCACGGGCCTCTGGTTTTGCGGTAAAAATAGCACGACCGTTCGATTCTTCGGGCGGCGTGTTTTTTTTGACCTCTCTTCAACCAGGACCGACCCGCATGAGCGCAGCGCCACAACGCGACAAGCCAGCCACCCCCGCCGTGCGGCGCGCGGCCGCGCCCGGACTGCTGCAGAAGGGGCAGCAGACCAAGGCCGCCATCGTCGACGCCGCGCTCGGCCTGGCCACGCAGATCGGCCTGGAGGGTTTGTCCATCGGCGCGCTCGCCGAGGTCATGCAGATGAGCAAGTCCGGCGTGTTCGCGCACTTCGGCTCGCGCGAGGAACTGCAGATTTCCGTGGTGCGCGAGTACCACACGCGGTTTGAGGACGAGGTGTTCTACCCCGCCATGGACGCGCCACGCGGCCTGCCGCGCCTGCGCGCGCTGTTCGACAACTGGATGAAGCGCACCTCGGTCGAGATCGACTCGGGCTGCCTCTACATCAGCGGCGCGGTCGAGTTCGACGACCGGCCCGGCCCGGTGCGCGATGCGCTCGCGAGTTCGGTCAACACCTGGCTCAGCGCCATGCGCCGTGCGGTAGAGATCGCGATCGAAGAAGGCCACCTCGACGCCGACACCGACGCACCCCAGATGGCATTCGAGATCCACGCGCAGATTCTGGCCTTGCACTACGAAGCGCGCTTCCTGCGCAGCCCCGACTCGGTGCGCCGCGCCTTGCGGGCCTTTGACAGCATCGTCGAGCGCAACAGCCGATGGCCTGCCGAAGGAACGCCCGCCAAAACCTCTGCTGCCACGCGCAAGCCGCGCGGCTGAATCCCTTTCTTCCCTTCTTCACAAACCCAGCACAGGAGTTTCCGATGCCCGTTTACAACCCACCCCTGCGAGACATGCAGTTTGTGATGCACGAAGTGCTCAAGGTCACCGACGATTTCAAGGGCATGCCGCAGCACGCCGAAGTCGACGCCGACACCATCAACGCGGTGCTCGAAGAAGCCGGCAAGTTCGCCTCCGAGGTGCTGTTCCCGCTCAACATCGGCGGCGACACCGAAGGCTGCACGCTCGACAAGACCACGCACGAAGTCAAGACCCCCACCGGCTTCAAGGACGCGTACAAAACGTACATCGAAGGCGGCTGGGCCGCGCTGTCGTGCGACCCCGAATTCGGTGGCCAGGGCCTGCCGCTGGTGGTGAACCAGTGCTTCTACGAAATGATGAACTCGGCCAACCAGGCCTGGACCATGTACCCCGGCCTCACGCACGGCGCCTATGCCGCGCTGCACACCTACGGCACCGACGAGCAGAAAAAGACCTACCTGCCCAAGATGACCAGCGGCGAATGGACCGGCACCATGTGCCTCACCGAACCGCACTGCGGCACCGACCTGGGCCTCATGCGCACCAAGGCCGAACCGCAGGCCGACGGCACCTACAGGATCACCGGCAACAAGATTTTCATCAGCGCCGGTGAACACGACATGGCCGAGAACATCGTTCACCTGGTGCTGGCGCGCCTGCCCGATTCGCCACCCGGCACCAAGGGCATCAGCCTCTTCGCCGTGCCCAAGTTCAACGCCAAGGCCGACGGCACGCTGGGCGCGCGCAATGGCATCTATTGCGGCGGCCTGGAACACAAGATGGGCATCCACGGCAACGCCACCGCGCAGATCGTCATCGACGGCGCCATCGGTACGCTCGTGGGCCAGCCCAACAAGGGCATGCAGGCCATGTTCGTGATGATGAACGCCGCGCGCCTGGGCGTGGGCAACCAGTCGCTGGGTCTGACCGAAGTGGCCTACCAGAACGCACTGGCCTACGCGAAAGACCGTGTGCAGGGCCGCTCGCTCAGCGGCACCAAGGCCAAGGACAAGCCGGCCGATCCGATCATCGTGCACCCCGACGTGCGCCGCATGCTGCTCACCGCCAAGGCCTATGCCGAAGGTGGCCGCGCGCTGGCCATGTTCTGCTCGGTGCTGCTGGAAAAAGTGCACCACCACCCGGACGAGAAGGTGCGCAAGGACAGCGACGACATGCTGTCGCTGCTCACGCCCATCACCAAGGCCTTCCTGACCGACAACGGCTACAACGCCACCACCCAATGCCAGCAGGTGTTCGGCGGCCACGGCTACATCAAGGAATGGGGCATGGAGCAGTACGTGCGCGATGCCCGCATCAACATGATCTACGAAGGCACCAACACGATCCAGAGCCTGGACCTGCTGGGCCGCAAGGTGCTGGGCAACAACGGCGCCACGCTCAAGAAGTTCGGCAAGCTGGTGGGCGCGCTGGTGATGGAAGAGGGCGTCAACGAGAAGATGGCCGAGTTCATCAACCCGTTGGCCGTGCTGGGCGAGCAGATCACCAAGTTCACCACCGAGATCGGTTTCAAGGGCCTGCAGAACCCCGATGAAGTGGGCGCTGCCGCGGTGGACTACCTGCGCGTGGCCGGCCACCTGGTGTTCGGCTACTTCTGGGCCCGCATGGCGCAGGTGGCGCTGCGCGAAATCGCGGCCGGCAACACCGACCCGTTCTACATGGCCAAACTGCAGACCGCGCGTTTCTACTTCGCCAAGCTGTTCCCCGAGACCGCGACCCTGATGCGCACCGCGCGTGCGGGCAGCAAATCGCTGATGGACACCGACGCGGCTCTGGCGTAAACCAGCGCTTTCCTACAACCACCAGGAGACTTCGATGATCAAGACAACGCTTGCTGCTTCGCTTCTCGTTTTTGCGGGTCAGGCGCTCGCGCAGATGTCGCCGGTGGGTCTGTGGAAGACCGTCGACGATGACACGAAGAAGGAAAAGTCCCTGGTGCGCATCAAGGAAACCAATGGTGTCTACAGCGGCACCATCGAGAAGCTGCTCGACCCCGCCACGAAGCAGGACGCGGTGTGCGACAAGTGCACCGACGACCGCAAGGACAAGCCCGTGCTGGGCATGACCATCCTGCGCAACCTCAAGCAGAGTGCCGACGACAAGGCTCTCTACGAGGGCGGCGAGATCGTCGACCCGAACAACGGCAAGACGTACCGCACGCGCCTCAAGCCGGTCGAAGATGGCAAGAAGCTGGAAATGCGCGGCTACATCGGCCCGTTCTACCGCACCCAGGTCTGGCTTCGCGTCGAGTAATCCCGAGCCTGCCAATTTCATGGAAAACCAATGAACCGATTTCAAGTGAAGAAAGTCGCCGTGCTCGGCGCAGGCGTGATGGGTGCGCAGATCGCCGCGCACCTGGTCAACGTCAAGGTGCCGGTGGTGCTGTTCGACCTGCCCGCGAAGGATGGTCCGAAGAACGGCATCGTCACGCGCGCGGTGGAGGGTCTGAAGAAACTCAAGCCCTCGCCGCTGGGTGCGGCGGCCGATGCCGATCTGATCGGGCAGGCCAACTACGAAGAGCACATGGAGCAGTTGCGCGACTGCGACCTCATCATCGAGGCCATCGCCGAGCGCATGGACTGGAAGCTCGATCTCTACAGCAAGATCGCGCCCTTCATCGCCGAGCACACCATCGTCGCGTCCAACACCTCGGGCCTGTCGATCACAAAGCTCAGCGAAGCGCTGCCCGAGGCAATCAAGCCGCGCTTCTGCGGCATCCACTTCTTCAACCCGCCGCGCTACATGACGCTGGTGGAGCTGATCGCCACGCCGACCACCGAGCCGCAGATCCTCAACGACCTGGAGACCTTCGTCACCAGCGGCCTGGGCAAGGGCGTGGTGCGCGCCAAGGACACGCCCAACTTCGTCGCCAACCGCATCGGCATCGCCGGCATGCTGGCGACGATGAAGGAGGTGGAGAACTTCGGCCTGACGGTCGACGTGGTGGACGACCTGACCGGCAAACGCCTGGGCCGTGCGAGCAGCGGCACCTTCCGCACCGCCGACGTGGTGGGCCTGGACACCATGGCCCATGTGGTCAAGACCTTGCAGGACAACCTGAACAAGGAAACCGACCCGTTCTACGGCAGCTTCGGCACGCCGCCGGTGCTGGCCAAGCTGCTGGAGTTGAAGAACCTTGGCCAGAAGAGCGGTGCGGGTTTCTACAAGAAGGTGGGGCGCGACATTCTGCGATTCGACCTCGCCAGCGAAGATTACGTGCCCGGTGGCGAGAAGGCCGACGAGGTGTACGGCCGCATGCTCAAGCGCCCGGCCGCCGAGCGCCTGAAGCTGCTGCGCAACAGCGAAGGCCCGCAAGGCCAGTTCCTCTGGGCCATTCTGCGCAACAGCTTCCACTACGCGGCCGTGCACCTGGCCACCATCGCCGAGACCGCGCGCGACGTTGACCAGGCCATGCGCTGGGGCTTCGGCATGAAGCAAGGCCCGTTCGAGCTCTGGCAGGAAGCCGGCTGGCTCGAGGTGGCGAAGATGGTGCAGGAAGACATCGACGCGGGCAAGGCCTTGTCGAAAGCGCCGCTGCCCGAGTGGGTGTTCAAGGGCCCGGTGGCCGAGGCCGGTGGGGTGCACACCGCGCAAGGTTCGTGGAATCCTAGCAAGGGCACGTTCGAAGGCCGCTTGCAGTTGCCGGTGTACCAGCGCCAGCACTTCCCCGAACTGCTGTTGGGCGAAGCCGGTCCGAAGTTCGAGACGGCGGGCACGACGATCGAGGAGAACGATTCGATCCGGGTGTGGTCGCTCGATGAGCAGGTGCTGATCGCCAGCATCAAGACCAAGATGCACGCCATCAGCCCCGAAGTGTGCGAGGGCCTGATGGCTGCCGTGGACCTGGCCGAGAAGGAGTACCAGGGCCTGGTGATCTGGTCGGGCGACGAGCCCTTCAGCGCCGGCGCCGACCTGCAAGCCATGCTGCCGGCCTTCATGGCCGTGGGCGTGAGCGCGATCGAAGACGCCGAAGGCTTCATGCAGCAGACCATGCTGCGCCTGCGCTATGCGAACGTGCCGGTGGTGTCTGCCGTGCGCGGGTTGGCATTGGGTGGGGGCTGTGAGCTGGCGGTGCACAGCGCGCGCCGCGTGGTGCACATGGAAAGCTACATCGGCCTGGTGGAAGTCGGCGTGGGCCTGGTGCCGGGTGCTGGTGGCCTGACGTATATCGCGCGCCGCGCGGCCGAGAACGCCGAGACCTCGACGGGCAAGGACTTGCTGCCGTTTTTGACCGAAGGGTTCACCGCTGCGGCGATGGCCAAAGTGGGGACTTCTGCATTGGAGTCGCGGCAGTTGGGCTACGTGTTGCACTCGGACGTGATCGTGCCGCACAAGGACGAGTTGCTGTTTGTGGCGATCAACGAGGCGAAGGGTTTGTTCAACGGTGGGTACCGCGCGCCACACAAGCGCTTGTTCCCGGTGGCGGGGCGCGATGGCAAGGCGACCATTCTGGGCAGCCTGGTGAACATGCGCGACGGTGGCTTCATCAGCCAGCACGACTTCCACATTGCGTCGCTGATCGCGAATGTGGTGACGGGAGGCGACGTCGAGCCTGGCACGCTGGTGAGCGAGGAGTACCTGATGACCCTGGAGCGCCGGGCGTTCTGCTCGCTGATCGTGCATCCGAAAACGCAAGAGCGGATTCTGGGGATGTTGAATACGGGTAAGCCGGTGCGGAACTGATGTGATGTGGTTGGTGTGCGTGCCCCCATCCCAGCCTTCCCCCAGAGGGGGAAGGCGCAACGCTCTTCTTCGGAGAACGTGTCTGACCCCTTCCCCCTCTGGGGGAAGGTAGGGATGGGGGGTGCCCTCTTACCAACACACCATGCAACACCAAGCCACCCTCAAAGCCAAAGTCAACGCCCGCATCCTGCGCCGGGACATGACCGACGCCGAGCGCAAGTTCTGGTCGGGGCTGCGAGGTGATCAGTCGGGATTCAAGTTCCGCCGCCAGCACCCACAAGGCCCCTACATCGCCGACTTCGCCCGCCTCGATCCCCAGGTCATCGTTGAGCTGGATGGTTCGCAGCACGCCGACAACCTGGCCTACGACCTGTCCCGCGATGCGTTTTTCAAAGCACGAGGTTTTGTCGTGCTGAGGTTTCCATCGAACGCACCGTTTCACAACCTTGATGGTGTTCTGAGCGCCATCCTTCATCAACTCCATACGTTGGCGGGCGTTGCCCCCATCCCAGCCTTCCCCCAGAGGGGGAAGGGGCAAGACACCTAGGAACCACCATGAGCAAACAAATTCAGGACGCCTACATCGTCGCCGCCACCCGCACGCCCATCGGCCGTTCGCACAAGGGCTCCTTCAAGCACCTGCGCCCGGACGACATGCTCGCCCTCGCGCTGCGCTCTGCCCTTGCACAGGCCCCTGGCCTGGACCCGAAGGCGATTGAAGACGTGATCTGCGGCTGCGCCATTCCCGAAGCCCAGCAGGGCCTGAACGTGGCGCGCATCGGCGCCATCCTCGCCGGTCTGCCCAACAGCGTGGGTGGCATCACCGTCAACCGCTTCTGCGCCTCCGGACTCTCCGCCGTGCAGATGGCGGCCGACCGCATCCGCGTGGGCGAGGCCGACGTGATGATCGCCGCCGGCACCGAGAGCATGAGCATGGTGCCCATGATGGGCAACTCGCCCAGCCTCTCGCCCACCATCTTCAGGAACACCGACGACGTCGAGAGCTACGGCATCGCCTACGGCATGGGCCTCACCGCCGAGAAGGTCGCCCAGAAATGGAAAGTCTCGCGCGAGGCGCAAGACGCCTTCGCGCTGCAGTCGCACCAGCGCGCCCTGCTCGCCATGAAGAACGGCGAGTTCACCGACGAGATCACGCCGGTGGAAGTGACCGAGCGCAGCGTGGACCTGGAAAGCGCCGACGTCGCCACCACCACCCGCACCGTGAGCCTGGACGAAGGCGCGCGGCCCGACACCTCCATCGAAGGCCTGGCCAAGCTGCGCACCGTGTTCGCCGCGCGTGGCTCGGTCACCGCCGGCAACAGCTCACAAACCAGTGACGGCGCCGGCGCGCTCATCCTCGCCAGCGAAGCGGCCGTGAAGCGCTTTGGCCTGACACCCCTGGCGCGCTTTGTCAGCTACGCCTCGCGCGGCGTGCCGCCGCACCTCATGGGCATCGGCCCGATCGAAGCGATTCCTGCGGCTCTCAAATACGCTGGCCTCACGCAGGACCAGATCGACTGGATCGAACTCAACGAAGCCTTCGCCGCGCAGTCGCTCGCTGTCATCAACACCCTGGGCCTGGACCCGAGCAAGGTCAACCCCATGGGTGGTGCGATCGCGCTGGGCCACCCGCTGGGTGCCACCGGCGCCATCCGCGCCGCCACTGTGGTGCATGCGCTCAAGCGCCACAACAAGAAGTACGGCATGGTCACCATGTGCGTCGGCATGGGGCAGGGCGCGGCCGGGATCTTCGAGCGGGTCTGACGCGGCGCTCAGGAGCGCGCCAACACGTTGGCGATTTTGAGGAAGCCGTTGTCGCGGGTGGCCTCCACCGTCTTCGGGTGGGTTCGCGCAGCCACGTGGCTTGGTTGTCACCGAGACCCCAGCTGCTTCAGCAAGGCCATCTTCTGCGCATCACTGGATGCATGAGGCTGCGGCTGGAGGGCGACGGGATTGGCCTGGATCCGGGATGTGGTGGGGAGCACGCTCTCATTCCTGTCACTGAATGTGCGGCTGTCTGCCGGTCACCGGGGCCGGTTGGTTTTCGCATGCGGTGTGCGGCGGGGGTGCGAGACGCGCATGGCTTTTTATCCTCCAGGGAGGTATTCCAGTTCGGAACACCTGGAGCGCCCGCAACGTGTCGCGATCACGACGGGGCGTTGCGCCCGCATCCTGCAAACTGGCGGCATGACGACACATTTTCTGGACCAGGCCGTCGCGCTGCAGGTGCTCGACAACGGACGCTACAGCGGCACCACGTCGCCCGACTACGCCAACATGGTGGGCCCGTTTGGGGGCATCACCGCCGCGACCGTGATGCAAGCCTTGATGCGGCATCCCGATCGGCTGGGCGAACCGATCTCGCTCACCGTGAACTACGCTGCCGCCTTGGCCGACGGTGGCTTCACCGTGGCAGCGCGGCCGGTGCGCACCAACCGGTCCACACAGCACTGGACGCTGGAGATCACGCAGCCCGATGCAAATGGCGATGCATCCACCGTGCTCACCGCTACCGCCGTGACCGCCGTGCGACGCGAGACCTGGAGCGTGGACGAAGTGCCCATGCCCGCCGTGCCCCTGCCCAGTGACGTGCCGCGCGCGAAGATGCCCAGGTCGGTCGCATGGGTGCAGCGCTACGCCATGCACTCCATCACCGGCGGCTTGCCCACGGTGTGGGACGGGCAAGGCGACACCAGCCTGCTCCGGATGTGGGTGCGCGACGAACCCGAGCGCCCGCTCGACTTCTGCAGCCTCACCGCGCTGGCCGATGTGTTCTACCCGCGCATCTGGCTGCGCCGCGCCAAGCCCGTGCCCACGGGAACTGTGTCAATGACGGTGTACTTTCACGCCGGTTCGGCCGAACACGCCGCCACCGGCACCGGCTGGCTGCTCGCGCAAGCGCAGGGACAGGCCTACCGCAACGGCTTCTTCGACCAGACGGCGCAACTCTGGAACGAAGCCGGCGCGCTGCTGGTCACCACGCACCAGATCGTCTACTACAAGGAATAGACGCCACCTCAAGGCCGGCCGAGGAACAGGTACAAGCCGGTGTAGCCGCGCGGCGCGCTCACGATGCTCAGGTACAGCGGGCCAATGCCGGTGTCCGCGCCCACGAACAGACTGGAGCCGGCGCGCATGTCCTTGACCGAAATGTCGCGCCGCGCCGCCCAGGCGTTGCCGGCTTCGATCGAGCCGCCCACGAACAAGGCGCGCGCCACGCCCACGCTGTACGGCAGGCGCTGGTAGTAGGTGAGGCGGCCGAACACCAGGTAGTTGCCGGCGAGCTGGCCCACGCGGTAGCCCGACATCTGCTGGAAGCCGCCCAGCGCGTACTCGTCCAGCGCGCCGATCGGAATCTGGCTCGCGTAGGCGACGCGCGCGCCGACGTTGAACGTGTGCGGGCCCCAGCTCTTCACGGCGGTGGCGGTGCCTTCCAGCCGCGTGAAGCTGCCGCTGTTTTCTTCGTCGCGGAAGGAGCGGCGGCCCATCACGATTTCGCCCTTGGCGCGGTAACCGCGCGAGGGGAAATTGGCGTAGTCGAGCTGGTCGGCGAGCACGGCGGCGCGCACGCCCAGCTCGCTCCACACCAGCGAGCCGCGCGCGTCCTCGGGCGACACGCCGGCGATGAGCTCGGGCTTGACCTTGCGGCGCGCGGCCACCAGGCCCACGCGCATGTCGCCCACGTTGCCCAGCAGGCCCATGGGCCAACCCACGTCCACGCCCACCTGCACACCCTGGCGTTGCAGCAGGGCCGCCATGTCGCCCTCGGGGGTGAAGAACTCGACGCGGCGCAGGCTCGCGTCCACGTACCCCGAAACGAAGCTGTCGCTGCGCAGGGTCAGCGGCTGGTAGAGCTCGGAATAGAGTCCCAGCGTTTCGCCCAACTGGATGCGGTTGCGCCATTCGGCGCCGCTGTCGTTGAGCCAGTGGCGGTTGTGGCTGATGCGCAGGTTGAACGCACCCTGGCCTTCGAAATCGGTGCGCAGGTCCAGGCCGACGCGCAGGTAGTTGGGGCCCCAGGTGTTTTCGCGCAGGTGCACCGTGAGGTCTTCGGCGCCATCGCCGCGGCGCGCCAGGCTGTAGTCCACGCGCTCGTAGTCGCCCGAGGCCGAGAGCGTTTGCAGGTCGCGTTCGAGCTTGGGCACGTCCAGCGGGTGGCCTTGCACGGTGTCCAGCGCGGTGGCCAGTCGCGCGGCATGGGCTTCGTTCACGCCCTCGAACTTGATCGACGCCACCATGCCGATGCGCTCCGCATTCGCCTGCACCTGCGCCTCGCGCGTGGCGGCCCAGTGCTGGTAGCGCGGCGCGTCGACGGCGAAGCGCTTGAGCGCTTCGCTCACCGTCCTGGCGTAGTCGTTGCCGATCTTCACGAGCTCGGGGGCCCTGCCGAAGTCGGCCGAGGAGATCGTGCCCAGCGGCGGCGCGAGCAGCAGGTCTTTCGTCGTCAGCGTGGCGATGCTGGTCTGCACGTTCTGCTCGGTGAGGATGTTCACCATCTGCGTGGTGATGCCGACCACGCTGCCCAGCGTCTCGCGCCCGGCCAGCGGTGTGCCGATGTTGACCGCGATCACCACGTCCGCACCCATGCGGCGCGCCACGTCCACCGGCAGGTTGTCCACCAGCCCGCCATCGCCCAGGATGCGCCCGTCCACCTCCAGCGGCGAGAACACGCCCGGCACCGACATGCTCGCGCGCAGCGCGGCGGCCATGTCGCCATGGTCCATCACCACCGCCTTGCCGGTCTCCATGTCGGTGGCCACCGCGCGAAACGGCGTGGGCAGACCGTCGAAGGTGGCCAGGTGGCGGGTGGAGAGCGTGTAGCGCCGCAGCAGCATTTCCAGCGAGCGGGTGGACACCGCGCCCGTGGGCAGCACGAACGCGCCGTCGCGAAAGCCGAGCATCAGCACCGGCGAGAGCTCGAAGTCTTCTTCCTTGCGGCGCTGCGAGAGCAACTGGCGCGGTTCACGGCGGTCGAACAGGTCGCCCCATTGCACGGACAGGATCTCGCGCTCCAGCTCATCGGCCGTCATGCCGCTGGCGTAGAGCCCGCCGATGATCGCGCCCATGGAGGTGCCCACGATCAGGTCCACCGGCACCTTCGCCGCCTCCAGCGCCTTGAGCACGCCCACGTGCGCGAAGCCGCGCGCGCCACCGCCCGAGAGCACCAGGCCCACGCGCGGGCGCGGCACGGGGGGCGCCTCTGCCTCGGGCGCCGCCTGGGCGTGCGTGGACGGCAGGGCGCCGAGCAGGGCGGCGGCGAACAGCGCGGCGATCAGGCTGCGCGGCGCGCAATGGGTCAGGAAGGTCGGCATGGGAGGCACCTGGGGCTGCATGGGGCCGTGCGGGAGGCGCGGCAAAGCCGCCAGTGTAGGGGCCTGGCCAAGGCGCCGTGGCGGTGAAACATGCTGTCACCGAGTGGTCATGTCCCCGGCAGCCCGCTCCAGAAAAGCACGCCGCTTCGTGGTAATTTGCAGCCTCCTTTTTTGCACCACACGGGACACCCCATGAGCGACATCCTCGTCCACACCGAAGCCGGCGTCTGCACCCTCACGTTCAACCGCCCCGACAAGAAGAACTCCATCACCGCCGCCATGTACGGCGCGTTGGCCGACGCGCTGGATGCGGCGAAGGACGATGCGGCCGTGCGCTGCGTGGTGTTCCAGGGCAACGAAACCACCTTCAGCGCCGGCAACGACATCGGCGACTTCCTCAACAACCCGCCTGCCACGGTGGACTCGCCGGTGTTCCGTTTCCTGCGCGGCATCGCGCAGTTCCCCAAGCCGATGGTCGCCGCCGTGTGCGGCCCGGCCGTGGGCGTGGGCACGACGATGCTGTTCCATTGCGACCTGGTGTATGCCGGCGACAACGCCGCCTTCTCTATGCCCTTCGTGAACCTGGGCCTGTGCCCGGAAGCGGCGTCGAGCCTTCTGGTGCCGCAGATGCTGGGCTACCACCGTGCCGCCGAGGCGCTGTTGCTGGGCGAGCCCTTCATGGCCGAGGCGGCGTTGGAAGTCGGGCTGGTCAACCGCGTGCTGCCGCCGATGGAAACAGCCGGCTACGCGCAGACCGTGGCGCGCAAGCTCGCGGCCAAGCCGCTCAGCGCACTGGTCGAGACCAAGCGTCTGATGAAGAAGGGGCAGCTCAAGCAGGTGCTGGAGGTGATGACCGAGGAGGGCGCGAGCTTTGGCCGCATGCTGGGCGAGCCGGCGGCGAAGGAGGCGTTCGGCGCGTTCATGGAGCGCAGGAAGCCGGATTTTTCGAAGCTGTGACGGACATCCCGGGTCCGGGAACGCGGCCACCCGCCGACATCGCGGCGCAGCTCGCCCGCGCCCGCACCGTGCTGGAGCGCCACCTTTCTGGCGCCATGCAATCCCTGCATCTCTTCGGCTCCGCCGTGGCCGGTGGGCTGAAGCCGCACAGCGACATCGACCTGCTGGCCACCGTGGACGCGCCGCTGGCCGAACCGCTGCGGCGTGCCTTGATGACGGACCTGTTGTCGGTGTCCGCATGGCCCGGCAGCAGCGCCACCTTGCGCGCGCTGGAGGTGACGGTGCTGGTGCAGGGCGATGTGCTGCCCTGGCGCTACCTGCCCCGGCGTGAGCTGCAGTTTGGCGAATGGCTGCGTGAGGACCTGTTGCGCGGTGTGGTCGAGCCGGCCGTGCCGGACCACGATCTCGCGATCCTGCTGACCGAGGTGCGCCAACACAGCGTGTGTCTGATGGGCGTGCCGGCTGACCAGTTGTTCGCGCCGGTGCCGCGCGCTGACTTTCACAGGGCGCTGCTGGACACGATCGCGCAGTGGAACGGCGCGCAAGACTGGCGGGGCGACGAGCGCAACGTGGTGCTGGCGTTGGCGCGCATCTGGTTCACTGTGGTGACGGGTGGCATCGCGCCGAAGGACGTGGCGGCGGCGTGGGCGTTGTGGCGTTTACCGAGCGACTTGCAGCCCGTGTTGGTCGGCGCGCGCGATGCTTATCTGGGGCTCGCACCCGATGACCTTGCGGATCGTGCGGCGGAGGTAGCCGCCTGGGTGGGGTATGTCAAAGCCGAGATTTCGCGCGTGCCAACGCTGTTTCAGAGGGGGTGAAGGACTTCTCCCCGCACAGCGCCGTCACGCAGCACACACCTCCACCGCGCCCAGCTCTGCCATCCATTCCCTCACCAGGGACTGCACCCCGTCCGCCGCTCGCGCCACCCCGTAGACGTAGTTGTCCGGACGCACGATGGCCGCCACGCATTGGTGGCGTTGAAACCAGCTCTCCGCCACGCCATCGGTCTCCAGCGCATCCTGCGTGCCCAGCGCCACCACGCGCAATCCGGAAGCGGGCACAGCCTGGCCCGGCGCAAGCACCAGCCGCCAGCCGTTGCCCGCGATGGCGTCCATGCGCTGGCGCCCTTGCGCGCTCAGCAGCCAGGGCTGCGGGAACAGGCTGCCGCGCGCGGCATGGTCTTGTGGTGCCAGCAAGCCCGTTTCCAGGCGCGGCAGGATGTCCTGGCGCGGCGTGTCCTTCACCACGCCATGGCACTGCGCCAACATCGATGCATCGCGTTCGCGCGCCTTCGCCGGATCGCGTTCGCAGATCACCGCACCCACGTGCTTGATGCGGCTGGTGAGCTCGCGCACGTGGGCCTTGCGTTCGATGCCGTAGCTGTCCAGCAGTTGCTCGGCGCTCGCGCCCACGACCTCGCCGCGCAGCACGGCGGCGAGTTTCCACGACAGGTTGGCCGCATCGCGAATGCCCTGGCACATGCCCTGCCCGAGGAACGGCGGCTGCATGTGCGCGGCATCGCCCGCGAGGAACACGCGGCCCTTGCGCCAGTCCTGCGCCACCAGGGCGTGGAAGCGGTAGCTCGCCTGGCGCCACAGTTGGCCGTCGTCGGGTGTGAGCCAGCGCGAGAGCAAGCGCCAGGTGGCGTCATCGGTCGCCACCTCGCGCGGGTCCTCGCCGGGCTTGAGCGAGATCTCCCAACGGCGGTGGTTCTTCGGACCGATCACCAGCGTGCACGGCCGCTCGGGCTCGCAGTACTGCACGCTCACCGGGGGCAGTTTGGCCAGCCCGCGCTCGTTCACCAGCACGTCCACCACCAGCCAGGGCTCGTCGAAGTCGAGGTCTTCGAGTGGCATGTCGAGTCGCGTGCGCACCGTGCTGGAGCCACCGTCGCAAGCGATAGCGTAGCGGGCGCGCACGCTCTTGTCTTCACCGGCGCGGATCGACAGGCTCACGCCTTCGGCATCTTGCGACACGGCCGTCATCTCCACACCGAGATCCATCACCACGTTGGGCATCTGCGCCACGCGCTCGCGCAGCACCTTTTCCACGGCGGGCTGGGTGAACACCATCGAGGGCGTGTAGCCCTGCGGGTAGGGCGGCGCGACCATCGTCATGCGGCGGATCAACTGCCCATCCACACCGAAGTACTCGGAAGGCGTGAACGGCTCGCAGAACGGCGCGACCGCATCGGCCACGCCGAGCTGCTGGAACACGCGCATGATCTCGTGGTCCAGCGCAATGGCGCGCGGGATCTCGTACACCTCCTTGAGCCGATCGCACACGTAGACGCTCAGTCCCGCCTGGCCGAGCAGGCCCGCGGCAACCACGCCCGACGGGCCGCAGCCCACGATCGCCACATCGAACACCTGCTGCTGCATGGTCATCAGGCCTGTTCGTTGACGATGGGATTGACCAAGGTGCCGATGCGCTCGATCTCCACCTCGTAGGTGTCGCCGGCCTTCATCCACACCGGCGGCGTGCGCGCCTGGCCCACGCCCGCGGGCGTGCCCATCACGATCACGTCGCCCGGCTCCAGCGTGAGCACCTCGGCCAGCAGCGCGATGGTTTCGGCCACGTTGAAGATCATGTCGCTGGTGTTCGCGTCCTGCATCACCTGGCCGTTGAGGCGGCCCTGGATCTTCAGGCCCACCGCGCCCGGTGGCAGTTCGTCGGCGCTGACCAGCACCGGGCCAAAGCCGCCCGTGCTATCGAAGTTCTTGCCGATGGTCCATTGCGGCGTGCGCTTCTGGTAATCGCGCACGCTCATGTCGTTGAAGGGGGTGTAGCCGAACACGTACTGAAGCGCGTCGGCTTCCTTCGTGTGGCGCGGCACGCGGCGGCCGATCACCACCGCGAGTTCGGCCTCGTAGTCGAACTTCGACGAGACCTTGGGCACCACGCCGGCCTCGCCGTGCGCGATGAGCGACGAGGCGCCGCGGAAGAAGAACCACGGGTAGTCGGGCTTGTCGCGTCCACCTTCCTTGGCGTGGTCGAAGTAGTTCAGGCCCAGGCACACGATCTTGCCGGGTTCGGGCACCAGGGGGGCGAGCTTTGCGGCGGCCAGGGGTTGGCGCGCGGTGGCGCTCGCCACGGTGGCGCGCGCGGCCGCGTCCAGGTCGATGCCGGCTTTCAAGGCGGCGCACAGATCGGACGGCACGTGGGCTTGCGCGTCGTTCAGGTCGATCAGGTCGGTGCCGTCAACGACAGCCAGGCGGGGTGCGCCATCGCGCAGGTAGGTGGTGAATTGCATGGTGCTTCTGCTTTCGGGAGTCAAGGAGAGGGAACGAAGAACACGCGGCGTTGCGCTTCCTTCAAGGTGGCGGTGGGCGGGGCCGAGATGCCCCACTGGTCGACGCGGCCGGGTGGCCACTTCCAGTCGGCCGGTCCGCGGGGCTGGTAGGTCTCGTCGACCTGCTCCACCTCGGCGGTGTATTCGATGACGATGCCGAACGGGTCGATGAAGTAGTTGAAGAGGTTGTCGCCCGGGCCGTGGCGGCCGGGGCCCCATTGAATGGGATGGCCCGCGTCCTTCATGCGGCCACCGCCGCGCATCACCGACTCGCTATCGGGCATCAGGAAGGCGATGTGGTTGAGCGCGTCGTTGTCGGCCACGCCCACCGCGAGCGTGTGGTGGTCGCGGTTGCAATTCATGAAGGCGATGGCCATGGTTCGGTCGGCCAGGGTGAAGCCGAACGCCTGTGTGAGAAAGGCTTGCGTGTCGTCCACCGCGTGGCTGTTGAGCACCACGTGCGTCAGGCGAACCGGCTTGTCGCGTTGCGGACCGAGGTCTTCGCCGCGCGTGTCGCCATGCACCACCTGGAACACGCGGCCGTGCGGGTCGAGCAGCGTGAGGCCGGTACCACCGGCGGGGTTCTTCGTGAGCGGGCCGATGGGCGACAGGACCGTGCCCCCCGCGCGCGGCACGGCCTCGGCCACGGCGTGCAGTGCTTCGATGCTGCGCGCCCGCAAGGTCACCTGGCGGATCTGCGGCACCTCGCCGCCCGCATACAGCGCGAGCAGGTGGTGGTCGCTGCCGCTGCCGCGCAGGTAGATGGCGTTGTCGCTGCGGTGCGCCACGTCCAGGCGCCACACCTGCGTGTAGAAGGTTTCGGCCTGCGCCAGGTCGGGGACGTTGAGTGCGACGCTGCGCACGGCTTCGATCCAGGGGGAGCTCATGGGGTGGTCACTTTCATGTGCCGATTCAGGAAGCGCTCGGCGTTGTGTTGCACCAGCTGCGCGGTGATGGCGTCATCGAAGCCAGCGGATTCGATGCGTTGCACCGGTGTGGCGTCGTGGAAATTGAACGGGTAGTCGGTGCCGACCATCAGCTGCGTCTCGCCAAAACTGGCCACGAGGTGGCGCAGCGTGGGCGCGTCGAACACCAGGGTGTCGTAGAACAGGCGGCGTGCCTGCTCGGTGGGGGATGCCAGCACGGTGTCTTTCAGTGCGGGGAACACGCCCCAGCCCTGTTGCAGGCGCGGCAACAACGAGGCGAGCGTGCCGCCGCCGTGGCTGAACGCGATGCGCAGTTGGGGCCGGCGCACCAGCAGGTTGCTGGTGATGACGGACGCGGCGGCCAGGCCCACGTCGCTCGGGTAACCCAGCACCTGTTGCAGTGGCGCGGGACCGACCAGCCGCTCCATGCCAGCCGGTCGGATCGCGTGCACGAACACCGCCGCGTCCAGGGCCTCGCAGGCTTCGAAGAACGGGTCGAACTGCGGGGCGCCCACGGGCACGCCGTTGATGTTGCTGCCGATTTCCACGCCGGGAAAGCCCAGCGTCTTCACCACGTACTCGAGTTCGCGGATGGCAAGGTCCACGTCCTGCAGCGGCACGGCGCCCAGGCCCGCGAGATGGCCGCCGCTCTCGGCCACCATCGCCGCGATCTGGTCGTTCAGGTAGCGCAGCAGCTGTTGCGCGTCGGCCGCGTCCATCCAGTATGAGAGCAGCTCGGGCATGGGCGAGACCACCTGCAGGTCCAGACCCATGGCGGGCAGGTCCTGCAGGCGCTTGGCCACGTCCCAGCACTTGTCGACGACGGTGCGGTAGTTCTTGCCCGCGATCATCACGCTGCGGTGGCAGGCCTGCGCCGGCGCCATCGACGGCCAGTCGGCTGGCACGGTGCGGCCGATGTAAGCCGGGAAGTTCTCGGGCACGACGTGCGAGTGCACGTCGACACCGCCACAGGCACAGCGCATCACGGACGGCATGCCTTCACTCCGCCGTGATGCCCAGGGTCTTGATGACCTCGCGCCAGCGCGCGTGCTCGCCGCGCATGAAGACATCGAACTCGGCGACCGACATCTTCTTCTCCGCCAACGAACCCAGCTGCTGCATGCGCGCCACCACCTCGGGCTGGCTCAGCACCGTTTCCATGTCGCGGTTCAAACGCGCCACCACGTCGGCCGGCGTGCCGGCGGGTGCGAACACGCCGTTCCAGCCGGTGTACTCGAAGCCGGGGAAGGTTTCGCTGAGCGCGGGCACGTTGGGCATGTCGGCCTGGCGCTGCGCCGTGCTGATGGCCAGGGCCTTCAACTGACCGCTCTTGATGAACGGGGTGAGCGCGGCATCGGGCAGGCAGACCAGTGGCACGCGACCACCGATCACGTCCTGGATCGCTTCGGGAGCCTTGGTATATGGCACATGGTTGAGCTGCACGCCGGCCTTGGCCGCGACGCTGTCGGCCAGCATGCCGGAGAAGGTCTTGGGGCCTTCGGTGGCGATCGACACCGTGCCCGGCTTGGCCTTGGCCAGCGCGAGGGCTTCGGCCAGGTCCTTGGCGGGGAAGCCCGCAGCGGCCGCGATCACGAACGGGCTGCGGCCCACCAGGCGCACCGGCACGAAGTCTTTCACCGGGTCGTAGGGCAGGGCCTTGAAGGTGAAGGCGTTGGTGACCATCGCGGCGGTGGTCGCGTAGTAGAAGGTGTAGCCGTCGGCCGGCGAGCGCGCGGCGGCTTGCGCGCCGATCACGTTCTGTCCGCCGGGCTTGTTCTCCACCACGAGCGACTGGTTCCACAGTCGGCCCAGTTGGTCGGCAAGGTAACGCGCCAGGATGTCGGGGCCGGCGCCCGCGGGTTGCGAGAGGATGAACTTCACCGGGCGCTGCGGCCACGCCGGGGTTTGTGCGTGCAGCGCACTGGCGAAAGGAAGCAGCACGGCTGCGCGGGCGAAATCACGGCGTTGCATGGACTTGTCTCCAGAAGGTGGCGGCGCCGTGCATGCGGCCCCGTCGGTGGTGAATGCGAGTCCGGATGCTAGGCAGGCTACTCCCATCTGTACAGACGATGACGTGAATTCATAGAATCCATGCCATGGATATCCGAAATGTGGACTTGAACCTGCTCGTGGTGCTGGATGCGCTGTCGCGCCACCGCAGCGTGGGCCGTGCCGGGGAGGCCCTGGGCCTGAGCCAGCCGGCCACCAGCGCGGCCCTGGCGCGGCTGCGCGTGGTCTTTGACGACGCGCTGTTCGTGCGCGCCGGCACGCAGATGAAGCCGACGCCGCGCGCGCTCGAACTCGGCCCGGTGGTGCACCGGGTGGTGGAGACGATCAACCACGAGATCCTGCAGCAGGCCAGCTTTGATCCGGCGCGCGCCGAGCGCAGCTTCACCCTGCTCACGCCCGACATTGGTGAGGTGGCTTTTCTGCCGGGCGTGTTGCGGCGCTTGCGGCACGAAGCGCCCTCGGTGCGGCTGCACGCGATCGCCAAGCCGCGCGAGGCCGCCGCCGAAGCGCTGGCCTCGGGCGACGCAGATCTGGCGGTGGGCTTTTTCCCGGATCTGAAGAAAGCCGGGTTCTTCCAGCAGGGTCTGTTCAAGACCTCCTACGCCTGCATCGCCTGCGCGCGCGTGGGGCCGGGTGTGGCGCGCATGACGCAGAAGCAATACCTGGCCGCGCGCCACGTGGTGGTGCTGCCCGATGGCCGCGAACACCTGCTGGACCGCTACCTCGACACCAAGGGCTGGCGCCGCCACGTGACGCTGGAACTCTCGCACTTCATGAGCCTGCTCGCGCTGTTGCCGGGCACCGATCTCGTGGCCACGGTGCCGGAAGACATTGCCACCGTGATGGAGCGGCACATCCCGATCCAGCGCATTGCGTTGCCGTTCAAGCCTCCGGTGATCGAGGTGCAGCAGTTCTGGCACCGGCGCATGCAGAACGACCCGGGACACCGCTGGCTGCGGGGCCTGTTCCACGAGGTCAACCGGCGCGAGGCGAACGCGGTGATGCCGCGCTAGACACTTGCTAGCCCTGCGGCGGCTTCTGCTCGCTGGGGGTTTCCGGCGTGAAGAGTGGCGCGTTGCCAGGGGTGCCCGTGCTCCTGTTCTCGGGCTCGGGCACGAAGGGGCTCAGATCGATCCCACCCATGAACATGGGTCCGACGTCGGTGGCCGTTGTGCCGGTCGTGCTGGTGGTTGCCGTGGTACTGGTGGTGGAGGTTGTTGTGGTTATCGCGGTGGACGTGGTCGTGGTGGTCGCCCCGGAACGCGCGTTCCTTGCCGCCTCAAAAGCTTTGGACGCGCCGGCCGGCCGTCCGTGCGGCCGCTTCCACGAGACCACCGTGGTCGATGGCGTCCTCGGCCAGCAAGCGCTTTATCGCGTCGACGTCGTCGTTTTCGTTCGCCTGCCACAGCAGCGCGTTCGCGCCGTAGGCATTCTTCGCGTTCAGAACTCGCTCGTTGACATCGCTGGCGACCTGCAGCGAAGACGCCATCGATGCGGTCGCGGCAACGTTTTGGGCGCGGCGATTGCGCGCGGCGAGCGCTTCAAAAAGCCCGTTGGCGTGGTCCTTCAGTGCGTTGAACGTCTCGAACGCCAGGGTGCGGGCGTCCTGATCGACGTCGTTGCCAAAATACAGCTCGAAACCCTCCGGTGGGTCCTCGGTGTCTTCGGAGCCCGGGTCGTTGTGCATGAAGCCGTGGACGCGGCCGTCGCTGGTGCGCAGGTAGTCGTCGTCGAACTGGTCGGGCAGCAGGATGGTTTCCAGCGTGGAGTTCGTCTTCAGGGCGTCCAGCAGGATGACGGTCGACGCCAGGTCGATGTAGCACCTGGAAAGACCAGGTGCTTCAGCGTCTTGTTGTCTTTGAGCGCCGCGAAGAGGGCGTTCAGGATGCCGGGCGCGAAGGGGAGTCCATGGAACGTCAGCGACTCCAGGCGAAAGTTCGGGCTCGCCAGCGCTGTCGCCAGGGATCTCGACGGCATGACCATGTCGAGATCGCCACCGGCCAGGCGAACGAAGTCGCTCATGGCTTCGCCCGCTGTCCTGGATGGCAGGCCTTCCGTCCACTTGAAATGCCGATGTGCGTGAGCGTTTTGCAAGCCACCAGGCCGTCCGCCAGCGTCGCGTAACTCGCCAGGTCCTGTTCGTCGGGCCTCGATCATCTCGAGCGGGGAGGTGGGCTTCCAATCGGCCGGCAACTCGAGGACCCATGAACTCTTGAAGGGCGTTCCGTCGGCCTCCGCGGCCGACTCCTGAATCTGGTTGTACGCCGAGAAGACATCCACGAACACCGCATACGCCTCACAGCGGATCAGTTCGTTGAACACGAACGTCGCCGTGGCGAGGTCGTGGGGGAATTGCTTGCCGGTGGCGACAAATCCGAGAAAGTCTTCCACTGCCGCGTGGTCCTGCAAGTGCAGGTCCCGCGCGGCCACCAGCCACTGCTTCAGCGTCTCGACCTGATCTTGTCGCGGCCGCTTCGCCGCGTTCTGCTCGATGTAGGGATTGGGGCGCTTGGGTCCTTCGGGGGAGTCGGGACTGGGGTTGGTGCGCATGTCCACCTCGCGTGTTGAACGGCAACGCGCCGTTTTGACAGTTGAGTGGCGCGCAGGCCCCTGCAGTTCCACGCCGCAGCCGACGGGATCAGCCGCTGACGAGACCCGCCGCCGCCACGCCGGTCATGCAGATCAACTCGTCCTCATCGCCGGTGCCGCCGCTGGCGCCCACCGCGCCGAGCAGTTGGCCTTGCGCGTTCTTGATCACCACCGCACCGGTCTGCGGCAGGAACTTGCCGTCGGATGTGGCGGCGAGCGAGACGAAGAAGTTCGGGTTGCCCTTGGCGCGTTCGCCCAGCGTGCGGCTGGACACGCCCATGCCGACCGCACCCCAGGCCTTCGCCCGCGCAATGTCAAAGCGGAACATGCTCGCGCCGTCTTCGCTGGCGAAGGCCTTCAGGTTGCCCGACGCGTCGAGCACGGCGATGCCCATGGGCTGGTAACCCATCTCGCGGGATTTCGCGAGAGCGGCGGTGATGATGTGTTGGGCTTGGTCGAGGGTGAGGTTCATGTTGAGAGGGGGTTGATGGGTTGTTGCGGGTCGCGTCAATCTTCCGGCTTGAAACCGGTGACCTTCACCACGTTGCCCCAGAAAGCGTGATTCTCACGGATGGCTTTGGTCAGGCCTTCGGGCGACACCCGCATGACCTCCAGGCCGTTCTTGTCGATCACGTCCTTCATCGCCGGCGCAGCCAGCGCGTCGTTCACGGCCGCGTTGAGCGCGGCCACCTTGGCCTTGTCCATGCCGGCCGGGCCGTACCACCCGAGCCAGTCGACGAAGGCGACGTCCTTGTAGCCGAGTTCGGTCAGCGTGGGCGTGTCGGGCAGGGCCTTCCAGCGCGTCGGCGCCGAGACCGCGAGCGCGCGCAAGCTGCCCGAGCGGATGTGTGGCAGCACCTCGCTCACCACGTTGAAGCTGACCGGGATCTGGCCACCGCGCAGGTCGGTGAGCAGCGGCGCGCCGCCCTTGTACGGCACGGCCTGCATGTCCACGCCGGATTGTTTGCCCAGCATCGCGCCGGCCAGGTGCAGCGAGGAGCCCGTGGCCGGCACGCCGTAGTTGGCCTGGCCCGGGTTGGCCTTGGCCCACTTCAGGTAGTCGGCCACGGTGCGGATCTCGGCCGGCAGGCCCGGGCCGGCGGTGAACACCGCCGTATAGGTGCACAGACCGGCGATGCACGTGAAGTCCGCCAGCGTGTCGTAGGGCAGCTTCTTGAAGACGTGCGGGTGCAGCGTCATCACCGAACTCGGGCAGCCGAACAGGGTGTTGCCGTCGGGCGCGGAACGCTTGACGAACTCGGCCGCGATGCGGCCACCCGCGCCGGGCTTGCTGTCGTAAATGATGGGCTGCGGGTACTTGCCGCGCAGTTGGTCGATCAGCGGCCGCGCGACCTGGTCGCCCAGGCCGCCACCGACCGGGAAGCCCGACCACAGGGTCGCGTTGGCGGGCGCCTGCGCCCACACCGGCAAGCCCGTGGTGGCCAGGCCGCCGAGGGCCGCGCCGCGAAGAAGGGTTCTGCGTTGCATGTCTTGTCTCCTAACTCGTTGTGGAACTGAAGTGGATCAGAAGGGGTAGTGGCGCGGCGTGGTCTGCAAGGTGATCCAGCGCAACTCGGTGAACGCCTCGATGCCGGCCTTGCCGCCGAAGCGCCCGTAGCCCGAGGCCTTCACGCCGCCAAACGGCATCTGCGCTTCGTCGTGCACGGTCGGGCCGTTGACATGGCAGATGCCGGACTCGATGCGTTGCGCCACCTGCAGCGCGCGCCCGGCATCGCGGCCGAACACCGCGGCCGACAGGCCATACGGGTTGTCGTTCGCGCAGGCCACGGCCGCGTCCACGCCGTTCACGCGCACCACCGGTTTGACCGGGCCGAAGCTCTCGTCGTGGTAGATGTTCATCTCGCGCGTCACGTGGTCGAGCACGGTCGCGGGCATCAGCGTGTTCTCGGCCTTGCCGCCGCAGACCAGCGTGGCGCCCTTGGCCAGCGCGTCGTCGATCAGCGCGTTGCAACGCTCGACGGTGCGCATGTCGACCACCGAGCCGAGCACGGTCGGTCCCTTGCGCGGGTCACCGAGTGGCAGGCCCACGGCGCGCGCGGCCAGCTTGGCGACGAAGGCGTCGGCCACGCTGTCGTCGACGACGATGCGCTCGGTCGACATGCAGATCTGGCCCGAGTTGGCGAAGCTGCCGAAGATCGCGCCGTCCACCGCCGCGTCGAGATCCGCATCGTCGAGCACCACGAAGGGCGCTTTGCCACCCAGTTCGAGCACCACCGGCTTGAGGTGCTTCGCACAGGTCTGCGCGATCAGTTTGCCCACACCGGTGGAACCGGTGAAGTTCACGCGGCGCACGGCCGGGTGCGCCACCATCGCTTCCACCACGGTGGCCGCATCGGCCGGCGCGTTGGTGATGAAGTTCACCACGCCGGGTGGAAAGCCCGCGTCGTGCAGCGCGTCGATGATCAGGCCGTGCGTGGCCGGGCAGAGTTCGGAGCCTTTGAGCACCACGGTGTTGCCGCAGGCCAGCGGTGTGGCGATGGCGCGCACGGCGAGGATGACGGGCGCGTTCCACGGTGCGATGCCCAGCACCACGCCGGCCGGCACGCGCAGGCCCATGGCCAGGCTGCCAGGCACGTCGGACGGGATCACCTCGCCGCTGATCTGCGTCGTGATGGCCGCCGCTTCCTGCAGCATGCCGGCGGCCAGGTGCACGTTGAAGCCGGCCCAGGGCGCGGCCGCGCCGGTCTCACCCGCCATGGCGGCGGTGAACTGCGCGGCGCGCGCTTCGAGCGCGGTGGCGGCCTTGAGCAGCAGCGCGCGCCGCTCGCCCGGGCCGGTGGCCGACCAGGCGGGGAAGGCGGCAGCGGCAGCGTCCACCGCGCGCACCGCGTCCTGCTCCGTGGCGGCCGGTGCGCGCGTGGCCACCTGGCCGTCCAGCGGGTTGCGCCGCTCGAAAGTCTTGCCCGATTCGGCGGCGGCTTTTTCGCCGCCGATCAGCATGCGGATGTCGTTCAACAGTTTCTCCTTGGGGGTTTCGACACGGGTCAGCGACTGAAAGCCGTACTTGTTCATGCTGACGAATTGGCCCACGGCGGGGTGGGGAAGGAACCGGGTGCGGCAGTCGAGCACGGCGGGCAGGCCGGAGTCGATCGCGCGCTGCAGGGCGGCGGCGATGTCGCCGGCGCGCGTGACCACCTCGCCGTGGCAACCGAAGCCGCGCGCGATGGCCGCGTAGTCGGTGTCTTCCAGCGCGGTGGCCATCTCGAAATCCAGGCCCGCTTTCTGGCCCATGCGGATCACGCCCCAGGCCGCGTTGTTGTGGACCACGGTGATGACGGGCAGGCGGTAGCGGCGCGCGGTGTCCAGTTCGTTGAGCGTGAAGCCGAACGCGCCGTCGCCGGTGATGTTGAGCACGGTCTGGTGCGGGAATTGCGACTTCAGCGCGATCGCCGCCGGCAGGCCGTAGCCGAGGTGGGCCATGCCGGGTTCGTGGAAGCGCGTGCGCACACCGTGCACGGGCGTGAGGTCGTTGCTCCAGAAGGTGGTGTGGCCGCCGTCGTAGACCGCGAGCGCGTCGTGCGGCATGGCATCGCCCACGGCCTTGGCCAGCGCGGCGGGGTGCATGGTTTCTTCGGTGTCGGCGGCCATCACGGCCAGCTTGCGTTCGTAGCGCGCGCGCACCGCGCGGACCTCGGACAACCACGAACGGTGCGGCGGCGCTTCGTCGCCGAGTGCGGCCAGCAGATCGCGCAAGGCCTCGCCCGCGTCGGCCTGCATGGCGATCTCATGCACCGCGGCACCGCCGAGCGCGGAGGGGTCGACGTTGATGTTGATGAGCCGGTGGTGGCGCCGCGCCAGCGCGCCGCGCTCGTCCCACATCCACGAAGACCAGCGGCAACCGATGCTGACGATCACGTCGGCGCGCTCGAAGGCCACTTTCACCGCCTCGCCCGCGATGATGCCGCCGTGGCCGATGAAAAACGGGCTGTCCGACGGCACCACGCCCAGCGCCATCTGCGTGGGCACCACTGGCGCGTTCAACCGCTGCGCGAGCGCGCGCAGCGCATCCGCCGCACCGGCCGCCACCACGCCACCCCCGCCCACGATGAGCGGGCGTTTCGCGCCACGCAGCAAGGCCACCGCCGCGTCCACCAGGGCGGCGGCCGGGCGCGGGCCCAGCGTGGCGCGGTAGCGCTGCGGCGCCAGCTCGAACTCGTCGGCCGCGAAGGCGTGCACCTCGCCCAGCACGTCCTGTGGAATGTCCAGGTGCACCGGGCCGGGCCTCCCGCTCAGCGCCTCGCGAAACGCGCGCCGCGCCAGCTCGGGCATGCGGCGCCCGTCGTTCACCACGGCGTTCCATTTGGTCAGGGGCGCGGTGACCGCGCGCGTGTCCATGTCCATGAACACGCCGTTGTGCGGGTAGGCGCTGGCGCGGTGCTGGTTGGTGGTTATCGCCAGCAGCGGCAGGTTGTTGTTGAACGCCACGCCCAGGCCCGAGGCCATGTTCAGACCGCCCGGCCCCAGTTCGCCCACGGCCACCGCGAGCTTGCCGGTGCCGGCGTGCAGCGCGGCCGCCATCATCGGCCCGGCGGCTTCGTGGCGCACACCGATGAAACGGATGCGCGGCTCCCGGCTGAGCGCATGGAACAGCGGCGAGAGCTTGCCGCCGACGATGCCGAACACCGTGTCCACGCCCTCGGCCAGCAGCACCTGCACCAAGGCCTGCGCGCCGTTGAGGCGCAACGGCGGGCGCTGTGTGGCGGGCGCCTGCGCGGCAGGGGCATCGAGCGGTGGGTTGCGGGTCATGGAAAAATCGGGTCGGTCATTCGAGGAACGGATGATGCGTGGCCACCGCGCACAAAGCGATGGACGATTCGGCCCGACCCTTGTAGTTTTCCGGCATCCGATGACAATCGCTCTCCATGAACGCCTCTCCGCTGCTTTTGGTTCCCTTCCGCGAAGTTCGCCACGATCAGCCGGACGACTGCCTGCACTACGAATCCGTCGCCGTGCGGGGTGCGGAGATGGACTGGACGATTCCGGCGCACCGCCATGAGGGTTTGCACCAGTTCCAGATGCTTGAGCAAGGCGGCGTGCGCGGCACCATCGACGGGCGCGAATTCGAGGCCCAAGCGCCGGTGCTGCTGATGCTCGCGCCCGGTTCGGTGCATGGTTTCACCTACACGCCCGACACGGTGGGCCATCAGGTCACCGTGCCCACCGCGACGCTGCGGCAACTGCTGGGCGGCTCGAACCTCGCCGACACCGAGCTCGCCACCTCGTGCGTGCTGCCGGACATCGAGGGGCAAGGCATGGTCGAGAGCCGACAGCTGTTTGCCCAGGTCGAGCGCGAGTTCCGCACCCAGAGCCCGGGCCGCGTGCACGCCTTGCTCGCCTGCGCCACGCTGCTGGCGGTGCAGTTTCTGCGGCACCGCGGCGAGCACTTCCGCCGCGAACGCGGGCAGGGCGCGCGCGACGCGCTGCTGCAGCGCTACCGCGCGCTGGTGGAGCAGCACTACCGCGAGCACCAGCCCTTGTCGTTCTATGCCGACACGCTCGGCGTCACGCCCGACCACCTCAGCCGCACCTGCCGTGGCGCCACGAAACAATCGGCGCTGCACATCCTGCACGAACGCCTGATGCTGGAAGCGCGTCGCTTGCTGGCGTACTCGTCGATGCCCGTCACCGAGGTGGCGCAGCAACTCGGCTACGACGACGCGGCCTACTTCAGCAAATTCTTCAGCCGCTGCGTGGGCAATACGCCGTCGGAATACCGGACGCTAGTGGCCAGTGGCGTGCGCGGCGGGATGGCCCTGTGAGCGCCACCCGTGTCGCCCCGTGGTCGCAGCGGGTCCCGCCGATGGACCCCGAACGCAGGCGCCTGTCGTGGGCGCTGCTCTTCTCGGCGGCGTTCCATGCGCTGCTGATGAGCCTGGTGCTGAGCGGGCAAGGCAGCGGCGTGCCGGGCTTTTCGTGGCCTTGGCAGGAGCGGCGCGGCGAGTTGCCCGCGTTGCCCGCACTGAACGTGGTGCTGCAGCCCGCGCCGATCGCGGCCGCCGAGCCGGCCGGTGCACCGCCGGCGCCAACGCCCCCATCCGCACGCGCCCAGCCGACGGCGGGTGGCGGCAGGGCAGGGCCGCCATCGGCGGCGCCAAGGGCTTCTGCGGCGCCTGCCGCGAACCGGGCCAGCAAGCCGCCTCCACCGGCCGCGACCGTGCGCGAAGCGCCTGCCGCACCACCCGTGGCCACGGTGAAGGCACCGCCGGCCGTGGCGCCCGTCCCGTCGGTGGTCAGAAAACGCGTCGCGCCTCCCGTGCCTGTGCCGACACCCGCGCCCGCGCCAGAGACCTTCGCTGCCGCTGCCGCGCCTATCGCCCCGAACGTGGCGGCGCCCCTGCCGCCTTCCGAAGCAGCCATGGAACAGATCCGGCGGGACCAGCAGGCGCAAGCCGCCGAGCGGTTGCTGCGAGAGACACTGGCCCTGCAAGCGGCGCAACGGGCGGCGGAGCAGGCCGTGCAACGAGAGGCCGAGCAGGCGAGACAGGCTGCGGCGCAGGCCGCGCAACAAGCAGCCCGGCGGGCGGCCGAACAGCGCCTGGAGGATGCGCAGCGGCTGGCGGCGGCTCAGGCCATCGAGGCCGAGCGCGAGAACGCGGCCCAGCAAGCGGCGCAGGCCGCGCGCGCCGAGATCGCGCGGCTGGAAGTCGAGCGCCAGGGGGCCGCGCAGCGCGCCGCCGCGCAACAGGAGGCCGAGTTGCAGGAAGCCGCGCGTCGCGAAGCCGCACAGGCAGACATGCGCCGGGCGGAACTCGAGCGCCAGGCGGCGGCGCAGAAAGCGCAAGCACAACAGGAAGCCGAACGCCAAGCCACGGCGCGGCAGGAAGCGGCGCGGTTGGAGGCCGAGCAGCAGGCCGCCACGCAACAGACAGCTGCCCGACAAGCCGCGGCGCAACAGGAAGCTGCGCGTGCCGAAGCGGCCCGGCTGGAGGCTGAACGCCAGGCTGCGGTGCAACAGACCGCGGCACAACTGGAAGCCGCGCGTGCCGAAGCCGCACGGCTGGAGGCCGAGCGCCAAGCTGCCGTGCAACAGGCCGTGGCACAACAGGAAGCGGCCCGGCAAGCCGCGGAACGACTGGAAGCTGCGCGTGCCGAAGCCACGCGACTGGAGGCCCAGCGCCAGGCCGCCGCACAACAGCAAGCAGCACGTGCCGAGGCGGTGCAACTGGAGGTTGAGCGTCTGGCCGCAGCGCAGCTGGAAGCCGCGAGGCAAGCCGCGGAACGGCTGGAGGCGGTGCGCGCGGAAGCGGCGCGCCAGGAGGCCGAGCGTCAAGCGGCAGCGCAACAGGCCGCAGCGCAGCAGGCGGCGCAGGAAGCCGAACGGCAAGCAGCGGCACAGCAGGCCGCCGCGGCCGAACGTGCCGAAGCGGTGCGTCAGGACGGCGAACGGCAGGCCGCAGCTGCGCGCGCCGACGCCGCACGCCAGGAGGGCGAGCGCCAGGCCGCGGCGCAACAAGCCGCCGATCAACAAGCCGCCTCGGGCCGCGCCGAAGCAGCGCGTCGGGAAGGTGCGCTACAGGCCGGAGCACCACAAGCCGGCGCACCTCAGGCCGGCACCTCGGAGGCCGTTCGGCCCAACGCGGCCGGTACCGAGGCGGACCGGCGCGAAGCCGAGCGCCTGGCCTACGAAGCCGTGCGCGAAGAACGCCTGCGCGCGATCGGGCGGCAACTGAACGAAGAGGCCGATCGGCGCCGGGAGGCCGAGGCCGCGGCGGCCGCGCGCGACACGCCGCAGTACTGGCAGACCCTGCGTCGGGGCCGCATCTTTGGCTACACCGATGCCAGCGAAGAACTCGTGCGTTACGCCCAGACCTTTGCCCGCAAGGTCCAGCAGAACATGACCTTCGAACTGGTGCGCGAAGCCGCGAAACAGCGGCACCAGAACCCGGTGGTGACCGTGTCCATCCGGGCCGACGGCACGGTCGAATCGGTGCGGTTCGTGGTGCCCAGCGGTGTGTCCGAGATCGACGAAGCCATTCGCGAGATCGTGCGCAGCCAGGCCAACTACCCGGCGTTTTCACCCGCCCTGGCGCGCGAGTTCGACGTCGTCGAAATCCGCCGCACCTGGAGTTTCGACACCTCCATCCGCCTGCATTGACCCTTGAACCGTTGCATGAACCCGACCGATCCCACCGAACAAGCCAAGGCCCTGTTTTTCGAAGGCAACGCCCTCTTCGAAGCCCACCAGCTGGAAGACGCCCTCCAGCGCTACCAGGCCGCGCTCGCGCTGGTGCCCGGGCGCCCCTCCATCCTGGCCAACCTGGGCGTGACGCAGTGCCGCCTGGGCCAGTGGGCCGACGCCGTGGCCACGCTGCGGCAGGCCACCCAGGCCGACCCGACGAACCGCGACGCCTGGGTGGCGCTCGGGCTCTCGCACGAGGCGCTGTCGCAGTGGACCGACGCGGTGCAGGCGCTGCGGCAAGGCCTTCGCCTGGGCGTGTCCACGGCCCAGCTGTGGCTCTCGCTCGCCATGTGCCTGCTGCACCTGGAGCAGCCCGCCGAAGCGCTGGACGCGCTCGACCGCGCGCTGGCGCTCGAACCCACCCTGGTCGAGGCCTGGAGCCAGCGCGGCAACCTGTTGCGCGAGATGGGGCGCAACGCCGAAGCCGCGCGCTGTTTCGAACAGGCCCTTGCGCACGGCGGTGAAGAGACGCTGCACCGCTTTTACCTGGCGTCGGTGCGTGGCGAGCCAGCGGTCCCGCCCGAGCCGCCGCGCGGGTATGTGGAAGCGCTGTTCGATGACTACGCCGACGACTTCCAGTCCCATCTGCTCGAGCACCTGAAATACCAGGCCCACCGCACGCTGCTCGCGCCCGTGCTTGGCACGGGTGAGCGCTACGGGCTGGTGCTCGATCTCGGTTGCGGCACCGGCCTGTGCGGCCAGCTCATCCGCCCGCAGGCCGAAGCGGTGGACGGTGTGGACCTCGCACAGGCCATGGTCGAACAGGCGCGCGCCAGTGGTGCGTACCGCCAGGTCGTGCACGGCGATCTGCTGGGCTTTCTGCAGGCGCACACCGAACCGGTCGACCTCGTCATCGCGGCCGACGTGTTCATTTACGTGGGCGCCCTCGACGCGGTGTTCGCCGCCGTGCGCCAGCGCCTCAAGCCCGGCGGCTGCTTTGCCTTCTCGGTCGAACTCGCCAGCGGCGAACCCGGCCTGCAGCTGCGCACCAGCCTGCGCTACGCCCACACGCCCGGCTATGTGGAGCAACTCGCGCAGGCCCAGGGCTTTCGCGTGCGCCAGACCTGGCAGGCGCCGCTGCGCGAAGACCAGCTCAAGCCGGTGATGGGCTTGTATGTGTTGCTGGAGCCGGCGGGCTGAGCCTGCAGGCGCCGCCGCGCCTCAACCGTGCCGCCGCGCCACCCAGCACACCGCGCCTTGCGCGCCATACCGTTCCGCGTGCGGCACACCGCGCTCCACCTCGAAGCTGTCACCCGGGCGGAGTTGGCGTGTGAGGTCGCCCACGGTGAGCCACATTTCGCCCTGGGTCACCACGGACCTGGCCGCGAACGGATGGGTGTGCATGTCCAGCAGGGTGCGAGGCGCCCATTGGCGTTCGAGCACCTCGTCGTACCCCTCCATCAGGGACTGCAGGCGAAAGCTTTCGAAATCGGTTGCGCTCATGGGAATGCCATTGTGGTGGATTGAGCCCCGAGGTCAAGCAGGTAGCATGCGGCCTTCCGCTCGTTTGTGATGACCATCGAAAGGCGCTTGTCCATGTCCCACATGCTTTTGATTCTGGAACCGGCCGGGCAGCGCAGCACCCGCACCGAAGCCGAAGGCCGCGAGGTGTACGCCCGCATGCAGCGCTTCGGTGAATCGCTTCAGACGCGTGGCAAGCTGCTGGCGGCCGAGTCGCTTGCTTCCCAGTCGACGGCCGCGCGGGTGCAGACGCGTGGCGGCCAGGCCCAGGTGGTCGATGGCCCGTTCGCCGAAGCCAAGGAAATGATCGGCGGCTTCTTCCTGCTCGACTGCGCCAGCATGGCCGAGGCCGTGGCCATTGCCCACGAATGCCCGGCCGCCGAATGGGCCACCGTGGAAGTGCGGGCCTTGGGCCCTTGTTACGACGACAGCCGGGGTTAAGAAAAAAACCGAAAAAAATGCGGGCGCCGGTCGAAAACCGCCCGCCTGGTTCGTCGTGATGTTGAAGCCACCCGATGTCGGGTGTTCCCGGTTCTTCAACAGGAGTTTTTCATGACGGCCACCCCATTCCGCATCCAGCCCTGTCTCTGGTTCGACCAGCAGGCCGAAGAAGCCGCGCGCTTCTATGTGTCGGTGTTTCCCAACTCGCGCATCGGCGCGGTCACCCGCTATGGACCGGGCGCGCAGCTGCCCGAAGGCACGGTTCTCACGATCGACTTCGAGTTGGACGGCCAGCCGCACACCGCGCTCAACGGCGGTCCGCACTTCCAGTTCTCGCCCGCCGTGTCACTGGTGGTGCGCTGCAAGAGCCAGGACGAAGTGAACCACTACTGGAAGCAGCTCTCGGCCGCGCCCGAGCAGGAGCGCTGCGGCTGGTTGCAGGACCGCTATGGCCTGTCCTGGCAGATCGTTCCCGAGCAACTCATGCCGATGCTGCAGCACCCCGACGCGGCGCGCCGCCAGAGCGTCACGCTCGCCCTCCTGTCCATGGGCAAGCTCGACATCGCGGCCCTGCAGGACGCTTTCGACCACCCCTGAGCATCCCTGAGGAGAACACCATGCGATTCATGATCATCGTCAAGTCCTGCGACGAGTTTGAAGCCGAGACCACGCCCGCGCCCGACCTGGACGTGATGGCTGAGATGGTCCGCTACCACGAAGAACTGGCGCAGGCCGGCGTGCTGCTCGACGGCTCCGGGCTGCACCCCAGCCGCAAGGGCTGGCGCGTGCACTATGGCGTCGACGGCGGCAAGCGCATCACCGACGGGCCGTTTGCCGAAACCAAGGAACTCATCGCCGGCTACACGCTGATCCAGGTGCGTTCTCGCGAAGAGGCCCTGGAATGGAGCCGCCGCTTTCCCAACCCGGCCGGCAAAGGCAAGGCCGCGGTCGTCGAATTGCGCCAGCTCTACGAAATGGAGGACTTCCCGCCCAGCCAGCCGCTGGAGGATTTCAAGAAAATCGACGCCATGCAGCCCAAGGGCTGATGGGAAAAGGACACACACCATGATCAAGACCCTTGCCCTGTTGATCGGTGCGGTCATCGCCGTGCTGCTGATCTATGCCGCCACCCGGCCCGACGCGTTTCATGTCGAACGCTCCACCACCATCCAGGCGCCGCCCGAGCGGTTGCACCCGCTCATCAACGACCTGCAGCGGTTCAACACCTGGAACCCCTACAACCGCAAGGACCCGCAGATGCAGGGCCGCTACAGCGGTGCCAGCGCCGGCCCGGGCGCGGTCTATGACTTCGAGGGCAACAAGGACGTGGGCAAAGGCCGCATCAGCGTCACCGCCACCAGCGCGCCCTCGAACGTGGTCATGCGGCTTGACATGTTCGAGCCCTTCGCGGGCAGCAACGTCGTCACGTTCAGTCTGGTGCCAGAAGGCGGCGCGACCCGCGTGACCTGGGCCATGGACGGCCCGAGTCCCTTCATCGCCCGGTTGATCGGTGTGTTCATGAACATGGACCAGATGATCGGCCGAGACTTCGAGGCCGGCCTGGCCAACCTGAAAGCGCTGGCGGAAAAGCCCCCCGCGTCCTGACCGCTTTTCCTCCCACGTCCACCCCACTTGAAAGGAATCACCATGGGTTTCAAACAGATCTTCGTCAACCTGCCCATCAAGGACATGGCCCGTTCGCAAGCCTTCTTCCGCGCCCTGGGCCTGGACTTCAACCCGCAATTCACCAACGAACAGGGTGCCTGCCTCGTCATCACCGAGGACATTTACGCCATGCTGCTCGTCGAGCCCTTCTTCCAGGGCTTCACCAAGCTGCCGATTGCCGACGCGAAGAAAGCTACCGAGGTGCTGATCGCGCTCTCGTGCGACAGCCGGGCCGAGGTGGACGAGCTGGCGGCCAAGGCGGTGGCCGCCGGCGCCACCACGCCCAACGCGCCGCAGGACCACGGCTTCATGTACCAGCACGGCTTTGCCGACCTCGACGGCCACCAGTGGGAACTTTGCTGGATGGACATGAGCGCCGCGCCCGCGCAGATGTAAATTCCAGCCCATGCATTCCAGTGTCCACCAGGCCATCGCCACCGTCTGGCGTATCGAGTCCGCGCGCATCACCGCGAGCGTGGCGCGCGTGGTGCGCGACGTGGGCGTGGCCGAAGAACTCGCGCAGGACGCGCTGGTGGCCGCGCTGGAACACTGGCCGCAGGACGGCGTGCCCGACAACCCCGCGGCCTGGCTCATGACCACCGCCAAAC
This sequence comes from Hydrogenophaga sp. 2FB, assembly GCF_005503365.1. Lineage (GTDB taxonomy): Bacteria > Pseudomonadota > Gammaproteobacteria > Burkholderiales > Burkholderiaceae_C > Hydrogenophaga. Next base: position 67,123 of record NZ_SCML01000029.1, read on the forward strand.
GCCGCGCGCTCGACCACCTGCGCCACCGCCAGATGGCCGAGGAGAAGCACGACGGCATCGCCGCCGACATGGAAGCGCTGGGCACCACCCACGTGCCCGACTTCGTCGACGCGCTCGACGAAGCCCGCCAGGACGACATCGGCGACGACCTGCTGCGCCTGGTCTTCACCGCCTGCCACCCGGTGCTGTCGACAGACGCGCGCGTGGCCCTCACGCTCAAGCTGCTCGGCGGCCTCACCACGCACGAAATCGCGCGCGCTTTTCTGGTGCCCGAAGCCACCATCGCGCAGCGCATCGTGCGCGCCAAGCGCACGCTCAGCGACGCTGGTGTGCCGTTCGAAGTGCCACGCGGCGACGCGCTGGGCGAGCGGCTGGCCTCGGTGCTCGAAGTGGTGTACCTCGTGTTCAACGAGGGTTACACGGCCACCAGCGGCGGCGACTGGATGCGCCCCGACCTGTGCAACGAAGCCCTGCGCCTGGGCCGCATGCTCGCCGGCATTGCGCCGCAGCAGCCCGAGGTGCATGGCCTGCTGGCGCTGATGGAGATCCAGGCCTCGCGCACCGCGGCGCGCACCGATGCCGAAGGCAAGCCCGTCTTGCTCGCCGACCAGGACCGTGGCCGGTGGGACCACCTGTTGATCCGCCGCGGCCTGGCCGGGCTGGACCGCGCCGACCTGCTCACCACCGAACCCGGCCCTTACCACCTGCAGGCCGCCATCGCCGCGTGCCACGCGCGCGCTGCGCGCGCCGACGCCACCGACTGGGCGCGCATCGCGGCGCTGTATGGCGACTTGCTGCGCGTGGCGCCGTCACCGGTGGTGGAACTCAACCGCGCCGTGGCGGTGTCCATGCACGCCGGCCCCGCCGCCGGTCTGGTGCTGGTGGACGCGCTGATGAAGAACAAGGCGCTGCGCCAGTACCACTGGCTGCCCAGCGTGCGCGGCGACCTGCTGGCCAAGCTGGACCGCCGCGAGGAGGCACGCGCCGAGTTCGAACGCGCGGCCGAACTGGCCGGCAATGAGCGCGAGAAGTTGTTTCTGATGGAACGGGCCGCTGCATTGCGCGAATGAGCGCCTGGCCGGAGTGCGTCATTCCCCGCGCGTTTTGAGCGTCGCCTTGAGCTGGGCTTCCACGTGTGGAGCACGGGCACGCAAAGGGTTCCATCCATCCGAAGGACGGGAGCCTGCGGGCACCGTGCTTTTAAAGAATCAAAGATCGTCGGACGACGGATCCAGGTCTTCGGCGAACCGCATCTCCATCTCTTCAATGGCCTCTTCGTTCTGGTTGATGACGCTTTTCACGTCGTTGCCCAGACGTCTCAGCACCGTGGTGTAGAAGTTGTCACCGTCGTCGGGGATATCCAGCAGCGCGAGTTGCAGCAATGTGTTGAGTCGCCAGTGGATCTTGTTTTTTTGCTCCGGCGTGGTGTTCGCGCTCAAGTCGTCGGCGGGCAAGGTGGTCACCTGCCGGGCGAACGCCACCAACACCAGCAGCTTCAACCGGCTCGTGTCGAAGGTGTCGCTCAGAAGTTCGCTGCGCAACGCATCGGTGGCGCGGCTCTGAAGGGCCTGTGCCTGCTCCAGGGCGTTGCGGAACCGCTTCAGAACGGTGGCGTCGATGTGCGGCCCGAGGACCTCGCATTTGTCCAGCATCGTCCGGATGCTGGTGAAGGGCTGTTGTGCCAGTTTCTCCACAAGGCGTGGATCTTTCAGGACCGCCTGCATCATCTGCTCGATGTCCAGGGCTTTTTTGCCCAGCAGTTTTTCATGCGTGCTCCTCAGGACGTTGCAGACGCCACGCAGTTCCGGTGTGAACAGCGCCTGTGCGTCCGCGTGTTGCACAACGTTGCCATCCACCCAGCGGTGCCACGCCGCGAGCCGGTGGCACTGCGTGACGTAGGTTTGCAGCGCAGCGCTGCCTTGCAAGCTGTAGCGCTGCGCCATTGCCCAGACTTTTTCATTGAAGTTGTCCGGCACTGCCTCGGGAAAGTACGCGTTCAGAGGGACCGTTGAAGGCACATCGCGCAGCACCGTTTGAGCGAGTGTGGGCCGTTCGTTCACGAGCGCCGTGAACAACTTGTCGCGCAACGTGGCCCGTTGCAGGATGTCGGCAGGTGCCTTCGAGTCTGTCGACTGCAGGTCTTTGCTGGCGGTGCTGTGTTCGGTGTGCGATGGACTCGACGGCAACATTCGCTTGCGGGACGCACCCGCGTCCGGGGAGGCGGGACTCTCCGGTTTGTGGAGGAGTTCGTAGGACGCCCAGTTGTCGCTGATCCAACCCAGCATCTGCTCGCATTCGGCATCTTTCAGGAGGGGCATCAAAAGTCCGGCGTTTTCCCGCAGACGCCACGCCAGGGCCGACACCTTGCTTCGGTTTTCCGGGCTCACTTCGCCGAAACCCATGTAGAGGTGCAGAGCGTCGGGGCTTGCGCTTTTGCAGTGGGCCTTGTTCTCACTGACCAGCGCCTGCAGGCACCTCTTGACATGAGCGACATCGATCAGTCCGGTGCTGCGCAATGCCTGCGCCAGTGCGTTGCGGTTCGCCTCGGTGTTGAGGTTCGACCACCTGCCCAGGCGGGTGTTCAGAATCCTGGCGTCGATCACTGCGATGAAGCTGGTCTGGCTGGTGTTGGTGTTGGTCGTGATCGACCGGCTGAGTTGTTTGCCGCCCGTGCCCGCGGCGACCGGATCCAGTGGTATGCCGGTGTCTGTGAACGCGGGTTGGTTTGCGATGGGTTGGGGCGTGGAAGGGGTGCCGACAATGGGTTTTGACATGGATTGAGCCTTTTGAGCATGGAAAGGGAAGGGGTGCGGCGCATCGTGTGCGGTGCCCCGTTTCGCGTGCGCGATGGTTCAATAGTCGTCGTCGTTCTGGGGTCGGATCTTTTTCAGCGTGGTTTCAACCCTCCATACAAGGTGAGCGAGCATTCTGATTTCCCAGCTGCTGCCATCTTCCGAGGCATTGACCGCGCGTTTGTGCAGCGTCTTGACGCTTTCGAAGATGGCTTCGACCTGTATCCAGGTGGCGCCTTCGCTCACGTAGTCGGCCGGCGAGTCGGCGAACTGCCGTGCGATTTCCTTTCTCACAAGGGGTTTCAACTTGGCTTCGTTGAGGGTGTCTTTCAGGAGTTCGTTGCGGAGCTCAGACGATGCTCTCATCTGAACGGCGCGCGCCTCTTGTGCGATCTGGTGAAAGGCCCTCACGGTTTTTCCCTTGGTGTGTTGCTCGAGCAGCAAGCATTGATGCTCCAGCGTTTTGAGGCTTGCAAAGGGCTGCTGTGCCAGCAGTTCCTTCAGGTTGGGCAGCTTCATGGCCGCCTTGATGAGCTGCTCAAGTGCCTTGGTGTTCGCCTGCACATGCTCTTCGGATGTTGTGGCCAGCGCGTTGCAGACCGCATACACCTCGGGCTTGTACAGCGCCAGCATGTCCGGATGAAGTTCCATTTGCTTTTGCACAATCCTGTATGCCTTTGCGCGCTGCCCGCAGAGCCTGAGGAATGATTCCAGCGGCTGGCCCGAGTGGGCCTGTGCGTAGCGCATTGCCGTTGCGTGGAGTTTTTCATAAGACCGATCCGGAGACGGCTTGGGAAAGTATTTATGGAAGGATGTGATGGAAGGCAGCTGGTTCAGAAGTGATGTGACGGCCGGGAAGTCCTCCGCCTCCAGGGCCGCGAACAGTGCGTCGCGCGCTTTGGCTCGCCGCAGAATCTCGGCAGGGTCCTTGAGATCCTCTTGGGCCTGGCGACTCTCTGCCTCCTGGGTCGCAAGCTCCAGAGGAGATTTCAGTTTTCTGGGGCCCATTCCCATGGTGTTCGTGACCCCCAATGTGTTGGTCGTCGTCGCCGTGCGGGTGGAGGTGTTGGTGATGACAGCCTTGTGGGCCGTGGTGGCCTGGGTGGACGTGGAGGCGGTGGACCCCGCGTCGGTGGTTTTGTGACGCCTGGGGGATTGGAGTTCCTGCGCTTCGCTGGCGGTGCTGATTTCCTCGCGGGACTTGACCGAGTAGGTGCTTTGTTGGCTGGTGCCTGCACCCACGCGCGGGAGGGGCTTCGACGCCTTGAGTGGCGCGACGGGTTCGTCGTCCGACTCCGATGCAGCTCCCTCAGGCAGCGATGCCTCCATTCGCAGCATGGACTTGCGGTAGTCCTTCGCATCGGAAGGGTCGGTTTTTTTCTGTGTGTGGATCTGCTCGTAGCTCTCCCAGTGATCGGTGATCCAGCCCAGCATTTCCTCGCACTGCGGGTCACCCAGTTGCCCTTTCAACGCCGCGGCCGCGTTGCCCAGTGCGCGCAGCACTTTCAGAAAATCGCGGCGGTCCTCGTTGCTCACATCGCCAAATCCCATGTAGATGTGCAAGGCGTCAGGCGTCTTGCCGTTGCAGCGCGCCGTGTTCTCGGCGACCAGACCCCGCAGACAGTGCCGGACCAGGGCCATATCGGGCCCACCGGGCTTGCTCAGTTCGTTCGCCAGTGTGTCGCGGTGCGATTGGCTGGTGGTGTTCAAGGCCCGGCCAAGGCCGCTGCTGAACGCTTTCGCATCGACCACCGCGAAGAACTGGGTCGACCCCGTGGTGGGCGTGGGCGCTGTCTGGCTCAATGGTTTGCTGCCCTTGCCCGCCCCCAGGGTCTTCCAGGGGATGGCAACGTTCTGGGCGCTGGTGGGTGTGGGGGTCGGCTTCGGCGATCGGGTGGGCGCGCTGGGTTGGGCCATGGCGTGATCCTCTGGTGGTTGGGGTGCGGGTATCTCGCGCGGCGCTCGTGATCTCCGCCTGGAGGCATGAGGGTGCCACGCGTTTTTCGTAACACGTGCGCGCCATGGGTTCCGGGCGGTCCCAGGTGGCAGACCGACGGCGAGCGCATCGACGGGGCGAGCGATGTCGATGCCGTGCTGCTTCGGCGGCCGGGTGAAAGCCCTCATGGCGCGACGTGCGAGCCAGGGCCACACTGGGCAACAACGCCGCCCGCTGCCATGGAACACGACGCGCTTTCTCCCCCCTTGAGTCCCGAGCCCTTCCGTGGCTCCAACCATGCCCCGCTCGACCCCGACACCGAGGCCGACATCGTCGTCGTCGGCGCCGGGCCGGCGGGCCTGGCGACGGCGGCCAGCCTGGTGCAGCGCGGGCACAGCCCGCTGGTGTTCGAACGGGCGCAGGACGTGGCGTCCTCCTGGCGCCACCACTACGAGCGCCTACACCTGCACACCGTCAAATCGCATTCCGCGCTGCCCGGCATGCCGTTCCCCGACAGCGCGCCGCGCTACGTGCCGCGCCAGGGCGTGGTGGACTACCTGAGCGCCTACGCGCGCCGCTTCGGCATCCATCCCGAGCTGGGCGCCCATGTGCGGGCCATCGAACCGCGGCCGGGTTTGGCGGGCGCGCCCTGGCAGGTCGTGCTTGCGGGCGGGCGGCACATCTCGGCCAACCACGTGGTGGTGGCCACGGGTGCGAACCGCCGCCCGCTCGTGCCGACGCTGCCGGGGCAGGACCGTTTTCAAGGGCGCGTGCTGCACAGCCGCAGCTACCGCAACGCCGCGCCCTTCGCCGGCCAGCGCGTGCTGGTGGTGGGCATCGGCAACACCGGTGCGGAAATCGCGCTCGACCTGACCGAGCAGGGCGTGCGCACCGCGCTCTCGGTGCGTTCGCCGGTCAACATCGTGCGCCGCGACGTGCTGGGCCGGCCGACGCAGCTCTCCAGCATCCTGCTGGGCAAGCTGCCGCCGGCGCTGGGGAATGGGTTGGCCACGCTGCTGCGCAACCTGACCGTGGGCGATCTGGGTCGCTACGGCCTGCGCACGGCGCCGATCTCGCCGCTGCGGCAGCTGCGCGAGCAGGGCAAGACGCCGATGATCGATGTCGGCACCGTGGCGCGCATCCAACGCGGCGAGATTCCTGTCTACCCTGGCATTCAAGCCCTCACGTCCGGCGGCGTGCGCTTCACCGATGGCCGCGAGCATCCGTTCGACACCGTGCTGCTCGCCACCGGCTACGAAGCCGCGTTGAGCGAGCTGTTCCCCTTCACGGCGCTGCCGCTGGACGAGCGCGGCATGCCCCAGGCGGTGAACGGGGAAGGCGCGCTCGAAGGCCTGCACTTCGTCGGCTTCGACGTGCGACAACCGGGCGGCCTGCTGCGTTCGATCGCGCAGCAGGCCGTGGTGGTTGCCGAGCGCATCTCCGCGCGGCAGGCGCAGCCGATCAGGGACCGGCATGGCAACGGGCGCTGACGCGCCGGCCGCGGCGGGGCGCACCCGCCTGCGCATCGGCGAGCGCGAAACGCGCATCGAGTCGGGGCCGGCGCACTGGGTGCTGCCCATCGGCACGCAGGCGGTGGATGGCGGCGGCCCGTTGCGGCACGAGCCCCCCACGCCTTTGGAGATCGAACGCGCCATCGAACACGTGGAGGATGCGGTGATGCCGCTGCTGCGGCAACTGCCGCCGGGTACACAACTGCAGACCAGCGATGCCGCCGCGCGCGTGCTGCACGCCCTGGTCCGTGAGCAGGTGGCCGGTGCGGCCGACGCGCTGTCGCTCGACGACGTGGAACACGTGTTCAACCACCTCGCCGCGCTGTCCATGGGGCGGCCGCTCGCTTCGTCATCGTGGCCGTCGCACACCGGCCTGGCGGCTTACCTTGTGATCTTGCGCGAGGCCATGCACCATCTGCGCTTCACGTCCATCACCCTGGTTTGAAAGGCCGCCTCCATGCTGACCCAACTCCTGCTCCTGACCTGCCTCGGCGCGGCCCTCGTGGGCGGCGTGTTCTTCGCCTTCTCCAGTTTCGTGATGAAGGCGCTGGGCCAGTTGCCGAGCGAGGCCGGCGCGGCCGCCATGCAGCGCATCAACATGGTGGTCATCAACCCGCTGTTTCTCGGTGCGTTCATGGGCACGGCGCTGCTGGCGGCGGCCTGCGTGGTTGCGGCGGTGATGATTCGCACCGAGTGGCGCGCGCTGTGGGTGCTGGCCGCTGGCCTCTTCTACCTGTTGGGCACCTTCGGCGTCACCATGGCCTTCAACGTGCCGCGCAACAACCGGCTGGCCGGCCTCTTGCCCGCGTCGTCGCAGGCGCAGGCGTACTGGCCGGTATACCTGCGCGAGTGGTCGCGCTGGAACCACGTGCGCACGGCCGCCGCGCTGATCGCGGCGGCCTGTGCTCTGGTAGGGCAGTTGCCTTGAAAAGGGGGGTTTGGGCGGCTATATCCGACTTAAGTCCGGGCATGGTTGGCCGATGAAACGGATGGTCCCTTCATCAATGCTTGCTCACAGAGGTTCCTACCATGCTTGAACTTTCTCAAAAGCCCATCCGCACCCAGCTGACCTTGTTGCTGGCGGTCGCCGCGTTGTTCCTGGTGTCTGTCGCCGGTGTAGGGGCCTGGGCTCTGGTGCGCAGCGCGTCGATCGCCACCACCAGCAACGACGTCAATGTGCCGCAGCAGCGTGCGGGCAACGATCTCATGAAGGCGGTGAGCGCGCGCGCCATTGCCGCTCGCAACCTGGTGCTTGCCGCCGATCCGGTCGTTCGCGACGTGGAGTTGGCCAAGATCAAACAGGCACACGAGGCCACGCAGGCCGCGGTGAAGGAGCTCGAAACCCTGACCGCCAACGCGCCCGCCGAGGGCCGCCGCCTGGTGGCCGCCGTGGTCGCCGCCGAAACCGAGTACGGCCCGGTGGCGTTGAAGATCACCGGTGTGGCCGCCGAAGGTGCATCGCAACAGGCTGCGACCATGATCATCGAGCAGTGCCGCCCCTTGCTGGCGAAGCTGGAAAAAGCGGTCGACGCCCTGCTGACCTACGAGTCGGCCGTGGCGCAGGAAGACCACGAAGGCCTGCTGGCTGGCACGCGCAGCGCCATCGGCTGGGTGGCCGCACTGGGCGCCGGCGCGCTGGTGCTGCTGGTGTGGCTGGGCTTCGCCATCACACGCGGTCTGGTGGGCAGCAGCCAGGCCGCCCTGCAGGCGGTCGAGAAGATGGCCGCGGGCGACATGTCGCTGCACCTGGACGCCAAGGGCAACAGCGAACCGCAGCGCGTGCTGCGCTCGCTCGACAGCATGGCAGCGCGCCTGCGTGAGGTGCTGGGCACGGTGCGCAGCGCGTCCGACCAGATCGCGACCGCCAGCGAAGAGGTGGCCAAGGGCTCGCTGGACCTGTCGTCGCGCACCGAGCAGGCCGCCAGCAACCTGGAAGAAACGGCGGCCAGCATGGAACAGATGACGGCTACCGTGCAGCAGTCCAGCAACTCCGCGCGCCAGGCCAACCAGCTCGCTGGTGAGTCGGCCGACGTGGCGCGCCGCGGCGGTGACGTGGTGGGCCAGGTGGTGCAGACCATGGGCGACATCAGCAAGTCCTCGGGTCGCATCGGCGAAATCATTGGCGTGATCGATGGCATCGCGTTCCAGACCAACATCCTCGCGCTCAACGCCGCGGTGGAAGCGGCCCGCGCCGGTGAGCAGGGCCGCGGCTTCGCGGTGGTGGCGGGCGAGGTGCGCAACCTGGCGCAGCGCAGCGCGCAGGCCGCCAAGGAAATCAAGCAGCTGATCGAAGACTCCAACCAGCAGGTGGCCGGCGGTACGCGCCTGGTGCAGGAGGCGGGCGGCACCATTGCCGAGGTGGTGGACAACGCCAAGCGCGTGAGCAGCATCGTGAGCGAGATCATGGCGTCGAGCACCGAGCAGGCCGATGGCGTGACGCAGATCAACGTGGCGGTGACGCAGCTCGATCACATGACACAACAGAACGCCGCCTTGGTGGAGCAGACCTCGGCCGCGGCCGAAAGCCTCAAGGAGCAGGCGCGCCAGCTGTCGGCGGCGGTGTCGGTGTTCCGCCTGGCGGCCTGACTTACCCGGCGCCGTTGCGCCGCTTCCTTGTCACGCGCTGTTGCGTGGGCCAGGCCTGCATGCGGAAGGCCTCGACGAGGAAGTCGATCAACAGGCGCACCTTGGGTGGCATGAACTTGCGCGACGGATAGACCACGTATACGCCGAGCTCGATGGACTGGAACGCCGGCATCAGCTCCACCAGGGTGCCCGCCTGGAGATCGGGGCCCACCAGGAACGAGGGCTGCAGCACGATGGCCTGGTGGCGCAGGGCCGCGAGGCGGCAGGTGTCGCCGTTGTTGCTGCGCAGCCGGGGTGACACCTTCACCGTGACCGGCCCCTCGGGGCCCGTGAACACCCAGTTCTCGCCCATGGAGAACAGGCTGTAGCTGACCACCTGGTGCTGCGCCAGTTCGGATGGGTGCCGGGGCGTGCCGTGCCGGCGCAGGTAGGTGGGCGATGCACACAACACCATGCGCGTGCGGGCGATCTGGCGGCTCACCAGGCTGGAGTCGGGCAGGCTCGCGATGCGCACGGCCATGTCGAAACCTTCTTCCACGAGATCGACCACGCGGTCCGACAGGGTCACGTCCAGCGTAAGGCGGGGGTGGCTGGCCATGAATTCCATCCACAGCGGCGCCAGGTGCAGCATGCCGAAGGTGACCGGCGCGTTGACGCGCAGCAGCCCAGCGGCCTCGCCGCTGCGCGAGGTGATTTCCGCCTCGGCGTCCTCCACCGTGGACAGCACGTCCTTGCAGCGCACGTGAAAGACCTCGCCCTCGGGCGTGAGCGAAAGCCGCCGCGTGGTGCGGTTGAGCAGCCGCACGCCCAGGTGCGATTCCAGCTCCGCCACGTGGCGCGACACCGCGGCCTTGGACATGGGCAAGGCATCGGCCGCGGCGACGAAGCTGCCCGCGTCGACCACCGCCACGAACACGCGCATGGCTTCAAATCGGTCCATTTGTCTCTCGATCAGGAACAGTTTGTCTCATTGGAGCCTGTTTATCTCATGAATTGGAACTTTTAAAGTTGCCATCAACACGACGAGATCCACGACAGACACCACGACAGGAGAACCCCATGAGCCGCTTGCCCACGCTTTTTATTTCCCACGGCGCACCCACCTTCGCGCTGGAACCCGGCCTCGCCGGCCCGAAGTTGAAGGCGCTCGGGCGCGCCCTTCCCACCCCCAAGGCGGTGCTGATCGTATCGCCCCACTGGATGACGCGCGGTGCCCGCGTGGGCCTCTCCGCGCTGCCCGCCACCATCCATGACTTCGGCGGCTTTCCGCAGCCGCTGTACGAGATCGCGTACCCGGTGGCAGGCCAACCCGCCCTCGCACAACGCACGCTGGACATCTTGAAGGCGGCCGGCTGGGCCGCACAGGGCGATGACAACCGCGGCCTGGACCACGGCGCCTGGGTGCCGCTGTTGTACCTGTACTCGGACGCCGACGTGCCGGTGTTCCAGGTGTCGCTGCCCGCGGGCCTGGATGCGCAAGGCGCCTGGGCGTTCGGGCAAGCCCTTGCGCCGCTGCGCGACGAAGGCGTGCTGGTGATCGGCTCGGGCAGCCTCACCCACAACCTCTACGAGTTCCGCAGCGGGCATGGCGACGACGCGGCCTACGCCACCGAGTTCACCGCGTGGGTGCGCGAGGCCGTGCGCCAGGGCGACAGCGCGCGCGTGCGGCGCACGCTGGACGACGCCCCGCATGCGCAGCGCGCCCACCCGACCACCGAGCACTTCCTGCCGCTGCTGGTGGCGGCCGGCGCGGCGGGCGAGGGTGCGAGCGCCGAGGTGATCGATGGCGGCATCACGCATGGCGTGTTGTCGATGGACAGCTTTGTGTTTGGCGGCATCCCGGTCCTTTGAGGGCCGGCGCCATGGCTTTGCGCCGCGCGGGGTGTTGGGTACATTGGTAGCCACCGCTGCCTGTCCCCACTGGAGATCGCGCCATGACCCTGAGCCGTCGTCACCTGATCGCCGCTGCCGCGGCCTGCGCCGCACCGGCACTCGTGCGCGCGCAGCAGCCGCACCATGGCCACCACAGCGGCCAGTTCGAACGCCTGAACCAGCCCGGGCGCATGGACCTGCCCGAGATCCACGCGCAGCAGGCGGTGAGCGACAGCCCGGCGCCGCGCGCCGCGCGCGCCGGTGTGTGGCGGCCCCGCGCGCCCCTGCCGATCCCGCGCACCGAGATGGCCTGGGCGGCGGCGTACCGCAACCGCGTGCACCTGGTGGGCGGCTATGCCGAGCAGCGCGTGGACAAGCCCTACCACCACGCCTACGATCCGGTGACCGACCGCTGGGAAGAGCTGCCGCAACTGCCGCGCGGCGCCAACCACGTCGGCGTGGCCACGCTGGGCGACCACCTGTATGCGTTCGGTGGTTTCATCGAACAGAACCGTACGCCGCACGACGAAGCGTTCCGCTTTGATGGCGCGCGCTGGGCGCGCATCCGCCGCCTGCCCGAGGCCTGTGGCGCCATGGCCTGCGTGGCGCTGGGCCAACGCGTGCACCTCATCGGTGGGGCGATCGGCAGCGACTGGCGGCGCTCGATCGACTGGCACATCGTCTACGACCCCGCGAGCGACCGCTACGAGAAGCGCCAGCCCTTGCCGACGGCGCGCGACCACATCGGCATCGTCGTCGTGGGCCCGTCCATCCATGTCATCGGCGGCCGCGTCGATTCGTTCCACACCAACAGCAGCCTGCACCACAGCTACGACGCGCAGGCCGACCGCTGGGTGGCGCGCACGCCCATGCCCACACCGCGCAGCGGCCACGGCTGCGTGGTCTACCGGGGCCAGGTGTTCGTGATGGGCGGCGAGGGCACCAACCGCGTGTTCGGCCAGAACGAGGCCTGGGACCCGGTGGCCGACCGCTGGGTGTCGCACGCGCCGATGATCACGCCGCGCCACGGCATGGGTGCCGTGGTGGTGGGCGACGAGATCATCGTGGCCGGCGGCGGCCCCCAGATGGGTGGCGGGGTGAAGAGCGCGATCAACGAGTCGTTCACCCTGGGCTGATCGGCCCGTTGCCACACGCCTGACACATCGCGCGCCTCCAATCGGCGCATGCGAACGGTCGACCTGATCTACTTCAACGCGGGTGGTGGCCACCGCGCCTCGGCGCTGGCGTTGCAGGCGGTGCTGCGCGAGCGGCAGCCCGGCTGGCAGGTGCGCCTGGTCAACCTGTTCGAGGTGCTGGACCCGCAGGGCAAGTTCAAAAAGGTGACGGGCAGCGCGCCGGAGGACTGGTACAACAAGCGCCTGGCGCGCGGCTGGACCATCGGCATGGCGCAGGAACTCAAGCTGCTGCAAGGCCTGATCCGCCTGGGACATCCCATGCTGCTGCGTGCCTTGCAGCAGCACTGGCTGCGCACCGAGCCCGACCTGGTGGTCTCGCTGGTGCCCAACTTCAACCGCGCGATGTTCCAGAGCCTGGCCTCTGCGCTGCCCGGCGTGCCCTACGCCACCGTGCTCACCGACCTGGCCGACGTGCCACCGCAGTTCTGGATCGAGCGCGACCAGCGCCAGCACTTCATTTGCGGCACACCGCGCGCGGTCGGGCAGGCACTGGCGCTGGGCCACACGCTCGAACGCGTGCACGCCACCTCGGGCATGGTCATCCGGCCCGAGTTCTACCAGCCCCCGGTGCCGGACCGCGCGCAGGCGCGGCGGCGTCTCGGGCTCGATCCTTCGCGGCCCACCGGCATCGTGATGTTCGGTGGCCACGGCTCCAAGGCCATGCTGGGCATTGCCGAGCGCCTGGCCGAGACGACGCAGCTGATCCTGGTCTGCGGCCACAACAAAGCCTTGGCCGCGCGGCTGGAGGCGCTGCCACGCGGCGCGCCGCGGCTGGTGCTGGGCTTCTGCAGCGAGGTGCCGCGCACCATGCAACTGGCCGACTTCTTCATCGGCAAGCCCGGGCCCGGCAGCCTCAGCGAAGCGGTGCAGATGGGCCTGCCGGTGATCGTGGTCGACAACGCCTGGACCATGCCGCAGGAGCGCTACAACGCGCACTGGGTGCGCGACAACGGCCTGGGCATCGTGGCACGCAGCTTTCGCCGCATCGACACAGCCGTGACCGAGTTGCTGGCCGACCTGGAGGGCTACCGCGAACGCGTGCGCCGGATCGAGAACCGGGCGCTGTTCGAGATCCCCTTGCTGCTGGAGCGCATCCTCGAGGAGGCGCAGGCGGTGCGGCCAGACCCCGGGGTGCCACTGCCCCGAGCCTGACCGGGCCGCCGGTGGTTTATTTTTACAAAGCAACTGCTTGCTGAAATTCAAAGGCGCTGCTAAGGTCTGCGTCCATGACGCTGGACAGCAACGCACCGCAGGCCACCGACGCACCGCGCCGGGCGCGTGGCCGCCCGCGCAAGACCGCCGATGAACGCGACGACGGCAACCGCCGCCAGGAGCTGATCAACGGCGCGGCGCGGCTCTTCCGGCACAAGGGCTTTTCCGCCACCAGCACGCGCGACATCGCCGCCGCCGTGGGCATGCAATCGGGCTCGCCGTTCTACCACTTCGAAAGCAAGCAGGCGCTGCTGGGTGCCGTGATGCTCGAGGGCATGCAGGGCGCGTTGCAGCGCCAGCAGGCGGCGCTGGCCGCGTTGCCCGCGACGGCTCCTGCACAGGAGCGCCTGCACGCGCTGGTGCGCAACCATTTCGACGTGCTGCTCGGCCCCGACAGCGACTTCATCCCGGTGATGCTGTACGAATGGCGTTCGCTCAAGCCCGCGCAACGCAGCGAGATCAACCACTTGAAAGACCGCTACGAGGCCGACTGGTCGCCCGAGCTGGAGGCGCTGCACCAACAGGGCGCGCTCGGCAGCGACCCGGTGTTGGCGCGGCTGATGATCTTTGGTGCGCTCAACTGGTCGGCGCAGTGGTACGTGCCGCCGTCGGGGCGCAGCGCCAAGGCGCGGGCGCGTGCTTCGCTGGACGAGCTCACCACCTCGGCGCTGCAACTGTTTCTGAAGGAACCGACATGACATCCGCCCACTACCGCTCGGCCTTCGCGCCGGGCCTCTTCAGCGGCCGCGTGGTCGTGGTCACCGGTGGCGGCTCGGGCATTGGCCGCTGCACCGCGCACGAGCTGGCCAGCCTGGGCGCGCACGTGGTGCTGATCGGCCGCAGCCTGGCCAAGTTGCAGGACACGGCGGGCGAGATCGTGGCCGATGGCGGGCGCGCGAGTTTTCATGCCTGCGACATCCGCCAGGAAGAGACGGTGCGCACCGTGGTGACCGCCATTGTCGGCGCGCATGGGCGTGTCGACGCGCTGGTGAACAACGCCGGCGGCCAGTACATCACGCCGCTGGAGAACATCAGCGCCAAGGGTTGGCAGGCGGTGCTCGACACCAACCTCACCGGCGGCTTCCTCGTGGCGCGCGAGTGTTATGTGCAGAGCATGCAGGAGCGGGGCGGCGCCATCGTCAACATCGTGGCCGACATGTGGGGTTCGATGCCCGGCATGGGCCACAGCGGCGCGGCGCGCGCGGGCATGGTGAACTTCACCGAAACGGCGGCGCTGGAATGGGCGCGCAGCGGTGTGCGCGTGAACGCCGTGGCGCCGGGCTACATCGCATCGAGTGGCATGGACCACTACCCCGAGGAGGCCGGCCCGATGTTGCGCGAGATGCGCGAGACGGTGCCGGCCGGGCGCTTCGGCAACGAGGCCGAAACGTCCGCCGCCATCGTGTTCCTGTTGTCACCCGCGGCCAGTTTCATCAGCGGCAGCGTGTTGCGCGTGGACGGCGCGCGCCCGCAGGTGCGCATGGGCTGGGGGCAAGTGTCCGCGCCGCTGGACGCGCAGGGGCGCGACGCGGTCAAACCGTTTGAGGGATTCCACCGGTATGTGGTGCCCAAGGTGTTCCAGGATGTTTGAGTCTTCGTTCAACCCCCAGAGCCCGCAAGCCCAGCAGCGGCGCGACGCCATGCTCGAGCGCATCGACCAACTGCGCGCGCTCGAAGCCCGCGCCGCATTGACCTCGGCGAAATCGAAACCCGTGTTCGACAAGCGAGGCCAGTTGCTGCCGCGCGAGCGCGTGGCCTTGCTGCTGGACCCGGGCGCGCCCTACGTGCCGCTGTGCTCACTGGCGGGGTATCTGCAGGACACGCACGACGCCGAGAAGTCGGTGCCTGGTGGCGGTGTGGTGGCGGGCATGGGCTTCATTGCGGGCGTGCGCTGCATGGTGGTGGCGAGCGATTCGGGCATCGACGCCGGCGCGATCCAGGCGCGCGGGCTGGAGAAGATCTTGCGCGCGCAGGAGATCGCGCTGGAGAACCAACTGCCCTTCGTGCACCTGGTGGAGAGCGCGGGTGCGAACCTCACCAAGTACAAGGTCGAAGGTTTTGTGCAGGGCGGCGCGCTGTTTCGCAACCTCGCGCGGCTGTCGGCGGCGGGCATTCCAGTGATCACCGTGCAGCACGGGTCGGGCACGGCGGGTGGCGCGTACATGCCGGGCTTGAGCGACATCGTGATCATGGTGCGCGGGCGTTCGCGTGCGTTTCTCGCGGGGCCGCCGTTGTTGATGGCGGCGACCGGGGAGGTGGCGACGGAAGAGGAGCTGGGTGGGGCGGAGATGCATACCTCGGTGTCGGGGCTGGGGGAGTACCTGGCGGAGGACGACCGGGAGGCTTTGGGGTTGGCTCGGCGGTTGATGGGGCAGTTGGTGGCGCGCGGCCCCCACCCCAGCCCTACCCCAGAGGGGGAGGGAGTGAAGAC
>NZ_SCML01000002.1 GCF_005503365.1 Hydrogenophaga sp. 2FB
AGACAAGTCGGCGCGCGTAGCGGCGCAAGATGAGATCGGGGATG
Source organism: Hydrogenophaga sp. 2FB (assembly GCF_005503365.1). Classification (GTDB taxonomy): domain Bacteria; phylum Pseudomonadota; class Gammaproteobacteria; order Burkholderiales; family Burkholderiaceae_C; genus Hydrogenophaga. Next base: position 45 of record NZ_SCML01000002.1, read on the forward strand.
TCTGCCAGGTGCTTATGAACGTCCAGCGTGTAAAGCAGGTCGATGCGCTCCAGTACCTCGCTGATTTGGGGTGACCTCAATTTCGATGCAGAAAGCCGGGTTACCAACCAAGGGTTAACCCGCAATCCCGCAAACCTTCTGGAACCAAAGAGAACAATTCCGTAGACTCGCGCAAGGCTTGGAATTGCGCAGGCCAGGGGGAACCAGCTTGCCAAGCTTCTATCTGCGTTTTGTCGGATCCGATACCCTTCCCAAGTCTCTGTCCAAGCGGGAGGTCGAAGAATGCTTCGACCTGAGCGCTGAAGACATCCATGAGCTTCGCCCGCCCCGTTTCCGGGGTACTGCTCGCCTTGGCGCGGCCGTTCAACTGGTGATGCTGCGCGCCACCGGACGACACCCAGATGCGCTCTCGGGTCTGCCACCCGTGCTGCTGCGGCATCTGACTTTAACCCTGGGCATGAGCGCGACGGATATTGCATCCGTCACGTCGCTGTACAAGGACAGGGACACCCGCTTCGGGCATCAGCTTTGGGCTCGACAACGCGTTGGCTTCGCGGTCTTGGACGACACCACCAAAGCGCTGCTTGCCGATGCCCTGCGCGAGCTTGCCACCACTGCGGTCTCGGTGAACGATCTTGTGCATCAGGCGGAGCACTGGCTCTTTGAACGCCGCCTCGTGCTGCCCGGCGATCGGACTCTCCGGGACATTGCCCGCGCAGCATTTGCCGACCAGGAGAATGCGGCGCTCGAAACGATTCGCGCAGGCGTGCCGCGCGAGCACATCCACAGGGCGCTTTTGCACGCGTTCTCAAAGCGATCAGGACCGGGCGGGCACACCGTTCTGGAGTGGCTGCGCACGCCACCGGGCAAGCATGGCCAGCTCACCCTGAGCGAGGTGACCAAGAAAATCGAGTGCCTGAAGGCATTGCACGTCCACGAGTGGAAGCTGTCGGCGATTGCGCTGAATCGGTTGAAGGCCTACGGCCAAGAAGTGGTCAATCGACCACCGTCAGCAACGAAGAACCTGTCCCCTGATCAACGCGAGCTGGAGATGGTCTCATTCCTGCACGTGACATTGCTGGAGCAGACCGACCTGGCCGCGGAGATGGGCGCGCGACGCCTCACCGACCTCTACCGCAAGGCCTCCGGCAAAGTGCTCAAGAAGCAAGCGGACAGCTCCGTCGATCTGCGCGCCGAGCGGGTGAGGCTCAAGGCGGTCCTCTACGACAAGAGGCTGACCGCTGCGCAAATCGTCGCGGCGATGCGTGAGCTGGTGCCTCAAGATGAGCCGGACTTCGCGGGCACGCGTGCCCAATTGGTCCGCGAAGCACTGGTGAACGAAGAAGCGCCGCGTGTCTCAGCGCTGCTCAACTCGCTGGGCATCCTTGAGATCAGAGGCGAGGCGTCGGACAAGGCGCTGAGGCAGCTCAAGTTGCTGCGCGATCTGGCCAAACGGGGAGCAACCAGCCTGCCAGAGGGACTTGACGTGTCCTTTGCCGACCCTGGCTGGCATCTGTTGTTGCAGGGCCCAGACCGCAAGCTCGCTCTTGCTGCATTGAAGGTCAGCGCCGCGACAGCACTGCGCAAGGCCATCAAGGGCGGAAAGCTCTGGCTGGCGCACAGCAGCCGACATCGCAGTCGCGCCGATCAACTGATCTCCGAAAACGAATGGGCGCAAAGGAACAAGTCGCTCATCCGGGCACTGAGTCTCACCGACGATCCCGACAAGTTCCTGGAGCGGGTGTTGGGGCGCGTCGACGCCGGCCTGGCCCAACTTGCCAAAGCAGTCGACGAAGGCGCACTCACCATCGACAACCAGGGGCACATCAGCATCGCACCCATCCAGGCGCTTGAAGTCGAACCCAAGGTCACGAAGACCCGCGAGAGCATGTTTAACATGATCGGCGGCACGCAGTTCGCCGACATGCTGGTTGAGGTGGATGCCAAAACCCGCTTCAGCCAAGCGTTGCTTGGCCGCATGGCCAAGGACATCAGTGAGCTGAAGGCGGTCTACGGTGCCCTGTACGCACACGGGACAGAGAACAACGCCAAGGGGGTCTGCACCATGATCCCCGGCCTGCAAGTTTCTCAGATCACCATGGCCATGCGTGCGCTGGAGGCCGGCGGCCGCCTGCGGGATGCCAACACACGCATCATTGATTTTCAGCAGAGCATGCCGATTGCCATGCTCTGGGGCCAGGGCGACAAGGCATCCTCCGATTCGATGACGCTGGACACTTCGCGTCACCTGCACTCGGCGCGCATGGAGTACCGCCGGAAACAGCATGGTGTGGGCATCTATGTCCACATGCTTGACACCTGGGCGCTGTTCCACGACCAGCCCATCGTCATCAATGACCGGCAGGCCGCCCCTGCAGTGCACGGCGTCGAGGCACACAACTGCACTCGGCGTGAGGATCAGATCCGCCTGTCCCTTTTGGCCGTTGATACCCATGGCTACACCAACGCAGCGATGGCGATCGCCAAGCTGCTCGGTTTTGATTTATGTGTTCGCTTGCGTCAGTTGTCGGAGCGCAAGATGTTCATGGCCTGGGGTGGCACGCCGCCCGAATCGCTGGAGCGGTTGGTCGTGGGCAAGGTCTCGCTTCGGAAGATCCGTGCCGGCTGGATGGGACTGCTGCGCCTGGTTGCCTCCATCCGTCAGGGCCGGCTGACCGCGGCAGAGGCCATCGCCCGCCTTGGCAGCGCCGCCAGGGGTGATCCTGTTCATGCTGCCGCAGACGAACTGGGAAAGCTCCTGCGCACTATCTTTCTGTGCGACTACTTCACCATTCCTGAGTTCCGCCGTGAGATGCACGCACTGCTGAACCGTGGCGAGTCCATCCATCAATTGCAGCGCGCCGTGTACCACGGGCGTGTGGGCGTTTCGCGCGGTCGTCGGGCCGATGAACTGCGCGCTATCTCGACGGCGCACACCTTGCTGACCAACGTTGTGATCGCCTGGAACACTATGAAGATGCAAGATGTGGTGGAACGCTGGAAGGCGCTCAAGCACCCCATCGAGGACCACTGGATCCGCCGCATCGGTCCCGTTCACTTTGAGCACGTCAACTTCAAAGGCACCATCACCTTCGAGATCGATCCGTACGCAGACGCACTCATACAGCGCCAGTCCAAGCTGCGCGCGCACCGGGTTTGATCCAGGTGGTCCGGAAGACGGGGGAGGTCGAAGCACGTGTCGGCTGGTGTTGAGAAGCACATGTTTGAGGCTCGTGGTTTTTCAGGCCCGGCTCTTTTCTCGTGCGATTCACCGGGTTAGCGGCTTGCGCTCATCAATGAAATCAAAGACTTAGCGGGCTACTGAAAAAACAGCCAGCTCTTTTCCCGTGCGAATAACCGGGTTAGGCTTCGGCACCGACAATGGCCTCTCAGCTGACGTTTGGTCATCACGGAGAACATAGATGGGACAAGCCAAGCTCAAGCAGCGCGCGGCCTTTGCGCCCGCATTGGTCGATCAGTGGGAGTCGGATGACTGCGTCAACTTTGCAGTGGCGCTCGCGCGAGCCACGGGCTGGCTGCTCCACGTGGACTGGTGGGTCCCATCGCTGGATCCGAACAACAACGTCGCTCTTGAGGACTGCAGGCCGCTGCGTGTTTACGTAGCGGACAATGGATTCCGCATCTTCGATGTGAGAGGCAACCGGTCCCTCAGCGACTTCATTCACCGAACTATTCGGCCCATGGCCGTGCGGTACGGCATGGGCGGGGTCAGGACGCGCTACTACGCGGAAAGCGCGCTCGCGTCGCTGCCGCTGCGCTGCGCACCCGATCCGGCCAAGATCGCAAGCGCGTCCAAAGCCATTGGGACGAACACGGCTTTTCTGGCGTCGATCCCCAAACGGCTGGCGCCCTGCATTCCAGCTGCCGAGGCCGCCAAGTACACATTCGGCTGGTGTTCCGTGTTTGCAGAAGCCCTCAATCAGTTGCATGGCGTGCAAGCTGTAGCGCTACTAGCCATCCGATTCGAGCCGGACGCGGATGGAACTGAGCGCGGTGCCGATGGCTACGTCCACAGCTTTGTTCTGCACTCGGACGGGATGGGGGAGGACAGCTGGGGCAAGGCAGATGTCAGGGCAATCGCCCATCGATTCGGCGTCCTCGAATTTCGGCTCAGCCGCGAGGCGCACGTCCGCGTGGTGAACAACCTGCATCGCAACTCACCTGAGGTTTTCGAAACAGCACTCGCCAAGGCCAAAGAGCTTATCCAGATCTATCGATAGCCGTGATCTGCCCTCGGCCTGTGGCTGCGCGCCATGCCGCTCGGCTGCTTGCTTAGCCGGGCAAAGGTGGGAGTGGTAGCTGGGATGACGGTGCTTGGGCAGTCAGTCCCTGTTCGAAGCGCGCTTGCAGATTTGAATCCGATGCATCCAAGTAGCGCATGGCCGATTTGACATCCTTCCAGCCGACGTACTCCATCAGCTCCTTGATGTCCCAACCGCTGGCGCGGGCCCAATCGGCAAAGCCGCGACGCATGGAGTGGCTGCTGTATTCCTCGGGCGACTCAACGCCAGCTTCGGCGAACAGGCTGCGCAGCAAGGAGACCAGGCTGTTGGCGTGGAGGCTTTCGTCGGCGACATGACCCCATCGATCGATTTTTCGGAACACCGGGCCCTCGGTCAAGCCGGTCAGGTCAATCCAGGCATTGAAGGCCGCCACCGGGCACAGGCGGGAAAGGGCCGGGCACCTGAAAACCCTGCCCTGATGCTGTCTGTCGCCTTTGCTGCGGCCCAGGTAGCAGGTCATGCCTTGGCCGGGAGTGACCGCGATGTTCTCCACTCGCAGGTTGACCAACTCGTCGGAACGGAATCCCCGCCAAAATCCCAGCAGCAGCAGGCTGCGGTCGCGCGTATGGCGCAGCACGGCTGAGCGGTCACCGGACTGCTGCGCATGGCTGATGGCGGTGTCGAGCCAATGATCAACTTGCTGAAGCACCGCCAGTTCCAGCGGGCGAGCGCGCTTTTCTTGCACGTTGTGGACGGAGCGAATGCCCTTGAGCACCTGGCGCACCAAGGCCGATTTGGTGGGGTCGGGAAAGCCTTGGTCGGTGTGCCATCTTGATAGCGCCGCCAGCCGCTGGCGCAGGGTGTTGATGGCCAGGGTAGCCGCGTGGTCGGCCAGGTAGCGGGCAATGCCGTCCGCCGTGGAAGGCAGCAAACCTTTCCACTCGACTTCAAAGTGGCGAATCGCCGAAGCGTAGCTCCGGCGCGTGTTGTCGCTCTCGGCTGCCTCGATGTATTGAGCAAGACGGGTCATATCGCGGTCGTCAGGGCTGCTACTCCGTCAGGAGGAATGGCGCAGGCTGATGTATTTTTGGTCCCAACCATCGCCTCAAGCATTTGGAACGCACCTCTCGCCGCTGGGCGAGTTCAGGCAAATTGCAGCTCAATCTTGCCGGCGCGCCGCCGCACCGGGCCAACCACAATCTTCACATCGTGTCCCAGCCTGGCTACCAGCTCCAGCAGTTTGGCTTCGCTGACACCTCGGAATTGGCCGCGCGTGATGCGCGAGACCTTGGCCTGATCGATGCCCAGCAGCGTCGCTGCACTTTCTTGCGTCAGGCGACGTGCTTTGATCGCGCGGGCGATCTCGCCGGCGAGCTGGGATTTACGCTGCATCTCCGCAGCGTCGGTATAGCCCAGGTCGGCATAGACATTCGTGCCACCTTCTTCAATCGTGATTTCGTTGTGCCCGTTCATTTTCGTACTCCTTGCTGTGCCTGCCATGCTTCGAAATCCTGCTTCGCGGCTTTCAGGCGCGTGTTGATCAAGTCCATGTCCGGTTTGGGTGTGGCGATGCCGCTTTTGGACTTCTTCTGGAAGCAGTGCAGGACACAAATCCAACCGGCGAACTTGACGGTGTACACAGCCCAGTAGGTGTCGCCCTGATGGTCCTCTACAACCTCCAGCACGCCGGCAGAGCCGAAGCCTGTCATCACCTTGGCATCCTGGTGCTTGCCGCCGGCCTGCGCCAAGTCAATGGCATGACCGAACACATCCTTGACGTCCTCCGGCATCGCATCCAGGTCGCGCTTGGCGGAACTGACCCATTTGATGGGTTTGCGTGCTTGCTTTCGCATTGTTTCAATTATGCCTATTTGGACATATCTACGTCAACTCGGCGAAAGGTGAAGTCCCCTGGAATTTCTGAGTCAGTCAGAAGCGGACCCGCTTGTCTGAACAGTTTTACCCCAAAAGATATAGGCCAACTACGTTTGCCATAAATGGGCCACAAACCGCATTTGAGGCGTCCAAGATCTGCGGTTGGCTGTCTCGCGGGTGGTTTTTTCAGTCTTGGATGACCGGCAAGTATGCGCAGCCACCGAATTTTGCTTTTTCCAGCACTGCCTTGGTCTGAAGGCCAACGATGAGTGCTGGCCCTCTGCTGCGACCGCTTCTAAACTCCACGTCCGTTCGAAATAGACCCGTCAATATTGAACCGCGTCGAGTTTCGTGGGCAATGTAGGCGCTGCCGTTGTCCGACAGGAACTGCAGCATGCGCCCTGCGGGCAGGCCCTCTACGGCCCCGAAGCGCTTCTCGACCGCCTCGATAAGCATCTCACGCACCGGCTCGCCTGGGAGTCCTTTGCCCTCCCACGCGCGAAACGCCATGATCTCTCGATCGCAGCAGTCTTTGGCGAATGTGGCGGTCACGGTCTGACCCGAATCACACTTGATTTCGAAGCCATCAGAGCACCAACGCGTGTCACTGGCCTGAACCGAGACCGTGCCAGTGTGTGTACGACACGACTGAACGCGGCGCGGCGCCTTTGGCAGCAGCAAGGCGTTGGCAGCCATCACCCGGTACACGCGCTTGGGGTTCACGCGCGCAGCACCAAGGCTGCTCCGGTGGCGATTGACCAGCGCGCACGCCCGCCGGTAGCCGTAGCTGGGCAAGTCAGTGATCTGATCACGAATGTCGGCCAGCAACTGCTTGTCGCCATTTGGCGTGCGTACGGTTCGGCCATCAACCCATGAGGTCGGCCGCCGGCGCAGCTCATGAACGTTCGAGCGCGCCACCCCAAGTGCCTGGCAGACAGCCGTCATTGGCCGTCCCCTGGCAACAAGGGCGAGCGCGCAATCCACTTTTTTTCGGCGACGTACTCCACCGCTTCCTTGAGGATCTCGTTCTCCATCGTCTTCTTGCCCAGCACGCGTTGCAGCTTGGCGATCTCGGCCCGGGCTGCCGCCAATTCAGAGGCCGGCACCACAGCCTCGCCAGCGGAAACGGCCGTCAGCGCGCCTTGACGGTCGAGCTTGCGCCACTGGAACAGCAGGCTCGCAGCAACCCCTTCCTGTCTGGCCACCAGCGACACGCTCATGCCAGGCTCATAAGTGCTGGTCCTGAGTCCCCCTGTGTTTCGCTCAAGTGTTTGTCCACGACGGTTGTAGGTCAGCGCCGTGACGAGGCCATTTGCATCGGTGATTCGCTGCGGACGGCCATGTGCGTCATATTGAGCGAACTCAATGCTGTGGCCAAGCGCGTTCGAAACGAGGATCAGGTTGCCCTGCGCATCGTAGGTGAATGTCGAGATGTCATTTAGGTCGGTGCGGGGACCGTCCTCGGTGTGCACCAGCCCCAGCGAGTTGTAGGTGTAGGTCCAGCGCCGCGTGTTTTGGGTCGCCGTATCCGTCACCGTTCGGGTCAGCACGCGACCCGCTGCGTCGTATGTGAAAGTGGTGTCTCGACCTGGTTCCGAGATGGCTACCGGCAGGCGCCAGAACGGATGCCATGTGGTGTCTATCGTCCGTGCCTGTGGTGTCCCGGCTGCCTCGGTTCGGCTGGTTTCCAAGCCCCGAATATCGCGCACGTAGGTGGTCTGAATGCCGTTGTAATCAGTGATTCGGCTGACAAACCCGTTGGCGCCGTACTCGGTGAGTTGGCGGGCGTAGCCGCAGGACTCGCAGGCCCCATTGTCTAGGGCCTGTTAACACAAACCGCGCAGGCCATCGACGACCAGCACGAAGCAGACGAACGCCAGAAACATCACGTCGAGCTTCTCAAATCGCGAGAAGACGCGACGAAAGCTTTTCAAGCGCCGGAACAGTCGTTCGACCTCGTTGCGGCGCTTGTACATCTCGCGGTCGTACTCCCAGGGATCGATGCGGCGCTCGCTGGGCGGCACGACAGGGATGAAGCCGAGATCCAGAGCCAGTTGCCGCGTCTCGTTGCCTTCGTAGGCCATGTCCATCAGCAGATGAACAGGCCGGCTGGTCGACCCCAGGCTTTGAAGCAATCGCCTGCCTTGTGGCCCGTCGTGGGCTTGGCCTGGCGAGAGGCAGAACGTTACGGCCGTTCGAGCATCCGCGGCAACCATATGAATCTTGGTGTTCCATCCGCCGCGGGACTTGCCGATGGACTGCGGGCCGTTTTTTTTAGTGCGCCCGTGCCATCGGGATGCACCTTCACGCTGGTGCTGTCCAGCGAAACGGCCTCGATCTTGATTCGCACGACCTGCTCGCGCTGAAGCTCTTCGAACATCTTGTCCAGCACGCCGGACTTGGCCCATCGACGCATGCGGGTGTAGACCGTGTGCCAGTTGCCGAAGCGCTTGGGCAGGCCGCGCCACTTGCAGCCATGTTCCGCTACGAAAAGCATGGCATTGACGACCTGCAAGTTGGTCATGCTGACGTTGCCACGCTGGGTGGGCAGGCAGCGTTCGATACGAGCGAATTGTTCGGGCGTGATCTGCATGACCTGCAGTGTCGCCGCAGGTCGCCGCGAATTCAATTAGTGTTAACACGCCCTAGAAGAAATGCTCGGCTCCAATCTGTTCGTCCGCGAGCGGCAAACTGTCAATCTCACTACTGCAGGTGAGGCATACGCACTAGAGATCCGCGGCGCACTGGAGCGCATTTCGCAGGCCACGCTTGGCTTTCGCGCCAACCCGCGCGGGGGCACCCTGCAGCTTGCTGTGCTGCCGACCTTCGGCACGCGTTGGCTGGCGCCGCGCCTGGCCGGATTCTTCGCGGCCCACCCAGGTGTCACCGTGAATCTCACCACGCGCCTGGAGCCTTTCGATTTCCGTAGCGAGGGGCTCGACGCTGCCATCCACTTTGGCCCACGGGAGTGGCCAGGAGCGGAACTGGAACCGCTCATGTCGGAGACAGTGGTTCCGGCGTGTAGCCCCGCCTTCAAGCACGCGCACAAGCTCGCGAGGCCGGCAGACTTACTCGCGGCTCCCCTGCTGCACGTCTCCACCCGGCCCGACGCCTGGAGGGAGTGGTTCCAGGCAAAGGAGATTCCAGTGCAGGACGTGCAAGGCATGTTGGTCGACCAGTTCGCCATGGCGGCGCAAGCGGCTATTGCAGGACTAGGCGTCGCCCTGCTGCCCCGGTTCTTGATGGAGCCGGAGTTCAGCGGAGGGCAGCTGGTGCCGGCAATTGCACGCGGTGAAGTCGAAAGCGTGTCGCGCTAATACATGGTTTGGCCGGCGAACCGTTCGAACCATCCCCCGCTTCAGGCCTTCGCCGCGTGGCTGAGACGCGAAGTGTTGTCTTGAAGCGCGGCATGTTGCTCTAGAGCTTCACCATGTTGATCAACCCACCATCCACCGGCAACACCGTCCCGTTCACGTAGCGCGACTCGTCCGACGCGAAAAACAGGCTCGCGTTCGCCACATCCCAGACCTCTCCTTGCTTCCCCGTGGGAGACATCGCATCACGCTTGCGCCACATCTCCTCGAGCTCGCCGCCGTACAGTTTCACGTTGTTCTGCTCGACGATGGGCGAACGGATCAAGCCGACAAGAACAACGTTGCTGCGAATTCCGACTGGGGCGTACTGGATGGCGATCTCGCGGGACATGGCGATCATGGCGGCCTTCGACGCCGCATAAGCGAACTTCGGGAACGGAATGGCTCGTTCGCCGTTGATCGAGCCGATGTTGACGATCGAGCCGGAGTTCTGCCGCTCCATGTGCGGGAGCGCGAATTTGGCGGTAAGGAACATGCTCTTCGCATTGACGTTCATCATGCGGTCCCATTGATCCTCGCCGTATTCCACCGGCCCGCCCGAATTGGTGATGCCGACATTGTTGTGCAGCACGTCCAGCTTTCCGAACTTGTCGACGCACGCCTGCACCATGGCGCGGCAGTCGTTGGACTTCGACACGTCAGCGCGGAATGGAACGCAATCCCCACCCTCTTCGCGGATCGCCGCGGCTGTCGCTGCGGCCAGGTCCAAATCGAGGTCGGCCGCTAGCACCCGCGCGCCCTCGCGCGCGTACAGGATCGCACATGCCTTGCCGTTGCCGATTCCGTCGCCGCGTGTTCCCGCTCCGGTAACGATCGCGACCTTGCCCTCCAGCCTGTTGCCCATTGCGTTTACCCAACGCGCCGCTGCGCGCCCTCCCAGAACTTGTCCCGGATTTCGCGCTTGAGCACCTTGCCGTTCGGACTGCGCGGCAGCGTCGCGACAAAGTCAACTGTCTTCGGAGCGTGCACAGACCCGAGCTTGGACTTCACGAGCCGGATGATCTCGTCTTCAGTAGCTTGCGACGATGGCTTGAGCTGGATCACGGCCTTCACCGCTTCGCCCCATTTGTCGTCCGGCACGCCGATGACTGCGCAGTCCTCGACCGACGGATGCCCAGCGATCAGGTGTTCGACCTCCGCACTGAAGACGTTGAAGCCGCCGGTGACGATCATGTCCTTCTTGCGGTCGACGATGTAGACGAAGCCGCTCTCGTCTTTGTAGCCGACGTCGCCGGTGTGGTGCCAGCCGAACTTCGAGACTTCCTCCGTCGCCTGCGGGTTCTCGTAGTATCCGCCGAAGACCAGGTCGCCTCGGGCAACGATTTCTCCCCGCTCGCCCGGAGGAAGGATCGCTCCGTCGTCCGACATGATCTCCACTCGCTGACCGATCGTGGCGCGGCCGCAGCTCGACCATCGGTCGCTCCCAGCCGGTGCCGTGAGCAAGTCTCTCGTCGACAGGAACGTGAGGAACATGGGAGCCTCGGCCTGCCCAAACGACTGGCAAACCACTGGACCAAAAACTTCCATCGCCTCCTTGAACTTCGCCGGCGCCACAGGCGCAGCAGCAAGCACGATTGCTCGCAGCGATGAGTAGTCGAATTCCCGCACCCGCGGATGGGCGAGCATGCTGTAAAGGACAGTCGGCGGGATGTAGAAGTGCGTGACTTTGTGTCGCTGAATGGCGTCGAGGATTCCGAGCGCATTCGCGGAAGGCAACACGACGTTTGTTGCGCCTTCAGCCATCATCATCAGCCCCACCACGCCAGCTCCGTGCGTCATGGGCGCTGCAACCAGGTGCACGGCTGGCCGGTCCGTCGGCAGGCATGTCCAGAATGCCTTGATCGCAGAATCCCACGTACGCTGGGTCCATCTGGCCGCCTTGGACAACCCGGTTGTGCCGCCTGTGGGGAACACCGTCTCGACTCGGGCAGGGTCATCCTGCGGTTCCGGTGCCGGCTCCGTTCCCCTGGCAATGAAGTCCTTCAGGCTCACGCCGACGCCCGCCTCGGCAGGCTCCTCGATGCACACGAAGTGCTGCAGCGTTGGCACGGCCTCGCGAAGCTCCTCCACTTGCGCGTTGAGTGAGGGATGGAAGAAGAGCACGGAGCACTTCGTTGTGCGCAGGAACGCCGCGTTGATGTGAACCGGGTTGCGCATGTTGATGGGCACCCAGCGCGCGCCCGCGCGGAAGATTCCGATCATGGCGCAGAACGCTTTCGGGTCGTTTGGGCTGTAAACAGCGATGTTCGTGTCCGTGCAGCCTGAGACGTGCAAGCCGGCTGCAATCTGTCCGGCAAGCGCATCCACTTCTGCGTAGGTGTATGCGCCATTTCCGTCCGAGTCGACGAATGCCGTGCGGTCGGGGGCACTGCTCATGCCGCGCCGGAAGTAGTCGATCAGCCTCATGGGTGCATCCGCGCTAGGTTAGTACAGGTTAGTTGTAGTATATCTGACAGACTGGGCAAGTGTCTACGGGAAATTACTACTACAAGCTCCTTGCTGAATATGGTGGAATCCGAGCGTCTGGTCGTGTAACCGCCGCCGCCTTGAGTGCGTTGCGACCCACAGGAGATAACCCATGAGACGACGTTCCCTTCTCGCGCTGCCCTTTGCGGCGGCCGCCCTCCCGATGCAGGCCTTTGCACAGGGCTCGTACCCGGACAAACCCATCAAGCTCATCGTTCCGTTCGCCCCGGGAACGGCATTGGACATCGTCGCGCGGCACGGGGCCGCAGGTGTCTCGGAAGAGCTCAAGGCTTCCGTGGTCGTTGAAAACAAGTTGGGAGCGTCGGGAGTCATCGGAACAGACGTGGTCGCCAAGGCCCCCGCAGATGGCTATACCCTGCTCTTCACAGCGCCTGCGCACTACATCAATCAGTTCGTCTTCGCATCGCTGCCGTTCGATACTGTCAAGGATTTCCGTCCCGTCACAAAGCTCAGCAACGCGCAGCTGGTGCTGGTCGTCGGCAAGAACTCGCCATTTTCGAACGTCAAGCAGGTGATTGAGTTCGCCAGGGCCAACCCGCGAAAGCTGCGCTACTCGTCCAGCGGCATCGGAGGCACCATCCACTTGGCGTTCTCCCTCTTCAACCAGATGGCAGGGACACAGATCGAACACGTGCCATACACGAGCGGGGGTCAGGCGCTCACGGACGTGATCGCTGGACACGTCGACATCACGTTCACCGCCGTCGCCACGGCCCTGCCGCACGGAAAATCGGGCAACTTGAAACTGCTGGGGACCAGCGGCCTTCAGAGATCTCGCACGATGCCCGATGTGCCCACCATCTCCGAGGCCGCACTGCCTGGTTTCGAGCTCACCTCATGGGGCGGCACTCTCGCCGGCAAAGGCGTGCCTGACGCCATCGTCGAAAGACTCAATGCCGCATTCGTCAAGGTCGCACAGCAGCCTGAATTCCAGGCGAAGCTCGTCGCCGCTGGCGTGGAACCCGATCTTCTGCCGACCGCGGCGTTCGCTCGCCAGATCGACGCAGAAGTGCCGAAGTGGAAGCGCTTGGTCGAAACGACCGGCGCAGCCCAAACCCAGAAGCAGTAACCCGTCACCAGCCAGGAGCCATTCGATGAAAAGAGCCCTCATTGCCATGCTCGCCTCGGCGGGCCTCGCTTTCTGTCAGTTCGCCGCCGCGCAAGACAGCTTTCCTGCGCGTCCTGTGAAGATGATCGTTCCTTACCCGGCCGGCGGTGGCGGCGACATCCTGGCCCGCGCAATGGCCGAGGCATTCCAGAGAGCAACCGGACAGCCCATGGTCGTAGAGAATCGCGCTGGCGCCAACGGGATGATTGGCGCAGCCGCGTGCAAGAGCGCGGCGCCTGACGGATACACATACTGCCTGCCGGTATCTGATGTGATGGCGATCAACCCGCACATCTACAAGACGGTGCCTTACGATCCGGAGAAGGACTTCGCCGTCGTCGCCCCGATCGCTACCGTGGTGCTGGCGGTCGTCACTAACAGCTCCGTTCCCGCCGCGAACTTGAAAGAGTTCGCAGCCTGGACGCAGGCGAACAAGCAGAAGGCGAATTTCGCGACGTGGGGTGTGGGAAGTGCTGCCCACCTGGTGCTCGCCCAGTTCAACAAGTCCATGAATGCGAGCCTCACGAACGTTCCATATCCGGGTGTTCCGCAGATGCTGCAAGGAACTCTCTCGGGCGATGCGGCCGCGACCTTGCTGTTCTACGGTCCGATCGCGCAACACATCAACGAGGGCAAGCTCAAGCCGTTGGCCGTCCTGGCCGACAAGAGGTACCACGCACTTCCGAACGTGCCCACCGTGAGTGAGGCCGGCTTCACTTTCGCACCGACCGTCTATTACGGCGCCTATGCACCTGCGGGAACGCCGCCGACGATCCTCGCGAGAATGAACCAGCTCCTCACGACCGCGGCCGCCGACCCAGCGGTGATGAAGACAATGAATGCAGCTGGATTCGCTCCGCTGGTTGAATCGCCGAAGGCGTTCTCCGAGCGAGTCGCCCGGGACCGTGCGGCCTGGGGCCCCATCGCAAAGTCGCTTGGCCTCTCGCTGGAGTAGTCGCCCTGCCGTAAACTCCGACCCATGGCAAGCAGTCCCCGAAGCCAAGCAAAGCTTGACAGCCCTGCGCCCGATGCTCCGCCATCGGCTGCAGAACTGAAGAGGCTCATTCACAAAGGGCTCGTGCTGCACTTCATGCTGCAGCTGAGCCTGGGCGAAGACGCGGATACGCGGCTGACCACACGTTCCATGGGGCGGGTGCATCACCGTGTCGTGTACTTCGCTCACTTCACGCCTGGCATCACGGTGAGCGAACTGTTGTCCGTGCTTGGGGTGAAGCACCAGAACATCCAAGGTCCTCTGAAGCAGTTGATCGAGGAGGGCTATATCCTGAGCCGTGCTTCCGAGCAGGATGGTCGTGTCAAGCGCCTGTATTGCTCGCGCAAGGGCGATAAGCTGCTTGAGTTTGTCTCGGCCGCCCAGCGTGAGCGCATCCAGCGTGCCTATGAATTGCTCACTCCGCAGGACGTCGAGAGCTACTTCAAGGTTATGTCCGCGATGCTCGGCCCTGAGCGACGCGAGTGGGTCCGCCGCTTGACGGAACTGGACGACCCGAGCGAGTCGGTGTGAACCGGCTGCCCTTCGTACCAGAGCAGCCGGAGGATCCCCGCGTGCGGGAAGTCTTCGAGCGTCTTCGCCGGCGCTGGCAGGGCGCCCCGGTACTCCACCTCTATCGGCTGATCGGCTGGGCCCCAGGCTTGCTGGGTCCGTGGATGGACTTCGCGCATGCGCTTCGCTTCAAGACCGTTTCACCCGCCGATGTCCGCGAACTGATGATCGTGCGGTCCGGCCAGTTGGCGCAATCGGAATACGAGTGGAAGCATCACTGGGCGGCCGCTCTCTCCGAAGGAGTGTCCGAAGCGAAGCTGCAGGCACTGGACGAATGGCAATCGAGTAGGCTTTTCGACGAGCGTGAGCGCGCCGTATTGGCACTTGCGGAGGACACTGCCTGCCGCGTCGGCGCGACTGCCGAAACGATGAACGCCCTAAAGGCTGAGTTCCCGCACGAGCAGGTTGCGGAACTGGTAATGATCGCCGGCTTCTACGCCGGCGTTGCACGCATCGCGAACTCGCTGGGAGTCCCGCTCGAGCCTGGGTTCGAGACTATGACGCCGCGGGACGAGACGAAGTAGCGGCTGTTAAGCGCGCTCGTAGATGGCAACTGCGCTGACGGCCTCCTCGAGGCCGATGATGCCTCCGCCGTTTTGTTGCAATCCGATCCGCGCATCGCGGACTTGGCGCTCACCGGCCTCACCGCGCAATTGCGTCACCAGCTCATGGCACATGGACAGGCCGGTGGCCCCAATCGGGTGACCTTTTGATACCAACCCGCCGGAGGTGTTCACGGCGACCGCTCCATCGACGGCCGTCGCGCCGGAGGCGACGAAGGGGCCCCCCTCTCCTTCGGGACAAAAGCGCATCATCTCCGTTTGGTAGATCTCGCAGAAGGAAGTCGCGTCGTGGACCTCAGCAACGTCGACGTCAGCTGGCGCGAGGCCCGCGAGTTCATAAGCCCGGTCCGCGGCAGCCCTCGAGAGCCCGGGCTCGCGTTCGCCGCGATACTTTCCACCCGACAGCGTGAGCGCGCGAATCTTTACCGCCCGCTCGCGAACCTCCGGCAGCTGGCTGGCGAGGAAGCGCTCCGAGCACAAGACTGCCGCAGCCGCGCCATCCCCCACGGGAGCACACATCGCACGCGTCAGCGGGTCGGATACCATGCGGTCCGCCAACACCTGCTGGGGAGTCATCGCGAATCGGTACTGCGCCAACGGGTTCAGGCTGCCATAGGTGTGGCTCTTGGCACAGGCTGCTGCGATCTGCTCGCGCGTTGTCCCGTAAAGCTTCATATGCAGGCGTGCTTGCATGGAGTAGGTATCCATCGCCACGGACCGATCGGGCGAGGGATCGAACGGCTGGCCCAGCCGCTCACCGATCTGCTTGTAGTGTTCGAGCCACTCCTGCGGATCGAGCTGGTCGGCGCCCTTGCCGAACTCGGGAAGGATGGCGGCAGGGTTTGCCTCGTCGTACAGCTTCTCCACCCCAACGGCGATGGTGACCTCGGCGTCCCCTGCGCGGATTTCCTTGTACGCCCCAGACAGGGCGAGGCTGCCGGTCGCACAGGCGCCTTCGACGTTCACGACAGGGGCTCGATCGCGAAACAGTCCTTCGCGTACCAGCGGAATGAACGAAACATTGCCACGCACGAGCGGCTGTCCCCAGTAGTGCATCACGCAATTGCCGAACCACGCCGCCTCGATGACCTGCGGATCACCCAGGCCTGCGTCCCGGACGGCTCCGAGATAAGCCTCGCGCGTGAGTTGCTTGAAGCCCTTGTCTGGCCAACGGCGGAAGGGAGTCGAGTACGTCCCGATGATGTAAACGGCTTCTGCCACGGTGCTACTCTCCTGCCAATTGATACAACTAGATTGTACAATGTACGCGTCAAATGAGACAGGCCCTATGAAGCTATGTACGTTTCAGGTTTCCACCGCGCTAGGCGATGTCCGGCGGGTCGGCCTCGTGCATGGGGACTTGATCATCGACGCGACGGCAGCGCGAATCTCGCTTCTGGAACGCACCCTGACACCGGATGCGGCCGTGCGCGTAGGCGCGGCGCAAGTTCCTGCAGAGATGACATCCCTGATCGGCTCGGGCTCAGCAGCCTTGGACTGGGCCGCTGAGGCGTTCGAGCATGTCCTCGAAAGCGGTAAGGAATACACCAGCGCGCGTTTGTCGATCGCCTACTCGTCGAAAGCGGTTCGACTTCTTGCGCCACTCCCGCGGCCGCCGGGCATCGCCTGCTTCATCACTTGGGCTGCCCACATCGACGACAGCCGGGACAAGGGGTTCTCGATGCTTCAGTTTCCGGAGCGCGGCAGCGATATGCGCGCGTACTACAAGGCCAATCCGGATGCGGTCGAAGCGCCCGGAACAATCATCCGCCGGCCAGAGTACGCGAGCGAAATGGACGTCGAATGCGAACTCGCCGCTGTAATAGGCGTCGGGGGCAAAGACCTCACGCCCGATCAGGCCCGCGCTGCCATTATGGGATACACCATCTTCAACGACGTGAGTTACCGCGAAATCCAACGCAAGGAAATGGCATTCGGGCTCGGACCGACCAAGGGGAAGGATGCAGACCACAGCAATGTCCTCGGGCCTTGGCTGGTCACTGCCGACGAGGTCGGCGACCCGCAGGATCTCGGCATGTCATTCGTGGTCAATGGCAGCACGATCGCCTCCTACCACACATCGAAGATGGCTTGGGACTTCGCCGATCTCGTGTCCTATCTCTCGCGCGCGCAGACGCTGCGTCCCGGACAGATCGTAACCAGCGGCGCGTTCCCCGGCGGCTGCGGCCTTGATGCAGGAATGGTGCTCAAAGCTGGCGACATCGTCGAGATGCGCGTCGACAAGCTCGGCACGCTCGTGAGCACCATCGGCTAATAGCAAAGAAGGAGCAGGGCGTGACGTTGATTGCCGTGACAGTTGCAGAGGCGGTTTCTGCGGGCAGGCGTCGGTGCTTCGACGAGGGACAGTTCCGCGGGATGGCGGATTACCTGTTTGAAACTGCACCAGGAGAAGAGCCGGGGCCGCAAGCACTCGTGGCACGGCAGGCACCGGGATGGACCCTTCCGGTTCATTTCCACATGCAGTATCAGTTTCAGGTCGTGCTGCGAGGCAGCGGCACTCTTGGCAAGCACGTGCTCGCGCCAGGCAGCGTGCACTACACCTCGCCTCAGTCCGGCTACGGCCCCATCCTCGCGGGCGAAGACGGGCTGGACTACTTCACGATTCGCGTTTTAACGGACAAAGGCGCTTGGTACCTGCCGGAGGCACGGGCCTACATGGAGCGAGGCCTGTTCAAGGAGCAGCAGTGGGGACCAGCGCCGGACGAGGAAAGCGCATGGGGGTGGCAGACGCTGATCCCGTTCCGGCCGGATGGCCTCGGTGCGTGGGCTTGCACGGGGCAGGCAAATACTCCCTACGCCTGCAAAGAGCCTCACAGCGATGCGGGCCGTTTTCACAGCGTCATACGAGGCAGTTTCCGCTTGGGCAATCGAGTCCTGCCGCCTGGCAGCTGCGTGTATTGGTCTCCACCGGACTCGCCGCCCACGTTCACCGCGCTCGAGGAAAAGTCGCTCATGATTGCGGTCCAATTCCCCGGCGAAGCCCTGCGACACCACGTACCGCCGGAACTGCGTGTCGCGCCCTCGGCGCGCGGCACACCGCTATCGCCCAACTGATCGCACGCCAATCAGAACTGCTCGTCCTCGTAATCGAGAATCGCGCCTGAGCCCGTGACGACCGTTCGGGCCAACCCGTCAGCCTGGGTGAGCACGTGGTCGGCATAGAACTTGGCGGACAACAGCTTTGCTTTCAAGTAGCCAGCGTCGCCCCCGCCCTGCGCTAGCCGCTCGTGCGCAACCAGCGCAGCTCTCGCCATTTGCCAGCCCCCGGCCACGATGCCGAACAACTCCAGCAACGGAACAGCCCCTGCCGCAATGGCCTTGGCATCGCTGCTGTGCCGCTCCACCACGAATCCGACGCAGCGTCGCAGCGCCGCGATGCCGGCTCCGAGCTGTGCCGCGATTGAGGCCAACTCATGGACGCGGAGGCTTTCGAGCTTCTGCTGAACAAACTCCATCTCACGCGTCAACTTTGTGGCAGCTTCTCCTCCGTCACGTGCGATCTTGCGGCCTGCCAAATCTGCAGCCTGGATACCGGTCGTGCCTTCGTAAATCGGCGTGATCCGCGAATCGCGCCAATGCTGCGCGGCACCGGTCTCCTCGACGTATCCCATGCCGCCGTGTATCTGGACGCCGAGTGAGGTGACGAAGACCGAGGTTTCAGTGCTCCAGCCTTTGACCACAGGGATCATCAAGTCGACAAATGCCTGTTTCTCGCGCCGGACAGCGGCGTCCGAATGCGTCGTCGCAATGTCCGTCGCGGAAGCTACCGCGCAGGCGACTGCACGCAAAGCTTCCGTGCGCGTCTTCATCTGCAACAGCATGCGGCGGACATCCGGATGCCGAACGATCGCCACCTTGTCTCGCGACCCGCTGCCGAGCTCCGATCCCTGCTTGCGTTCGCGGGCAAAGTCGCGGGCACGCTGGTAGACAAAGCCTCCTTGCGGCCAGCAGTGACCGCAGCCTGTGTGAGGCATTTGCAACCTGTTTTGAGAGGTGTTGTTTTCGAGGCGGGCATCCTTTTCAAAGCCGAACATGTTGCCGGTCCAACAGGCGCAATAATCTCCCATTACCCAATGTTAGTTTGATAGAAAACTCCAACTCATTGACCTAAACAATAGTATGTAATATCATGGTACATACTTCGGTACGAAATAAAGAGGTGAGCCATGGCCAGAGCCGGGATCTACAAATCCGAAGTGCTGCGCGCACGCGATAAATTGCTGGCCACCGGGCGCAATCCGTCCATCGATGCGGTGCGCGAAGAGCTGGGTACCGGCTCCAAAACCACGATCCACCGTTACTTGAAGGAGATCGAGGAAGAGGAAGGGCCGGCCACCGGCAGCCGGGTGGCCGTCAGCGAGGCGATCCAGGACCTGGTGGGCCGCCTGGCCGCCCGCGTCAACGAGGAAGCCGAGGAGCGGGTCACTGCGGCGCAGGCCCGGCACGCCGAGCAGCTCACGCAGCACCAGCAAGTTGCCGCGGCCCTGAAAACCGAGGCGCAGGCCACCCGCCAGCAGCTGGAGCAAACCCAACGGGCGCTGGCCGAGGAAAAGACCGCTCACGGCAAAACCAGCGAAGCGCTGAGCCGCAAGACCCTCGAATGCACGCAGCTCGCCCAGCAGGTGGTCGACCTGCAGGAGCGCCTCGTGGCCGAAGAACGCCATCGCCAATCCCTGGAAGAAAAGCACCAGCATGCGCGCCAGGCGCTGGAGCATTTCCGGCAATCCAGCAAGGAGCAGCGCGACCAGGACCAGCGCAAGCATGAGCAGCAGGTGCAGTACCTGCAGGCCGAGGTGCGCACCGTGAACGAGACCTTGGCCACCAAGCAGCAGGAGGCCGTCCACGCCCTGCAGGACAACGCGCGCCTGCTGGGTGACTTGTCGCGCGCCCAAGGCGATCTGCATCAAGCCCAGGAAGAGATGCGGGGCCTGCGGCCGCTCAAGGATGAGCTGGGGTTTGCACAAAGGCGCACCGAGGAGTTGGGGCGGCGCCTGGTAGAGCAGGATGCGGCCATCCAGCAGCTCAGCACCACGAACGAGCAGTTGCAGGCCAAGGTCGATGGACTGCTCACTGCGAAGCAGCAGCTGGAGCTGGCACTGGCGACGGCCAGGTCATCCGTCACGGCGCAAGAGCAGGTCGTGGCCAGCATGCTGGAGCGATTCAGTGCGACGGCACCTGGTCCTGGGTTGGCGGCGAAAAACCCGGATGAAGTGGCCCATCGATCAGTCAAGCGAGAGTCAAAAAAGTCAACGGGGACAGGGACTTAAGCTTGTTTCTGCGGTTTTTTACATGAATCCCTGCCGACCCTCCTGTTGGCCAGCTTTGGTCCGGTCTTGGCCGGTACCCAGACTGGCTCCGCGAGGAGCTTGCTCGCGGCCGCCAGAAGTCTGATTTCAAGATCTGAATCGCTGATTTCCCGCATCAGATGGCCGCTGCATGCTGCCATTCCATGCTGCCATTCCATGCTGTATATTCCGCTCGGTCGCCACCTTGTGGCGACTCCTCCCTTCGGAGGCCTCGAGCCTCTGATTGCAACCCGGATGCTCACGCAATCCGGGTTTTTTTTCGCTTATACGGCAGGCTTGATGTTGGACACCGCCTCCGCGCGTTTTGCCAAGTCCGCCTTGACGTAGATCCCAGTCGTTGAAAGCGACGCGTGCCCCAGCAGTTGCTGGGCGACGGCCAGGTCTCCCTTCGTAGCAGCGAGCACCTGGTGGGCGAAGGTGTGCCGAAACCAGTGGGCTGATGCCTTCAGATACGCCTTAGAGCTACCCGGTACTTTTTCGTGAGCTCGCGTAGACACTTCGCTAAAGAACTCCTTGAGCAGCCCATGCAACCTACCTGGTGACAGCGCACCATTCGGATTGCCGCTGCGCGCTGCGTCGTGTGGCAGGAACCCCTGGCCTGCCTTGGTTCTTGTCAGCCGGTCATCCAGGATGCTCAGCAAGGGTGTCTCCTCCTGCGACAGCCTGGCATAGGGCAGCTTGCCGGCTTTGACCAGTTGGGACCGGTCTTCGAAATGATCGCGCAACGCCGCCAGGGTGACCTCATGCAGTGGCACGCGTCGCTGCTTGTTTCCTTTCCCCAGGAAATCGAGGTGGTGGCCATCGGAGATCGCGTTGTCGATCCGCGTCTCGGTGACATGCCCCCACGTTGCATTCGCCGCCTCGTTGCGACGCAAGCCTGCAGTCTGCAGCAGCAAGATGATGGCTCGCAGGCGTCGACGTCGCGGGGTATCCTTCATCGCCTCCAGCGTTTCGCGCACTGCATCGAGTTGCTGGGAGGCGAACGAGCGCATCACGTCCATCGTCACTTCTTTGCGCCTGGCGGTGCCCAGGGGCACTGCGTTCTGAGACAAGTAGCCTGCCTTGAGCAGGTATTGGTAGAAGCGGGAGACGGCAGCCATCGTCAATCGGATGCTCTCATCGCCCTGCGGACCGCGCAGCGGCCTCCAGTCCCGCGAAATCTGCATCACGCGGGTGGAGGTCACCCAGTGCGCCGGCGGGTTGCGCAAAAATTCGACGAATTCACGGAAATCCGTTTGGTCGAGGTCCGAAAGCGCTCGCCGGCGTTCCAGTAGGGCCCAGAACACCAGGCGGGAGACGCCTCGGCGATAGCTCTCGACGGTGGCAGGTGACTTGTCCTTGATGGATTCCAGCCAGTCCATCAGAGCCTGCCGATCCGTATCCACACGCAGGGTGTTGGATGGCCCGCCTCGGAATTCGCCATGACGCCCTTCGAGCTCGGGAGGCCAGTCCAGCATTTCGAGTGTTGCGATCCCACCCTGAACAAGGGCCAGTTCACGGCCCAGTGCTGCAGGCGTCCTTGAAGTAGCCTGGTCTGAGGGTAGAGGCGGGCGCAACCGCTCTATCAAACGTGTGCCAATTTCATCCTCGCTATCGAGAAGCCACCACATCAGTCGACGCGCGCGAGTTTTGCCGCAGCCCGGTATTTGGCTGTACCACCGCGCGCCCCGCGCATTGATCCACACCACCAGCTCGGATAGCGTGCCCACATCCTGGGCCACAAGTGCCACTGCTATGCTGGTTTCGAGCCAGTTACTGCAGGGGTCCGTGCCCAGGGGTTTCCGGGAAAGATGATCCTCAAGCCACCGCAGGGCTGTCAGCCGGTCCACGCGAGAACCTGAGAGGGCGTTGCCCAGTGGCAATTTCTCGTTTGGCTTTGGTGGTTCCTCCGTCGCCAACGGCTCCGGTGCTGCAGCTTGGACCGGGCCAAGACCCGGCTCGACGCCAAAGACGCTCTTGAACTCTTCGATCAGTTCGCCCTCGGAATACATGTCATCGTCAAAGCGTTGGGCGAACTCCTCGAGCGTCGGTAGGGAGACGACAGGCATGATGGCCGTCTCAGGCGAGGGAAGGGCTAGATTCTCTTGAAGTTCCACCGGCGGAAGTTCTTGAAGTGCCACCGGCGGAGGTCCAGGCAGCAGGACGGCATCCAAGGCCGCCCGGGCCTGCTCACGCTGGCCAGCGTCGGCCAACTGATCGATGGTCATTCGAAGCGCCACCTGCAGCTGCTCAGCGTATGCCGTGGCAGTACGCTTGTCCATGCTCCCGCGGTGACCAAAGTACCTCTCGGCAGCGTCCTTGGGGGTGACGCCCTCGGCCACTGCGCGCAGAAACACGAGGTCTGACTGCTGGACACCGGTCTCGGCGATCAGGACCTTGCCGCGTGTTCCTTTCGGTCGCCCACGCCTTTTGGGTGCTCGAGGCGCAGGTTCGCGGATGATCGCGCGCGCATCCGCATCGACCACGGTGGTGCCGTGCCGCACCATCGGCATGGGAGGAGTCGGAGGTGAACTCATTGGTTTTCCTGGATCAACATGTCCGTGGTTCTGCAGGCTGGGCGCGGCAGCGTTCGGTCTTGGCCGCATGGGCGCGTGCACCTGGTTGCGAGTCGCGACCGTTAACAACTTTGCTTGCTAAGACGCCCTGCTCCGGCATCCAAAAAAATATTTGCAGAATTCTATCGCACCATAACTGCAATTATGATGCGAGACGATTAATTCCGGAGCCACAGTGTGCCGCCGCATTTTTTGGCATTCTCTGCCAAAATGGCATAAACTGCCATTTTTTGACGATTCAACATGAACATACAACAGGCACATCTCCTGCGGGCCTGCAGAGAGAATTTTGGGATGACCACCAAAGAGGCGGCGATGCTCGTGAGATCTGCTGCCAGGTCATGGGCGGGCTGGGAGGCCGGCACCCGGCCGATGCCGCCGGCCAAGTTGGAACTGCTTTCGTCCAGAATTCAGGCCATGGGGAGCCCAAGGCCTGAAGTCGAGCTTGTGGTTGTTCTTGCACTGCACCAAGGCTCCGCCCAGGCCATCGATGTCGTGGCCACCGACGGGTTCGTTGGCCTGGACCTTGCCCCCGATGGCCTAAGCGGCGTCATCAAGTCTCTGTCTATTCATCCGCCATCAGGGCGCCCATGCATCCACCGAACACGATTCGTGACTGCGAATAACCAGCACGTGATCAATGCCGTAGCGCGCTGGGTCAGCCTGGTGGACTAAAGCCACGCCCGCCTCCCTCCGCGATATCTTTTCAGGCGCCCCCAAAAACTTGAAGCCGGAAGCCCTGCAATGCTGACCAAGTTCAGCTCAAAGATTCACACCGTCTTCTTCAGCTCGGCTTCATGAGCTTGCTCGGCCGCCTGAGACACCCCCTGCCCCACTCCATCGGCAGGTTTTTCTGGACTGACCTCAATCGGATTCGTTTCTTTGGGTGGTTCACCATCCAAATATGCAATGACACTTTCTACTTGCGTGTAATCAAATCCGATCTTTACCAGTTTGATGACCCAAAAGACTGAGGCCAGCAAGGAAAGAAAAGATAGAGCCGCGAACAGATCCTGAGGGACGAGGCTGAATTTATCGATGACGATCCTCTGCCTCAGGCCCATCAGGCCAACAAGGCCAAAGACCAAAGCAGCAATGCTGAACGTGATGATGCATTTCATCGTTTCCAGAGTGAGTCTTGTTTCGTTAATTCTTTTTTTGGCGTAACTCGCAACATCCTTGGAGCTCTCGTCCGTGCGTATCAATGACTGCGCTTCCTTCAGAATCTCTTGCAGTGAAGACGCTGCCAGTTGAGTTGCCGCTAGAACCAGGGCAACAAAAGTACCAGCGACTGGCGTCACAATTTGCAGGAGATCGTCAGCTTCGAAGGGGATGCATCCAGATGGCTGGCGAACAGCGATGAGCGCAGATCCCACAAAAATCACCGCCCACGTCGACCCCACCTTCGGGCCATGAACATGGTTCGCTGCGTTTGCCGTCATGGTGCGAGCCCGCCTTTTTTCACGCAACGACGAAATGCTTCATGATCATTTCCATGTTTGTCTCTACAGAAGATGATCCTCGAGATATCGGCGCTAGCCAAGACACCAGGCATATTGATGATTTCGCGGAGCGCGTCAACAAACCAGTACCGAGCTTGAACTGGAGAATTTGTTACCGCCTCCCAAATTTCAACGAAACCAGGTCGATCGGCATATGGACCATCTGTACTTGAGGATGGCAAGCCCAAAACAACATCGTAAAGATCTCTATTTACCTGTGATTTGTTATTTTGGCCGAGAAGAAGGTGCGCTGCTACTGCAATCAGCAACTGCCAAGCTCCTGAGTTCTGGGTTGCAGATAGCAGGGCTTTCGCTTTGGGCGAAGGCGGTATGACCGGAGATTTGTGCATCTTCTCCAGCATTTTTTGCAGGCGCCCCCTCTCGTCCACAAGCTTCCGGAATGACTCAATGCCCATTCCACCAGATCCCTCGTGCTCATACGCGCTGTTTCCCATGTCAAACCCCTCCTGCCTGACATTTAAATCGGTCTGAGAGGCGATTGCATCCATGTTTTCCATCATGGTCTTCCAGACAGATCCCGTCATCGAGCTGGCCAGCAGACTGTCATGTTCGATTGGGTGCCCTCCCCTCCCCGCCCCGCGGCTCGGTGCCTTCCGGTGCGAATTGCGCCACTTGATGTTGTGAGCATGCACAGCCTTCATACAAAGTGCTTGTGGAACCTCCTCGCGCGTAGTGCCCCAGGTCTGGGCATGGTTGACGATATTCAGCGTAAGAGATATCCTTTCCACAGTTTCAAATGGAGTGAATTTTGTTCAACCGCCGCTTCGTCGACCAGGTCCGCCACCGTCTCATCAATGTCTTGAGTCCATCCCTCCTGGCCGAGCGAAGCCCTGCTCATCGAGCGGATGGAGTGTCGGTGTTCATTGACTACCAAAATCTCTACTTCCTGCTGAAGAACGCCTATCGGGTGATCCCTCTTCAGATCCACATCCCCAATCTCATCCATCAGCTTGCGGTTGAGAACGGCCTCGTGGTCAACGAGATCTTTCTCTACACGGGTGTTCCCGATGAAAAGCTGGAGCCAAAGCGCGCGCACATGATGAGTCGCCGCATCGCCTGGTTCAAGTACCTCGGTGTCACTGTGCGCACTGCTCCAATGCACTACGCAACGATCTCAGGGCGCACAACATCGATGGAGAGAGGCATCGATGTGATGCTGGCCAGCGAGCTCATGAATCGAGTCAACGATGGCGTCAGTCGTGTCATGCTGATCAGCCAAGACAAAGGGTTCTCACAGTCGCTCATCATTGCATCTGAAGTTGCCATGAGCAAAGGCAAGGTCCTCGAGGCGTTTTCGATCCGCACCAGCGGTGTTGACCTCGATGACCTCAAGGCTCGCGGCATCGGTCACGATGGGCTTTTCATGACGCGCGCCCTCCCCCTTCACGTCGACCTCGTAAGAGACCACATCATGGTTCGTGACGAACCAGCAACCCAGCAGGGTTGAAGCGCCCTCCTCCACGCCTACGTTCTGGTGTTGCGCAGAACTCCCCACATCCTCCCGTGAGCAATGTCTGCTGGGCTTCAGGATGGGTGCTTATGCCTGCATGGGCAATCAGCCACACTCAAGAGTTTTCACGCACTATCAACTGACGCTCTATTTCCTGTGTTTAGCACCCTCCCCTGCTGAGGGCCTGACATCAAGCTGCTTCTCGGCGATGCGAAAAGAACGCCCTTCTCCAGGTCGCCAACGCAGCAAACTTGGTCGGCAAAAACATCTCGAACATCTTCCGCAGATAACAGCGTAGAGACTTCAGACGGTTGAAGTCACCATCGCATTGAGGCCCTGATTAGCTCGATCTCCGGATGCCTATGCTGGAGCGAGCTCTCTTTGCATGCTCAGAGCTTTGATCGTGCCGCTGACTTCAACCGTCAGAAGTCGGGGCATTGTGCATACGTTCCCGCACACAGACGCAGCCCGTACTTCAACCGTCAGAAGTCTTGTCCACCAAAGTAGATCGTGATTTCGCGGTCATGTCCGAGGTTCTGTTCGATTGAATATGGGGCAATCTCGCTACAGAAGAACCTGCAGCATGCTGATATGTGTCCAGGCAGGAGGCGCATGGCGGGTACCTGGGCATGTGTCGCACCTCGTGCGCCAATGAAAACTTCAGCGGCAAGGACTATCAAATAGCCTAGATCTAGATTGCACTCACGTTTTCGGCTGCAACTTCAACCGTCTGAAGTTCTCACCGAGATCTGTGCGCATGCCGATCGAATTAGGCAGCCGCACTTCAACCGTCTGAAGTTCAATGCTCGTCCTGCGTGCGTCACCATAGATTGATCGATGTGACTTCAACCGTCTGAAGCTTTCAGGGGTCGATTTTTCCCGTGATGCTTGAGGCGCTCGTAAGTCAGAACTTCAACCGTCAGAAGATGATCGGTCGACACCTTGTGCTTTTGTGTTGCGATGCAGGGTATCTGAATTCGGCCACAGATGATCGATGTAGCGAGTAGCAAAAATTCGTTTCATGCGCTCAAAGCACTTGCATAAATCAAGTCATATATAGGAAAATGGAAAAGATCACAAGGAGAAACAATGAGCAGTAAGCCAATGGGCAAAATCATCACCGTGTTCAACCAAAAGGGCGGGGTCGGCAAGACGACGACGACTTGCCAGCTCGCGGGGACGTTCGGGCATCGCGGTTACGACGTCATGGTCGCGGACCTCGATGCTCAGCAGACATCTGCGTCCTGGCTTTCGCGCGCAGATGGCGCAAACTTCCCTGCAACCCTTTGGAGCGGTTTCCGTTACAAGGACAGCACGGCAGTGGAGCTTGGGAAGCTGGCATCTAAATACGACTTGATATTCGTTGATTGCGCTCCGGCTGTGGATCAACCTGGTACCTGGGCCTCGCTCCTTGTCAGCGACCTCGCGCTGATCCCAACAAAGCTGAGCCCGGCAGACACGGATGCTTTGCCCGCGGCCCTTGCGCTGGCTAAGAAGGCGCTTCTAACCGCGGGGCGTGAATACCCGGTTCGCATAGTCCCAACTGCCTTCAGGCGGAATAGGGCGGATGAAAAGGCTGCCCTGGACGCGATCGCTCAGGACAAGAACTACCCCAATTTCCCACCGCTTTCGCAAGTGCTGAGCGATCGCGTGGCGTTCACACGCTCGATGCTCTACGGCGCCACCGTTCACTCAATGCCGAACGCCAAGGATGCGATCACCGAGATCGACGCACTGGGAGATGCGGTGGCGAAACTCCTGAAGATCCCGGCAAACAAGAGGACGTGACATGGCTATCGTAAAAAAACTGAAGCTCGATACAAAGGCGGCCATGGCCACGCATCAAACGGCCGCCAGCAAGGCTGCCGTCGATCGGTTCGCGTTGGCCGAGCAAATCACCAAGGTGCAGCCGACAGGTCTGGCCCCTGTGGCCTCGGATGCCGATGTCGCTGCTACGCCGGCGCCGACACCTGTTGCATTGGCAACCAGGCAGCTTGCTGTATCCACGGCCCAACCCTTTGATCTCTCTGTGTGCATCCCGGGCAACATCGTTGAGGTTCCCCTGAATCTCATCGACCCCAACCCGCTGAGTCCGCGCCACATCTACACCACTGAAGAGGTCGACAAGATCGCGCGTACCATGCCCAATGGGCAGGACGTTGCAGCTCACGGCTACCTTCTTGATGGGCGTGTGAAGCTGTACGACGGGGGCACTCGATTCCGGGCCGCCAAGATCACCGACCGCACCACTCTCGCAGTGAAGATCGAGGAACCCCCTGCAGACAAGCTGGCCCTCTTCAAACGCGCCCGGGAGCTCAACGAGCAGCGCTCGGACACGACGGCATTGGACTTTGCTCTGAGCCTTCGAGCACTCTTGAACGAAGGCGCGGTTTCCAGTCAGAGAGAACTGATGGAGAAAGTTGAGGCGCCTGGTGGCGGAAAACTCTCGGAGTCATTGGTCAGCACCTACATGCGGATCTCCCGGATGCCCGATAAGGTCCAGCGCGCCATGAGCGACTCTCCGGACACATCTAGCGTTGTCGCCCTCTACGCAGTGAGTGAACTCTTCCCGGAGAGCCTCTCAGATGCCGAGCTGGAGACGAACCAAGAGATGGCCTTCGAAATCATCGATGAGATCAAGCGCCGCAAGCTGAACCGTTTCCAGATTGCCGCACTGGTCAAGTCGAAGATCGCAGGGCCGAAAGCCCGTGAGCGAAGCACTGTTCATCCACTGGAGTTTGGCAAGCACAAGGGGCAAATCAAGATGTTCTCCAAGAAAGGGCAGATCGACCTTTCTCTCAAGGGCCTGAGTGACGTCGAGATGCCTGCACTGCGTGCTGCGCTGGTCCAGACCCTCGAGTCCTTCATGAAGGACAAGGGCGAGGAGAGCAAGTAGTCCTCATGAGGTACTGGCGCCTAAGGTGACCAGTTATGGGGCCAGGTTGAGTTACATCGCCTGGTTTCATTCCGTATTCTGCTGAAAATCTCCATAAAGAACGTGAGTGCACGCTCTTCCTAGGATAGTGCTAGGCCAAGATTCTGCGGATGCGCACGTATTTTTCCCTGGCCCCTTTGGGCTCCTGTCCTGGCTGAGGTGACCATCTATGGGAGCGTGAGGATGTAACGCTCTTAGATGTCCCATAAACGGTCACCTCAATGGCTTCAGGAGGGGAAAAAAGGACTACTCAGGTGGCGGCAGCGCCAAAATCCATCCCATAAACGGTCACCATAGGCGCTGCTCACGTCAGAAGGCGTCCCACAAACGGTCACCTCGATTGCCTGCACTCCACCGAGGACGGCTGAAATCGCTGATCAATCTCCCATATCTGGTCACCTCGACTAGCCTCACCACCTGGACGTGGCCTGTTTCGAGATGCCAGATTCTGCGGTCACGCGCCCATAACTGGTCACCTTTAGGGTTTCCCATAAACGGTCACCTCAGGCTGTTTTCGGCATGCAACCCAGGCGACACCCGAGGTCGCCAAGATCCCATAACTGGTCACCTCATCCGAATGATTTCTCTATGACAACGCACCGGCAACAACGATAGAGGCAGTGAAATCGGATGCCCATATCTGGTCACCTGAGGCGGAAACGGTGACGCAATGGCAGCCAGCCAATCTCCCATAAACGGTCACCTTCGTACGCTCCCATAGATGGTCACCTCAAGACCTCGGCCAGGCAAAGCACGGGGACCGTCTGAAAATCCCATAGATGGTCACCTTAGCCGGCTGGAGCGCCAGGCACTGTTCTGGGCAATCTCCCATAAACGGTCACCTCAGCCGAATCCCATAGACGGTCACCTCGACTTGAGAAACTCCTGATGGACGGCGCACATGCTGCGAAGCCATGCAGCGACCATCGCTGCAGATCCTCGCTGAAGCCCAACCAGATCGAGAAAGGTGCTGGTGATGAGAAGATCAAAGAGCGCCGAGGTCCTGTTCCTACTCGTTATCCACAGGCGTACCGAAAGGCGATCCCATAAATGGTCACCTCAACCCCATATTCAGTCACCTCAAGGCCCACATCTGGTCACCTCGACCCCATATCCAGCCACCTGTCCTCCCATAAGCTGCCACCAAAGCTCCCATGGATGGTCACCTCACCGCGCTGGAGCCCTTGAAAACACTAGGTTTTCTGGCTCCTAAAGGTATTAAAGGTTTCCAAAGAGTTCTTCTAAATGAACAACACGTCGGCTGTCGATGATGTTCAAAACCAAAGACAAAAATTCACGTCCAAGGTGGAAGAGGCTCGGCGCTTTTCCACCATAGAATGCCTTCCATGGCCAAACGATCCGGAGACCCTCGCGCCGCCGTCAGGCAGATCTCACTATTTCAGAACCCCGAGGTACCCCGGCCGTACAAAAAAGCCGTCCAGGTGGTCCATAGCAAGCCCAGGGCGCCTCTTTCACTGGTACAGCGCAAGGTCTCCAACGCTTGGCTCAAAAACGCCGTACAGACGCCGCCAGACAGCGAAGGTTGGTGGTCGTTGCGCATCAGCGATCTTGCTGAGGACATTGGCTTTGATTCGAACAACCGGGAGTACCTGAGGGACTCCGCGCTCGAGCTCATGCGAATTGTGTTCGAGTGGGATGTCGTAGCCCCGATGGGCAAACGTGCCAAGTGGAACGCCTCAGTCCTGTTTCCCGATGTTCAGATGACCTCGGATCAAATTCGGTACCGCATCAGCAGTCAGCTCAAAGATCAGGTGTTGAACCCTGAGATGTACGCGATGATCGACATGACGATCGTCAAAAAATTCAGGAAGGCGCCCTCACTGGCCATCTACGAGTTCTGCGTCCGGTTTGAGCGCATCGGGAAGACCGCAGAGATTCCATGGCAGGAATTCAGAGACATGGTGCTGGGTGAGACCTCCGAATCGAAGTCTTACCTAGAGTACAAATACTTCAAGCAAAAAGTGCTGAAGCCAAGCATTGCTGAGGTGAACTCCCAAGCCGACATTTCAATCGTTCTCAAGGAGACACTTGCTGGTCGAAGGATCGTCAATATCGCCTTTGAAGTGTCAAAGGAGGGCCCGCCTCAACTGGCCATGGTCATAGACGATGAACGTGTGCTGGTCCTGGTTGGCGAGATGGTGAAAATCGGATTGCTTCAGTCGGAAGCGAGGAGCTTCGCTGGCAAGTACAGTCCAGAAGAAATATCCGCTGCGCTCGACTTCCTCAAGCGCCGCATGAGCGACAAACGTGCATCTCCTGTGGAGAACCCCGCCGCGTATCTGAGGCAAGCCCTCAAGAACAACTGGGCCGTGGTCGACGCGTCTTCTGACCCAGGAGGCAAGCCCAAAGCGCCTGCTGCGGGCCAAGCGTCAAAAGCCGACAAGCTCCTTGAGCAATACATGGCCGAGCAGCTGAAGCAAGCCGGCCTCTACTTCAAGGAACTGGATCCGTCAGACCAGGACGAGTTGATCACGCGCTACAACGCTCAACAGCAAATCAACGGGCTCAAGATAGCGAAAAAAGCAGGCAAGGCTGGCCAGATCGCATTCTTCACGTGGCTAGGAATGGAAACCTGGGGCCACCCGTCGGCAGAACAGCTGCTGAGTTTCGCGACCGACCGCCTGGTGACCTGATAGCTGTCATAGCGACAGCACAAACAGCGGCGGTCTCAAGAAGAATCGCGCCGCTGGATCCGTTTAGTTTGGCCGCAAGCTAAGAAGGGCGGATATGCCGGAATCTCGCGGCCACAACATCGTCACCGTATGAAGCCAGGCCGGCGAGCAACGATGTTGCCTCCGACTTCAAAACGGAGCTCCTACGGCTTCGCCTCGTTCGTGCTGAGCCTCGACATCTTCCGGATCGCCTGAGGCCGCTCGATCGGCCGGCGGCGGCGTGGAAGCAGTTGCGCTGCTTGCGACGTTGGCACCTGGGGCGCCGACTGCACTGACATCAGCTTGCCCTTGTGCATCGTCCTGCTCTGCGTCATTCGGTTGTTGACCTGGATAGAGCACGCCACCCAGGACCTCGACCATGTCGTTGATGAGCTTGATCAACTCGCCCGTTTCCAGTGCCACTGTCGCGTCGAAGGCGTCGACCTTTTCATCGGTAGTTGCCTCTTCAATCAGGCCGAAGTTCAGCTTGGTAAGGTGCATCGACGTATCGAGCATGAATTCCACGCGGCCATCCCAGGACATGGACATTTTCGTTGGCATCTTGCCCATAACGAGGTGCGAAAGGACTTCATCACCAAGCAGGTGATGGGAGGCGAACTTGGCGGTGGCCTTGGAGTCGTCAGTTGCCTTCAGTTCGCAGCTGTGGCCGAAGTCAAAGGCACCAGGAGCCTCCTTGAGCTGCAGCCAGGCCGCCATTTGCGATTGAGGGGAGGCCTGGGTATTGATCTGCGTGACACAGAAATCGGGGAGCACCCGGACCAGCTGCGTGACGATCTCGTCGATTTTCCCGGTCGAGGTCGTACCCAACACCAGCCAGCCCTGCTGGGGTGCAAACCACACCGGGACCTGGCTGCGCTTGGGGAAGGCGTGAGGCAGCAGTTCGAGCAGGCAATCTTCCTTGATATCGCGTCGCTCCTTCTTGCCTGGCTTGCGGCCGGTTTGCTCCTCGATTTCGGCCGCTTTCTTCTCCACCGCATCCTTGATCGCAGAACCAGGAACGCTGCGCGTCTCGATCGAAATTCGGGCGATCCAAGCGCCGGCAATTGCCTCAACCAGCGCACCATTTTCTTCACGGGGCGGCACCCACCCGATCGAGAGATCCTGGGTGGGCTGCGTGGGCACAAAGGGATGGGGCTCGAGCAAATCTGCAATGTCCGCAGAGGAGGAGGGCATGCCGGCGGTGACCTGGAAAACAGTGATGGAAGTGAACATGGGATTCCTTGTTTGTGAATGAGGGGCGTGGGCGCGTCAGTTCAGTTCGCGTGAACTCGAGGCTGCGAAACGAGAGAGAGATGGAACGCGCTGGACGAGGCGCCCTTGGCAAAGGTGTCGAAATTGATCTCGCCCGCAACCGGGACAACCTCCAAGGTCATCGCGGCCTTCTTGGAAACCGCACGTTGACCTTCCTCATCTGTCATCACGATGGCTCGGATGTCGAGGTAGTGGTAGTTGGAGAGGTACTGCGCGATGGCTGTGGACACGTTGCCAAAGTAGAGAACAAACTCCTTGAGGCCCTTCTTGCCCGAGGCGAAGCGACCGCACACCAGGGCGAGACCAGAAAACCCAGGGCGCAAGGCGACATGAACCCAGGGAGCATCAAGGAACCAGCCAAGCGCACTTTGCGGAACCCCGATGAAATAACGGTTTCCAAGAAGTCCGATCATGAACTGATCGCTTAGCTCGCCATGAACCTCAAGAACGCCCGTCGAGGGCATCCGAATATGACCTGCATCATGACCAGCCTGATACCAGGACTTGAACGCATTCAGCGCATGTCCAGACCCCGTGTCCAGGGCTTCTGAGTAGCGGTTGCCTGCGGCAGGTGCGCAGCCCTGGGCTGAAGTAGATGACATTTGTAACGCGCTCCATAACGTGCTTATGCGATATACTATACACCGTTACACGCCAGTGTGTAGTGATATGGAGCGATATGTTCAAGGCCAAACCGACAACAGCAGCTGAGATTGTCCCGCGCGTGATGAGTGGATGGGCGTCTCAGTATGGTCTCGAAAGTGGCTCGGCATCTGCCTTTTCGATCTCTGGCGAGATGGTGCCCAACTCTGAAGTGGGGGCCAAGTTGGGCTTGTTGCCTCTGTTGTGCTGGCATGCCGACAAGATCTACCGGTACGGAATGGGGGCTCATCTGAATCTCCACTACCGGACAAATCCGACTGCGCTACTCGGTGTCACGGTGGACCTGTCAAGAATCGACAAGCCGATTTCAGAAGTCCTTTGCTTCATGGTGGAGGCTCTTCTCGACCTGCACAAGAACTCTCCTGCAAGCAGCGCAACACCAGGATCCGTTGATCTTGCCGCGGTCGTGGATCAATTCAAAAGTGAAGTCGAGATGGCTCGTGACCCTGTGTTGGCGGCAGCTGACGCGGGCAGGGCCACGGCGGTAGCGCCATGATGCAGACCACCCCTGTAGTAGGTAGCGCGGAGGCCGTCGTACGCAACACGGGGCTGATGTCTGCTACTCTGGACGCAAACAAAGACCTTCGGGTCATCTGCAACGCCGTCAAGCGAAGCGTGTCCCTGACCACGGCCGTGATTGCGAGTGGTGCGGATGCTGAGAAAATCGTCGCTGCAGCCGAGCGGATGACGGTTGCGCTGCTTGATGAGGCTGGCATTGATCCGACTCAGCGATCCGAGGGTCACGCCGCCTACGCCATGACGATGGAAGCGGTGGCGCTGACCATTGAGACCCTGGCGGGAACGAAGCGAGGCGCACAGATCCTCGCAGAAGATGTTGAATCGGCATCGGCCGCGGTGCTCAACCTTTTCAAGTTACTGATCAAATCCAAGCCTGTCGCCAGGATCGCTGACGTGGCCTGGTCGGGAGACATCAAAGAGTCGACGGCCCTTCGACTTGCCATCTGCTCCGCCATGTCTCCGCTGGCGATTCTGAGCTCCGACTACTGCTTTGAAAGAGACCGCAAAACCTGCCTCGTGGAGTCAGCAAAGTTGGTGGCTCGGGTGGCGGTCAAGGCGGCCGATCTCGTTGCGCCAGGGCAGTCCAGCACGTCCGCCCGCTCAGTTCTTCAGCAGTCGCTCCTGAACTCCTGCGCAAAAATTTACCTTTCGCTTTGGAAGCGGGAGATCGAGCGGACGAAATCGCTGCTCATGGGCATGGACTCAGAAAAGCGTCTTGAGGTACGCAGGAAAATGGCATCGGAGCCAGTTGCCGATCTCATGTCCAATCTTGAGTCACGACTGGATGCGACTTTCGGAGCATTGATCGAGGCCTCGATGATGATCGTACCGATCAGTGAAGCTGAAGTTGCTCGCGTTGAAGAGAGCAAGCGAGTGGCCACAGATCAAAAAATGCGGACACGCACTCCGGCAGCGGCGCCTTCTGGTGCTCCTGCCGCGCAGTCTGCAGAGGGTGCGAAGCCATGGATTCGAAAGAGGCGCCCCGATGCTTGATGCATTGATCCTCGACCAAATTCAGCGTGCGACGCCAGCCATCGTTGCATCGGCGCCAGCTTGGATTACTTCGATGCCGTCAGCTGCCAGTCCGATCACTGTCAGTTGCTTCCACCATGAGGCCGCTCGTCAGCAGATCGAACCTCTAAAGCTGCTTGCCGTCCTAAAAACCGAAGGTGGTCGCCTGGGGTCGTTTGTTCGGAACTCGAACGGTACCTATGACATCGGCCCGATGCAGATCAACACCGTTCATCTTGATGATCTGGCAAAAACGCTGTCTACGACTAAGAGCGTGGTTGCACAGAAGCTGGCATACGACGGTTGCTTCAACGTCGCAGTAGGCGCGTGGATGCTGCGGTTGCGAACCAATGAAGCCGGAGGCGACTTTTGGTTCGGTATCGGGCGCTTTCATTCGAAGACGCCGGCCGTGCGCAATCGCTACATCCTCAAAGTTCACCAAAACATGGTTGGCATCGTCAACAAGGTCAATACCGCAAATGCGGCATCGCAGGGAGCATTCTGATGGCGAAGAAACACGTTGATGGCAAAGACAAGGATGAAGGCATTCTCATCGCGGCCTTTGTCATGGCGCTCCTGTTCCTGCTGAGTCCATTCCTCATCATGGTGATGTGGGACCGGATGGGAGAGAGCGTTACCTGGTTGGCCGCTCGGGTTCGATGGGGTGAAATGGCGCTGTTCGCGCTGATGACGGATTCGGCCATGGCTCTCTTTCAGATGGTCGGTCTGGTCATTGATTCGACAGAGCGCATGGCGCTTGATAACTACAAGGCCATGATGGATAGAACCGGTTACTACACGCGGTGGCTGTTTATCCCGGCCATGCTCGGCATGGGCGTCTACGCCTTTCTGAAGTCTCCTCGCGAGATGTACAGCCGAGTGCACGACATGAAATCACTGGTGAAGCAGGAGTCCGCTGTGTGGCCTGAAATTGCACCAGTCGTAGGCAAGCAGATTTCTCTGGTCGAGCAAGACCCCACCCAGGGAGAGTGGGCTTCAGCCATGACAGAGCGGGAGTTTGCCGCCAAGCATTCGCTGATCACAGTTGATGCTGCCGGCAAGCCCGCGGTGAAAGTGGATGAGGCCCGCCTTGTCTTTGCTGGCATGCTGGGTCAACCATGGACCTCAACGGGGGCGCTTCCTGTGCACACGCGCGCCCTGTTTGCAGCGATCGCCATGCGGGTGGGAGGGGATGCGACTGGATGCACTGAAAAACTGCGCCTCATGTCCTCAACGTTCGCCGCTGGCGGCATCAAGGGAATGGACACATCCTGGGTCGACGAAGCGCTTGCGAAGCACCTGAAGAACAAGCTGGTTCAGCGGTGCATCCAGAAGCACGCTTACGTTTACACCGTCATGGCCACGATGCTCCAGATCGGGAAGACGGATGGGGTGTTTGCGAGTCCGATGTTCATCTGGCTGAAAACCGTTGATCGCAAGCTTTGGTACACGCTGAACAACGTGGGTCGCTATGCGTTTCACGTTGAGTGCGCGGGAATCATGGCTCACTGGCTGTTTGAGAAAACCGTGGGTGTTGCCATTCCAACTCCGATGATCGGGAAAGCTGTTGAAGGTCTCGACCAGGCGCTGAAAGAGTACCGCGATGACGACAGTCTGGATCGCATGTTCGACTGAGTTGTCAGTCTTGGCAATACCGCATATAGTATATTCAATACGCATAAAGGAAAATTCATGTTCTCCCGCACCAAACCGGCATCTATCGCTCCAGGCTATCCCACATCCAACAAGGTGCAGGTGAAGAAATTGAAGGGGGGTGGATACATGCTCCTCAACGGCACCACTGCCTTCCAGATTCCCATCATCGCGCCCTTCAAAACGATCTCAGTGAAATCCGGCGACGGCGGGGAGGGCACTCTGATCGGTACTGATGGGCAAGGTATGGAATCGACCCTCGCATCGTTCGGCAACGTCGAGATTGCCGGCACCGCACACGCTGCCCTGATCAAGGCGCACGCCGGGATGAGCGAGGGTGGCTGGGGGTGGTTTGGGAAGTCGGCTCTCACTCTTGCCGTCCTGTGGATTATGGTGAATCTGTTCTCGGCACCTTCTGCACCATCCATCCCTGTGGCGGCCGCCCAGGGTGCTCAGGAGCAATTTGCCCCTTCCCAGCTCGAGTCACCCTCGGTGGCCATCGCACAAGGATCCAATCCCACGCGGTCGCTGGATGACCTGGCCAATGGCGGGTATCAGTTCTCTCCTCAAGTGCAAGCGCCAGACTTCAAGGCGCCACAGCTCAACTGCGAGCCGTCGTAAGAACAGGAGCGGGCCGCAATGGCCCGTTGTAGTCACTGCATCAAGTGACTTGTTGACCCCTTCGCACTGAACCCCACCAGAACATGAACACCCCAAGCCTCGACTACAACTTGGAGAGACACCAGCAATCGATGCTGGTGGACACTCGGAGCAGCCAGGAAAAGCTCAAGGGATGGCTTCTGGAGCCGCCGATAGGGGGGCTGGTCATTGCAGTTCCTGGTGTGCTGGGCTTCTTCTTCTACAGTCACATTGAACTCTGGTTCGCGTTCTCTTTGATGATGTTCTTTGCGGTGAGGAAGGTGCACAAAAGCACTGGCCTCATCATGCGGCTCCCGAAGAGTTCAGGATTGCTCGACCCAAAGGATCCTGACCTTGGGACTGGCAAGCCCACTAAAGCGGGCGGCATTCTCTACATGGGCAATGACCAGCTCACGAAGGAAGAGGTTTGGCTGACAGACACCCAGGCCCGGACGCACATGATGTTCATGGGCACAACCGGCTCGGGTAAGACTGAGTACCTGATTTCTTTGATTTTCAACTCGCTCGTTCACGGCTCTGGTCTGATTTACGTCGACGGTAAAGCGGACAACAGTCTCTACGGCAAGATCTACTCCATGGCGCGTTCCATGGGGCGTGAAGACGACGTTCTGCTGATCAATTTCCAGACGGGTGCAAAGGACATTTATGGCGCTCAGGCCAACAAGCTGTCCAACACGATGAACCCCTTTGCGGTCGGCTCCTCAGGCATGCTGAGTGAGCTGATCAAAGGCCTTATGGCCACAGGTAAATCCGACATGTGGAGCGATCGTGCAGCTTCGTTCGTCGAAGCCTTGATCAAGCCCTTGGTCTACCTGCGTGACAACCATGGCCTCATGCTCGACGTGGGCGTGGTGCGCTCGTACTTTGAACTGGACAGGCTTGAAGAGCTGGCCTTCATGAAGTACAAGGATGACAAGCCAATGCAGGAGAGCAACACCCTGGACGGCTTGAAGAGCTACCTGCGAAGTCTTGCCGGCTACAAGGAGGCGAAGTACCACGATCAAGCTGAGACAGTGGGAGAGCAGCACGGCTACATCGTCATGCAGTTGACGAAGTCGTTTGGCTCGCTGAGTGACACCTACGGGTACATCATGAAGACCCCCTTGGGTGAGATCGACTTTGTGGATGTTTTCCTCAATCGACGCATCCTGATCGTTCTTCTGCCCGCTCTGGAAAAGTCCCCGTCTGAACTGACCAACCTGGGCCGCATTGTTGTTGCATCCATCAAGGGAACCATGGCCAAAGGGCTTGGTGCAAGTGTGGAAGGTGACTGGGCAAAGATCATTGATTCCCGCCCAACCACCGCACCATCGCCCTTCCCTTGTGTTCTCGATGAGTACGGCTATTACGCTGTCGAAGGGTTTGCTGTGGTGC
The DNA here is from genome assembly GCF_005503365.1 of Hydrogenophaga sp. 2FB. GTDB lineage: Bacteria > Pseudomonadota > Gammaproteobacteria > Burkholderiales > Burkholderiaceae_C > Hydrogenophaga. Next base: position 38,874 of record NZ_SCML01000002.1, read on the forward strand.
CGGCCCAGGCCCGTTCACTCGGGTTCTCAGCCATCTTTGCTGGCCAGGATCTCCCGGCCTTCGAGAAAGCGTCCAAGGAAGAGGCGAAGTCGACTCTTGCCAACACGAACACCAAACTGTGCGGCAAGCTCGAGTGCACCACCACCTACGAATACTTCAAGAGCCTTGCAGGTCAAGGTTTCTTTACGCGGACACAGCGCTACGAACAGGATTTCGGATCCATGTTCAACAAGGTGTCGCTTGACGAGTCTGTGAGCATTGATCGCTTGGATCGTGTCAGCGCGAACGATTTGCGCGGGCAGTCTTCGGGCTACTGGCATATGTTCTTTGGGAACGCGATCATCCGCTTGAAGTCGTTCTACACGAACCCGAAGAAGGTCAAGAAACTTCGCGTGAATCACTTCATCAAGGTGGCCCGGCCTTCTAAGGATGAAGTCGCCGCGTATCTCAACGGCGCCGACTTCTTCAAGCGTGGCGTCGAGAGCGAAGGCGGCATTGCATCCTTCATGGATCGCGTGAGTTCTCCGACAGACATTGCCGACATTCACGAAGCCATCGCCCACTTCAAAGACGATGCGCCTTTGCTGATGGCTGGCAAGGTTCTCGCATACGGCGCACATGCCGAACTGCAGCGCAGTGATGCACTTGATGCGATCGGCGTGTGGGGAACGATGGAGGATGAGGAGGGCGATCAGGATGATGCGGGTGGCTCCTCGGCTGCTGGCCCGTCCGTTGATAACACGCCGGTTGCGAACTACATCGACTCGGACATCGTCAGCCATGCCCTCCACATGGGGCGTCTTCCGACCCCCAATTCGATTCCCCCTCATCTTGCTGAGGGAGCCTCACGGAGTGATGCGAGCGCCAGCAACTCACCCTTGCCCGAAACGCTCTGGCAGCCACGTCGAAACCCGGAAGACATTGCTTCCAGCGACGACGGAGAGACAGGCACTGCGGGTCAAATTTTCAGTGACGACGCGGCTGACGAGTTCACCTTCAAGGCGGAATCATTTGAGGAAATGCAAGAGGCGGCTGAAGCAGGCCTTACCCCGCAGCGCACGGATTTGATGCCTCGCGCGGAAGAAGGTACACACGATCACAGCACGATTTATGGCTTCGAATCGATTGACGATTCTGAGGCCATGATCGGGCTGGATGAAGGGGATGCGCCGGTTGACTTGCCCCCTCTTGGTGATGATCCAGACTTTGTGATCGGCGGTTCTGCAGATGGACCAGAAGTCATGTCCATCGACTTTGATGAGCCTGTGGCCACTGATGGTCTGCTGAGTCGCGATGCGGTCGAAACTGGCTTGGCCATGGTCGAAGCAAAGCTGGGCAGCACGGACGCTGAAGCGGGCTATATCGGATCCGTGGTGGCCTCCAAGTTGGCTGACCAGACGCGGTATCTGAGTACACCCACGACGAAGACCCTCGACTTCAAAGAGTTTGAGGCGGTCGCCCGGAGCATCAGCTCCAGCATGGCTGGAGCGGAGCAATGATGGAGAAGGCCGTATCCCGTCGAGGATTGATTTTGTTCGGCTGCGCTGCCGTTGTGGCGAGTCCTGCAGTGGTGCTCGCTCAAGATGGCTTCGGCCAGTTCAGGAACGATCTGCAGACGGGTGGGGGTAACGGCTTCAGTAACCCGGAGGCCAGGCGAACTGACCCAGGGTCAAGGACCATTGTGATAGAGACGCCGTCAAGCGCTGATCTACGGGGCAGGCTCATTGAACCGAAGGCCCAGGTTCTGCGCCCTGGCGTCTCCAATGACTGGCGTCAAGGCCTTTTGCATGGCGACCGCACAGTGAAAGCCCGTCGAGGAGGTGGGGCGGTTGAGACGATCACCTACGTCAACCGAGATGGTTCACTCAATGTCGCCGGCTATCAGCGCATGTGCTGGCTGCTTCGGGACGTGAGAGGCGGCGATGCAGTGATCCAAATGGATCTTGGGGTGATGGACCTGGTATGCGGCCTGCAGCGTTGGGCCGCATACAACGGGGTGGAATCCATCATCACCTTCACCTCAGGCCTCAGAGGTGACAAGACCAACGCGCGAACAGAGGGCGCCGTCAAGGATTCCTTGCACAAAAAGGGCCGGGCGATTGACTTCGTGATGGGCGGAATCAGGGCCGGCCAACTTGGTGCAATGGTGAGTACCTTCAACTCCCGTGGAGGAACTGGCATCTACCTTGCCAAGAACTTTGTGCACGCCGACACCGGTCGCCCAAGGGTCTGGAGGGGGTAACCCTCCAGGCGCGCTTACTTTTGCCCCGCGGCCTCTGCGGCTTCCTTTGCCTTGCTCCGCTTTGTCACGCGAGGCGTGGTGGTGTCACGCGGAGGCAGATCAGGCCAACGGCCATCCTTGATCAGATCTTTGGCACCGCGTGCCTTGGCTTCGAGCAGGGCAAGATCATGAAGCTTCTTGATGATCTTCTTTCGCTCCCTCAGACCTGGAGGGCCTTCCGGGGCTTCCGAGCCGTCCTCAGGCGCCATGGGAACAGTCAATGCATGGTGGACATGCCACATCAAGCGCAGCACTGACGGCGACTGGCGTGAGCGTCCGCTAAGCCACCTGTACGATGCCGTTTCCTCGGCGCCCATCATGAGCGAAAAGGTGCGAGGCAGAATGTCTGCATCGGCCTTCATGGTGCTGGCAAGATCTTCAACTTTCGGAAACGTCGGCAGGATCCGAATGTCAGGGTAAGTGTCCATGAAGCGCACGAGGACTGCGAGGCTGTTGTCAAGGACAGGCAACTCGGCATCTCGTCGAACAATGTGCATCCAACGAGTCATCGACAGCCCGAAAACGAACAGAGCATCTGTCGTGTTCATGCCGTACTGCTGACACATGACGTCCAAATCCTTGCCGAGGACTGGACGATTTTTCGGGATGAAAGACATTGATTCTCCGTGAATTAACTCGTTTGACGTAGGTGTAAAAGATATCTACAATGGTTCGCATCAAGGCGCGCTGTGCTGCGAAAGAGATATCAGTTTCGATCAGAAATGATATACAAAACACAGCTTGTGTCAATCTTAGCTCTCCCCGTTTCGGACAAAAAAACCATGGCAACCTCGAAAACGACGTCCGCCCCAATCCCGGCCAAGGAAGCCGCGGAGGCCGCCCTCAACAAGCCATCGATCATCAAGGTGATGACTTTCGCCGCGTACAGGGTCAGTGGCAAAGGCAAAGATCAGAGCGTGTCGGTCATTGCAGGCGCCGCGGACGGGCGTATCAACAATGGCGTTGTCGAACTCTTGGCCGACAACGTGCCTTTCAACTCCAAAATTCTCCAGGGCCGGGAGCCGGCCGGCGGCAAGGGCTTGCTGATGTTGTATGGAGGCCGTGACGTTGCTGACGAACTTTTCCAGTGGCGTACTCGTGCGCGCAAGGAAGATTTCAAGATCGCATTTGCAACGATCGACATCGAGGTCGGCTACATGGAGTCGAACCTCATCACGCGCAAAATGCTTAAAACCTACAAATCGAACATGCAGTTCGCATACGTGCGCCGCATGGTCTCTGATCTGCAGGCTGACATTCTTGAACAATTCGCTACCCTGAATGATCAGATTGCCCCTCTGAAAAAGGGCGGTAGCGCCAGTTCGATCGCGTTGTATCCGAATCTTTTCGACCAGGTATTCGAGCAAGACAAGGACCTGGCCAACTTGCAGGTGCTCGCGATCCCTCTGATGGACGACATCGACTACCCGGAAAAGATGCGCTTGCGCCAGGTTGTCTATGTTCGCCCTCAGGCGAAGATCGTGAACATCACCCAGGGTGCGACCGATGCGCACATCCTGCTGCCAAGCTGGATGACCAACATCAAGACCAGTTGATGAGTTTTTTCCTGTGCGGCCGGTGTAAGAGCCGTGTTCGCACAGGGGGTCACACTAGGCGCAGGCGCCGCGGCTTCGGGATGTTGATCACCACGTTTCCTTCGTCGCCAGAGGAAGCGGCGGACGCCGGGGATCGGCTTTCCTCTATGACGTTGAGCATCAGTAGAGACCTGTAGTGGGTCATTGCTTCGCGAGCCAGCGAGATTGATGCCGGCGCTGTGTAGATCGACTGGATTGCTTCAAGCTCGGCGAAGAAGCCGGGGTCCTTGAACCTGAAGTCGACGATTGCCATTGCAAACGAAGCATTCTGCGCATGAACCGCAGCGTCGATCATGGTTTGACCTGGTAGTGCGCCCGTGTGAACACCTTCCCCCCATGAAATTTTCCCGGCAACGAAGTGGTCGTTCAGGATCGTCTGTACCAGGCTGTTAGGGGGCCTGCTGCTTGGTGAGGCGGCCAGAACTGACGTAGCAAGGGATTCGCTGGCTCCTTCTCCACGCGTGGGGTCATGCTTCATGAGCACACGGGAGCATTCGAGAGCGGGGTGTATGGACTGGCCATCGCTGACGATCGACTCATCCATAGCGCCAGTCAACAGTGACAAGAACACGCTTGAATACACGTCACCCTCTGGAAAGGCGTACCTGGTTGTGGCGCCGAGGTTTTTGAGCGCGTAGTCGAGCATCTCAGGCATTGCGTGGCGAGCTGCGGCTTGTGCCCAGCTGACGCCGTGGGGCATGAGCTCCGCCTTCGTGCGATGCGGCCCAAGGGACACGTTTACAACAGCCTTCGTGAACAATGCCTCAAGCATCTCCATCTGCGTCGAAGAACGGAACCTGTTTGCCACCGCTTCAGATTCAAAGACTGCACGGAGAACGTCGAACCTTCTGTGAAGGCAGCAGAATTTCAGGAAGGTATGACTGGCCCCCGCAGTAATTTGCAGCTCGCCGCCCATGCCGCAGACTAGATGGTTCATGCCCCACTCGTCTGCAAGGATGACTTGCAAGATTGTCTTCACAGGCTGACCGCCTGAGATCAAGCCCTCCAGGCGTCTTCGAGAAAGAGACTGCCTCTTAGGGTGCGGATATGCAGTGAAGTCAGACATGGACTCGACGGGGGCGTCGCACGGCTTCGGGTGCTGCACTGGCGCCGGCATGATTGGCGTTAGCCTGTGCGATCGATGCGAACATCTGAGCTTCAGCAGCGCGAGACCGAAGTGCTTGCTCTACAGGCCCAGCCAGCGGCTGCAGGCCGTGAGCGCGGACTTTCGAATCCTCCTTGTCGATTCGCGCACAAAGGTCTTCCCAGGGCGCATCCATCCCAGCTGCAGCAGCCGCGGTTGAGACGAAGTCTGCTGCCGCAGCAGGGTCCGTTGCAGCTGTCAGCTTTGGACTGCTCCCGTTGAAACTGCTGAGCACAACCTGGTCAAAGGCGAACTGAGCCGCTGCAACAGGCGATTTCACCAGGCGGAGCTTCACCAGGGTCGACACCAGTTGCGCTCCTTGCTCCTTCCCAGCTTGAACGCCGCTCAACTGCCCATCGAAGCTGCTTGAGAGGCCCGCCAGTACCTGGCTCGCGACGAAGGCTCCATGGTTCTGACGCGCGTTGCACGCGCGCCGCACAACGCTTTCAACAAACCCATCGGCTTCTTGGTAAAAACGAGTGGAGGGGCCACCGGGTACCAGGGTGGCCCAGAGCATTTGTCCTAGACCGGAGGCGACATCTCCGCAGTTGGATCGGGTGTCAAGATGGAGTTCGGCCGTTACCTTCGGGGGTGATTTCCTCTGCTTGATGGCATCGCGTGCAGCGTCGGTAAGTTCGAAGAGGTTTGGATACAGGCTCAGATTCCCGCCAAGGGATGACATGTTCCGGAGCAGTTGGGGCAAGGACCTTTCCGAGATCGATTCGCGCAGATGCGCAAACACCGACCGGTGCGAAGCGAAGTCGACAAGTTGCTCCCAACTGGTGCCTTGGTCGATATTGGGCAGCCTTAATCCAGGGCTGATCAAAATGCGCTCAAGAACACTGTACGTTGCCGAGTTTTTCTCCGTGCGCAGGCAAAACCCGGGGTCTAGGAGAACCGGGTACCGAAGCAAGAGATCTGTGAGGACGCACTGAGCCTCGATGAAGGCCGGCGTCCTGCTCGACGCATCTGGATTGGAGTTGCGAAGCAAGGGAATGATCTTGAGGCTTGCGATCAGCCTGTCAACAAGCTCGGTTGAACGCAGGAAATTTTGGAGCTCGCCGAGGTCAGATTTGAATGTCGCATCAGAGTTGAGATGCAGAGTTTTCTTGCTGTTCGAACTGAACAGGAACCGCTGAGCGCTCTGGAGCAGGCTCGCCTCAAGTTCGAAATGTCGTGCGTACGCTGCCGCCGACTTGTCCATCGAGGCCTCCATCAATCGTTCGATGACACCGTTGGGTGTGTTGTTCACAGGCTGCTCCTTCTTGTTGCTGTCCGATTTACTGTGGTGGCCGCAACCACCTTCTTGCGGGCGATCGTGTCGTTCATCACCTGCTCCATGCCGCGAGCACGAATTGCATGTGTCAAAGGGGTAGCCATGGGTGCCTGCCCCCGTTGACGGATCTGAGCATCACTGGACTCGACGTTCTTCGCCATGGCTGCGTAGGGCGATGGCGAACCTGTGGAGCTCGCGACCTCATCAACAAGTTTCATGAAGTCAAGAACTGGAAGGCGAACTCGAGTCAGATTCGTGGCATGTACCGCGCAGACCGATGGCACCCATGCATCGAAGAGCAGCTCGGCCGCTGCTTTTGCATCCGGCGCCAAACCCGAGTTGGTGACTGCCTCGACCAGGTTCTGGGCCAAGGTCGGGGCGCCAATTGGCAGCTTGTCCCATGAGCAAAGCTCCTTAAAGTGCCGAACAGCCTGGTGCCGCGCCGCTGGGACACGGTCAAGAAGAAGCCGGGTGGCATGGATGGCCAGTGGAAGTGAGTCCCGGAATGCGTTTGCATCGGCCCCTTGTTCGGCACATGAATGACCGAGAAGCGCGCCGACATCCTCGCCCAAGAAGGTGTTCCATTCGCTGGAGTCCACCACCAGATCTTTCCCAAGGCTCTGTGGTGTGAGCCGCTGTTTGATGCCCAAGCGTGCAAAGTGACTGAGCTCGATGCAGCTCGCAACTGCGGGGAGCTGTGATTTCACATAGCTTGAGACATTGATATCCGTACCAAGCCCTATGATTGCTTTTCTCGATGCGAGGTGGGCGAATACGCTTTGATGCGAAGCGAATTTCACCATCTCCGATTCCGGGGTTCCATCCGTGAAAGAAGGAAGACGCAGAACCGGTCGCTTCAGCATCAGCGCATACAGCGGTGTAGCGGCATCACTGGAGCACCACTTGATGTGAAGCCTGGTGTCGAGCATGACGGGATACCGTAGAAGCTCTTTTCGCAGCACCACTTGAGCAGTCGTGAGGGCAGCATTCACCTGATCACGAACTGAAGCGAGATCTGTGAAGCTTGGCATTGACTTCATCCGTCCGGCCACGCTGCAACACCGCAGCGACCCCACAACACGGTCGACGCTTGAGTGTGAACGCATCAACTCAAGCGACTGCTCAAGGGACTCATCTTCAAGCGGTCTGCTTATTGAAGCGGACTCCAACTGGAGAATGTGGCCCTTGGTTTTCATCGCTCGGACCTCTCCAGCGATGGCATTTGTAAGCAGGGTGGTGCGACCAGAATCCGATGCCGCCTTGAGCCTTTCCAGGGTGGCATCGGAGGTGGTCAGCATCGACGCAGTCATCGGTCGCTCACGCCGGCTTCAAGCTGCGATTGCGCGCGTCCTGATGCCTATCGATCTGCTTCATATCGATCTTCGTCAGAGACTTCGTATCGAAGAAGATGGTGTCAGCGAATGACGAAACGCCATCCTTGAACTCCTGGTTGAAGCACTCCCGAGGAGCAAGGAACAGAGTGGTGGGCATCTGCCGCATCCCGCACTCCTGTGCCTTTTTGAGCAGGCGCTTTCCGCTGGGCGTGGTGTCGTATGTGTCCGTGAAATAGACGATGGCGTCGATCTTGCGCCCGGCGTACTTCGACTTTGAGCGAGGCTTGACCATTTCGAAAAGGCTCTCGATGCCTGCCTGCAGGTTGGTGCCGCCGCGGCCACCGTACGTGATTCCCTTTTCAAGGATGGAGCGGTAGTTCTTCTCGTCGATATAGACGGGCTCCCCGCGAGCAATCGTATCGGCGAACACGATGACAACCTCTGGCGCTACCGATCGCGAGACCCGTCGAGCCATGTTGATGGACTCGCTGATGAAACGTTTGAGCTGACCATCATTGACGGAGCCCGAGGTGTCGATCGGTACGAAGACGAGAGGCTTCTGTTCTTTGCCGGGGACAGTTGAGCCCATGTAGGGCACATCACGCTGATGGGAAAACCCCATGTCGGCTGCGTCGACGTGGTAGATCGTCCATGGCTCGGCCATGTCGAATCGGGTACCTTTCCCGGCGCCCTCGATGATCTTTTTCATTGCCATTTCCCAGGTGATCACAGGCTTGAAAAAGTCGTGAAGCTGGGCCTTGGCGTAGTTCACCATGTGGCCACCCGGATACTTCGAGCCGAGAGACATCATGTCCTCGGTGGCCTTGTTGATCGCCGAAACGATGCCCGACTTGGTGCTCGAGATCTCCTCCTCAACCTTCAGCAGATCGTCGTAACCCAGCTTTTCCATCGTACTGGCTGAGACGCCGGCGCTATTGAGCGTGTTGATGAGATCCTTGGTGTCCATCACATGGTCATGAGAGCCATACACGTTGGGCGACGGGACCATGTTTTCGGTGCCCGTTCCGTCCTGCGATGACTTGTCGGGCTGACCAGACTGCTGCTGACCGGGTTGGGGCGTCCCATTTCCACCACGCCCCAGAGATCGCTCAAGGTCCGTGACGGTCACACCGTTTTGCTGCGGCGCTGCACCAAGGCTGCTGCCGGCCTGGGGATTGAGGATCTGCTCCAGGATCTGGATTGCGAGATCAACGCGTTCCGATGGCTGCAGGGCATCCAAGTAGACAGAGCCCGTATTGGCGCTGTGATGGACGGTGCCCTTGCCGGCACACGCCATCGAATGGCGGCCGTGCTCGGAATCCGCCTCGCCGATGCAAGGATGGCTCCGCAGTTTGGTGAGGGCATCCAGGCAACTTTGGAGGTCGGTGTCCTTCACCGTCTTCGGGTTGGCCTTGGCAGCGCCAATGCGGCGCAACTCCTGAGAGAGGGCTGAAAGGTCGGCCGGCACCATCAGCTTGGATTTACCGCCGGCGGTGGTGGGGTGCAGGACCTGGGCTTTGACGCCATCAGATTCTTGAGCCGCGCCCTCCATGATCTTGTCGAAGGGGACCTTCTCGTTGGGGATCTTTGGGGGCTCCTTCCAATCCTTCATGAGGATCGCGCCAATCTCTTCTTCGGAGAGCCCGTCATAGAGGGAAAAGTCCTCATAGTTCATGGCCCAGCCGATTGAAATCGCGGACTTGGCTGCGGCGTGTCGAGCGAAGAAATCCCTGATCTCTGCTTCGAGTTCCGACTTCGATGGGTCGCGGCCTCCATTTTTCTCGGACCACGACTGAGAGCAGCCAGATTTCACGATATCGGAGTTGATTCGAATGTCCTGCGCAGCATTCGAAATGTCGGGTGGGAGGTCGACCATACGCGCAAGGTGAAGGCGACGAAGGTGGTCAGCTTCGTGGCGAAAAATGAAGTTCAGCGAATCCAGTCCTGCCGCCTGCTCGGCGACCAGGCGCTCAAAGAACGGAGCGGCGATGTACATACGGCCGCTGATATCGACGAAGGCGGTCCGCACCTGCCCCAGAAGTTCGGGCAGGTCGTAGATGAAGATCGGTGTGCGGGAAACAATCTCACCCAAGAGGCCTTCGCGCATGTAGTCGTACCGCATGTTGTTGCGGCCTGTGAAGTGACTTTTGATCTCAAGGAAATCGTCGCGATAGTCTTCTAGCTGATCTTGGAGATGCTGTGCATTCGTGTTCAGGCGCTTGCCACCCTTGCCAATGCCGAGCACCGCTTCGACGCTCTTGTGTTTGTGGACAACGGCCTGAGGGGACTCGGTGACGGATGTGTTTGCTGCCATGGCTCTGCCGTTCAAAATGGGCTTCAGGCCTGCAGTACGCCGCGGGTAGCGGTTGCAGGGTGGCGGGGCGCCTTAAAACGTCTTCGCAGTAGGTGGAAGAGATATAACATACACTGTACCACGGCTTTGTTTTTTTCACTAGGTCAGGGCACCGGAGTGATTGATTCATGGATGGAATAATCCTCCATCACCACAATCTCAGTCATGGCAAGACCACCATCAAAAAACAATGAAGCACTCCTGCGTGCGAAGGAGGTGATTCAAAGCAGCTCAGATCGAGATGAAGTGATGGCCGCCCAAGCCTATTTGCTCCCCGCGCTGGGAACATCGCTAGATGACACTTCCATAGCACTTGGCCGGGACCGTTTCTGGGTTTCCCGAGCTCGGAATCGTTTCCTGAAAGGCTTGCCTCCGTTGAAGCATGGCGGTCGGAGAAACGAGTTGTTCAGCGAGGTGGAGGAGGTTGAGATTGTGAAGTTGGCCTTCATCAAGGCAAGAGGCCGCATCGGGGAGAGGGTGAGCCTGCGTGACACACTGAGGGCGCTACTCGATGATCGACTGGGGCACGCAGTTTCAGACTCCACAATCACCGAAATGCTCGCCAGGATGCTGAGGCGATATGTTCCCGAAGCAGATATGGCTTTCATGTGGCGGCTAGAGGGGGTACTGGGCTTGCTGTTCAGTGCCGAGGAAGATGTGAGAAGCCGGATTGCGGCGCTGCGGACGCGCGAGGAATCGAAAAGCTAGTTATTGCGGCTTGAACCGGCATCCTTGCCTAAAGTCACCCCCGACAGTCTCTCCTGTGCCAGGTCATTCCGATCCGGCAAACCACTGGAGAGCCACCATGCCTAACGTAATTCCGACCGATCTCAAAACCTATGTGGCCTGGCGTTTCAACGCGGTCTTGCCAGGTACTTTCCGGCGCGCCAAGAAGGCGTTCGAACATCTTGCTTATCCGATCTTGTCGCCGTTGCCTGATGCCGGTTCTAAAACCTGCAGCGTGGAGCGTTCCCTCCATGGCGGTCCTTACGTGTACTTCGTGTGTGACGACGCAGACCGTGTGCGATACGTTGGCAAATCGTTGGAGAAGGACGTCATTGCCCGTTGGACGCGTCCAGGCATTGGGGGGCCGGCGGCGTACTACTTCACACACTCGAGAAAAGGTGGCGGGTGCGTGTTTTCGATTGCGGAGGCCATGAATGCTGGTGAGAGCAGTCACTTCACGTTGCGGTATGTTCCCGTTGCGGAAATTGGCAAGCACGTTCTCGCGCGACTGGGGTTGAAGCGAGAGGGCTCGAGTGCAGAATTTGCAGCCGCCGCTGAGCGGGCGTTGACCAAGGCATGCGGTGCAGACTGGAACATGGCATGAGTGCGGCGTTTCCGACGACTCCCGTGGACAGGAACTGCTTTCATCCCCAACGGTACTGGACCGATGCGCCAGAGTTCCTGGCACAGATCGATGCCCAAGACGCGGAGATGGACCTCGAGGACAGCTTGTCTGGCAGATACGCATTCGTTCTCGGGGTTGATCTGGGGCGCCATCGCCTGATTTCGCACGATCCCTTCACGGCTGCCGAGATGGCTCGTGGTTTCGAGCATGGCATGACTCAGCCGTCGCGGGCGAGTGACCGATATCTTCGAAAACTGCTGGGCCTCAAGCGAAGTGCCTTCGAGCGAGGAATCGCTGTTAGCTCGGGGTTGAGCGCGGACTATCTCCGCGAGGTTGACGTACCGGTGTGCCCCGTCTCAGGTGTGGTGCTCACACACAGCACGAAGGAAGACACGGACTGGTCAATCGATCGCCTGGACAACAGCCTCGGATACGTTCCTGGCAATCTTTGCGTTGTTTCGACTCGTGTGAACAAGCTGAAGGGGCGGGCGGAATTTGGAGTGCTGGTCCAGCAGGCCCAGCACATCCTGGCTCGGGATGGCGAGGGCGGCCTGTACAACGTGACCGAAAGCGGGTTGCTCGTGATAGAGGCCCTTCGGCTCGCCTCACTCATGGCGGCGCCATCCGCTTTTGCGCAAGGGAAAATGGCAAGCTACGCTCCGTTTGCGATGGCGCCTACTGCGTGGTCAACGTTTGAGGGGGTGGTGGCTGGCATCCATTTGAAGTGCGCACGCACGATCACCGAGGGAGCAGGGTATAGGCAGAGGCACAACCTCTTCAAGCGACTCGGGGCGGCACATTGGCGCGCGAGCAATCGCCTTGTGCACATGGCTCGTGAAGCACTTTCACGCGGCACACACCCGTGTGACATCTGGTTCGATGGCCAAGCCTTGGGGCTTCTCATGCAGCTTGTCCAGGGACTGCATGAAAACCCTCCGACGTTCGATGGGGTCGACACAGACGCCCTTGTTGCGAGTCTCAAATCCGTGATCGAGCCACTCGGAAAGTACGCCAGGTAAGGTAGCTTGAGGGAATCAAATTCCCTCTTTGCGATAGTTGCCTTACGGGTTGATTCGAGTAGGGGAAGGTGCCAGAGCTGAACGATAGAAAACTCTGTTGCAATCGGCGCGAACGTCAATTGGCCATTTTCGTGGCTCGATCCACAGGTTGCTTGAAATTACAGCTTTGTTGATGATGCCCGTCACCTTGTCGGCATGTAGCGTCAGCCAGCAGATATTGTCATATCCAGGGCCCCGTCTCCCGTATCCGGTAAAGCGGACAAACTGGGTGTTCCCAACGGTACTTTGCTCGCCCGGGCCTCCATACGAAACAGCCACCTTCTCAATGTTTTGTCCGACAAAGTAGGACTCGGGATTGGGGTAGATGACAGTTGGTGCCTGGGGCGCAATAGGTGCGCGAGGACTCGTGGCGCAGGATGTCAGAGCAAGTGCCAAGACGAGCAAAGAAAATAACTTCATCGGCATAACTTGAAGTGTAAAAGCCTGGATGATACTGATCGAGCGGGGACTACTGTGCTCTTTTCGTTGCGATGGCGTACTCGCGGCTGAAATCGATGCCAATATCCATGCCAGGTCGAATCTGATTGATTCCGGTGTAGAGGTAGGCCATCAGTTTCAATCCGGTGAAGGTCTCCGCAAAGGCCTTCACTTGGTAGGCAGAGTCCGGGTCGTTGATGGAAACTCCAGCTTCGGCAATCTGAGCGAGCTCCAGGACAGCCAGGTTACGTTCTTCAGGCGTCTTGCGATCCATTTTGGTCATGGCATCTCGGATGTACATGACGACATCCAGGCGGACGCTGGTCGAACTCAGGTTGTTTCGTTTGAGGTTGATCTGAGCCAACTGTGAGCTAACGCGGCGCGCCGACTCGGTGATGTCGGGTTCGGCATCAGCTGTGATGATCCGCCTGCAAAGCGCTTCGGCCTCGATGACCTCATCGTTGGTCGCATCGTCGCCCAGCAAGGCGATGGTCATGGCCACGCCCAGTGCAACGCGCGGATCGTTGGGCAGCGCCGCAGACGCCGACTTCATCAAAGGCAAGGCATCTCGAAAGCGTTTCATCTCCGACAAAACTGCGCCGAGGTTGCGCTGCGCACGAAGATTTCCAGGCTCGACCTGCATGGCCTTCCGCTGGGCCATCTCTGCCTTCTCCAGCTTGCCCAGCTTGTAGTAGGCCAAACCCATCGCCACCCAGATATCACCTTGCTGCGGCCGTAGTTCAGATGCTCGGCCAAGGCGCTGTACAGCCTCCTCAAAACGCCCGGTCTCGTTGTAAGCCAGGCCGAGGTTGAAAAGAATGTCGGCATCGGGGTGATGCTCACGAATCATGAACTCGAGGAACTCGATGCCGTCGTTGAAGCTTCCCTCTTGGAAGAGGTGAATCGCCACCTGTACTGGCGTCATCCCCCGCGGGATGAAGCTGACATGGACAACGTCCTCCTGCACAGTGACGTTCAGCATGCCGAATTCAGCGGAGTTCCAGTTCGGGTTGTCCGCAACCGCTTCGCCCACCACCTTGGCCATGGCGAGGGTCAGTTCGGTGATGAAGTCAGGACTGCCTACCTCGCGCGCCCCCTCGGGAAGTGCATTCAGGTCGACCTGATCAAGTGGGGTTCTGCGGAAAAATGGCGTCATCAATACTGCTCCTGTCCAGGATTATCGAGGACGGCTTCAAATTCGAGCGCGACTTCGGGTTGGGCTGGAATTTGATGGGGCAGGACTGGCGGCTGCACTTGCGGTGATAGTCGCCATCATGAGTTCTGCGTTCTCGTGTGGACGGAGAAGGTCCTGCCACCTATGTGGGATGACCTGGCCGGTTGTTTCCATCTCAGATCGAAGTAAGGAAGGTGATCCAACAAGATCGAGCAGCGCTTGAAGAAAGTGGGCCGTGGCCCCGGAGAAGGTTGAGGGCGCATGCTCCGGATTTGTTGGATCCTGAAGGTGACGACAGCATGCCTGGAAGAGGAGGGTGGCAGCCTTTGAACGATCCTTCTCAAGGTCAAGCTCCCCGATGACCAAGAGACATCGTTGCGCTGCCGCATAGCCGTCATCGCTCAGAAATGTGCGCCGCTCCACCAGGCTTGGGAACACGTTCTCGCGCATCCAGGGGTCCTTTGCAAGGCGCTGAACATCAGCACTTTTCAGCACGAACCCTGGGTCCATGGATCTGCCGCGCGCGATGTTCATGATGAGGTCGCAGAACGCGGAACGGTTGCGCGCATGGACTTTTTCATCGTATTCCGCTGAAGCCGGGTCCAGGAAAGGGGTCCATTGACGCTTACGCCGATCGGGCTTTCGAAAGGTGTTGAGCTCGCCGCATGAGATCGCAAAATCAATGTTCGAGCTGCTCCATTCCGCAAGAGGGCCCGCGACTGGTTGGCCGAGCCAGTGCTCCCTCAACATCGTGCGTGCCAACATGTTGTTGGTCATCGGCAGGTGCAGGGTCCCCTCCACGCATGGATGCCTCGCAAAGTTCGTCAACGTATCCTTGTCGTACCCCAGGCTGGAGTTTGGAAGCACAGCGAAAGCTGACTTCTTCAACGCCATTCCGAGAGGGAGCATGTCCTGCATGAGTTTGGAGCCTGTAGAACGCTGAACCTGAATCGATGGGTGCATGAGCACTGGAAAGCGGATCAGAATGTCGCAGATGTCCTTCCGCGCTTTCATCATCAGTCCGCGCCAATGGGGCACGTCCATCGAAGACGTGGATGAAAGCAACCCAAAAGATGCTGCCACGCGCTGAGCAATCGTGGGCAGGAAGCGTTCAAAGCCAGAGAATTCATACCCCGCGTTCACATCGAACTGCTGCTGCTGAGGGTTCTCTGGGGACCAGGCCAAAGGCATGGCCACAATGGCCTCGGCGATACCACCGATTTTTGGCCGGTGCCAGGTCTTCCGGCAAATATCGAGGTCAGGCTGGGAGTAGCCCGCCGACAGGAAAGAAAGTGACTCGGCGCCCTTCTTGATGAACCCTGGCTTCAAACTGAGTTCCTGCAGACCCCTGAGATGGTCATCGCTGAAACGTGCATCGCCGACAAGTTCGGCCGCCATTGTCCCAGGTGGTGGAAGTGCGGTAAGTGACATGGCTGCTGTTTCAGGCTACGCGCGGAGGTAACGCCGAGCCGACGCCGGGAGCTTGAAGCCCGAGCTGGGAGAGGGGGGCTGCTGATGCTCTTCCTCGGCCTTGTTCGTCGCTGCTTTTTCCTGCGCAGCTGGGGTCCTGGATGCTTGCCCCCCGCCTTTGCTGAGCATGTTGAGTCGCGTCATGACTCCAGATGGAACTTGGCTTGTGGGGGTTGGCTGGGCGGACTGGTTCACTGCAGGCCTCTGGCTGGGCGCTGGAGCTGCCGAGGCCGACGCAGCAGGGGTGCGGGTCGACAACATGCCGCGGCGCTGCCAAGGCTTGAGGTCGGCTGCAACTGGAGACGACTTCGACTCGTCGCGTGTCGCCGTCGGGGGGGTGACCTTCGGTATGGTCGGGGTGTGATGCGCAGGCTTGAGCTGCGCGTCCGATCGTTCGACAATTCCACGAAGAGAAACGTGCACCTTCTGCCCGATGACCTGGTCCCACGTGTTTTTCGTTCCGCCGTCAGCCGGTGTATCGCCTTCACCAAAGGTGTAGGCAATGACTGAGTCAACGCGCTTGGCGACTTTCTCGTTGCGCGCGAACATACCTCGGTATCCACTCGCCGCAGGCTCGGTTGTCACCTGTATCTCGCACATCAGAGCGCAATGGAGTTCTTCCAGACTGTTGATGCCCGTCGCCTGGTGGAACCGCTGGTGATAGTAGTTGGCGGCGGTAGCGGAGCTCTGCCCTGGCCCTTGGAACTGGATGTCGTCAAAAGGGGCAGGCAGGTGTAGCTCGAGGCCTTTGACATGCCCCTGCAGGTAGACATGGACCGCAAGGTGATCTGCCCAGGCGGCGCCACCGCTCACCAGAATGTCATCCGGTCCAACGCGACTGCGCAGGTCAGCGACCATTGCATCCCAAAGAACCCGATTCATGGTTTCGCTTTTGTCGCGGCCAGCGGTGCCAATGACCGCGATGCGGCGTCCAGCGCCATCTGCCTTGGCCGCGGGGGCGGAGGGGGATTCCGCTTCCCGCATCATTGGTGCTTGGACCTCGTGATTTCGGAAGCGATTCGCTTTCGGCGCAGTCGGCTCCTGACGGTCATCCAGGCGGTTGAGCCTGTGGTCCGGAAGTTCAGCAAGGAAGCGGCTCGATTCGGCTTCACGGGATTCGCCGTTGCTCATGCGTTCAAGAGCATGGCTCAACGTCAATGTCTTGCGTGCACGGGTCAAGGCGACGTACATCAGTCGACGCTCTTCCTGCAGGCCGGGACCATCGTCTTGGTCGACGTATTGATCCTGAGCGATGCCGCCCACGTAGAGCATCCGCGCCCCTTCTTCCAGCGAGCGCCCGTTCCCGCGTTCTTCGTCTTCGGTGATCGCTCGGTTGTGGGGGAAAACGCCTTCTTCGAGGCCCGCGATGTACACGTGGTCGAACTCGAGGCCTTTTGAGGAATGCACGGTCATCAGGCTGACCGTGTTTTTCTTGCTCATGTCCGACTCGGAAGTCGATGTCATGAGCGCCACAAAGGACAGATATTCGGGGAGTTGTTCGGTCGCGAACTGCAAATCAGGGTGTTCGAGCTCGAACTGTCGGGCAGCCGAAATCAGCTCCGCGATGTTGTCCATCCGCTCCTTGGCTTCTTCCTCGCTTGATTTGCTGCCAGCGCCTTCATCTGCGTAGTGCTTGGCAATCCCTGTCTTTTCGACCAGCGACTCGATGAGACGCGAAAGCGGCATCGCCACGGCGGCGTCAGCAAGATCAAGGATCGTGGAGCTGAAGGCGTGAAGCTGGCGGAGCTTCTTTTGTGCGGCCGCGTTTCCAATGGACCCTGGATTGGCCTCCATGAGTGAAACACGTTTGTCCACCATCTCGATCATCGAGATGCGATCACCCTGGGCCTGTTGGCGCAGATCTTCGAGCGTTCGCTCACCGATACCACGTGGAGGGAAGTTGGCCACACGGACGAAGGACAGGTCTCGAGAGATGTCGGCAACCAAGTCAAGGTAGGCCATGACGTTCTTGATCTCCTGGCGCTCATAGAAGCGGAAGCCGCCATAGACCGTCAGGGGAACACCGAGCTTGTTGAGTTCCTGCTCAAGCGCGCGGCTTTGCATGTTCGTCCGGTACAGAACCGCTACCTCGGAGGGTGATACACCGTCGGTTTTGATCCGCTCATAGATCTTGGACGCAATCGAGGACGCTTCAAAATGGCCATTCCCATAGGTGACCAGGTCGATCGCGTCGCCAGTGTCGGCTTTTGAGGTCCGCAGGACCTTTCCCAGTCGGTTGGTATTGCGCTCGATGATGGCGTTGGCCGCCTCCAGGATGTGGGGGAGGGAGCGGTAGTTCTGCTCAAGGCGGATCATCCGGCCTTTGGGGTGCGCTGGCGTTGCCGCCATGTGCTTCAGAAACCGGCCCATGTTGCGTGGGTCGGCGCCGCGGAACGCGTAGATGCTTTGATCGTCATCGCCAACGGCAGTGACGTGGCACTTGGGGCCCTTCATCAGGGTCAGCCACTCGAACTGGATGTCGTTCGTGTCCTGGAACTCGTCGACCAAAATTGCCTTGAAGCGCCCTTGGTACTCTTCTCGCACCTCTTTGTTGGAGCGAAGGAGCTCAACAGCGCGCGTCAGTAGATCCTGAAAATCGAGCAACCCTTGGCGGTCCATTCGAGCCTGGTACTCACCGAAGACGGCCTCCATCTGCTCAGCGTCTGGGGAGGTGACCGAGATGACCGTTGTGATGACCTCAGGCTTTTTCCCTCGCTCCTTCTTCGCGTTGATGTGGTTCACGCACTGCTTGGGGGTCACAAACACGACGTCTTCGTCGTCTTCGTCGGAGCGGGCGGGTTCACCTGCCTTTGCCAGTGGATCAGCCGCAGAAAGAAGATCGGTTTCTGGCTTGATGAGCGAGGCGAGCTTCTTGGCTTCCTTGATGGAGGCTTTTGTGAGGCCGAAATCCTTCAGGATGTTTCTGACCAGCGACTCCTGGCCATCGGTGTCGAGAATGGCGAATGCTTTCGGGAGGCCTGCTGCAGCGTAGTTCTCGCGAAGGATCCGATTGCACAGGCTGTGGAATGTGCCAACCCACAACTCGTTCACGGCGCTTTTGTTCAGCAGTGCACGCAGCCGGTGCTTCATCTCCTGTGAGGCCTTGTTGGTGAACGTGACGGCCATGACGTCGGAGGCTTGGACCGTCGGGGCGCCGTCAGTGACCAGGCGAGCAACGCGTGCCGTCAAAACCGAGGTCTTGCCTGAGCCGGCTGCTGCCAGAACCAGTGCAGACTCATGAGGCATGAAGACTGCTTCGTGCTGCTCTGTGTTCAACCGCTCATAGAGTGAGTCTCGATTGGACTTGCGCTCCTCCTCACGACGCGCGAATGCGGCAGCTGTGTCCTCCTCTGGTGGCTGAGTCGATCCTTCTGGAGCGATTGATGGCGAAGCGAGAGATGCCCCAGCTTCAAAATACTGGTCGGGGGCTCCCCATGCGTCGTCGCCAAAGGGATCGTCAAACATTGTGCTCATAGAAGGACCGCTGGTTGTGCTCTGTCAGGGGCGATTGCGACGCGCCACTGCGGGGGCCGAGAGTTGAGTCGAGTCAGCTTTGGACGAAAGGTCGAGATCGCCGAACGAGGGGCCGACAAACTCATTCACCGTCAACTCGATATCGGCCAGGCGTAAGCGGGTTTGCTCGAGGCCGAAATAGTTGATGGTGCTTTCAAGGGCGTAGTGCATGGCTTTCTTGACGCGCTCATCGTCGGCAAGGGGTTCTTGCATCATCGACAGGGCGTCAAACATCACCATGCGCATGTAGTTGTGCTGCTCGCGCGGCATCCAGTCAGCCTGGATATGGATGTCGTGTGCGAGACCCTCGAACACAGCAGCCTTACCCGCGCCGTCGTATGCCAGGGTCACCAACTCCCCGGGCTTGACCTCACGCTCCAGGGCCATGTTTTCATGGATGACAACGCTGTTGCCGTCGATGGACTGCGCTGAGTAGTTCTCCGAAACGGCCAGCAGCTTGCCGCTCGTGATGCCAGTGGCAGCCGCTGCAGGCTTGAGGAACCGAACGATTTCGATCTTGAGTTCGAGTTCAGAGAGTTTTCGGACGGCGGCCAACTCAGGATCAAGATCACCTTCAATGGGAACCAGTGCCAGCTCTTCAAATTTGGACGCCTTCGCCGGCGCGTTGAACTCTCCCACCCTGCGCTCAACCAGTTCGCTTTTGAAGAGATCGACGACAGGACGGAATTTGCGCTCAATCGGGTTTTCGGCAACAAGGGGTCGCCAAGCTGCCACGGGCTTGTCCGTCATCCACAGCCCGCCCACAAACAGCACGCGCGTGGTGATGGCGGAGGCCTTGATCTCCGGTCGCGTGACAAAGGCTCCTGAGCTTTGGGGGGCGCGATGAGGTGGCGCCCACTCAAGGAGGCTGCCATAGGCGTCCGCATTTCGATCAATGGCGCCGGACTTTCGCGCTGAAATCGGGCTGGCTGCGAGGGTGGGATTGGTGACTTGCATGAATGATCCTTTTTCAGTGTGGTCGCGTACGGGACTTCGTCGGCACCGCTGGCGCGGCTTCGACCCGAATCTGAGCCTGAGAGATTCGATACTCCTGGACCTCTTTGGCGATGAAGTTCAAGTCGCCACCATCAATTCGAATGAGCGGGATCGTCTCGCCGATGAAATCGTTCGAGAAAGCAGCCACCGCTCTGTCCATGACGCTGCGCGTCGTGTTCACGAAGCCCTCGGGCACGACTGTTCCCACAAGAGCGCCGAGGTGGTCTGTTACCACCCAGCCATGAATCTTGCGTACGGACCTTCCGTTCTCGTCCTTCTTTGCCTGGGTGTGAAATACTTGGTAGCCAACGAGAGTTTTGTCAGCGTTCTCGGGGCTGTTGATGATCTTGAGGAAGTCGGCAAGCCCAGGCTGCCATCCGCGCGCTTCGGTGAAATACTTCAGGTCACTCTTGCGCAGATCACCCAGGCCGAAGTTGAAGCCGTTGCAATGAGTTTGGCTTCTCGGCCGAATGAAGGTCGAGAACTGCGTGTTGCTCGACACATTTCCGCGCATGAAACCGCCGCTGCGATTGCACTGATCGTCGAAAATCTTCAAGCCAGATTGCACATTGCGCGGATCGAATGGCATCAGCGCTGCATCGATATGCCAATGGCGATCACGAAACACAGTGTCCGTGGCGAGATCTCTTGACTCGTACATGCTGATCACTTCAGCGGCCGACTGGAGCTGAGGCTGAACCAGGGCGCCATGAGTGGTGCCACTTGCCGGCGCGAGGACGCGAACAATTCGACTCAGAGAACCATCTTCTGCGTTGACGGTTGAAACGCAAGCGTGATGTGCCATTGTCAAACTCCGGTGAATGGCGAGGGGGTGCCAAGCAGGGTTCGGGTCGAACGATCCGCTGAGAGACCATGCGCGCTCGCCAATTCGAGCTCGGATTCAGCATCTAAGGCGGTCTTGTAGACCTTCCCGGCAAACACGTCGGCAATGATCTTGGTCACGGGAGTGTGGAGAGCCATGACTGCGGTTTTCACCTCCGCGCGAGCATTCAAGCTGATTTCGGCCTGCGTCGCTTCGGCTTGCGTAGGATGGACGGAATGCACTTTGATTCCTCGTTCATTCTCAGGACGGAAGAGAAGAACAAACCCACCTGACTCATTTCCACCGAGTTGGTAAGGCAGGTTTGGTGGGACCTCCAGACTGCGTGCATTGGGCTTCTCTGCCTCAATGGCTGCATCCGCATCGGAAAACACCAGGCGGGCGTTCGACATGCCGCCACTGGAGACATCCAGAAAGACCTTGGGCTGTGCGCCGGCCATGACTTCGGCTCCTGCCGAACTGAGCGCTGCCTGGAGCACAGGAACGGCATTGGCACGGTGACATGCGGCCCAAGCTGCGCCTTCAATATCGGCGCGCACAATGCCGAAGGGGTACTTGGCAGCGTGCTCAACGCTGATGCAGACAACGATGGCCTCACGAACTCCAGCCTGAAGCGGCTCATTGGGTTTGTAGCCGGCCGCGACACCGTTGTTGAGGGTAAGTGTTGTTGCGATTTTGGACATGGGGATCTCCGATTTAGATGGAAGCCGTGCGGCGGCGATTGACCGTGGCTTGGCCGGTCGCTGAGGTTGGCGATGGCGATGCAGCTACTGCCTGCTGGATCGTGCGATTCATCACCTTGGCCTGAATGGAAGGGATGTACTCGGCCATGTCGTTGACGCGCATCCGCTCAAAGATGTCCAGGGCACCATCAGTCCTTGCGCCGAGTGATACGAGAGCCTCAAGAGCGACGCCATTTTTGGTACCAAGAGCTGCCGAAACGGGATGTCCAGATGACCCAGACCAGTCATCAGTGAGATCCAGGCCGGCCTTTGTCATCCGCGCCAGCACCTGAATGGCCACCTTCACAAATGCAGCTTCTTTCCAGTCACCTTCACGAACAAGTACCGTTGCCATGTAAGGATCCGGAACAAGTCCGGCATTCATGAGCGCGAAGCACAGTTTTGGAAAGGCTACTGGCTTGGCTTTTGCCCCGCCAAAGACCCAGTTGTTGAAAGCGATCTGTAGGAGGGAATGGACCCCGTTGTCTGGCACCTTTGCATCAGGAAAGATCTCATCGGCACGAGCTCCAAGAGACAGGAGCAGCAGGGCATCCTTTTCACTGTCGCTGGAAACAGCTGCGTGAATGAGACCTCCGAATCGTGGGTCGGTCTCGGAAGGTGAGTTGATGTCGTATCCCGAGGACAAGGCCACAAGAACACCCGCCTGAAAATGCTCGCGCAAGCAGGCAATGGCAAACGGCATGGGTCCGACCCTGCCGTTGTCATGTTTCATCTGTAGGTGTTCATGGGCGATGGACGGGTCTTTCGCCAAAACCTGCATCACCTGGCCAATGTTGCCGGTGCTCAGTGCAGCCGCGATCAGCTCGAGCACGCGAGTTCGCTGTGCACCTTCCAGAAGCTTCGGCGGTGGTGGACCTGTCCGGATGGCTAGCGAAGCCAGAAGTGGGTTGAATGTCGTGGACATTTCGACGGTCCTCGTCGGTGCCCAAGGAATGTTGAGGGCGTGATCAGAATCAATTGAGTGCAGTATAAGAGATATCAAATACACCTACCACCGATTCGAAGAAAAAAGCCTGAAATCCAACCACTGGTCGAAAAACAGTTCCACCAGTTGCGAAGAAGCGGTGTAAGAGATATCTTAAAAGCATGAGCACAATCACCGCACCTTCAAGACTGGATCGCATCAAGCATCGCCAGGCTGCCGCACAGGCGGGCGTTCGGGGTGCGGCCTTGCGTACGCACGGCACAGACGTGGTCACGGACGATAGGCGGCGCAAAACACGCAGGCCAGCGGCGTCCGCCGTGGAGGGCCTGACGGGAGCGGACAAGGAGACCTCAACGTTTGCATCTGCAGATTCGCTCGAGGTTGACCTCATGTCTCACTTCGATGCAGCAGCAGAACACGCGCTGCGAAAAGAATTTGATGAGACCTTGTTTGCCATCGGTCAAGTGCATGGCTACAAGCAGGAGGACAGCGATTTTGTACGAAACCACCACCTCCCTGAGGGGGTCGATCTGTTTGAAGATCTGACGGCGCGAACTTCCGTAAAAGAGAGGATTCGGTCCTGGCTGGTTGACTTGGTCGTGTTCGACTGGGTTGCGCCGGCAGATCTTGAGCATTTGGCACGGCGTGCACGATCCACCTTCCGCATGGATGTCATGGGCATGCTTGAGGACGAGAATGGCACACCATACCCCGGGGTGGCCACCAGGCAGTTCATTGAAAAAGCCAAACGTTCATCCACTTCCTCGAAGAGAGGCCGGGCAACGATGGGCTGAGGTTCGGCGCTTAGATGCGAGGCGCCGAACTCGTGGGCGCATTTAGCTTAGGTGTTTACCCACCAGGCCAGTCATTTCAAACATGGTGACTTCATCCTTGCCGAATACTGCCTTGAGCTTGGCGTCGGCCAGGATGTTTCGCATGTTCTTGGGGTTCTGCAGGTTGTTCGCCTTGATGTAAACCCACATCTGCTTCACGACCTCGGTTCTAGGCAGCGGGGCCGGTCCGATGATGGCGGCCAATTCAGGGCTGGGAGTGAGGGAGCGATTGAACGCGGTTTGCTTCTTCTCAGTGGTCATCAGAGTCTCATCAGTTGAAACCGAGATTCTAGGTCGGCCGCCAGAGCACTCCCGCCACCATGTCCAGAGGACCAGGATGCATGCTGATCAGGGCGGCCCTGCGAAGACGTCGAGGTGATTGACCACCATATTCGCCGGAGCTGACGATGAGCCAGGGAGCACCCAGTCCGATCCGCGGAGCTTTGAGAAGCTGATTCCGCGCGACTTCGTGGTGGCTGGATCCTTCTTGCCGGATTCTTTTTGCCGCACCTTGGTGGATCCAGCTTTGGCAGAAGACTGCAACTTGGTTCGCTTTTTTGCAGCAACTCCAGTCTCAGCTTCCGAGATGGCGGGTCCAACTGCGACATCTGAAGTGATTTTTTCAGCCTCTTGCCTTCCCAGCGTTGGGTCAATCTCAAGATCTTGATGATCATGGGCGCTGAGCAGGTTGGCGGAGGCAGGTTGTACTGTCTTCGATGAAGAGAAGAGGAGGGAGCGGATTTGTTCAAACATGCATGATCCTTTGTGGAAAGGATATACAAAACACCGCTTTCTGTCAACCGAGTCTGGCGATGTTTGGAAGAAGCACCACGCATGGTAATATGTGTAAGAGATATCCATAACACACTGCGTATAAGCAGTAAAAGATAGCAGGACAGAAAATGCAAAATCCGGCCAACTCGTCTGCCCAGCCTGTACGCCCTGCGCGCTCCCGCCTTCTTGCCGGATCGCACGCGCTTCAAGACGAGATGACGACGGCTGTCCTCTTGCCCAATCAGCGTCCTGTTCGCCAGCAGGCCCCACGCTTGCCCGAACCCTTCAATCCAGAAGTGGAATCGTCTGCCTCCAAAAGTGTGGATGGCATTGATGAGGCGGCGCTTGGTCGAGCCCGCAAGATCATGGGCTCGATGTACGAGCAGGTCAAAGAGAAATGGCCAGGGTTTGTCGCCCGTGATGGCCAGAACGAAATGATGGAAGCGGCGCTTCTCACCTTCCTCTCCTGCAAGGAAGAGAAGGACGAGACTCGCGGTGCCAACCTGGCCACATTGGAAGCGGGCACTGGGACCGGCAAGACAGTGGCCTACTTGCTCGCAGCAATCGCGGCGCACAAGGTGACTGGCAAGGGTGTTGTGGTGTCGACCGCTACAGTTGCTCTGCAGGAGCAGCTGATCGAGCGTGATCTCCCACGGCTTTCCGAGGTCATTGGTGGCATCAAGTTTGACATCCTCAAGGGACGTGGTCGTTATGTCTGCGCCTCAAAGCTTGAGAACGTGGCGGCAAACACCGTGGGGAGCCTCCTATTTGATGATGAAGATGAGGCCGAGGCAGTCCAAGCTGGGAAGAATGGTGGTTCTGAGCTTTCTGGTCTTGCACTGCGTTTGACGGCCGAACTTCATTCGAAGAAGTGGAACGGCGAAGTTGACTCGATCCCCGAACGTGTGGATTCATCTGACTGGCGCAAACTTCAAGCTGACGGAGCGACGTGCACGGCCAACAAGTGCTCCAACTACTCCAGTTGCGCCTTCTTCTCGGCTCGCAACAGAGCCAAGGACATTCCGATTGTTGTGGGCAATCACGCATTGGTTCTGTCCTTGATGTCTCGCAATGCGAAGGTCTTGTCTCCGAGTGAAAAGCTCTTCGTGTTTGACGAGGCGCACCACATCCCCGACATCGCGGCCGACCAGTTTGCCGCAAACGCTCGCTTGACCGCCTCTGAAAAGGTGTTCCCACGATTGAAGGCGCTTTTTGCCAAGGCGACCAAAGAGAACTCTGGGACCATTCAGCAACAGCTTGCCGCCATGACAGGACTGCTGTCTTCAGCTGCTGACTCTGTTGCCAGTCTCAGGATGGGGATTGAATCTGCAGACCTCTTCGGCTCCGACGAACGAGTTTTCCGGTTTCATCAGGGCCAGGTGAGCGAGGATTTCTTGTCACTTTTTGAGTCCGCGAAGATCTCCACCGCAGCAGCTCTGTCAGCGGCCAGGAATGTAGTGAGTGACCTCAAGCGTGACGATGAATCTATCAGTCTCGGACAGAAGGATGAGCGACGGAAGATGGCGACCGAGATCGCCATGACTGCTCAGCGCCTTGATGATGCTTCAAGGGTGTTCGACTACATGACACGGCATGACAAGGTGCCATTGGTGAAGTGGATCGAACTTGTGCCGTCCGGCCGGGGCATCGACTTCAAGGTTTGTGCGAGTCCGTTGACACCAGCATCCGGGCTCGTTGCTGGCCTTTGGTCGAAGGTAGCGGCGGCTGTTTGCACTTCAGCAACGATTACCGCCTGCGGCAGCTTCGACTACTACGACCGCCTCACTGGTCTGAACCGCATGCCAGAGCGCCGTCGTGCGATCGTTGCGTCTCCATTTGACTATCCTACTCAAGGCCTGCTGCGTGTGGCGCCATTGACAACCACTCCGAAGTCCAGTGGCTGGGGGGCGGAACTCAACTCTATTCTGCCCAGGCTCCTCGAGGATCGAAGTGGGGGACAGCTTGTTCTATTCACATCCCGCAAGCAGATGCAGTCAAGCTACGACTCACTGCCTGCAGCTGTTCGTGCGCAAGTGCTGATTCAGGGCACAGGATCCCGAAATGAGATGCTCAGCGAACACGCCAGGCGGGTGAAGGCCGGTCAATCGAGCACGCTGTTCGGACTCCAATCACTCGGTGAAGGCATCGATCTTCCTGGTGACCTATGCGTCCAGGTCATCATCGACAAATTGCCGTTCACGCCACCGACCACACCTGTGGATGCCGCGTTGGCTGAATGGCTCGAAAGTCAGGGGCGCGATCCGTTCTCGGAGATCGCGGTCCCCAAGGCTTCCATGAAGCTGGCTCAGTGGGTTGGTCGCGGCATCCGGACCGTGACGGACAAAGCGGTGATTACCGTCTGCGATACTCGTTTGGCGACCTCGAGCTATGGGCGGCTGATCGTTGATGGTCTTCCACCTTTCCCGTTTGAAGTCATGTCTGCTGCTGGTGATTTCAGCAACAGCAGGAGTGAGTCCCGATCAGCTGCGGAGACTCGGCCGCAGCGCAAGAAGATGTTCGCCTGATATCTAGCGCAAATCAAAAAACCGGCGAGGAGGGAATCCTTCAGCCGGCTTTTTTGCGGAAGCTGTGATCAGCTAGTTAGTTCTGAAACGGGCTTGGACGTGGATTCGAATGCGCGGAGGGAGTGGCGACCTGAGCGTGGCCTGCCTTGGCTTCGGCGGCAGAAAACTCACGGTTGAGTTTCGCGATTTCACCGCGAAATTTCGTGATGCTGGACTCTGGCAAAACAAGGCGCTTCCCTTCAGGTGTTGGCAGAGCTCCGACGTATCCCCTGATGTTGAAGTAAAGCTCGTCGAAGTGCTTTCCATTCAGGAGGACTTCATACCTCATGTTGCTTTCCGCAAGAGACATGCGACCTGGTGCTTCTCGGAGTTCGATGAATTTCTGCGTGGCCATGGTGTTACCTTGTTCTGAGGATGTTTCTGCGTTGCGATGGTGTCGCGGGGATTGGGGCAGGTGCGCTCGTGTGAGCGAGTGGCATCGAGGTGATGGCGGATTCGAACTCAGGCGGTAGGCAACAGTTGTCAGGGGCGCCAGTGAACATGGGGCCAATCTGCTCCGGCAAGTAACCTGCCAGTCCGCAGCCCACCTTGGTCACATTGAACTGAAGTTGTGGATTTCGTCGAGCAAAATCCAGGAAGTCGGTAACGTGTACCGCGATCTCAGAAAGCTGGAGAACATTGAGCTGCTCATCCTTGGTTGGGATGGCGTAGCTGTTGCCATGCATCCCCACCCCTTTTCCATAGATGGCACCATAGAAGAGCCGCGCATCTTTTGCAGCACCTTTACCGTGCCGGCCCGCGAGGTTGCTGCCAAACACGAATACGGGTTTTGGGCCCTTCGTCAGATGGCCGCCGATTTGAGTCGTCACGGCTTGGACTTTGCGGACTTTGGGGTGGCGTGAGCTGCAAACATTTGTGCTCGCAACTCTTTCATGGAGTCATCCCACACGCCCATGGTCAACTTGCGCGCGTCCTCCGTAAGAACAATACGCTCTTCTTGAGTCAGGGGGCGACCATGACTCATGCCGTTTCCCAGAGATTGTCGAATCTCCGCGAATTTCGCAGTGGCCAGGTGAAAGATGGCGGCACCGCTTGACGCTGATCCAGCAAGGAAGGCTGCAATCCCAAGTTCATGGGGGCCGCCGGCAAGAAGAACACCCGTTGCGGAAACAAGTCCCACGGATGCGAGCTTCAAATTCTTCCCCGCCAAGTCCTGGTGAGTTTTGATTTCGGAGCCGAGGTGGCTGGCTCTCTCCTTGAGCCAGTTCGTGCGCACATCTTCACGTACGCTAGCAGCCATGGATTCGGTAAGAAAACTGGTTTTCAGTGCCTGGGTCTGCAGGAGGGAAAAAACAGCACGCATGTGGATCCTATCGATCAGTTGGGACGAACACTCTTGCGAGTGGCGATTGAAGGCACTTCGTTTCGCACATCACTTGTTGCGTTGTCCCATGCGGCGTAGAGTCGCTGTCGCACAGCTTCAGCAGTTTGCACCGGTGGTTCCGAGCGGATGATTGAGAACTGATCGGAGAGTGCCTTGGACAATGCGCGGCCGATGGCGGTCGCTGAATGCGCCCCCAGGCCTGGCGGTGAAGCCATAGCCGCGGTTGCCCGGGCATGTTCGGAAAGCTCTTTGATGCGTGGATTCATTTCGACTCCAGCTGTTCTCAGTGAACTGCCACTTCTTCGGCAAGCAGGCTACCCACCATGGAGTTGAGCTTGTCTGCGTTTTCGATGAGAGCCGTGAAGTCGGGAATATCCATGGGGCCGGAAACACACATGGCCAAAGAAATTCCGTCAGAGATGTAGCTGATCTGACCGATCGTTTCGAAGAGCGCATTTCGCTCAGCGGCGTCAAGATCAGACTTCCTCTCCAGAAGCAGGCAGAGCTGAAGCCCAGACTGGCGGAGCTCAGAGAGACACGTGGAGGGATCCTTGGACACTTGAGACATGACTCGTGGCCTCGATAAGTATGTGAAAAGGATATCATATACAAGAATAACCAAGTTGTCGTCGCTCTCCCGTGGGGCGGACAAATCGACGGCGGAACCTTTGTGTTGCCAGTGCGCGTTGATGCAACTGGCGCGGGGCTTGTCAATCGCCAGCAGGAACTTCCACGCCTACTTCGAGTTGCGCGATGCGCTGCCCCAGTCGTCGAACTTGGCGCCCTTGCTGGAATTGCCGGCCTTGGTCATCACTCTCAGGTTGTGCTCAACGTGCAGACCGCAAACCTTGCGCCCCTGAAGTGGCACTACATGGTCGACCACGTGCAATGTGCCCGTTGAGGCCGTAATCTCGCGTGCTTGCGCGTAAATCTCGTCGATGGCCTTTTGGTTTGCCCAAGACGGGGTGGCGCGCTGTTGAGCGTCCTTGCGCTGTTGCGAGATGAGATTGAGGATGTCCTTGCGCCGCTGGACGCGAAGTTGTGCGCTTGCATCTCCAGCGGCCGCCTTGGCTATGTCATCGATCTCGAATTGGCGCATCTAGCTTGGCGTCGTGCCCTCGTTGCGTAGCCTTGATGACATGAGCCCAACCAGGGTGTCAACCTCAGTTCATGCCGGTGCAGCATGAAATCAAGTGATTCTGGCGGTCTTCTCGCAGTGAAATCGGCTCCATGCAAAGCGTAAGGATTCTTTAGTTTTGGCGCAAAGCCACTCGAAAAGCGGACTTAACGCCGGCGTGGCGCTCGTTTTGACCCGGTGTCCACCGAAAGCGAAAGAATTCTTTAGTTCCGGGCTCTGTGTCAGATCCCGATCTGCCAGCGGACCTATGAGCTTGTCATCAGCTCGAGTTGAAGCCTCCGGGGTGCGGAACGCCTTACTTGGGCCGCCTTCGGCTTTCGTCGCCGGCCTTTTGCGCTGGCGTTCGGTTATCGCCACTGTTCGTTCGGTGATCGTGGCCACCCTTATTCTTGTTGCGTCCAGACATAATTACGCCGTGGACAAGCCTGGAGAAATTCTCTCCGGCTGCACCCTTCGCAGCGCCAATCAAGCTGTCAAAAAGTCCCATCTACAGTCTCCAGATATGTGGCAATCGACGCCTCCTTTATAGCTGAGAGCTGAGTCTCTGGCCAAGGCCGGTGCGTCCTGCGATGCGATGCAGAGTAGATGCCGCCGTCCAGCCGCCAGTTTTGATCGAGATCTTGGGCTTTCTCCAAACCAGCTGTGAGTTTTTGCAGTCGATCTGCGCCGGCTCACGAAACCAGGGTGCGGGCCTCGCGATCGGACCTCTCACTTACGTCGCTTCATTTACGCGATCCAGTCCGCTGTTTGATCCTCATCCCAGCCTGCAGCTTGCCAGGATCTTGACATCCTCCCCGGCCTGAAGACCGAGGATTCCTACTGCTGTGGATCCCGTGTGAGACAACCTCATACCAGGGCCGTTGCTTCGGTGGCTTCCTGCTTCGCTGGAGCTGCGCACCTCGCCCGAGCTTGACGCTTGGGCGCTGCACGACTGACCTCTCCTCCACAGGCGGCTCGCTGAATTTCTGCTTTGAGCCAGACCGCGTGCCGCGTGGCCAGAATGTTCTTCGCGGCATGAACGTTCCTCGTCCTCTGTGTGACCGCTGGCCACGCCGGTGAAGACCGCCTGGGTCTTTCTGTTCTCAGCAGCCTCGTGGCCACGGATGCGGTGCGTGCGGCTTGTGTACGCCGGGTTGACCAGAATCACCTGGCCACCGCGCAACTGCACCTTGTAGGTGATCTGGCTCGTGAACTCGCCCCGTGCCGCATCCAGGATGCCGCGGTTCAGCCCCGCCGTTGCGCGCACGTTCTTGCCCGGCGCGTCGACCGTCTCGGCGGCGCTGATGTTCGTGTATCGCGCCGCCTTTACCCTGCTGGCTCCTTGTGCAGCCAGCCAACGACCGGCCGACCGTTTGTCCTTCCAGCTCGACGGGGCAGTGCCACTTATCGCGGATCTGCGCCTTCCTTCTACTGACTGAAGGGTGAGGCATAGCAGGCCTAGCGCCTCGCGCAGGCGCAGCCCACTGCCGTAGAGCGGTGCGGACAACGGTGCTTCGGTGCCCGCCATCTGCAAAAGCAGTGTCTGTAACCCCTGCGGCGTCGACACCCCCGGAATACGCCCATGAGTCGTGCAATTTGTTGTTTGAAGCGCATTTTTGCCGCCGAAAGAATTGTTTCGATTGCACGACTTGAGAGCCAAAAATCGAAGTTGACGCTTGCCTGGCGCTCGTTTCTGGGTCTAAACGCATGAAAGCGTAAACATAATTACGCCCATTTTTTCGCTGTTTTGGCCTTGAAATATTCTTCTCGGGCTCTTGATGTTCGCCTGGCATGCGCCATGGCCTGCATCCACTTCGCCTCCATCCTCTTGCGGCTGGGATCTGTGGCTGAATGTTTTTCGTTGATTAGTCCATGTACTTGCCGATTTGCCAACGATCTGGCACGCATATCACCAATCAAAAAATTGCAATTGGCAAGTCTGGCCCAAGATTTAATCAAGGGCCCATCCTTACACTCAAAGCGCTCATTAGTTATTCACGCTTTACCAGGGAGTTTTCCAATATTCTGGAAAAATGTTCGCATATTTGCCCGCGAAAGGTGTTTCTGCGGTCTTGACTTTCTTGCCTGAAATTCTCTGAGCCTCTTGGCAATTTCAATATCGTATTGAACTTGCATCCGTAGTGGTATCGCTCGGATGAGTTGAAGCTCCAATGAAGTTCAATGATTCCTTAGGTGCACCGGAGCATCAAGAGCCCATTGAGCCAACCCTCCGTCCTTGAGTTTGGGTTTCACGTGATAATTGCAGCTAAATATTGGCAGACATTGGTACGTCGCAAAGCGAGTCAGTAATCGCGTTGAATCGCAGCGTGCTCCATTAGACAATGAGCCAACGAGTAGGTGGCCGGCGGATGTCGCCGCTCTTGCTGGCTTTGCTGCTTCACCTGGGATCACGTTTGCGTCATACGCAGATCAATCAAGGACCTAGTGCTGATGGCATGTCCGCCCATCTTGGTGCCAAGTTGGGCCCAACTTGGGCCCAACATGGGACTAGCGACGGTCTCGGCCTGGCAGTCTGGCGCTGGAATTAATCCTGTACCCCTCAAAAACTTCGGCGGGACCAAGTTGGGACCAACTTGGTCCCAACTTGGTCCCAAGTTGGCGCCACGCTGACCTCTGTGGACGATGAATTCAGTCATGGTCCCAACATGGTTCCAAGTTGGCGCCAAGTTGGGACCAAGTTGGGACCAAGTTGGGACCACTCGTGGTCTTAAAGTTGACAGCATGGCAGATAAAAGGTATCGCCAAAAAAGTCAATGTCATTGGACTGCATGTTGGTTGACAATTGCCTCGAAAGCACATCAGTCCCTGGTGAAAATGAAACCGTCTCGAATTTATTCATGGAAATCAATATTTTGGTACTCAGACTGCCGATGTTGAGAGTCTGCATTTCGCAAGCGGCCGTCGTTGAACTGACCGAAAAAAAGGATCGCTGGATGTCTACGTAGACTGGTAACGCCTGAGGGTGGGTTGACAACCTTGGGGTAGTTGTAACGTGGGTACAACTTTTTTTTGCCGGAACCGGACACCTTTTTTGGTTGACAGAGAGGCACTTTAAAGATATCGAAAAATAGGGCTCCAGCCCGGTTCCACGGATTTTTTCAACGCCCACACCAACCTCCGGTCGAAGTAGTACCTGGTGGTGCAGATTTTCTTGGCACCGAGAGATGGTGCGGTCTGGGTGGTGGAGGGTCTCGGGTGAGCGCGTGAGGCCGGGTCGGTGGTGGCGCCTTGGTCTGGTGTGCTATCTCCGACTCTGCGGCGCCGGCCCTCTTCTTGGTGGCGGTGCATGTCCCGCGACCGGCGCGGAGCGCTCTGCCCGGGCGCCGAAGCCCGGAGTGTTTGGGTCAAATTTATTGCCACTGGCGCCCTTCCATTGGGGCCTGTGATTGCCCGTTTAAAGCCCCGGCCTCAATCAACATACAGGGGATTGCGGACAACTTTTCGAGGCCCGCTGATGCACCGTAAAGCCCCGGAACCACGCCCATTGTTTGACCCCGTTGGTTAACGGCGCCGACTGAGAGTTTCCGGTTCCTTTTGCTTCTCCGAATTGCCCTGACGCCACATCATTGGGTGTTGCGAAACCACTGTTCATAAGATATGCTATATGCAGAATCTTGGAGCCCCGATGAAAACCGAAATCGCGCTTGAGCAGCGTCCCTTCAACGACCGTCATGTAGAGCGCCTGAAGGGTGCAGGCATGAACCCATTGATTGCCAAGCTTTATGCGGCCCGTGGAGTTTCTACGCCGTCGGATGCGATGGGTGGAATCGAAAGCCTGCTTCCGGCATCGTCGATGAAAAACGTGACGGCGATGGCCAATTACTTGGCCGATTGCGTTGTTCAGCGCAAGCGTGTGCTGATCATTTCCGACTACGACTGTGACGGTGCTACTGCTTGCGCGGTGCTGTGCATGGCGTTCGGCGCCAGCGGCATGAACTACGACTACCTTGTGCCCGACCGGGCGATCCACGGCTACGGGCTAACGCCTGCGATCGTGGAGGAGGCGGCTGCGCTGGAGATCAAGCCCGACGTCATCATCACGGTGGACAACGGCATCTCATCGACTGGTGGCGTCGCCCGGGCCAATGAACTGGGCATCGAAGTTCTGGTGACCGACCACCACTTGGCGCCGGAGGTTTTGCCCGATGCCAAGCTCATCGTGAATCCGAACCAGCCGGGTTGCGACTTCCCGTCCAAGGACATTGCCGGGTGCGGTGTTGCCTGGTACGTCGCCAAGGCGATGGTGCAGGAGCTCGTGAACCGGGACATGGACCCGGGCTTTGACCCTGATGAGTTGCTGAGCTACGTCGCCATTGGAACGGTGGCTGACGTCGTGAAGCTGGATCGGAACAACCGGAACATGGTTCGCGCCGGCCTGAACATGATTCGCCGCGGCCACTGTGCACCTGGTGTTCTCGCGCTGACGCGGGTCGCCAACAAGTTCATCGGTACGCTTTCGACGTCGGACATTGGCTTCGGCATCGGACCCCGCATCAACGCCGCCGGCCGACTTGATCACATGAAAGCGGGCATTGAGCTTCTGACCACCCTGGATGAGGTCGAAGCCCAGACGCTGGCCAAGCGCCTGGACAAGACCAATGAGGAGCGCAAGGACATCCAGATGGACATCGTGGATGAGGCCGTGCTCCAGGTGAAGGCTGACCTGTCAGATGCTGGGGAGGCGGGAGAGACCCTGTTTTCGATCCTGGCGTACGACCCCGAGTGGCATGAAGGCGTCGTGGGCATCGTGGCCGGCCGCATCAAGGAAGACCGTCACCGTCCGACCATCGTGATGTGCGACGCCTCGGATGGGGATATCAAGGGGTCTGGCCGTTCCATCCCGGGCTTCCACCTGAAGCATGCGCTGGACCGCATCAACATCGAGCACCCTGGCATCCTGAAGAAGTTCGGTGGCCACGCCATGGCTGCGGGGATGACCATTGACCGGGCGCGGCTGGACGAATTCAAGGAAGCGCTGGAGCGCGTCTGCCGGGATGAGATCGCGCCCGAGCTTCTGATCAAGCGGCTGCGCCACGATGGTGAGTTCCCGGCGGAGGCCTTCACGGTCGAGGACGTCCGCATGCTCTCCATGGAGGTGTGGGGCCAGGGCTTTGAAGAGCCGGTTTTCGTCAACGAGATCGATGTGACCGGTGTGAAGCTCATTGGCGAGCTCAAGAACCACCTGAAGCTCGATGGCGCTCTCCATGGGCAGACGGCAACGGTGCTGGGCTTTGGCCTGGGCGATTTGGCCGAATGCGTGCCGGAGAAGATCTCGATCGCCTTCAAGCCCCAGGTGAACAACTTCCGTGGTGAGTCGACGCTGCAGCTGCTGATCGACCACGTTCCGGAGAGCCTGAATCCGGGGCTCGATGAGATCCTGGCCGAAAACGAGGAAATCAAGACACAGCAGGAGCTGGTGCGGGTGGCGCGGATGCGCCAGGAAAAGCTGGCGCTGAACCCGAGCCAGGACCCGGTCAAGATCACGGTGGCCACGCCTGACTTTGATGTGAAGGGTGCTCTTGAGGCGAAGGCCAAGAATCTGGCCGATGCTCAGGCCCAGAGCCGGGATCAGGTTCGGGTCGAAGGATCAGGTGCTCAAGGGGGCGCTGCGGCGGGAGACCAGGTGGCTTCTGCTCGAGGTGGTGATGGGGACGGGGCTGTCGCCCCGGGCCAAAATCCTGATCAAGCTGGGGAGAAGAGGGTTCTGGTCCGTAGGGGGCTGGCTGAAACGGTGGCCTTGGCGGCGGCAGCGTCGGATGGAGTTTCGGCAGTGGCTGCACCTGCGATGGCGCCAGTTGCTCCCGCGGCTCGTGAGGCTGGCACCCTGAGTGCGAATGACGGGGCTTCGGGTCCGGCCGATGTGAGTGAGGCAGGGGCGGCCGTCGGCGAGGCCTCCGCCACCTTGGTGTCTCCGGCGCCACTGCCGGCGCGTCGGTACATCCCGCGCGCTCGGCGCCTGGCCTGAAAACAGTCAGGACGCCATGACTACATCGAGAGCCGGCGAAGCGCAGATGCTGAATCTCTGCTTCGACCTGGCACTTGGTCGCAAAGGCACGGTGCAAAGTGCAGCCGATGCAAATCTGGCCCGATTCGCTGGATCCGTTCTGCGCAGTCGGCTGCCTCAAGAGTCGGCCCGGCTCAAGGCTGCAGCCGAGGAGTATTTCTCCAACAACCCGGAAACGACGGTGAGCTTTGACGAAGCCTTCGATCGAGGGTGGGTCACAAGCTTGCCCCGGCTGCGGGATATGCTCTCAGAGAAGCTTCGTGATTTCACTGCTGGCAGTCACCTCCGAGCGTGAATCTGCTTTCGGTGGCACACAG
Organism: Hydrogenophaga sp. 2FB; assembly: GCF_005503365.1. Lineage (GTDB taxonomy): Bacteria > Pseudomonadota > Gammaproteobacteria > Burkholderiales > Burkholderiaceae_C > Hydrogenophaga. The sequence goes on from NZ_SCML01000002.1 coordinate 74,341, forward strand.
CCTGATGGCTCGTTACCTCCGCCAACCTCTAAACCTTTTTTCACTACGTTCTCATGAACCTGAAACCAGTCCTACTGTGCGCATCTCTTCTCACCACGCCAGGCTGGGCGGCCAATATTACTTATGACACGTATGTGGCGCATAAGAACGGCCCCGCCATGACCGGACAGCTATATGGTCTCGCCTGGGGGGTGATGGCCGCCAACGGGGTGATGTTCAACAGAACCGGCCAGAAACTGTTCTGCATCCCGGATGACGTGCGAATTGGATCGGACTTCGTTGGAGAGATCCTCGACGCGGAGGTCAAGCGGTCTCCAAATTCGAGGATCCTGCCCATTGAAAACCTGTATATGGGGGGAATCATGGCCAAGTACCCGTGCCCGACACCTGCAGGTCAACGTTGATTGACACGACTCCTTGATGACCGCGCCACATCAGGCTTCTGCTCAAGCAGCTCGACGCCGCCGGTAATGAGCACGGCACCGGCGCACTCAGGCAAGGAATCACTGAAGTCAGTGGTTGCAGAGTATCTGCTGCGCTTCCCCGAGGAGCGGGCCGCCCTCAGGCAGCTGCTCGAGCAGCTCGAAGCCGCCGACGCGGAGCCGGGAAACCTTCTCGATCGCCAGAACATGGCTGGCCACTGCACCTCGAGCGTCCTGGTGCTAAACCAAGCGATGTCGCGCGCACTGCTCATCCACCACAAGACGTACGACATCTGGATCCCTGCAGGTGGCCACCACGAGAAAGACTGTGCAACCCTTCACGAGTCAGCCTGGCGCGAAGTCGCTGAAGAAACGGGGCTGCGGGACCTGCAGGTGATTCCGGGGCTGGGGATGCATCTGCTGGACATCGATACCCACGCTATCCCTGCGAGACCGAGCAAAGGTGAACTCAGCCATTGGCACCATGACTTCATGTTCCTTGGGGTTGCTGGTCACGATTTCACACCCATTGCCCAGGAAACCGAAGTGCACGCAGCTGCCTGGCGCCGCCTGGTCGACCTGGAACATGACCAGGTGGCTCGAAACAGACGGATTTTCGCCAAGGTGATCGCAGCGCTGAAGCTTTCAGCGGCCGCGGCGAATGCGCCAGAGCTCCCCGAGGTGCTGCCGGTAGCTGACGTAGGGCGTTTCGTGATCGACTTTGCTCGGCGCCATGGCGTGCATGCGACTCGGACGAAGCTCGATGAGTTCGCGGAGGCGGTCAGCAGGTTGTCCGGTGACGAAATCAGGCTTGACCAGGTGGGGCAGACGCTCGTTGCGCTTCGAGAGCGAGGCTTGGTGACTGGGGCTCAAATGAACAGGCTCATGTTCAATCACCTGCGCGAGCGCAAGGGGCGACCTGGTCATTGACCACATTTGCGCCTATGCCTGGCCGCGCCTTGGACTTTAGAAAAAATGCGGGATATGGGAGAAACTGAAAATTTTCCTGTGCTACTGCAAATTTTTTGAGTCATCTAGGCCGAGGATTCCCGACCCCCTGGCGCTGTGACGCGGCCGATCGAACAAGTGACCAGTCAAGTGGAGAGAATTCATGGAGATCAGTGAGCAACAGCTCGAAAAGGTCGTCGTTGAACTGCTTCGGCCCGGGTACACCAGGTTCCGGAGGAATCCTGGCAGTGAAAAGGATCCTCGGCTGGTGAAGGGGGTTGAGATCCTCAACAACAGAGGCGACTGGGCGATTTCCTTGTTCAGGAACGTTCACAACGTGGACAACGACGTCGAGATTGCTGTTGCGCCTGCGCGTATTGCTCCTGAGGGCTTGGCCGGCCCGGCGATGAAATGGCTCGAATCGGTGCGCGGCGAACTCAGCCACCGCGAACACGCCCCGCACAAAGGGCCCTACAAAGGGGAAGTCTTTCGGATTGGCTTGAAGCTTGCGGAGGCGCAGACCTTCCTGCGGCGCCTCATGGACGAGATGCTGAAATCGCCTTCCAAGGCGCCGTGGAGTGTGTCGGCACCGGTGCCGGCGGCCGCGGCCGAGCTTGCGGAAGTGCAGCTCCTACCTGTGGATCCTGAAGAGCAACGGGCCCGGGCGATTGCTCACATGGTCGCGATGGCATTTTCAGCTCGAGATCAGTCCGGCCTGGAACGGACCAGCGTTGCCAAGGACAAGCAGGTGAGGTTCGCATCAGCTGAGGAGCTGCGGGCCCATCTGGACCTGCTGTGGAAGTCTGAGCGTTGCGCTCTCTCAGGCGTATGGCTGGACATAACCGGCAGCGATCCTGAGCGGGCGCCATCTCTGGATCGCATTGACTCCGACAAGCACTACGAGCCCGAGAACCTCCAAGTTGTCGCGCGCTTCGTCAATCGCTGGAAAAGTGACGACGAGCAGGGCAACTTTGTTCGCCTCTTGGGGCTCATCAAGGACGCGCCTGCTGACGGCTGACCGAGGCGCCAGTCAGCCTGGTTGCGTTATCGGGGCTTCACCGGCTTCGCTGGCCTCAATGCCTTCTCTGGCTTCTGCCTTTGGTCAAAGGGGTCCAGGTGAAGGCTCAAGATTTTCTCGCGCAGGACATCCGGCACCATCGTCATCTGCATGGCGTTCATGCACTTGACCAGGTGGCCCTCGCGGTGGAGCAGCAGCTCCCGCCCTTTGATGAACGCCTTGTCGATGCTTGCCCCGTAAGCACGTCGAGCCTTCGCGACGCCGGCGCCGACCAGGCGGCCATCTGGCGAAAGCATGGCGAGGTCGATCAGGTCTCGGCTCATCACGCTTTCATCGGCATACCTGTCTGCGTTGGCCATGAGCTTGGTGGCGACCAGGTCTTCCTGGGTGAGGGACCAAACGCCCTCGATCACGTCCTCGGGAAGCGGATCCTTGAGGTCGATTCGTCCTTCGAAGACGATTTCAATTTTCACCGGGACCTGGTCGACCGCGGCGGCCAGCCGGATGCCGTACTGATCGACTCGCGGCACCCGCACGAGCTGCACCGGTTGCTTGAAGAGCCAGGCCTGGTCGAGGACGTTCACCGACTGGCGGACTTCGCGGTAGCCGTCGACCGACGAGCAGATGAGATCGATGACGATCGCCTCTCGGTATTCGCCATGTGACAGAGCGATCGCAGTGCCGCCACCGAAGAAGCAGCGATTCATCAGGAGCATGGTCGCGTCCAGGCTCCTCAGGAGGGCGGCGATTCGATTGTGGTGGTCTCGTTCAAACAAGGAGGACGCCTTTGCCGATGGTCTTGGTCAGCTGCTTGAGGAGCTTGGCTTCCTTGCCAACGATTTTTCCGGGCTCGATGTGACGCCAGTTCCGCTCGTAGAGCTCGTAGACCTCGGCGGGGGTGAGCGCTGCATCGGGATTCCTGATGTGCCAGGCGGCCGCCTCGCGCAGGTGAGGGAGGTCCTGGAGCGAGATCAGCGAAGGCAAGCGTGTTTTCTTCGGCTCCAGCAACTGGGTGTCGCGCAGACGATGACCAACCTTGTCATCACGTGCCAAAAGCATGAGATCAGCCGACAGACCCAGTGCGCCGAGCACCTTGGTGAGGGTGCCCAGGGTGGCGGCTTCAGGCGCGCCCACCTCGAGGCGATTCAGGGTGACTCGAGTGATGCCGGCGGCCAGCGCCACCTTCTCTGCGCTCAGGCCTCTGCGCTTACGCGCCAGGCGAAGTCGGGCGCCCAGGTCCAGCAGGAGCCCGGCATCTTCGGAATCGACCTTTGTGAAGGTGGGCATGCATCGTATTTTATACGAAACACCGGGAAAATGAATCCTTAAATATGCAGAACCGAGACCGCCTGTCTCATGGATGTCGTGGTTGGAAGGTATCCTCGAGGGAATGTGTGCGATGCCTCTTCTGAAGGCCGGCGCGCTCCAGCTTCATGTTTTGTCGACGGCAAAACTACCCTTGAACCCCACCAGGCCCCTTGATCGATGAACCCAAAAGCCCTTGTCCTTTGCTCCGCTCTGATGGCGACGCCCACCTGGGCGCAGCTGACGTACGACATGTACGAGCCCATGAAAGACACCAAGGAGATGAAGAACTACCTGCTCGGGATGATCGGAGGCGTCATGGCGACGCACTATGCGATGAAGGACGAAACGGGCAAGCAGCTTTTCTGCATGCCGCCCACAGAGCGGGTCAACACAAACACTGCGAGCGCCGTCCTGGCGGCCGCGGCGAAGATGCAGCCAGAGTTCACGGGGAAAGCTCCTTTGGAGATGATGTACCTGAACGGTCTCATGCACATCTTTCCTTGCGCCAAGCCCGCCGGGCAGCAGTGAGACGTATGGTGGCCACCGTCCCATAAATGGTCACCTTCACCCAGTGGTTGCGCTTGGCATGGGGCTGCTGAGTCCACCGCCCGCCTGGTGGCGCCTGTCCATCACCAGGTGATTCGAGCGGGGCGTCATTTCGGTCCGAAAGCGGCGAAGATGTTGACCGGCTGCAACTGAGCTGAACGCTTTCCCGAGGAGACCGCATGCAATTGCCCGCCAACACCAAAAGCCCCTACGCACCCATCCGCTACGAGGCGTCACGCCCTTTTTCGCGTGAGCTCGGCGCAGCCTTCATGGAGGCGGACAAGCGAGGGGAGGCCGCGCGCCTGCAGTTCATGCAGCAGTCCCTGATGCCAAAAATTGAAAAGGCTGTTGGCGTTGGGCCGAATGGTCCGGGCCCGGCGCAGAGTGAGATGGTGAACATCCAGATCTTTGGCTTCTACCTGAGCGGTGGCAAGGTCATCTACGACATCGCGAAAACGCTCACCCAGTCACTGGTTCACGGCGCCGGCGCAGCGACCACCTGCGGTGACCTGGTGTTTCCCTGCGGAAGCTTCTACGTGCACTTTGGCGCCGACGCGGGGCTTCACGACGGCGGCATGGCCATCGAGGGGGCTTTCGTCCACCACGCCGGCGACAGGATGATCATCAACCTGGCGCCTTCTGGCTTCGGCCAGCAGGGATTCAGGACGCTGCGCATGGGAGAGCCAATGATCGGCGTGCCCGTCATCCTGTCCGACAAGTCGATGCCTGTGGCCCAGGCAGTTGTGAGCTCGATCGACCAGATCATGTTCGTGAACCGGGCCAACCTGGCCAAGATCGCCGAAATGGAGGCGATGCTCGCCAGGCAGCATGGCAAGCCTGTGAGCGTTCGTGCGGGGATCGAGGACCTCAGCTCCAAAGAGACCATCCTGATCAGGGCCGTGCAGCTGCTGTCCAACACGCTGCTCTACCTGGCCGCGGTGCCTCAGGACGTCGAAGTTGCCTGGGGCCGCGGGACCCCGGTTGAGGCGCTGGATGCATTGCGCGCCGCCGTTGATCCTGAAGCCAGGAAAGCGATCGCTGACGCCATCACGGCCGCGGGGTATTCGAAGGTGCGCATGGTCGGGCGGTTGTCTGGCGGCATGAGATAGACGGGCCTGGCCATGGACGTGCGCCTGGCACCTGGTTCTACTGGCCGGATCCAGGCTTGCGCTGGAGCATCTCCTCCAACTCTTGGCGCGCTTTGGCGGCCCGCATGCTTTCCTCGCGCTGCTTATCGATCTCGGGCTGCATCGCATCAAGCTGATCACGGACCTTCTTCACGGTCTCCCACTTTTCGGCTTCTTTGCGTGCGGCTGGTGTCAGGGGCTCACTGCCGGCAGCGCGACTCGAGCCGTCATCGTTCTTCGCGCTGATGTAGACGAATACCGCGCACAGTGCCAGCGCAATGAAACCCCAGAGGAAGTTCTGCGACTGCTTCGGTGGCGAAGGGCGACGTGCAATCTCTTCTCGCAGCAAGCGCATCCTCTTCGCTTCGAAATCCTCATCTGGGCCGTCCATGGTTGCCTCCAAAACATGATCTGCGTGACCACGATGCTACCAATATCGCATTGAGAGAAACAATGGGAAACGAACCCATCAGGGAAGGTTCTGAAAGAGCAGAAGTCGAGCCTATAGAGAATGGCTAGACTTCGCGTCTGAAAACCATGTTCAGAGGATCATTTATGCGCCAAGAGTTTCAACTTCATCCGTCCCGCAAGCGAGGGCTGCCTGAAGGTAGCCGCATCATCACGCGAGGTAAAACTGTTTATCTGAGAATGATCAAGCAAGGGGACAGCGATGATCTTGTGACCGCTACTGCAAGCGAAGACGATGGCAGCTATTGGGTTTGCAGCGACAAGTCTAAGCTCGTTGCATCTGCTGTCTTGCTTAGGCATGAACGTGGCAATACGTCATCACAAATGACTGACACCGTTGGCAGGTCTTATATTTGGATTTGCAACGCGAAGTTTGAGCCCGGATCTGAATCTGAAACGAACGCAGAAATGAACGAACTGGTCGAAGACTTCTTTAGAATCTTCGACTCGTACAATCCAGCAGAGCCAAAGACTGTCAACGATATGAGGGATATCTACTCAGTGTTGGCAGTGGACGATTCAGATGACGAGGTCTACCTTAGTGATGGTGTCTGGCTCGGGAGTGATGGAAGCTTGCATGATCGAGGTCGATAGAACGGCTGCAACGATCTGCGTGATGGCGCCGGCCGGAGATTCCTCAAGCTTGAGCTTTGACCAGATTCTGCAGACCGGCATAGGCCCGATCGAACATCGTCTCGAATTCGATGGCGGACTTCCGATCGTAGGCTTCATCTTCTGACACGGCGGGTTTGCCAGGCACTGTCAGGAACGGAAGCCTTGCCATTTCGCCAGTGGTTTCTGCGCGCCCATACAGGTATCGGAAAAAGACATCCCAGTGGATGGGTCTGCTGAGCACGCTGTAACCCAGATCAGACGCACCCTTCTCCAGGATTTCGTATGCACCAACGTCGCACTCGGGGTCATATTCAACGCCGTTGCGGACCACTACGATCTTCTTCGCGGGTACACCTTGATCGAGAAGATGCGAGACATGCACCCACGTGTCGTGGATCTGCTTCACGTCCGGCATCGATGGAACCACGAACAGATCAATGAAGCTATGAACAGGTAACAGGAAGTCAGTGACTCTGGCTTCACACGAAGAGCCGACGTCGATCAAGAGAGGTGTGTCACTCGCCCTGCATCGAATCAGAATGGGTTCGAGCGTGTCGTAGAGGCTGTTGCCGGAATGCCTGATCGTCTCGTCCGCGTAGGCCAGTGGTGTCGAGTTGCGCCCTTCGATCGCCACGCAAAAAGTACCTGCACCCATACGAGGCTTGAGCCAGTGCTTGGCCAGCGTGGACTTGCCGGTGTTGCCGGAGCGGTTGGAGATGACGATGCGTTTCATGGTGATTGGTTAAGCAAAGGTCCAGTAAATGTCACCGACATGAGCGGCAACAAAAAAGCCGCTCAGCAATCCTGGCGGCTTTCCTCGATTGGGGCCTTGATCAGTACGGCTTGTACACGTCGCACTTGGCCTCGTTTTCGCAGGCGACCATCATTTCCGTGGTGGCGTTTCGAATGGCGAGGCGCTCAAGCTCTGAGAGTTGTGCTGGAGTCAGCGAGGCGTTGTCAGACTTGGTGGCATAGGCACTGAAAAATCGGCGGGGGACGTCCGACTTCGGTCCCTTCGGCGAGATGCCCACAGAGGCGTGGGCAAGCCCGCCGCTCGATGTCATGTATGCAGAAGAGAGAATCACAATTTTCCACTTCGCCGCAGGGAAATGGTCAGTGAATTTGTCCGTGACGACTCCCTTGATGAGATTTGCACCTTCAGCCGACCGACCGCCGTAAACGTGGGCGTAGAACTCTCCAGCGAACACCATGGGTGCAGCACAAACGGCAGCGCAAGCGATGAGGGACTTCAACGAATACTTCACTTCGAGCTCCTAAAAACAGATTGGTATGCATAAAGGATATCACATAAGCCGTATCTTGAAGCGTGGGTTGGTGTGCACGACGATGCGGCAGATCCGGCGATCAGGCAACAAAAAAGCCGCACAGCATTCACTGGCGGCTTTCGAAATTGGCGTCCCGATACTTCTCACCCGTCAGGACCGGCGGGCGCATCGCAATTATAGGTGGTGCCCATGACAGATCGGTGACCTCATGGCGTGTGACGGAACCGAATAACGGGCGGAAACGACCTCTTATCCACTCTTCTGTGCGTTCTCGATGACCTCCTGCGCCAGGCGGTGCACGGCAGCGACCAGCTCCTCGACGGAGTTGGGCTTGTAGATCAGCTCGGTGACACCCAACGCAGGCGCCTGGGCCCGCAGATCATCCGAGATGTACCCGGAGGTGATGGCCACGGGCAGGCCAGGCCTTTGCGCTCGAGCGTCACGCACGAAGTCCAGTCCGGACATGCCGGGCATGTTGTAGTCGGTGATGGCCAGGTCGAAGGACATCGAGTCATCGCGTACGGCCTCCAGAGCTGAAAACGCGTCAGCGAACCCCGTGACTTCATAGCCCTCACGCCGCAGCAGGCGCTCCATCAGCGAGGTGATGATCTCATCGTCATCGACGTAGAGGATGTGGATGTTCTTCTTGGCGGCCACTTTCCCCTGACCATGTGAAGCCGGTGAATCCACCCCGTTGCCAACGACAGGCTTCGAATCGCCAATGGCCGCGGGAAAGTAGATCGTGAACGTGGTGCCCAGGCCTGGTGCACTTTCAATCTTCATGATGGCATCGTGGTCTCGCAGGATGCCGTGCACCACAGACATGCCCAGGCCCGTCCCCTTGCCTGGGGCCTTGGTGGTGAAGAAGGGCTCGAACATGCGCTTTTGAGTGGCCTCATCCATGCCATGCCCGTTATCGCGCACGATCAGCCTTACCCATGTCTCATGGTCTGAGGACGGTAGCTTGCCGTGATGAGCATCCAGTTGGACTTCCACGAGACCCTGACCTGCAGCCAGGCCGGCTGCCTGAATCGCATGCCAGGCATTCGTGCACAGGTTCAGGAGCACCTGTGAGATCTGCGAGCCATCAGCCAGCACCGGTGGGATGTTGTCGCCCACCTGGGTTCGCAGCTCCAGTCCCGCGGGCAGCGTAGCGCGCAGCAATTGGACGGAGTCGACTACGACCGGAGGCATGGCGATCACGTTGCGCGCCAGGCGCTGGCGCCGGCCGAAGGCAAGGATCTGCTGGACCAGGTCTCGCGCGCGCCTGCTGGCCTTGTGGATCTCCGTCAGGCAGACGTAGACCGGGCTGTCCACCGGTACATCGTCCATGGCCAGCTTCACGTTGCCGATGATGGCGGCCACGATGTTGTTGAAGTCATGGGCCACGCCGCCGGCCAAGGTGCCCAGCGCTTCCATCTTCTGCGACTCGCGCAACTGAGACTGGAGCAGGTCTCGCATGGCCTCGGATTCGCGGCGCTCGGTCAGATCGAAGTCGATGCAGTAGAACTCGGGATCGCGGCCAGGGATGTCGAGGTAGGCGTGACTGGAAAATACGTCAACCGTCGTGCCATCTTTGCGCAGCAGCGACAGGTCGGCCGGCGGAATGGGCGAACCGGACTCGATCATCACGTCGACCGCTTTGGCCACGCCCTCGCGCAGTTCGGGGGGGATGATCAGGTCGAGGAGGTTTTTGCCGATCGCCTCTTCGGCGGTGAAACCGTACAGGAGCTCGGATGCGTGGTTCCAGTACCGGGTGGTCATGTCAATTCCGTAGCCCTGCACCGAGACGTTGGGCACGTACGAGAGCAGCTGGCGAAAACGTGCCTCGCTATCTCGCATGCTCTCATTGGCGCGCCTGCTGTCCGAGACGTCCACCACCACGGTGTTCCACACCATCCAGCCCTCAGCTTCGATTTGAGGGCGGCCAACGCCGCGGAGCCATTTCAGCTTTCCCGACGGCGTGGTGATTCGCCATTCCTGAGTCCAGTCGGAGACGGTGTTCGCAGCCGTCTTCAGCGCCGCCCGCATGAGCTGGATGTCCTTCGGCTCCATGGTGTCCCAGAGCGCGCATGCGTCGTTCTCGAAGGCGTCAGCATGAACCTCCCAGAGCTCCAGGCACCCGGGGCTTCGCCATCGGCACTCGAACTTGCCGTCTGGGCCCACGGCGTACTGGAGCAGGGCGCCTGGCATGTTCGCGACCATTTTCTGGCAAGAGGACTCGCCAGGACTCTGGATTTCATCAGGTCGATCGAGCTTGGGCACGACGGGTCTCCTTACAGAACTGGGCAATTCGTTCGGTGACAGATGCTGGCCCATTGTGCTCCTGCACTGGAAAAGCCGGCGCCAATCAATTCACAGGAGATGCGGCCGCTCTAACTTTCCATCGATGCTCACCTGCGCACCTCATTGCCGAGGGCGATGACTTCATGGGAAATATCGGTGAATTCATGTACTGGCATTCATTCGACCAGGCGTGCAGCGTGGGATGTCTGCGCGAGGCTGCTGGGGCGAAACAACGCGCATGAAGATCGTCTCTTCACCCAGTCAGGAATCAGCCGGCACACCTTTTCTCCAGCTTGAAACGTCGCGGCAGCGGCGGCCTTTGGGGCAGCACCGCGAGGACTGATCAGCGCCGCATCGAGGGCCGATTTTTTGGTGCCTCTTGAGAAGCTTCGGCGTCCACCGCCTGGGAGGCATTCGCGCTGTCAACTCGTGCCTTCAGGGTCTCGACAATCGTCTGCAGGACCGTGGGATCCAGTTTGCTGAGTGGCTTCTTGGGCAGTTCGTTCATGATGCCACCTGGGAAGCCCGTGATGACATCGGCACCGGCGCGGACGATGGCCAGCAGCCCCAGCGTGTTGCCGCCATGAAGCATTGATTCCACGCTCTCGTGGGGAAGGGCAATCATGGCTCCAGGGGCGGTCTGTTGACCGTTGAAACGCCCGCTGTTGTATCCGGCCATCACGTAGGCTTGCAAGAGGAAGACGTAACCCTCGCCCACATTTCCAGGATGACTTGAGAAGAGTGGAAGTCTCAGATACTTGGCGCTCATCAGTTCCGCCATCAAGGCGTCGCTGGAATCCTGAAACTTGGGGCCGATCAGGCGAATGAACTCTGGGTCTTCGTCGAAGTCCCCGATATTGCGCTCATCACCAAACGGGATGCCCTCGGCGATAAAAACTAGAAGTTTCCCCATCGCCTTGAGATTGGCCATCTCGGGTTCGTCTCGCGTTGCGTTCTCAAAGGCGTCCCTGGTGTACTGCGCAAGGAGATCGCGATGAAGGCGAACCTTGTCCGCATACGGGAGGGGTGCGAGGGCTGCGCGCAACTCATCGGCATTGGGCTTGTTCTCGGGGGAAATCGTGGCATTCAGGAAGTCGTCGCACTCCTGCAGGTGAGCGTTGAGCTTCTGCTGGGAATGGGCTGCCAAGGGGAAAATGGTCATCGGTGCGCCTGGTGTAGTGGGAACTTTGATATGCGGAAAGTATATCGCCTACACCATATTTCCCCATGATGCTCCCTACCCAGGCGATAGTGATTGCCAGCGAGAGCCTTGTAGACAGCGGGAAAATTGAGAACTAAACTAGCCGCACTCCATCCCCTGAGTGCTGCTCACATCGGCAAAAGGTGGCGCCTTTCGAACCTCAAACACCCCCTTGGAAACCCCATGGTGGCGCTGAACATGTGAGCTGTTCTCCAATGCTGCCGATGGAGTTCCCATGTCTTCAGATTCATTCTTGAATCGCGCCCGCAGTGATTTGCGCGCAAGCCTTACTGATTCCGGCACCAATGCACTCGACGCGCTTGAGCAAGTGTTCAAGTCGCGCGCCAAAACACTGCAGCGCGAGCTACCCAAGGAAGACTCGACGCCGAAGCTGATGAAGCTTCAGGAGTCGATGGCCAAGGCCTTGGGGTTTCACAACACCCATGCACTTCAGGAAACCATCCGTGGTTTGCGAGGACTGATCGACGATGGTCTCATCTACTTTGATGAGGCTGTTCGATCCCGTTTCGGAGCAGTCGAAGCACTGGTTCCGCTGTTCAGACTTGCCCAAGCCACGGAGGACTTCGATGACACTGGCTTCGGCATCGAAGAAGCTCTCGTACCTGGCCCCTTCGACATTGACTTCTTGCAAGAGTTTTGCGCACGCCTGGCGCAGCACATTCCGTATTCTCAGCCCGCATTGCTTGACGGCATGGCCAGATCGTGGATCGGGCAGGACGACTGGCAAGCTGTGCACAGCGAGGAGGTAGAGGTCGGTCGGGCGTTGATGAAATTCGTTGTTTTTGGAGATCTTTCCAAGGCATCGTCATATGGTCGCTTTGAACTGACGGAGGAGGGTGTTCATGTCTCACGACGCCTCCCGTCTCCTCTTCACTACCCTGACAAGGATTCAGAGCTTACGGAAGAGCACCGCAAGATTTTTTTCGACAACTTGGGCATGTTCGAAACTTGCAACAGCATGCTGATGTGCGCCCTGAATGTGGTCGAGCTGCTCAGATGGTTCCCAGACCTTGGAGAAGATCTCCTACCGGATGGGTATTCTGAGCAAGTGATCATCAGAGCGACGAAGGCGGCTGACAAATTGGTGCCGGCGGGATTTCGAGGAAAGATCCCGTATCTCGAAGATGAAAACAGAGATTACATTGCGATGCTGGCCGAGCGCATGTGCATAGGGTTGGAAGCCGGTGATTCATGGGAGGATGCGCTGAGACGGGCCAACAAGCTCATGCGAATTTGCCCCGATGTTGGATTGGGAATTCGCGAGCAGCAGTTGGTTCTCCAGGCAGTTGTAAAGGGTGACTCACCCAAGACCCGCGCTGCCATTCAAAAGATCAGGGGCAAGGAATCGGCCTCGCGAATGCTGGCAGCAGGAACTGCGCTTGTTGTGCTAGGAGACGAGGCTGGCCTGGCTGACATCGTTTCGGCTTGCTTTCACGACAGCCAGATCGTCTACTACGTGCTTGAATCCATGCTCCACGACAAGAGCGATCCATTTGGGGGGCCAACGTGGTCAGAAAACCTCAGAGAAAAGACATCCGCCATCCTGCAAGTTTTCAACCGCAGTGAGAAGTTGAACGCATGGCTCAGCGGCATCGTCGCAGACAAGCGCTGGGCACCAGAAGTTCGGGCTGTTCGTTTGAGAATGCCTGTTTGTGATGGCGTGAATTCTGGCCGGCTTGAATGGTCTCAATGGTCGGAAAAAGCCCGAGGCCGAGCAATCCATTTTGCGCAGGTCCTCTTGGCCGACCATCCACTTCCTACGGATCTCGATTTACATTGACAGCCCGCGTGTGGTGTGCGCAGCACTCGACATGACTTCGATTCATCAGATGGAGAAAACGATGCCCAAAACCGGTCTTGTAGTGGGTGTGCCGCCGCACGAAAAAGACTCCGACATCATTAAAGCCCTGGCGGCGGCCAAGCGCAAGCTTGGGGGGTCCAGCGATGCGGTCATCGCCATCAAAAACGAAGCCGGCGCCATCTACCGCTACGCGGTGATCAATGGAATCCACCAAGAGATGCACCTGGCCGAGCGCCTTGAGGATTTGGGGCTGCTGGATGAGACGGAGCAGGGCGCCAGGCGACCCAAGGGTGTGTGGACGGTGTTCGGCCGCGGCCGGGACTTGAGTTTGAAGGGCATCCTGGCGGAGCACCAGGCTTCCAAGCGGTGAGCCGAGTGATCGCGCCATGATGCCAGTTCGATACGCAGACCGTTGCAAGGAGGTCCTGGAGCACTTCGAGCTTGCTGGCATCACGCTGGAAGATTGGTCTCGTGCCCATGGCTTCCCTTCTTCCATGGTTCACAGCGTTCTACATGGAGCCCGACTCCAAGAGCCTGGCACCGTGCCCTGGAGGATTGCCTACGAACTGGGGCTGGTGGTCGACATCGAAGGCCTCTACGAGCCCGGCATTCTCATGGGCGTTGGGGTGCTTGACCCATCCCGGTTCCCTCTCGCGCGGACATTCGTGGAGAACCTCGGGCCGCTGGCCAGGTGGTGGGCAATACGCCATGGCACAGATCTCAGAACCATCAACATGTTGCTTGATCGCACCAACTTGGCGGTCAAGTCACCCCTGCTGAAGGTTGCGAGAACGATGCTCATACTGCAGCCGAGATTCATGATGTCATGGGAGCGCGGCGGCAAAGGAAATGCTTCTGCGACGCCCACTGACGGCCTCGAGCCCGGCCATGCCGCAACGGGATCGATGGCCGCCGTGCCTGATGTCGAAACTGGTGATGCTTCCTCAGAAGAGGAAGTGCCTGGCGTCGCCCATGAAGACGCACCCGGGTGTGATGCGAGAGCTGGTGAGGCGGAGATCTACATGTCTCTCGCGGAGCAGCTCATCCTGAGGGTCCACAGACAGGTGAGGCCGCAGCTGTCGCCCCATAACAGTCGGCCCCCACGGGACCCGTCATTGATTCCTCTGCCTGTGAGAGATGAGTCGCGTGATCTTGATGATGAATCGTGGACCGAAGGGGACGTCGAAGAAGAGGCGGAAGAGGAAGTCGACCAACCGATCGATGATGGCGCCAAGGTCTGCACGGGGAAGCATCCAGACTGGCCGACCTGATCTCATGTCACTGGCTCGGGTGATGAGTTCATCGTCCAGAATTGCCACTTCACAACAATGGAGAGGCAAGGCGTGCTGACGATCATCAAGGAAATGAACCTGGCCAGCGCCAGGAATCCGGTTTACGGGAGCGTGCAGCACTTCCTCGAGCGACTCCTGGTCGACGTGGCCGCGGCGAACTACCGCTACTTCCTCAATGACCACCTGAGCAAGGCGCGCCAGGCGGGGCTTCGGAATCCTCAGAGTGCATGCCACTCACCGCTGCTGGAAAACGAGGCGCAGATCTCCGGGCTGTTCTCGGCCGCGCTCTCCGGTTTTTGTCCCGTCTTCAGGCCTGAGTTCCCGTTGGCAGGTGAGGTCGACTTCATGGTGACCTACGGTGAGCGAGAGATCGCCCTGGAAAACAAGCAGGTCAGCGTCGAGTCGATCACCTCAGCTGCGGAGGTGGTGGCGCTCGAGAAACGCTGGAAGAGTGTCGTCGAGCAATCCCAGCGGCGCCTGGCATTGATGAGGGAGGACAAGGTCAGATTCCGTCACCCGATCTCCATTGGGCTGCTCATGGTGCGTGTGAGCCAGAAGGTCCGTGTGGCTGCGAACGTCTCTCCAGAGGAGAAGGCCGAGAAGGCCCTGCAGGCGGGGCTGAAGGACTTCAACGAGGGTGCTTTGACATTGGGCGGGAACGTGAAGAGCTTTGCTCGCGCCCACTTTGTGGCCAAGTACGAGTTCCCCAGGGAGATGCAGATCATGTCGGGCTGGAAGAGGGATA
The DNA here is from genome assembly GCF_005503365.1 of Hydrogenophaga sp. 2FB. Lineage (GTDB taxonomy): Bacteria > Pseudomonadota > Gammaproteobacteria > Burkholderiales > Burkholderiaceae_C > Hydrogenophaga. The sequence continues at coordinate 89,425 of NZ_SCML01000002.1, forward strand.
GGCGCAGCGGGGGCGATCGGGTGTTTCCGGGGGTGGTGTTCCTGGCCCACGTCTGCACGAGGGTCTGAAGAGGGGCCTATGGGTTGCCCATGGCTATGTACTGAGAGGACAAATAGGCAGGACAAGTAGATTCGGCGTTTGCATGCTCGCTTGCCATGCGGTACCTTGTATCGATCAATAGCACCTGGTGAAGCGAATGGGACGAACGACGACGTGGCTGGCTGAGCATCGGCCTGAGATGGTGGAGATTCTTGAAGAGATCGAGCAAAACGCTTTCGCACAAGATGGCACGCCACTGAGAGGCGACATCACCCAGATGCTCGAGCTGCTCGCGGTGGCCACGGCAGGGCCTCGAGAATCCCCCCGGGCGGTGGCGGCCATGCGCAAGGCCTGGTGGCGCTGGAAAACGGACGGACAAGGTGCAACCACGCCTCCGGTTATCGAGCTCGCGCAGATCGTTCGTTACGCCAAAGGCAATGGCTGGCTGCGCAACCTCACGAGTCCCGGCGCCTTGAGGCTGGTGAGCAGACTGATGCAGGCACTGCGCGACGCCAACCCGATGCAACGCCGCGAGTCGGAGCACGCATGGCGCGAGGCCGTGAAAGAGCCGGTTGATCAACTCATTGCCGGCATTGAACCGCAGTTGACCAGGCATGCTGCTACGCAACCTCGAAGCAGTACCGCCGACATGCATAGGTCCGCACTGGTTCAGATGGAGGTCCATGCCATGGTGACAGGCTTCTTCGAGCAGCTGATCCGAACCCTCGAAGAGCCGCGCAAGCCTGGCAACGGTCAGGGCGATGGTCAGCCCCTCCTGCAGCCGCGAGAAGGGTGGCCAGACGCGTTGATGTCCATGGCAGCGGATATCTCGAAGATCCTCAACCGAGCGGCCGACGACATGGGATCGATCGAGAAATCACTTCAGCGCAGCGCTGGCTAAAGACACCGGTTCGGGTTCAGGGTGCTCGACTAGCGCGATGAGTACAGTCCGTTTGCGAGATCATCCCTAAGGCATTGCACCCAGCCGCCGTTCTCCCGCGGGTACTCACCATGCACCGGGCCCGCAACCTTGACGACTTCAGTGACCGCACCGAGATCGGGTGTGTAGCGCATGGCGCTGAAGGAATATGGGCCTACCTGGCCATGGGCTTCGAGCAGCTGCGCGGCTTCATCAACTTCAGCCTGCGTGAGTTCGATGGAGATGCCTTGCATGTGCCCTCCTATGCCCGCCAGCGGCGATGCAGCGCCTCGAACTCTGGCCCAAACCCCAGTGAGTCCGGATAGCGCCGGGCCCGGTGGATGTAGCCCAGGACCACCAGGATGGCGTCGGCCAGTTCCTGGTCCAGGCTCCACAAGGCAGTCGGGTCCCAGCCTCCGCATTCAACGGCATTCCACCAGCTCAACAGGAAGTCAGCGACACGCTCGCTCTGTCCGGTGTCATTTCGCGCGACCGCCAGCAGCTGCTCGAGGCTGCGGATCTCGATGGCGGACATTGCGACGACAGGTGTTTCAGTGGAACTCATGACCAATTATGGGATGACCGGTCAATAGTGCACAAGGAGCCGATGGTGGAGATGCAGCCCACTGTCTCCCGCGGTCGCCATGAAAGCGGGCCCGCATCGTGGATCTGGAACCGGCGAAACTGGTTTTATCGGAAAAGGGGAACTCGGGCGGCGCCGGTGCGAGGGAGACTTTTCCCTGTGCCGCGCGTTGCGGCACGCGGTGGGAAGCGGGCCCGCAGCGCCCCACCGTCCATTCTCTGCAGGCAAGGAAGCAACATGTCCCGCACCCCCAACGATGACCGCAGCGACTCGATGAACCCCAACAACGACGCGTACCACGACGCTCAAGACAACCACTCGGACCAGCTCAACCCGAACAACAATCGGTACCAGGGCGAATCAGAGGAAGAATAATTCCTCGGGACGCGCACCCTTGGTGGCCCGCAGCTCCTCGCGGAGATGTTGCAGGCGCACGTGGATGTGACCCTGGGCAACCAGGGGTGCCACCGGCCCAGCAGAGAAGCCCATCACCATCTCTGTGAGGAACGTGAGGACCTTGGCGCACCACAGCAGGCCGACCTCGGGGTGACTTCCTGGGTCATCGCCGTAGCACGCTGTCAGGACTACTTTGGCGGACTCAAATGGGAAGACGGTGCTTGAGCTCGCCCACTTCTTGAGCCGACCATGGGTGATGATCTCGTCGCGAATCCGGCCACCCCTTCTGTCCACCAGTGCGTGGAGCTCGAGCAGGTTGGCGCATTTCACCGACTTCAGCAGCAGGTTGAACCAGTTTCGCATTGACCGCTTGCGTGGATCTGCGAGCGCGATCACAGCGCCTGCCTCGACGTACGCCGGACTTCGGCTGAACTCATCGTCCAGCCACGCCAGGTGATTCAGTGTTGCGTCCAGTAAAAGAATCGCGCCCGGCACCAGGCCCAGCCCGGTGCCCTTCCAATACCGGTCTGTGCCGGATGCGATTTCTGGTGCCAGCTCTTCTTTGCGGCTTTGAGGTAGCCTGGCAAACCTATCAGCCATGCGTTCGAAGTAGGCCAGGCGAGTGAGCAGGCGCCGACCAGTCCTGCCCGAGCTACCCCAATACGAGAATCGAGTCAGACGCCATGGTTTCGAGAGCCCCGGCGGCAGCAATCGCAGATCATCCGGCGTCCGTTTGACCCCGCCGCGTGACTTCACGGGCATGAACACTTCGTCCAACTCTTCCCGCGTTCCTTGCTGCATCTGGGAACCGGTATCCACCGATCGACCCCAGGCCACAATTGCAAGGTAGCCCTCGTAGTTGAGGTCCTCCATGATCCGTGCGAATGGAATTTCCATGATCACACGCAGGAGCGCATCGGGCTCGAAGCTCACGAGGGTGCACCGCAGAAAGCGCAGGCGGTCTCCAAGAAGCTTTGATGGGCGCAATGGAAGCAGCTCTCGATCAAGCGGGATTGAGGTCATCGCCATCGAATATAGCTGGAGCGAAACCGAAGCTCATTGCGTCACGCGGCCGCTGATACTCTCCGCGGGCTGGAATTTGAAACGCATCCAAAGGGGCCGAATGACATCAGAACAAGAAGTGCTGAACTCAGCAGATTTCCGCGAGTTGGTCTCGTCGGCGCATCGATTCCTGGAGACCTGCGACGGCGGCGACATCGGATCGGTCGCTTCACCGTCGACCTGGCTCATGGGTTTGGAGCCTGGTTGGTCGCTCCGGGACCAGCTCCGCAAGGAAGAGGGCGTCGTCGCGCCGCGGGACCTCGATGACAGCTACTCCGTCGACCTTCAGCTCGGGTGGCCATTCAACAGAACCGCCTTCAAGCTTCTCAGCGCCATTGATGGCGGAGCCCCTGAGGACTATGTCGAATTCGCCAGGCGCACGCGTCCATTCGAACGTGGATCCAAGGGCTACTTCAAGGCCAACCTGTTCCCCGTGCCCTTCAAAAACCTGGAGGCATGGGACGAGGACGCCCAGCGGAGCACGGGCTTCGACTCCAAGGCCGCCTACCAGGCCTGGGTGAGGCAGGTCCGCTTCCCCGTGCTTTCCTCCCAGCTTGAATTGCACCGCCCCAAGCTGCTCATCGCCACCGGGATGGCCCACCTGCAGGATTTTCAGGCCGTGGCCAAGGCGCCGACGATGCTCGAGCACAGCTTCCTGGTCAACGGCCGCAAGAAGCGCATGTTCGTGTCCGCCGGTGGGGTGGTCCCATTGGTGGTGCTTCCGCACCTCTCAGGCGGCCCTGGAGGCCTCAACAGCAATGCCGCGGTGTCGCAGGCAGCACGGGTCATCGTTGAATCGGGCATGACCCGGTAGCCATGTGACCGCGATCGGCTCGGCGCCAGGGAGCGTATGCGCCAGGGTAGCCGGAGGAATTGACCATGTTATCAATTGGTGCCATGATTGATCATCATGTCAATTGGCTGCGAACTCCTGAACAACGTGCTTGTTGCCGCCCAGTGCGCCGGCATGGACCAGGCTCGCCTGGCGCACGCCGCGGGGTTGGCGCCTGAAACGATCTCGCGCGCCAAGCGCCGCGGTTCGCTGGATCTGAGAACGCTCGAGGCGCTGGCCAAGGCGGCTGGTCTCAGGATTGAACTCGCCGCCATTGAACCGTTGCCCGGTGCCGGCGTGAAGTCAGCGCCCATGAAATCACCGCTTGCCGATCCCAAGTGGGGGCTGGCATGGTCGAACTCGGCCATCAGCACCGAGACCCTGATTCGCAGCGCCCTTCTCAAGGGCGGATTTGCCGTGTTGCTGGTCGCCGTCAAAGCGCACGGGCTCAGCGAGGTGCTCAAGCAATGGGAGGCCGTCAAGTCGACTCTGAAGGCCGGTGCGCAAGCTGAGGTCGAGCGCAAGCTCCAAAACATCAAAGAGGGCATGGCCAGTGCTAAGACCTGACACCGAGAAGCTCTGGCATCGCTTGCGGGATGAGCGAGCATTGGACGGCTTCATCCTGGTGGGCGGTACGGCGCTGTCGATGCACCTCAACCACCGGTTGAGCGAGGACCTCGACTTCATGTACCTTGGCAAGAAGTTGCCGCGCGAGCGCCTTGATCTCCTCAGGAGGATTTTGGCGGCCGAAGGCATTGATCTTCAGTCGAACGACTCACCGCTGGGCGTTGAAGAGTTTGAGCAAGCCGGATATGACCTGCGTGATTTCCAGCAGGACTTCATTGCATCAGGCACGGTGAAGGTCACCTTCGTCGCGCCGGAGCCGGAAAGCGCCAGGCAGTTGGAGCCGGTTTCAGGGCCGGGCCCGCGCGTGGCCAGCCTGGCGGAGATCTTTCGCCTGAAATGCATCGTCGCCGCCGATCGATCGAAGACGCGAGACTGGTTCGATCTGTACCTCATGCTCAAGCAGGAGCTGTTTCAGCCGGTCGACATTTTCAACGCGTTCGTTCGCTCCGGCGCCCCAAGCAAATTCGATATCGCCATGATGCGCCTGTGTTCAGGCGTGCCAGGGGTTAACGACGAAGGGTATGAGTCGCTGATGAGCGATCCGCCGTCCATCAAGGACATGCGCGACTACTTCATCGTCGTGCGCAGGGAGGCTGAGAAGGCAGCGGCAAGAGCGGCGATGCCCGCACCCGAGGCGCCGGCCGCGGGTGAGGTCGTTGGCGTATCGCCTGAAAACGATGCGCCCACCCAGCCAGCGGCAGCTGAGGTAGGCCCGACCGCAAAGAGCAAAGCTTCACGTCGACGCAAGATCTGATCGAGCGGGCGGCTTCTATTTGCATCCACACCAGTAAAGCCGTTTGCCTGGCATGGCGCGAGTGCATGAGATAGCCTTTACTGCACATGCTCAAAGAAATCCATTTCATGGGCCACCGAGAGGCAGGCTTTCTCGAACCAGACTGGGGCACCGTCGTGATCTCCATCCTCGACCCCACGGAGGAGGGGTGCCGGCCCAAGCGGCTCCACGAGTTTCGCGATGCCATCGAACTGCACTTCGTCGACGTCTACGAGCGCCCTGGTGCCCCCAAATGGCCAGAGATCATGTCGGCGCAGGAGCACGTTGCTGCGTGCACCATGGAGACCGGGAAAGCCCCTGAGATCGGCGATGCGCAGCGCATCGTTGAATTCATCGACCGGTACCACAAGGCATCGGAGCCGGTGAACCTGGTGGTGCACTGCTATGGCGGCGTCAGCCGATCAGCCGCGGTGGCGAAATGGGCGGGGATGACCTATCAAGCCCCGTTGCCGCAGCTGGACGATGGCATCCATGACCTCGATGGTGCGAATCCACGCGTCATGCGGCTGCTGAGAAAAGCCTTTGCGATGCTGAAGTCAGCGCGGCCAGGTGCGTGCTGATCCCGTGAGGGTGTTGTGGCTTCAATTGTCCAACAGCCTGTTGGCCAATTGCCAGGCGGCGAACCACAGGCTGACTTGATCGGGTTTCTGAAAGGAAGCTCCAGTCGCTCACTTCAGTGCTGCGGATCCTCACACCCAAGAGTTGATCTGCAGAGGGCGGTAGGGGTGATTGGGTCATTTCATGGCACCTTTCCAGCTTGGCGAAGGGGCGCGTTGACGCTAATGTTGTCAAGAGCATGAGAAATGAGTATACGTTTACAGGATATTACATACGCAGTAAGATAACTCCTTCATTACATGCTTTCGATGGAGTTCAAATGTCAGTCCCCCAGAGCCTCAACAACCTCGTTCGCATCACAACTCGTTTGCAGGAGGGCGATCGAGCTTTCATCAATCAACTCAAGCTCGTCAAAGGTTTGACGCAGACGAACACGGCCTACGAAGTAAATTCGGTGGGAGTAGCAAGGTTTCTTGAGGCGAGTCCATGGCGGGATCCAAATTGGGAGTGGATAAAGCCAGAGACCAATGTGACGAAAGTAGGCGGTGTGAGTCACCAATACCTGGATTGGGTGAGCTACGCCTCCAAAATTGGTGATTTTTCTGATTCGCGGGGCAAGCTGATCAAGTCCGAATACTTGGCGGCGCAGATGGAGTGGGTGGGACGGAATGTTGTAGTGCCGGCCCTGGAGGAAACAGTGGGGAATTCCCACGGGGACGGCAAAGAGACCGCATACCACAACGCCATAAAGTGGATGCTGGAGGCCGTATACGGCAACTATCCCAGGCCACTTCAGGGTGCGCCTATTGAAGTCTCCCGCGACGCCGTGGTCGAGAGCGTGATGGCTCAGTCGACATCGTCGATTGCGATGCGCAAACTGCGCATGCGTTGAGCTTGGTTCATCCGCCAGGCGGGTCAATTTCCTCTTCGAGAAGTTCCTGCAGGCCGCGGGGCCCGAAGACGCGTTGGCCGACATGCACTACGCACGGCCGTGATTGGCGTCGACGCGGCGGACGAGAGATGGCATTGACTCGGGCCGGGCAATTCAGCGCGTCAGCAGGTCCACGTAGGCTTGGTAGCTGTAGGTGCGGTTTTTCTTCTGCCCGGTGAGCTCGGTCACGATGCCCTGGCCTTCGAGCAACAACACTGCGGCCGTCGCTGTGGGAAAGCTCGTGCCCAGCCGCTGGCGCACCTTCTCGATGCTGAAGCGGGGCATCATGGGCAGCATCTCAAAAAGCCTGTAACTCGCCGGTGTCGCTTTGGGCGATTCCAGAAGCCGGCGTCGGTCTGCCGCCACCAGGCTGGCAATGGCCACGATGCCTCGTTCGGCTTCATGGGCGGCCACTTCCACGCCTTCCAGGAAAAAGCTCACCCAGCCCTCCCAGTCGCCCTCGGTGCGGATGGCCGACAGGCGCCGGTAATACTCCGCCTGGTGCTGCTTCAGGTAGCCGCTCAGGTACATGAGTGGTTCGGCCAGCAGCTGCCAGTGTTCCAACAGGGCCGCGATGAGTAGGCGACCGATGCGCCCGTTGCCATCCAGGTAGGGGTGGATGGTCTCGAACTGGGCGTGCACCAGCGCCACGCGCACCAGGGCCGGCAGGGTGGGCTGGTCTTCGTTGTGGATGAAGTGCTCCAGGTCTCCCAGCAGCTCGCCGACGCGTTCGGGCGGCGGTGGCACGAACACAGCGTTGCCGGGCCGGGTGCCGCCAATCCAGTTCTGCGAGCGACGCAACTCGCCTGGCTGCTTGCCCGCACCGCGCGCGCCGTCCAGCAGAAGGCGGTGCGCATCGTTGAGCAGGCGCAGGCTGATCGGCAGACCTGCCGGATCGCGCAGGTTCTCGCGTACCAGGCGGAAGGCACGCAGGTAGTTGGTGACCTCCTCCACGTCGTCGGTGTTGCTCACCGCAAAGCCTGCCTCTTCGTCGAACAGGTCTGTCAGCGTGGCCTGGGTACCTTCGAGCTGGGAGGTGAGGAGGGCTTCTTTTCGGATGGCGCTGTAGAGCAGCCAGTCCACCGAGGGCACCAGGCCTGACACACCCGCGAGCCGCGCCAGGGCGAGCTCGGCCCGCTGATTCAGGACCAGGAACGCCGTGGGATCCAGGGGTGGGGCCGCTGGCGGCAGAGCGCTCGGCACGAAGGCCTGGACGGATTCACCCAGGGTGCTGGAGGTGGCGTAGCTTCCGGTTTGGCGCATGGGATGAAAGAACGGTTTGATGAGCGGCCATCAAATTAAACCATCCTTTAATACAAAGATGGGCAATTAAAGCTGCCTTTAGTAGCTGGGCGCGCATTCCCGCCACACAGTCCGCCCCATGCGCCGGTGCATCCCTCCACCAGCTTGATGAACCTGGCCGGTCTGTTGACGGTGCGTCGGCGATCGCCGCGGCGATCCGAGATGAAGTCGCGGCAAGGGGACTGTGAACTCCGTCACGGACTCAAGTTCCGTGGATCGAAGTCGATCACTTTGATTTGGCAATTGATTGTTTGCGATCCGTTGGGCCAGCTGCAGTCCCCGAATCGCTCATATCCTGCGACCCATCGACTTTGACAAACCACATCGCCAATGAGCACCACATCGTCATCACCATTCAGTCGCCGCAATCTCAAACAGCAACTCGCACTCAACGTCACTGCTGCGATGGGCGTCGCTGGTGTGGACGAGCGTGGCAAGGCCAGCAAGCTGCGCGCAATCGACATTGTCCGTGAAACCGGCATGTCGCGCACAACCCTCAGGCCAATTATGAAGGTGAGCGACAAAACAGACCGCAGCCCTGACCTGGAGTCCATCAACAAGGTCGCGCAAACCCTGGGTGTGCCACTGGCCTTTCTGCTGATGACACAAGATGACTGGCGAGCCCTCTCCAGAGTTGCCACATCCTTTGCTGACTACAAGGCCGCTGCGAATGGAATCGTGACCGACGAACTCCGCGATCCGGCACTCGCCGAAAAGGTGCTCAAGGTCCTGAAAGTCCATCCGGATCAAAAGATCCACGAGGACGTTCCCAACCAGGTTGAGATCAAGAGGCTTGAGGCACGCAACGCCTTGAGGCAGCGCTACAGCTTCGTGTTCTCGGCGTTGGCACAACCTGCAGGCCGTGGCGATCGCGACTATGTCGTTGCCTTGACGGCGCTTGCATCAGCCATGGCCCACGAGATGACACCAACCAACCCCGGCGACTAACTATCCCCCGAAAACCAGAGGACCTGAAAATGAACGTACGAATCTCCGACCCTGATCTTGCTCTGCTCGAGACCGCTGACGCCGATGACCTTGGCGTGTTGATCGACCACATCACTGACAAGGGGGATGGCAGGGTCTCGCTGGCCAGCGAAACCTGCAAGACGCTCTTCGAGGCCAAGGAAACGCCCATCAGTGCCGCGATCCGCGCTCTCGTGGCTGAGGAGCTGCGGCGCTTCGGTGGCAACTCACTCGCCAACGTGATTCGAGGTGGTGGGATCGATTACAGGGTGATCGTTAGCGACGTGGCACGCCACGTGAAGGCCGACTTCAACCCCAAGGGTGACGTCGGTGCGATCGAGATCGCGATCCTTCATGCTGTCCTGAAGCAGTCCTTCTCGAAGATGTCGGAGCAAGAAAAGGCCGACCTCTTCGAAGAGTTCGGGGCTCGGTACACCACCGGTGCCGGCCCGGCCACGATGGCAGCCCTCCAGGCGGCTATCAAGGCATCAGGCTTCGGCGCATTCAAACTTGCAGCGGTAGTGGCCAACGCGGTGTCCAGAGCCATCCTTGGCCGCGGACTTGCGTTTGGTGCCGCCGGTGGAATGATGCGCGGCATCAGCGCATTTGCGGGACCGATCGGCTGGGCCATCACCGCGATCTGGACCGTGTTCGAACTGGGCAGCCCGGCCTACCGGGTCACGTTGCCATGCGTGATTCAGATCGCGTACATGCGGCAGAAAGCCGCGTTCCGCACCTGCCCGGCATGCGGAGCGCATGCAGATGAAGGCAAGAAGTTCTGCGGCGAATGCGGCAGCCCTCTCGCGCTGCTGCTTCCTGCCTCTTGATCGCGACCGAGGAGCATAAATTGAGCGTGAACCCATTCACCGTGGAACTGCGTGAACTGAAGGCCGAACACGACCAGGCCCAAAGTGAGCTTGATAAATGGCAGAAGCAACTGGTCTGGTACCAGAGCTTCAGCATCGACCAGGCCAATCTCGACCTTCGGCAGGCAGTGGCTGAGGCGGAGGCGGCGCAGGCGCAGCTCCAACTATCGCGCGAGGAGAGTTGGGCCTTGGCTGCGTCACATACCGCACATGAGGCCAAAACCCGGATGGGCATGGATCCGAGGTACTGGTTCTCGTCCGAGCGAGGCATCGCAAAAGTCAAACTGGCCGCTTCGCTGAAGTTGCTGGCAAATCAGGCTTCAATTGTTCAGAAAGTTGAACTTGAAGCCTTGGCTACTGCACACCACGTTCGCAACTGCCGAGAGGTGCTAACCCTCGCGCGCGAGTTCGACCCACTGCTTGCGCAAGCGGCCTCCCTTGCGCTGCTGGAGACCATCGAGCGTATCGAGCCACAACTCGAAGTGCTTCAAGCTCGCAGCGATGATTTGGATGTGAAGATCCGCGATCATCTGGAGAGCAAGCGAACGGATGAAGCTGAGAAAGACCGAATCAACCAGCGTATCTGCCGAGCAAAGTATTTTGCTGCTCAACTATCGTCAAGAAACAGTTTCGAACGACGGCAGATTCATGAGCAGTGTGCGAAGGAGCTTGGACATGGCAGCCCAGAACGAGTGATGCAAAAGTGCGAAGATGAACTTGAGTTTGTTGAGCGCAAACTTGCCAAACTCAACGAAAAAATTGACGAGATCGTTCGGTTTTCGGACTTTGACATCCGCCACATCATCATCGACGGCAACAACTTGTGCTACGCAAACAGGACAGAGTTCATCGGGCTTGGTGCGCTTGAGGCACTGGTGCCAATGCTTGCAGCAAAGTACAAGGTCACGTTGTTCTTCGACGCAAGCATCCAAAGAAACACCGGGCTGAGCCAGCAGAGAATCGAAGAGAGATTTCCGCCAGCAGTGGAGGTTCATGTCGTACCCAGCAAGTCCCAGGCCGATGACACGATCCTGGAGCTGGCGGAACATGACCCGCATGCATTCGTGTTGAGTAACGACGTCTATCGTGACTTCCCTGACAGGATGGCAGGAAAGAAGAAGCGCCGTGTGACCCACTCAACACTTCACGGCTTCTCCCACGTACATGCAATGCAGATCTCGGCGAAATTCGACGCCCCAAAGAATAGAACGGCCCGCAACACGGGCTAGGACAGAGATGCGGACACACACCCGGGTGAAGCGATGCCAAAATCCACAGCTTTCAAACAAGAGGGGAATCCATGTCTTACGTCCAGAGCTCGCTGACCACCGGAGAGACCATCCAGCACATGGGCAAGCTCAGTCTGTGGTCCATGCTTTCATTGATCCTCCTGGGTCTCATCACCTTGCCGCTGTTTGGCATCGGGCTTTTGTTCCTGGCGACCGCGGCGATTCGATACTGGACAACGGAACTTGCGATCACGAACAAGCGCGTGATTGCCAAAACCGGCCTGATCAGCCGAAACACTATCGAGCTCAACCTCTCCAAGATCGAGAGCATTCGGGTTGACCAGAGCATCATGGGCCGAATCTTCAACTACGGCAGCATCATCGTCGCCGGCGCAGGAAATCCTCAAGCACCTGTCATGGGCATCTCGAATCCCATGAATTTCCGCAAGGCCTTCATTTCCGCCCAGGAAGGTTCCGAGCGCAGGCTGGCGCCCGTGAACTGATAGTGCGCGGCCTCGTAGCGGTTATGACTGCATTCTGGCTTGTCCGGAGTCGATAGCCGTTAGGTGGATACATTTCACGGTGCCATCCCAATGAGGGATGAAATCATTCGACCGGACCCTCATGCCATCGACATCCAGCCTTACTCCAGAAGACTTCATCAAGCGATGGCAAGGCGTTACAGCCAGCGAGCTCGCAACAGCCCAGACCTTTGTAATCGACCTGTGTGAGCTCCTGCAGGTGCCAAAACCGCATGCGACAGCGGACCGGGGCTACATGTTCGAAAGACCGGTGACGTTTGTGCATGGCAACGGATCCACCAGCGCGGGTCGCCTCGATTGCTACCGGCGTGGTCACTTCGTCCTGGAGGCCAAGAAGCTCAAAGCTGGCGCCCACACCAAAGGTTTCGACGACGGGCTTCTGCGGGCCCGCAGCCAGGGTGAAAGCTATGCGAGAGCGCTGCCGGCCGAGGAGGGTAGGCCGCCCTTCGTCCTGGTGGTCGACGTGGGCAATGTCATCGAGATTTACGCTGAGTTCAGCCGCAGTGGGGCAACCTACACGCCCTTCCCGGATCCGCGGAGCCATCGCCTGGCGCTTGCAGACCTCGCGAAGCCGGAAATCCAGGATCGGCTGCGTCGCATCTGGACAGATCCGGAGAGCCTGAACCCATCGCGCATCAGCGCCAAGGTTACCCGCGAAGTGTCAGACCGCCTGGCCAAGCTTGCGCGATCGCTCGAAGAGAGTGGGCACGCATCAAAGGATGTGGCGGCCTACCTCACCAGGTGCCTCTTCAGCATGTTCGCCGAGGATGTGGGGCTTCTACCGGCGAGCGCCTTCCTGAAACTCCTGAAGGACAACCGCAGTGATCCGGCTGCGCTGCGGCAGATGCTTCGCGTGTTGTGGGCGGACATGGACAAAGGGGGCTTCTCGGCCGCACTGGTCAAGCACGTGCTCAGGTTCAACGGGAAGCTCTTCAAAGGGGCTGAGGATGACACCTACAGCCTGCTGCTGACCACTGCGCAGATCGACCTCCTGGTGCAGGCCTCGCAGTCGAACTGGCGTGAGGTGGAGCCGGCGATTTTTGGGACGTTGCTTGAGCGCGCGCTGGATCCGGATGAGCGCCACGCATTGGGTGCGCACTACACGCCGCGCGCCTACGTGGAGCGACTGGTGTTGCCTTCCGTGATGGAGCCGCTGCGCGAAGAGTGGAGAACGGCCCAGGCCGCCGCGCTGTTGATTGCCAACGAGGCAGCTGAGCTCGAGGCGAACGCGCCGGCGGTGACCACGAAGAAGGATTTCAGAGCGCTCGATCGACACAATGCCCTCGTGCGCACCAAGTGGTCTGAAGCCAGGCAGCAAGTCAGGAATTTTCACCACCGCTTGTGCACCGTGCGCGTACTAGACCCGGCCTGCGGAAGCGCAAACTTTCTCTATGTCACCTTGGAGCATTTGAAGCGTTTGGAAGGCGAAGTGCTCAACCAGCTCAAGGCCTTGGGGGAGGCGCAGGAATCGCTTGGGCTTGCAGGGGAGACAGTCACCCTGCAGCAGCTCCTGGGCATCGAAACAAACCCACGCGCTGCTGCCTTGGCGGAGCTGGTCCTGTGGATCGGCTTCTTGCAATGGCACATCCGGACCTTTGGGGATGCCAGCGTTGCCGAACCCGTGGTGCATGACTACAAAAACATCGAAAACCGAGACGCTGTTCTCGACTTCGACGCTCGGGAAATTGTGCTCAATGCTTCGGGTGCCCCCCTTACGCGCTGGGATGGAGTGACGACTAAGGCTCATCCTGTGACAGGCCTGCAAGTTCCTGACGAGACTGCGACGATGCCGGTCTACGTCTACAAGAATCCTAGCCCAGCCCCTTGGCCAGAAGCCGAATTCATCGTGGGCAATCCACCTTACATTGGAGCCGGACCCATGCGTGCGGCACTCGGTGAAGGGTATGTTGAAGCTCTAAGAGGATGCTGGCCCCATGTGCCGGAAAGTGCCGACTTTGTCATGTACTGGTGGCAAAGAGCGGCTTCACTCGTGTCATCGGGCAAGGCGCTTCGTTTTGGTCTGATCACGACCAACAGCATCAAGCAGACCTTCAATCGTCGAGTTGTGCAAACGGAAATGGATGCAGGCTTGAATTTAGCCTTCGCTATTCCGGATCACCCTTGGGTCGATGCATCAGACGGTGCCGCAGTCAGGGTCGCAATGACCGTTGGGGAAGCTTTGTCAGACGGTTTGGCTGGGGCTGGAGTGGGGCGCTTGGTCACGGTCACACATGAAGGGGACTCTACAGATGGCGAGGTTGAAGTCACCTTGCTTGAGAGCCGTGGGATCTTGCATGCGGACCTGCGCGTCGGAGCAAATGTTGCTGCAGCAAAGCCTTTGATGGCCAGCACAGGTATATCAGCGCCAGGTGTGAAGCTGCACGGCAAAGGCTTCAAGGTCACACGCGAGGAGGCTCGTGCATTGGGATTGGGGGCAGTGCCTGGCCTCGATCGGCACATCAGAGACTATCTGGGCGGACGCGATCTCACCGCGAAGAGTAAGGACGGCATGGTCATCGACATGTTCGGGCTCGACGAAAATGAGGTGAGGGGGCGATTCCCCGCGGTCTATCAGTGGTTGCTTGAGCGGGTCAAGCCAGATCGGATGGCTAAAGCAGACACCAAGGATGGCGCGGGTTATGCAAAACAATGGTGGGTGCACGGTAAACCAAGACCACAGATGCGGCATCAACTTGCAGGTCTACGCCGGTACATCGCAACTACAGAGACTGCCAAGCACCGCATCTTTCAGTTTTTGGACAGCAAGGTTTTGCCTGACAACATGATCATCGCGATTGCTAGCGATGACCCTGTGGTGCTCGGCATTCTGTCCAGTAGCGTGCACGTCAATTGGGCTTTAGCAGCAGGAGGACGGTTGGGCGTTGGCAACGATCCGCGCTACAACAAGGGAGTCTGCTTCGAGACCTTTCCGTTCCCTACAGTAGGCGACGGAATGACCTTCGATGTTGCGAAAAAAATCAGCGAACTCGCTCTCCAGCTTGATCATTTCCGCAAGGATCGGTTGGCACTGCACCCTAACCTGACGTTGACCAAGGTCTACAACGTCCTGGTGAAGGTGCGAGAGGGAGGAGAGCTTTCTGCGGCTGAGAAGAATGTTAACGAGCAAGGTCTTGTCAGCGTGCTCAAGTCGCTTCACCAAGATCTCGATGCTGCTGTGCTGAAGGCTTATGGATGGAGTGACCTCGATATATCGGTAGACGCAGAGGTTGTATTGCAGCGATTGGTGGACCTCAATACGCGACGCGCGGCGGCGGAAGCTTCAGGTGAGATTTATTGGGTCCGACCTGAATACCAGTCGCGTGTTGACCAGGCAGAGTTGATAGCTGATGCGCAGCTCGATGGTGGTGAAGACATCGATGAAAGTGATGAAGAACTTGGTGAAGGTGCAGTGGTAGCGACGCCAGCGATTGCTGCGAAAAGGGACGTTCGACCGTGGCCAGCAGGCATCCCTGAGCAAATCAAGGCGGTCTCAATCTCTCTTGTGGATGCAGGAAGTGCGGTCGATATTGAATGGATTGCTGCGGGCTTCAACAGCCGCGGCCGCTGGAAAGAGCGACTCGCTACGATCTTGGACACCCTGGTTGCCATTGGCCGTGCTCGGGTAGATGAGTCAGGGCGATGGATCGATGCCGGCCGGTGAGGTGAGTCAGGGTGAATTTACATAGTAGGAATCGCATGAAATCATGTCATTGGGTTTTCGGACTCACACTCAGCGTCCTGACCTCAGCTGCGACAGCAGCTTCACTATCTGAGTTTGAAGCTCTCGAGAAGGCCGCCAAGTCAGGCGACTACCAGGCGCAACGCAACGTCGCCTACTGGCTCAGTGGTGGCAACGGCGGGGCGCCGCCCCTCAATCCCGTATTGGCGTGCGCATGGCGCTTGGTCATCCTGGAATCAGGCAATGCCAGCGTCGACTCGAGCGACGTGGGAAACAAGCAACTCTACTGCGACAAGAAGCTCGATGCCGATGGAATGAAAGCGGCAAGAGCCCAGGCCGCTGCCCTCAAGAAGCAGATGCGGCGGTCCAAGCGCTGATACCGACGCAGAGGATCTGCGTAGTTGAAATCAACTTCGAGTAGGTGTCATCTTGTCGAAACGACTTATGTGGATTGGCTTAGTCCTCACGCTTGCCTACATCGGCTTCCTCTCGTGGCTTGCTTGGGGCCGATGGCACGAGTTCTCAAATCTGAAATTGAACGAACAGGGCGACGTATTGGCGGGCGCCTTTGGCCCATTGGCGGTGGCCTGGTTGGTTCTAGGATTCTTCCAACAGGGCGAGGAACTTCAGCAGAACACCAAGGCGCTGACGCTCCAAATCAAGGAGCTCGAAGGAGCTGTGGAGCAGCAAAGGCTCATGGTTCAAGCGAGCAAAGAAGCTACGCTCGCGGCCGAGCGGCCGTACCTGTCAGTGAGTGCAAAGGTCGCCAGCAGTTTCGAACCCAGCAATCTTGGGATGAACCTCGAAGTCGTATTCACAGTCAAGAATCACGGCCGCGCGCCGGCAGAGAGAGTGCTGTTGCGCTCCGTCATGTTCTCGAATAGCAGACCTGACGACTTTGATCGGGCATGGGCGACCATAAACAACGCCGAGGAGTTCGTGCGGCAGGACGTGAAGGCCGGTTTCTATGTGGATCCGGGACAGTCCAAGGACATTCCCTGGGTGTGCTGGGTCCCTGCAGATG
Organism: Hydrogenophaga sp. 2FB; assembly: GCF_005503365.1. Taxonomy (GTDB): domain Bacteria; phylum Pseudomonadota; class Gammaproteobacteria; order Burkholderiales; family Burkholderiaceae_C; genus Hydrogenophaga. Next base: position 105,773 of record NZ_SCML01000002.1, read on the forward strand.
AGTGGAAAAAAGGCATTGAGTATGCCAACAATACGCACGGCCGCATGCTTCCGGTCATGCTCCTAGGCCGTGTTGAATACCACTCCTGGCTTGGCGCCAAGCACAGCTCTCCGTTCGTGAACGAGGTGAAAGACTACGATCAGAACAACGATGCAGCGTTTCAGTTGCCGGGCCAGGAATATGAGCTTGCCCAATCTGTTCTGTGGCTCGCCGAAGTGCACGAGGGTCGAGAAGCTTCCACCTGACCGAATTGACAATTTACTTGTGTAGAAGCACACTCGTAACTGCTAGCTGATTTTTTCAGCACTCCGGCCGGTCCTTCGAAAGAGTGACCGGTCTTTTTTTTCTTCTAAGCTCAATTGCCCTTGAGGGGCTTCTACACCACAGAGGCATTGGTGCCAACCGCAGCCACGGCTTCCCACCAATCCAGCCATCTCGAACATGGTGACTTCGTCTTTGCCGAACACAGCCTTGACCTTGGCGTCGGCCAAGATTGTTGCGCTTGCTCGCCGAATTCTGCAGCTTGTTGGCCTTGATGTACTCCCGCATCAGCTTCACGACTTCAGTGCGAGGCAGGGGCTTCGCGCCGATCACGGCGCCCAGTTTGGGGCTGGGTGTCAGGGCCTTGTTGAAGGCGGTTTGCTTTTGGCAGTGGTCATCTGAGTCTTATGAGGCGAAAGCACGATTTCAGATCTAGTATCCCGACCATCGTGTAATCGACACCTGTCGACTCAAAGAGGCCGCGTGGGCGCCGGGGAACTGCCCGGGATAGCTGGACACATTGCCATGAAGTGCACGGTGACAGTATTGGCACGATCGATGAGCACACGACTCGTCTTGAGGGAGGTGGCTATGCGGCCATCGCCTCCAGTAACGATAACGGTGGGGCGAATTTCGCCCTTCTGGTCGGCCTTCGTCCAAATCGCAAGGGCCTCTTCGCTTGTACGTGTCAGGTGGATATCCTTGGGTTCACCCTTGAGCATCGGTGGACTCCTTGCGATGCGGTGTTGGTCGCTTCGATCGGCCTTGCCCTTCTTGGTTTCGTATCGCATCTCACGGTCGATGTTTGCGCCTGCAGTCTCGCAGAGTTCTGGCGGCATGCCAGCGCTTGCATCCATGCCCTTGAACAAATCAAGATGATCTAAGCCCAGGGGTTTCGCGAAAAGCGCGAGCATCAGAGTCATCTCATGGAACTGGTCTCGGGTGCTATCCACGACCTGTGCTGTATTCAAGGCTACGGCACTAAAATCCCCCCCGATTTCTTCGACCTGACCTTTGAGGTTTCCCAGAGACTCGACCGACGACTTCAGTTGATCGACTTGATCGGTGAGCCCCGCCAAGCGTTTGTTGAGGTCGAGGTCGAGGTCGAGGGTCGCACTTGGTATGCCGACGGTAGACGGCTTCTCGCTGACGGCCAGGTAGTCACGCAAGGAGTCTTCGATAAAGGCGCTCAGGCCGGCATCGCCAGCCGCCTTCTTGGCTGCTTCAACCAGGTCCTCGGGGATACGGACTGAGATTTTGGTGGTGACCACGGAGCGGGCTGCCCGACGTTGGGCACGTCGCTCAGGTACTGTGGAGCCAAGATTGACCAGGGAGGACGTGCGGGAATTTTGAAGCATGAGGCGGGGTGGGTAAGCGAGCGTAGGGAGCACTGAGATATCAGCACATAGGATATCTCATAGGCAAATTAATTGCCTGTGCCATTGCAGCGTTTCTCATCCTGCAACTATTTCTGCTGTTGCTGCTTTATTACCGGGCCTAGTGGTTCCGCAGAGTGGTGGTAAATGGCTAAGTTAACGCCAATCCCGCCGCCGGGCCTCCATTCAGCGTGAACGGAGTGTTCTGCCGCAGCGCACGCCCCCATCCATCACAGTCACTCACGATCTCTTCCGCCAGCCGCTCAACTGGCAGCGCCAGGATGACATCCCACCTGGTGATGAAGTCCTCGCTGCACAGTAATTTCTCACGCCACCGGTTGACCCGAGCTTTCGCTTCCCCGATGACTGCATCTCTGACGTCGGGTGATGCAGAAAGCAATGCCGCGGCAAGGTCTGCATGCCGCCGTAGTCGATCGGCCTCAACCTGCACTTGTTGCTCGCGGGCGAGCTTTCGATGTTCGAGATCCATCACCGCATCCGCGGCCGCGCGCGCGTCTTGCTCACCGGTAACGGCCCCATCAGCGCCTGCTTGGCCAGCTCGACGGCGTTTTCTGCCTTCTGGTCAGGGATGTCCAGGTCATCCTCATCGGGGACCCATCCGTCTCGGTGCTTCATCATGTCCGCCAACGCCCAATGCGGCTGCAGCATGCGCAACGAAAGGAGAGACGCGCGGTCATCGACGTCGAAACCTTTGTGATCGTGAACGGTGCGAAACCAGCTTAGCGGCCGTTGGAAAAGCGTGACGCCGGTGAGCTGTGTGACGCTGGGCCGCTCCTCGATGGCCACATGGAGCTCGCGCGGGATCTGTGTGGTCCAGCCTGCCTGGTGCAGGATCGTGGCGCCACAGATCGTGGCACTCGGATACAGGTGGAGCACCGCGGCTTCAATCTGCTGGCTTCGGTCCATGGTGGCGCCGAGGCGCTTGAGGTAGAGCCCCGCCTTCGGACCGGCCAGCTCGACGTACCCTTTGCTCGCCCAGCGGGAGATCATGACCTTGGCTGAGCCGCGCGAAACGCCAGTGGTCAGGAGGAAGAGCCCAAGGTCAAAGACATCGGGCATCGCCTGAAGGTGCTCGATGACGGATGTGCGCTGCACCGGTAACGCCTTCATGGCCGCCGCCTCTTGATGGGCTTCGAGGTGTTGTCGGCTTGAGCGATGTGGTCGTGCATCGCCTGCAGGGTCGCGCGTGCGTAGTCGACCATCTGCTCGACGCCGGCGGGATGGAGCGCTTTCCAGAGATCTGCAGGCAGCCAGGTCTTCAGGTCCGGGTCCGCCTGGGCAATCACCTCTTTGCGATCGCGATCCAGCAGGCCGAGAAGGGCGACATGGGCAGGCCTTCCACCAAGGGTGGTGTAGGCGGAGACGTTGTGCAGGAACTGCTTGGCCACGGCATCACGATCGACCTTGAGAGTGGACTGTGTGCCCAGCCACCACAGGTCGTAGATGTCGCGCCATTTCAGGTGAGGGCGGGTGGCAAATGCGACCAGCTTGTCGGCGAATGCGGTCTGAAGGCTTGCCGCCGGCACGGGGTAGGACACGACGCCCAGGAAGTCGCCAGGCGCGCGCGGCGCACGCAGCTCCGTGGGGTAGCTCATGAGGTACTCACGATCGGTCTTCCAGAACTCGGCCTTGACCATCGTGTTGCCGACCACCCGGGGGTGTGACACCACCAGGTGATAGACCAGCATGCGATCGGCGTCCTTCGTCTTGTCGCGCAGCGTGACCTCGAAGCCGGGGTCGATGCGGCGAAATTGCTCGTGCATGAGTTTGACCGCGGTGCCGACGGCCTTGGCCATGTCGCGATCGGCGCGCGTCAGAAGGAAGTCGAGGTCCTCGGAATAGCGTGTCGACTGCCACGAGAGGTGAAGCGAGGTGCCGCCGTGAAAGGCCAGGTCGCCCTGGTTCCAGCCCCCGGCCTTCATCAGCGCGTCCAGGAACAGCAGGTGCGCAGTCTGCGCCCACTGAGTGGAGAGGTCGGCGCTCAGTGCTTCGCGTTTTCGGCCAGGTGGCAGCATCGTCGTCATGATTGTGATTATCTTATAAGTTAACCAAAATATCAATAGGAAAGCGCGACTTCACCTTGGTGTTCCTGGATTCGGTGGAAACCACTGCAGAAGTGCTGAAAAAACGGGCAGACATGTGGGCGGCGTTAGGAGGAAGGTTGAAGCTCGCGCTGCATTTTCGACATTCATCTGAAAACCATGTCACAACATTGCGCCAAGAATGATTAACTTAATATCGGATGAGGGTGGCCGACATGCATGCGCATGAGGCTGCGGAGATGCAGGTGAGGCAAAAGGTATTCGCAGCCAGAGAGATTTCGACAGTTGACATGTAATGGGTCTTCATATGCTCGAAAGATCGCGAATCCGATGCCGGTACTGAGCACCGAAATAAGGCAATCGAACTACGCTTGCGTGCGAAAACGGCATTCGCCATGTTCCGTTGTGCCAAAACGCGCAATTTCCGGCGCTTAGACCAAAACCCTGAGTCCGCAACGCTGTGAGCCACATGTCAGATCCCCGCGCGCCGCGGACGTGCTTGGGACGGCGGCCGCGGCGTGGCCGCTGTGCTTGGCGTGTCAGTCTCGTGAGACCCCGGTGGCGTTGCGACAGGGGGTGCAGATGAAGCGCGAGCGATGGCGCCTTTCATCTGAAGTGCAAGCACTCGCCGGTGGGCATTGGGGTCGCTGCCCATCTTCGAGATCACGAAGCGATCGAAATCTCCTGCCTCGATATGACTGTTGCCAGGGCCCATTCTTCGATGCTTGGGAATGCCCTGTGTGTCAGCGCCGAACTCGATGAAGTGCATGGCCAAGGGAATCAGTGGACCGCGGGAAAGAAGCACTTCCAGCGGAGCGCATGCTTCCTCTCCAGTGTCGCGCAGTGCTTCGTGGTCATCCAAGTCAAAGAAGAGGTTCGACAGGTAGGCGCGGAGCACCAGTTCAAACCGATCTGTGATCACACCTTTGGGAAGCGACTCCCAGTTTCTGGTGAAGTCCTTGAGGTGTTTGCGACGGCGAAAAATCTCGCTCGGAATCCCGTGTGAAGTGTCGGTCTCACTGCTCCAGTATGGAATCCTTAGTTCAATGACTCGCATGAGTCGAGCTGTCACGGCCTCGATGTCAGACCCATACAGAGATCCCCAAGGACCAAAGCCATCATTCAATTTGGCGAGGGAGAAACAGTGCGTGAGCAGGCGATGGTGATGAACCGCCATCCTCGCGAAGGTGAGGCGCCTGGTGGGCTTGATGCGAAGCAGCGACTTCAGAAAATCAGCGTCGTGATGCCAGGTGGTGTGGTTGAAGTCTTTTGCCATAGGTGAACTGGAATCGCGAACCGAAAGGTGAGCTCCAGCCAGTCGGGCGGTGTGTCGAAAAGCTGCCTATGGGATATTTTATAGGCAGCACAACTCATTGAACGCGGGCTCCACATGACAGACAAAACCAAACTCAAACTGACGTTCACGGTCACGGTTGAGTACGACGCCGATCCCGTGAACTACCCCGAGGGGCAGTAGGACAGCGAAAGCATGTTGAAGATTGACATTGCCAATGCGGATGAGGATCCGTACAGCTTTCTCGACGCCGGCGAGTGGAAGATTACAGGTGAGATCGTCAAGTAGACGCCGCGCTTTCCCGGCCTGATCTGACCTCGGCCAGTCCGGGTGGCGTAGCCGTCCATTCAGGGGCCCTGAGCGCCACGATTCGAACGCCTTCAGAGCTGAACCGCGCTTCCAGTGCTGGCTGACGGCCCTCGACGTGTTGCGGCGCCATGAAGAACGCGTACTGGAGCTCAGAGCCGTTCTTTTTCAAGTAGGCAATGTCCCGCTTGAGCTTCTGGTTGTTGGTGACATTCGCCGCGGCAAAGACTTCGCCATGGAGCTTGGTGGGATCGGCCTTGCTGTAGATATCGCGGCCCTTCATCGTTCCCAGGTTCACCGAAAAAGGTCCGAGCTCAGGGTGATGCTGCAGGAGCCACTTGGCCGCTCGCGCACTGGCCAGGTATGTGAACGACTGGTTGAGCTGCTCGATGAAGTTCAATGGCCTCTTGGGATCGATCGGATCCAGGCCGCCGAGGCCCGATTTGAGCTTCCAGAGCAGCGAAAGGCTCTCCTCGGCATGCTCGCACCTCCGTAGCGCCCTGAGCGCCTGGTGGGCTGATTCCGCCACCATGCGCTCGATCTCATCGGCTTGCTCAACCGTGGCGATGTCGCAGGTCTTCTGGATCTGCCATGGTGATGGATCTGTCCCGTGGGTCATCGGTGGCCACCGGTTTCTGTTGCGGGCCCGTGATCAAGGGCGATTCAGCAGGAGGCGCCCGTCCTTGAGCGAAAGGTACCGACCATCGCCGGCCTCGAGCATGTCGATCCATCTGCGATCTACCCCCGAGTCCAGTGGCCTGGTGCCGTAGTGAAAGACCTCAGTGGTTCGGTCCTGCAGGACGACGGCAAAGGCGTCCCCTGTGAAGCCGTCGAGGACCACCGCACCCCAGACCGAGTCACAGTTGCTTTTCTGGCAGGCTTCCATCAGCACGAAGCGGCCGTCGACGAGTCCAGAGGATCCTGGGCCACTGAGGGCGGCGCGAATGGCGCGGAAGTTGTTCGGGCCAGTGCTCGCAACCAGGCCTTTTCTTTGGACCTCATCTTCCATGAAGCTCTCTGGGTGCTCGCCGACAAAGCTGAGAAACCGTGAGTTGAACTTGTCGTGCACGTAGCCCTTGCCTTTGAAATACGTGCGCTTCGTGGCCGTCAGGTCACCGAGGTCGTTGACATCACCGCCGTAGAGGTTGCTGATGACCGATTGCTTGATCTCACTGCCCTGGAAGGTGAAGCCGAAGGTGGTTGGCTTCCCCCTCGGACCGATAAAAGCCGTGCCCACCTGGGAGATTCTGAGGTTCTTCTGGTCGATAAGCACGACATAGTAGTCGCTGTAGGTGTGACAGATGGAGCCCCCGCAGTTGGCTGACACGATCGCGACTTTCGCGTTCTTCGCGCTCGGCCATGCGGCGTTGATGTGCACGATGGAGTCGCAGATGCTGGTGTCGTTGAATGAGGTCGATGTCGGCGATCGAGAGACCAGTCGCGAGAAATCGCAGCGTTGTGACGTCGAGTCGCGCTCGCTGCGGATCTCAGCGCCATTGGCGAATGTCACTGCATCGATCGACTGGTACTCGCCGACATTGGGACTCCAGCTGAAATCCGCCTTGGGCAGCGCCTGGGCATGAACTGGTGTCAGCGTGACGATGCCAACGCCTGTAGCCAGGAATACGGCCATTGCAAGCCGCCTCGCGACGTGCATGAGCGATTTCGAGAGTCCTGTCGTCGTTTTCCCCACGCTTCCTCCTGAGCAGATTTAGATGCCGTATTCTGCATTGGGCGGCGAGGGGTGGCGTTCCCAATGTTTCAGGCCGGCGTCATTTCCAACTCTTTCAGAGACCAATACGGCGAGACCGCGCAGGAGTGTCCGCCGAATTTGAGCCTGTTGGCACCAATGCGGCGCGCCCGGCTTGAATACTGGCCACAGCCCGGGTCATCAAGGCCTCCTTCACCAGGTCGCCAATCAAGCTTGCGGACCCGTGCACAGCTGCGGTAAACCCCAGGATGTCTCCCTTGCTGACATCGGTCACCGAGGTTTCCCCGAATACTCGACAGATCACGCCTGGCTGGTCCGTCATCGGGACGTTGTCGAGGTCGGCGCCGGCCTCGAGGAGCGCGGTGATGATCGATGAAGACCACGTGTGCTTGTATTCGATCGCCTGCTGGAGCACGGTGCCGCACTCTTTGGTGTTCGGCCCATCACCGGTGCGAGAGAAGTTGGTGTCAGCGAGCGAGATGTATCCGGCGGTGACGTATGCCTTGAACAAGGTTCTCACGTCCTCCTCGGCACCAGGCTTCCACTCATCAGTGAAAAACTTTCTCATGGACCGTTGCGTGATGTCACGAAGCGTGGTCGGGTAGAAGATCGGGATGCGCCTGTCGATGAAGCCCATCAACCGCGGCATCATGCCGTGAATGTCGGCGGCACTGTAGCCGGCCTTGAACACCTTGAAGAAGAGTTCGTGGTGCAAGTGGGCCTGGTCATACTCATGCTTCGCAGCATCCCGCTCCGAAGTGGCCGCGGGGAAGACTGTGCGTGCGCGTGAAGCTTGGGCGCCCATCCTCAAGGGCCTTTGCGACGGACGCTCTTGGTCGTGACTTGGGCATGCTGGGGTTCCTGCTGCTCAACGGAATCTGCGTGGGGCTGCTCACGTTTGAGTGTGTTCTGAACCCCTTGGACGAGTTCAATGGGCACTTGAACCTCGGCGCCAAGCTTGAATGCGACAAGTGCGCGGAAACCGGCGATGAGGCGGGTTGTCCCGTAGTAGCCGCCAGCCTCGCCGATCATGAACGTCGGGTCCATGTTCTCGCCTTCGTAGCTCGTCGTCAGACTGTGACCTGTCCATTGATCGCACTCAGCGAACCACTGCGGGATTCGCTGGGTGGTTGTGAAGCCTTTGTCATCAACCTCGTATGTGTCGTTTGCTCGGATGGTGGTGATGTTCATGCGATCAAGGATCGGACCACCAAGCCCCCAGTCTGTGGAGTAGTTGGTCGCCGGAAATTCCATGCCGATGCCGTTGACAGTGGGCACCTGGCTGTATTCCTCGCCCTCGCACTTCGCCACCGCCCAGTCGAGCGCGGCGCCGGAGAGATCGGAAACTTTGATCGCGGTCATGGTCATGAGGAATTCCTCGCTGTGCCCGTATAGTTTTCAAGGACCCTTGCGGCGAGCGACCTTGGTTGTAGCCGGGGATTGCGGGGTCTCCTGCGGCGCGGAATCTGAACGGGGATTCTCAGGTTTTGTGATGCTTCCCACACCGCGCATAAGTTCGACGGGCACCTGAATCTCAACGCCAAGATTCGATGCCACCAGGCAGCGCAAGGCCGCGATGCGAGGAGTTGAGCCGAAGAAGTAGCCCTCGAGGTTGTGCATCGACGCCCTGAACTTGTTTTCAGGCTCCGGCCAGTCAGTGCGAATCAACTGCAAGCCTTGATCATAGAGTCGATCAAGGATCGGCCCACCCTGTGCCCAATCCGTGGAGGGCTTAAATTCGACACCCGAATCCACACCCATTTCGTGCAACTCCGCGTCCAGTACAACTGGGCCCGTCATGGTGTGATTCATGCCGATCTCGGCTCGAAGGTTCACCGCCTTCGCCACCGCCCAATCGAGTGCAACGCCGGTGAGTTCGGAAACTTTGATCGTGATCATGTGAATGCCTAACAGGTAAAAGAGGTGCGGATGGAAGACCGAAGACTGCCTGGAGCTATTGGATGAAGCAAGTAGCCTATAGGATATCGTATAGACAAACATCATCCTCGGTTTTTTGATCTTCGGTGGGGCCCTCAATTTCTCTCGAGCACTGGGACGATCCCTAGGACTTGTGCCTCAGCCTGAAGGAGCGTTGGCGCGCAGCATTCGTCTGGGCGCCGGGTTTTGGGGGGCGACCCCTTGGTGCTGAAGGCTTGGTCCAGGGCAGGCCCTTAATGCTCTCCCGAGCCACCACATCCATGAGTGCATATGCCATGGCCGCGGCTGCATACCGAGCGGCCGCGAGGGCGGAGTCTGCTTGAGGGATGCCAATGCGAACGGCTCCCCAGTCGCCGGGCGCTCGTTCAATTCCGCTCTCACCATGAACCAGAACGATCAGGCGCTCCGTCCACCTACCGCTGGCGCGGCATTGTGCCCCTGCGGATTCCAGCAAGCTGCGCAATGTCATGGCGTCATCAATGTTGATGTTCGGCACGACGCGCGGCAGTGGGAAGAAGAATGGGATCGACATATAACGTTACTGTAACGTAAAATACTGGCAAGGTCTACGAAAGCACGAAAGCAGTTCTCCATGGAAACCAAAGAATTTGAAGTCTTGCTCGGCGCATGTGCTGAGGTGGCGGAGTTGTTCCCTGAAGGTGTCATCTACATCGGCGGCATCGCGGTGTACCTTCACGCCAAGAACGTAGCCACCACCAGTGAACTGGCGGAGTTCACGCACGATGCCGATTTCTACATCTCATTCGCCGACATGGGTGACTTGCGTGACATCGAGGAGGTGACTCCGAATAGGCGCCTGAGCAAGCACCAGATGATCAAGAAGGGATTTGAATTCGACATCTACACTGAGCGGCAGTCATCACTCATCGTTCCCTACGACATGGTCCTGTCGAGTTCCGATGTGTATGGCGGCATGCGGGTTGCGTCATTGGAGCATCTGCTGGTGCTCAAGCTGATGGCGTTCATGGATCGCAAGGGCAGTTCCAAGGGTGACAAGGATGCCAAGGACTTGCTTCGAATCGCCGCGGTGGCTTCTCAGGGCGGGAATGGCTTCAGGCCTGAGCTGGCGTTGCCGTATTTGCAGGACGAACACCTTGCCCTGCTAAAACAGGTGGCGGGAGGGCCGCATGCTCTTTCGCTCGCGCAGGGCAACGCCATGCTTGCGAAGCGGATCCGCGCCGACTTCACCTCGGTGGTCACATCGCTGACAACGCCTCCAGAGGCTGAGGCTGGTAAACCCGCGGTCAAGCGCTCCAGGAAGCCATAGCCATTTCCTGGGACGGCCCTCAGATCGCCCGGCGACCGCGCCGCAGCGCCTGGCTTGTTGCAGCGCCTGATACCGTTGGTTTGCCAAAGGCATCGCTCGCGCCTTCAATGTGCTGAAGCATTTCGGCCTGAACGATGGCCGCCACGCACCGTGGGATCAACCCGGAATCACCTGCGCTCAGTCGCTGCATCAGATACGAAACCTCGCCGACGCCGACTTCAATGGTGGTGCCCAGGTGCTCACGTCGGATCGGCTTTGACGGCGTTTCTCGGGGGTCGGCTCCAAGCCGCAGCAGGGCGACGGCCGCCTTGGCGTTCACAACACGCAGCGAGGCGTCGAAGAGATTCACGCCCTCAAGGACCTCATTCGATGGCTGATCCCAGCGCAATGGCAGCTGGGTGTCCGCCAGGCTGAAATAGCCGGCATCCATGTACCGCCGCATCAGGTCCGTGAGTTCATCATCCAGACCTTGGCACCAATACCACGTGCAGAAGACCGTTGCCGGGTTCAGCTCGACTGTCTTGTACGCCGCGGAGCGCCAATGGAGGTTGGGCATGTGCAGGGGCGCCTTGATTTCGATGAAGTGGTGAACCAGCGCCAGCGCCTTCCGTGCGACGTTGATGGATACGGGAAGGCCATGGGATTCAAACAGCTCACCAAGCGCCTGCGCATGCGCGCGGCCGGGCTCATCGAGATGGATGCTGTGTTCATCGGCAAAGCGGATGAGTTCAGGGCTGAGGCTCGTGCTCACGGTTCAGAGCCTTCTGCGCCTGCTGCTGTGCGCGGATGTGGTGATCCGCGATGAAGAGCCGTGATCGGCGGGCGATCCCCCACCCGTACCAGGACCCTCCTTCCCCAGCTCGATCTGACTGTGCATCGCGGCATGCATTGCCGCTGCATGCTGCCGGCGCCGGCCCATGTCAATCGCTTGCCTGACCGGGTGCTCAGCAGCAATCCCCAGCACTAGGTCCAAAAACGCCTCGTGGGCACCTGGAGGAATCGTGGTGTTGAAGCCCGCAAGGGGCTGTGGCTTGAGGGGCATGGCCTCCGCCAAGGCGCCAAGATCCATCAAGCTGGAGATGGCCTGGGTATTTCCGCAGCAGACAGCCACCTCAAGGTAGGAGCCGCTCGCAGGCATCTTGTTGTGGACAGCTCGATCGTCAGCGAGGTCCAGGTACCCGTTCTCGGCGTAGGTGGCCAGCAAATGGTGCAAGGACTCCACCAGCGGCTCGTACCACTTCCCAGAGATCAAGCTGGTCATCATCGCCACTGTGATGGTGTCGGGAGTGATGCGACCGCCTATGGTGTTGGAGTCGGCGCCGTCCGAAGATCTTGTGCCTTCATTCTCTGCAGCCTCCCAGGGCTGAAACGAAATGGACCGAGAAGCGAAGCCGTGCAGCCTGGCGTAGGTCTGCATGCCCTGCTTGCGGATCCAGTGGTATTTGGGATCGGATCTGTCCGCCCCATCAAGCCCCTGAAACGCTGAGGTCATCAGCGTCCGGTGAATGGCCTCTTGAGTCTCCTGCGGCAGCGATGCATCACGCTCCAGAATCCCGAGAATGTCGGTATCGGCAATCAACGAGAAAGCAGGGTGGAGTTCCATCAGAGTCCCTTTCGGCGGTGTTTCGGTGGGACGGCAGCCCCGCACGGCGCAAACCCCGAGGAGCGCGCGATCGACCGATTCATGATCGCCGTGTTCATGGCGGTGATCATCGGGTGTCCAGGCTCGCGATCAATTCGCAGGAAGCCCTCAAAATCACCGGATGCAACGCCAGAGAGCATGTACGCATGCCTGGGGACCAGGCTCAGGTCCGAGCCGAGCATGATGAGCGCCGCGGCCCCGGGAATGTTCCCACGTGCAATCGCTTGCTCCAGCAGTGTGCCGTCCAGGTGCATCTCTGGGACGCGCGGGTCGTTGACGTCCAGGTATCCACGCTCCACATACAGCGCAAGCAAATCACCGAGGTCGTTCGCGATTTCTGGCTTCCAGGGCGTCTCCACCAGGTCGCGGAAGTTTTCGAGGACGTAGAGAGTGCGGCAGAGCTCCCCTGTATCGCGATCCCGGGCGTCTGCACGCACCTGATTGGCAATGAGGGGGATGCCTCGCTCGATGAAAGCGCGGAGTTCTTCTGCCTGCGAGCGAAAGGCGTCGACATTCTTTTGAGAACCACCAATTGAGTGCACCAGGGCCGTGAGGGCTTTGTAGTGCAACCCGCCCTCGTGCTCATCGTCCTCAGCTGTGCACTGAACCCCGGACTCCTGATCCGAAATCCTGCCTGGCAAAGGGTTGTGCACGAGCGGTCCTGTCGGGATGGTTGGCGAACGAATGGGCGCTCAGTATACTGTGTTAAGCATATCTGTAACGCACACAAGCATATCCACCTTCATGGACCCGACACCCACAGACCAAAGCCCAGCTTCGCTGCTGAAGTCGATTCAGGCAACCGCGCGATCAATCGAAAGGGAGATTGAGCGCCTGGCCAAACGTGCTCCACCCAGCCCCAAGGTCGCCGAGAAAGATGCCCTGCAGCGCCGTGACATCAAGAAAGAGATCGACCGAGGCCTGCACGAGCTGCACTGCCTGGCCGTCGAGCTTGGAATTGCGTCCCCACAGCCTGAGAGGTACGGAGAAAAGCGTGTGGCGGCCGGGTTTGGTCGGCATGCCCTGGAGTTTCGCCGGGCGCCTCGGCAAGACGGAGCCATCCACTCCAACTCCCTTGTGGGAGGGAAGAGCGAAGACCAAGACGGCGCAAGCGATGCCTTCGATGCCGATGTGCTGGATTCCGGTGGCCTCATGCATGAGCGGTACCGCGCCCTCATCGAAGGGATGTCCGTCTCGGTTGACGTCAGCACGGGTGAGGCTGACGCTGGGCACCGGCTGTTTGGGACGGTCTGCGAGGTGATGGACGATCCTCAGAGCAAGCACGGCGTGACGCTACTCATCCAAGATGCGGAGCCGAACTACGTGCGCGCGGCCGCCCATGTGCCCGAAGCGCAAACGCCACATGCCCCGAAGACCGTGCTGCAGCCGCAGGGCACTGGACCCTACGATGCCAATCGGATTGCGTGGGAGCTCGATCGAACGGCGCTGGGTGACGCCCACTATGGAAACGCACTGCGCGTTGCCAAGGATATGGCCTTTCTGGATGACCGCGATCGGGCGTTGCTCGATCGGTTCGCCACCAGCGCCCAGGCGGGTACCGATCACGTTGAACTGCAAGGCCTGGCCAACAAGGTACGGGAATCGGCGAAGGAGACTTGGCATGAGTGAAGAGTGCGCAGCACGCGCGGTCCTCAGGACGATCATGGAGTCGCACAAGTTCAACGTCGCATCCATGCGTCCGACCGATGTGCACGCACTGTGCTACGCCGTGCTCAATCCGCAGGAGGGGGATGAGGAATCTCGCGAGACGCCCACATCCGCGGCTGCTCGGTGCGTCCGGGCAGGGCAGGTCGGTCATCAACTGCAAGGAGAGCGCCGTGAGCAAATTTGAAGACTTCGACACCATGGTGCTGGAGGAGATCCGTCTACGCCCCAGGAACTTCACCCAGCTGCAAACGAAAATCATCATGGATGCAGCCGCGCCGCTTGGGGCAGAGGGCTTCCGGGTTCTGGATCGACGGCTGCAGGCCATGCGCAAGACCGGGAAGATCCGATTTCAGGGCGGCATGTGGCATTACGTGCCAGAGACGGAGCGCACATGAAAAACTTGAACGATGCCGGTGCACGCAAAGCGTTGACCAGGGCTGCGGAGTTACTGCTTGAAAACGCCAAGGAGCTGCTCCAGTCGCACACCATTGGTGGCGACGGGAATTGGACGGGCGAGGAAGAAGCCAAAGCGGCTCACGACGAGTTGATCGCGGTTGCAGGGCGTCTCACGGCGCTGCTGGGCGTCAAGGTCGAAGAAGCCAGCCTGGTCACTGCCGGAGCTGAGAACGAGGACTCCGAGATGCGCCAGGCGCTCCGTTTCTACGCCGAAGGCAACCACTTCATTCCTGTGAACCCCGATGACTGGGAGTCGGTGAGTGGCGAGCCTGGCAATTTCCTTGAGGACGAAGCTCACACGGCAACGGTAGAAGACGGGACTGTCGCCAAGCGCGCACTCGCAGCAAAGCGAGCTTGAGATTGACGCAAATCGCCGGCTTCATGGGAGATAAGTCGGCGATGGGTGCTGCAATCAGTCAAGGGTATGGCGGTGATGGTGTGCCACAATCAGTGCAAAGAATATCATTTACACCAAAAGCCGTTGACCTGAGAGGCCGCATATGAGCAGAGCTGTTCTTCCGAAGCACTTCATCAATGAATTCGAGCTCTATCAGCGACGCGAGTTGGATCATGCGCGTGCTTTGACCGTACTTCTGAAGGGGACGGGTACCCCGGATGAGTTGATTGCGGCCCGCAGGACCTGCGAGCGTTTGATCGACAAAGGCGTGTCGCCGCGATTTGCTGGTCGCCAGGCCACTGACAAGTGGACCGGGCTTGCCTTGGAGATCACCAGCAAGCCCTGGCCAAAAAGCACCGAAGAAGACCTGAAAGCGCTGTTGGGCGCCTACATCTCGCGGGGCATGGTTGAACTCATTCCGAAGTTCATCCAAAGCGATTCGAAGGCGCCCTATCATTCGACCGTCCTCGACATCGCAGCCATGCAGGGCCACACGCAAGCTGTGCGTTTGATCGTGGATGTTCACCCCGTTCGCGCCTCCTATGAGGCCAATCCCAGGGCGCTGGTGAGCCGTACGGCCGAGCTCGCTGATGAGATTCATCATGCCTCTAAACAGCAAGGTCTCAGCTTGCTGCAGAAGGCGGCATTCGAAGACCGTCTCGAGCACCAGGTGAATCTTCTGCAGGACCTCATTGACGCGCATCCGGGGGTCTATGCGCCGACGGTGATTGCCACTGAAGCCGAGGCGTCCGCCCGAAAAATTGGCACGCAAAAGCATGCCTTTCGCTCGGCGATGACGCGGCTGTTTGCGATTGCCCTTGAGCCCCCGCAACAAGTCACGATCTACAAGGACCTTGTGGAAGCTGCGCATCGCGGTCTCAAGCCGACACCGGTGAAAACCAGCGAAAGCGCTGTTCTTGCAGAGAGCATGCATCGCATGAAGACTCCGCGGCCATTTTGAGTTCCGCTCCCGAAATCATCTGCCCCGTGCACATCAATCTCCTGAGGCCCTATGAACACACCGGATCGAAACTTTGTTTCTCAGGCAACGAACTGGAAAGGCACTCTGGTGCCGTGCAGCCACCTGTTCGAGGATGACGATTTCGTAGACCAGGCGCTCGCATCGTCGCCGCTGAATGACGTCGAATGGAGCTATCTCTTTGCGTACATGCACAGGCGTTTCGGCCCACCGCATGTGGGAGGCGACGACTACAAGGATCTGTCGGCCGGATGGATGCTTTCATCGCCCGACGCCAGCTTCTTTTTGGGTGTGTCCCCCAGCTTGACCGGCGCCAGGTTCTCCTTCACGCCGTACTTTGCCTGCGACAAATCCGAGCGGCGTCATCTCCATGACCAGGACTTTCCTGTCGACAGAAAAAATGAACTCAGTGCGGCGTATCGCGCCACACTCCTTGACCTTCTGCGGCCCGTCTGCATTCGGGACAACTGGATCAATGCCCTGGGCGAAGTCGACCACGATTCTCCGCTGCTGGGCGGAGAGAATGAGGAAGACGACGAACGAATCTATGAGGCCAAGCGTCACAGCTCCAGCGGATTCAGCATGCCCCTGGGCGTCTTCGGTGGAAAGGACTGGGTGAGCCTGGTCCAAATGATGGGCGCCATGGGCGATGGGAACATGGAAGCCGGTCGCAAGGCCGTCATTTCGGCTTTGCGCAAAGGGGTTTTCGACGAAGCTCGCGAGGCCTCGTTCGGCGTGAAGCGCCTGATGTTCCTCGGCGCTGGCGCTGAAGGCGAAGTCATTGCGAAGGGCTTGGAACTCAGCAAAGAAGTGCTGGACACCCTGGAGCGGGAGAACCGTTCGCTGGCCGAGCCGGATGCTGCAAAGAGCGCACTGATCGCGCAAATGGACGATGAGTCCATCAAAGCTGCCGTTGGGTACCTAGAGAGGCTCGGCATGCAATCCAATCAACTTGCAGAAAGGGTTCAGGTACTGCGGGTCAACGATGCCGTGGATCTGTCCTACCGCGCATTGACCGCGGTGCGCGGTGGAGAATTCCCGGAAGTTGAATTGCCAGACGTCATGCATGAAGCGGCCTCGGAATTCGTTGCCAAGCTCAAGGCCGGCTTCTCGAAGAAGGGGTGCCCCGAATTTTCGCAATGGGTTGATGAGACGGTGGCGCGGCCAGAAGGCATGAAGGCCCTTCAGCACATCATCGCTCACGTGAAATTCGACCAGGCGAGGTTGAAGCGCGAAAAAGCCAAGGAAGAGACGGCCCGAAAACCGAGCCGACCCAAGCGGTAACGATCGAGGGTTCTACATGCTTGCGGCGCCGACGAGCTGGACCTTGTTGGCCATGAGCCATTTCAACTCGAAGCCTGTGCGCCGAAATCGAAGTACGCGCCCTTGGGGGCTCAGATGCCGCGCCGACGAGATGATGGGGCGGGCTTGGCCGTCTCTGCCGCGTGTGTGAGTTCGGGGCTGAGGTGTGTGCCCTCTCTTAGTGCAGCAAGAGCAATGGCGGCCTGGTCCGCCTGCTCCTGAATATCGCGGTTCATTCGAGCGCTCAGATAGGTCTGGGCAACAGAGCTCCCGTGGCCCACCCAGTGCTCCATGAAGTAGTCGAAGTCGCCGGCAGGAAAGGTCTTGCCTCTGGCCGATCGGTTCTCCTGATGCGGGATGCCCGTTGTGTCGGCGCCAAGCTCAACAAGGGCACGTATCGAGGTGTGGTTGCGCCCACGCAGCGCGTACTCCAGCGCTTTGGTCCCGTTTGTAGCCTGATTGGGGCTGATGTATTCAGCTTTGCCGTAGGCCATGATGAGCTCGTACAGTAGCTGGTTGTGCGGGTAGTGGCTTCCGATCATCAGCAGGCTGTCCATTGCCGTTTTTGTCTGTGCGGCCTGCATTGGGGCGAACACCGTGGCCTCTTCCCAATGCAGCGAAATCGGGGCCTTGATGGCGATCATCCGAGTGAGCAAATTCCTCAGGGCCACGCGGTTGACCAGGGACATGGTATCGAACTTCTTGAGCGGCTCAGGTCCCCGCTCCGGGATGCCGATCGAGATGCCGGTGATGCTGCGCAGGAGCCACCCGTGGTACTGGGCCTGGTCAACAAGTGGGTTTCCAGGATCCGTGATCTGCTCTGAAGGAATCTGAACTCGCCTCACGGCAGAGGACATTGGAATGAAGTGAGCCATGAGCGCTTGAGATGAGGTTGTTTGGGCTGCGCCGGCGCTGGGCGAAGTGGTGAACGGTTAGATCGCAGCGCGCCGCCTGGCGGGCTTTTGAAGTTGATCGGCTTCATGAGTTGGCGTAGCCGAGCCCAGGATGACTCGACGCATTTCCGCCTCCATGGCCAGCGCATGAAGTCGCGGGTGCATGCTGATCGGTGAATCGTCGTCGCCGTGGAAAAAATCGACGAGCGCACATGCGTCGCCGGCCTTGATCAACTCTTTGCGCTTTCTGCGTTCGAAAACGTGATCTTTCCCAGGCACGTTGTCGAATGTGAAGCCGATCGCAAACAGCGCCATGATCAGGTCTGGCTTTCTCAGTTCCATGGCCACGCACAACAGATCGCCGGCCTCGGAGAACTTCTGATCTTCGGTGCCCCAGGATGTGACGATCTTGTCGTCACGAAAGCTGATGTAACCCGCCTCCATATAGCGTTGGAGCAGGGTGGTGATAGTGACGGTGCCGTCGCCCAAAGATGGCCAGAAGTTGCCGGCGAACGCAGAGAAGGGGTTCACCTCCCTCACCGGTCGACCAGGTCGCTTGAGGGCCTCAAGGACTGGAACACTGCGATCGATGAACTGGTTGAGCCGGTGGAGCGCAATCTCCCTTCGAACCTCGTTGGCGCCATGTGTGAGATGGTCCTGATACACGAAAAACTCATCCAGCGCCTGGCGGTGAGCTTCAGCGGCTTCGGGCGCGAAAAGTGATGCGTCCTGGCTTAGCTTTGAAGCCAGAATCGAAGGGTCAAGCTGCGCCGCCAACATGGAAGAGTGAGGCCTCGATGGATTGCCAAAGGTGAGGGATCATGAGGTTTGCCACGGAATTCAGTGCCATCGCCAACCGAAAAGGTAGTGTAGGCGATATAGTAAACGCATACACAATTCAGCCAGAACGCCTGTGAGCAAGCAATCCCGACCTCATCGCCTTGAGCTATCTCCGATGCCGCCCATTCCGAAGCGGGTCAGCCCGTTGGTGCGCTTTGCAGGCAGGGTTCTCGGCATCGGGCAGCATGTGAGTGATCATGGCCAGCCCTCGGGGCGCCCGGAGTTTGTCGAAACGGTGGCGTGGTGGACCACGCAGGACCTGACGGTTGCGCCTGCTGGTTCAGGGTTGAAGGCGGGACCCTCACCGGGGCGTGATGGCAACTCAGATCGATCGGCGCCGCGGTCGAGGGGTATGGGCCTCAATTGAGCCTTCTGGTGGGGGATTCGAATCGATGCCCCGACCGATCATGCGGCGCATTACGGCCGCGCGTACTTGCTGGGTCATCTCGGAGTCCGGGCCGAAGTCAATTTCGACGTAGCTGAGCAGGTCCCCAGCGGCCAGATAGCCATGGCCAACGATGTTGATGCCGGCCAGAGGCACCAGCGAGATGTCTGCACCGATATCGATCAGCGCCGCGCTGATTTCAGGGTGATTCGTCTTTATCGCACACTCGAGCAATGATGTCGGCCCACTGGGAAGCTCTGGAAACATCTGCAGCGAGAGGTCGATGTACCCTTCGGCGACATAGGCCTTGACCAGGTCGACGCCGACGACGCGCAGGGGTTTTGGCGTCGACCAGCTGATGAGTCGGCGAACTGCCATGATGTTGTTAGCCCGCAGATCGGCCGTGTCAATGGTCTCGGAGAGCTTCAGGATCGGGACTTTGCGGGCAATGAGGTCCTTCAGCCGGTGAAGGCGCGCAGCATTTAGCTTGCCCCAGTCGGGTGCGTGCCATGGAACCAGCGATTCGATGTCTGTAAGCAGTGCCTGGTGAAGTCGGCCCTGACCTAGATCTGGGAGGGTGCGGTCTTCGGCGATGGCCTGTTCAATCCTGGGATCCATTGCCTGCATCGTTATTTGAGGTGTCATTGGACGTTGGCCGATCACAGGCGGGCCCTGCGCGAGCGCGGTGCTGCAGGAGGTGGCTCTTGTGCCTTGATGGTGGCCGCCACCGCCGTGTTGATGCTGCGACGCATCAGTGCGGCACGCACAGCCAGATCAGTCGCGCTACCAGGATTGACCGATTCCTCCAGGAAGGTGAAAAAGTCGCCGGCCTTGGAAGGGAGGGTGCAGGTGAGCTCCGCTGCTAGCTCGGCGGTGGGCTGCATGGGCGTCTGAGTGATGTCGGCGCCGAGATCGATCAGAACAGCCGCGGCGTCGGCCGCCGAGCATTCGATCGCCAGCTCCAGAAGGGTGTCGCAGAGAACAAGGCTTGGCCGCCCACCTTGGGGGACCTCGATCGTGCTTGCGACGACGTCGAAGTATCCCGCGCGGCCGTAGGTGTCCAGCAGATCACGGACCACGTCGGGATGCTTGCTTCTGTGTGACCAGGTCACCACTTGGGGAATTAGCACGTGAGCGATCTGGTGAGGCCCCGTGACTTCGGACATCTCGATCAGAGCAACTCCACGGGCCGCAAAGTCGTGAATCAGCTCTAAGCAGTCAGCCAGGTGCGACTCGATCGAAAGCGGTTCAGCACCTCCGTCTGGAAGGTGAAGCACGTGCGCGAGGAGCCATGCATGCCTGGCCGCCTCCATGGCCGGGATGTCGATCGGCTCGCTCAACAGATCTCGGCCCAGCTCCAGGTGGGTTCGGACCTGGTGCCAGGTGGTGTCCAGACTGTTGAGCGGTTTCGTGGATGTCGAGATGAGTTCAGGCGTTTTGCTCATGACTTCAGGGAGCGTAGAGCTGGGGGCTCGGGTGAGGGTGTCACAACCTGGCGCGCCGAGGCGGATGGGGCGGAGATGAGGGATGTCGGTTGAAGCGGCAGACCCAGGGTCAGACCCAAGGGAGCCCCCCGACAGGGCCGGATCGGAATCCGTATCTGGGTTCAATCCAGGCTGGGAGGATGGGTCGTGAGAGCTGGTTCATGCAACTTGGCGGGATGGAGGGTGCTTGGGCTCAAAGTGCGGCTCGCCGCGGCCGTGCGCCAGGCAATGGCGCGTCAGCGCTTTGCGGTGGCTGATCGGCGTCTTCAGTTGATGAGGAAGGGCTTGGTGCCTCGAGCGTTTTGCGCATGACGGCTTCGGTCAAATGCTTGAAAAGCGGGTTGCTGTAACGCCCCATGGCCATGGCGTAGCCCAGAATGTCGCCACGCTCGACCTCCACCCGTTTTGATGGATTGGTGGTCGAATTGGGCACGATGACACTGCGTTTGAACGGAACGCACGAAATGTCGGCGCCCAGATCCAAGAGGGCCCGAACGGCGTGGTGCGAACCCCTGTTCACCGCGAGCTCGAGAAGAGAGCCGTCCTTCGGGCGATCGTCCGGCAACGAATACGTCAGGGGAAACCCACAGTCCTGAACCTCAATTTGCCCGGCAGCCACGTAGGCCTTGAAAAGTCGCTCGATCAAATCTGCCGCATCGTCTGGCCAGTCCTGAGAGCACATGCTTCGCAAGGCCGGCTTGGTGAGATCCACCTCTTCGTCGCCAGAATACATCGGGATGCCGCGGCCGATGAACTCGTGGAGCTTCCTGGCGAAGTGCTCCTTCGTCTCACGGGTGGCGTTCGGAGAAAAAATCGAGTGCACCAGCTTGTAGTGCGTCGCCGCCAGCTCGCCGTGCGAGTCCTGATAGCCGTCGCCATGTCCTGTCGCCATGTTTGCCCCCACATAGGAAAAGGCCCCTCGGGCCTTTTCGATCGTCAATTTGACTTTGAGCGGAACGCTCAAGCTCAAACGTCCGTGTCATCCACTTCGCAGTGCAGAGTGCCAGGCTTGACCTTGGCCAGTGCCTTGGCTTCCTTCTTGTTCGAGGGAATGGTGATCTGGTACTTGCTGTCCTTGAAGGACATGACGGTGTTCGAGCCCACCTGCTTGACCTCCTTGACAATGCCGCCCGTGGCGTCAGCGGCGCAGGTCTTGGCCTTGGGCGCAGCAGCCATTGCGGTGCCGGCGGCCAAGGCAGCGGCCATGGCCAGGGAAATCTTCAGGGTGTTGAAACGGGTCATGAGTTGCTCCAGTGAATTCCGAGCGCGATGTGCGATGGATGTACATAGGATATCCCATAGGCACCGAGTATCCAACCTGAAGTACCCTTGCGCCACCATGCGCAGGCCCCGGCCAGCTCTTCCCCAGCTCGGATGGAGTTTTGGCCATACCGATCGAATCGAGCAGTGGAATACTCGGTACTTTCTGGATATTCTTGATCCAGCAAAGCACACAATCAAGAGCACATGAGAAAAGCCCCAAAACCAGCCAACCAAAACACCGGCCGCATTGGACGCCCCCTGATCAGCCGCGTCACGGCTGACGACTTCCACGCGCAGGTGAGCGCCAGCGACTTCGTTGTCATCGAGTTCTCCAAGAGGGAGGTCGAGGAAGGCTTGATCGGCACCGCAGTAGAGCGGCTCATGCTCCTGTCGGACACCCCTGAATTCGCAGACCGGTTCATGGACGGCATCACTTTCACCTTCTCCGGGTACGACAATGACCCGCGCCCGGTACACCAGATCCCGGAATGCGTGGCATACCTGCGCAACATCACGAACGCCTGGCCGTTCTGGTATCACTTCCTTGAAAAGAAGGGAGACTCAATCGCCATCCTCATGCTGTGCCTGTGCGACAGCAAGGTGGTGTTCCAAAACGGATCCCAGATCGGCACCAGCATCGACATGGCTCAACTGAGCAAGGAGATGATGCGCATGTTCGACGGCATGAACGCTGTGCACACGATGCATCACTTTCCCGAACACCTGAATCGCCGGATGACCGACGTGATCGTCGAAAGAGTCAAGGCCATGAGCGGCCGAGCCGACCGTTGAAGATCTGGTCTCGCGCCAGCTGTTTCGCCGCCGGCCCTAGAGTCGCGCGCGAGACGAGGTGCGAGCAGACAAGCCGCTCGATACCAACGCGCTTGATTCGTTGGCGGCAACCAGCGATGAACGCGCCTTCATGACGCGCCTCATCAGGGCAGCATGCACAGCAGACACGGTTGCGGGATGCTGAGCCTCGACCTCACTCAAAAGACCGTCCAGCCCCGGGACTGAGGCGTGATCGCCGGACTGATCCTGGGAATTCGCCTCTGGCGGCGTCGCATTCTGGATCATGGCTGGCGCCGGCACCCTGGAGATGTCGGCGCCGAGGTCAATCAGGATGGATGCAGCCGCGCCGTAGCCAGACCGGATGCATTTCTCCAGGGGTGTCCAGTAATCCTCCATTCCACCCATGTGCGCATCGAAGTCGTCGATGTGAAAGTAGCCGGCGAGAACGTATGCGGCGATCAGCTTCGCTGCAAGTTCAGGAAACCGATCGGCGCAGTCCCATGACAGCAGGTCTCCGATGGCAACTGTCAAGGTGCTGCCGTATCCCTCTTCGGTCAACGGTTTCGCCAGGTCGGCTTTCGTGACGCGCAGATCGAAATCGTCACGCCGGCGAATGAAGGGCATCAATTTCTCGAAGTGGGCCTGCAGCTTCAATTCGCTCGCATTGACCTCACGGCCTGCGGACATGAACTCACGAAAGCATCGAGCGTGAGCAAGTGCGCGAGCCGCACGTTCTGAGGCGCCAATTGCGGCGATCGACTCCGCCTCGCCTTCAGCAGCCCGATCCAGGGGCGATGCAATCTGCGGATTCATATGGCGTCGGCCGTTCAGAAGGGGCGGGGAGGGGCGATCGAGGAGCCTGTGGCCGAGGCCGGTGCCGGGTCGCAGCTCTCGTTGAGCATTTCAATGCGCTCGGCGATTTCCACTCGCACATCTGCGGGATCGCGCAAGGCCAGGCGCGCCATCATGAGTGGGATTCGCTCAAGATCCATGGCGCCGCTTTCAATCTGGTTGCTGAAGTAGCTGCTCAGATCGTCTTCGCTGAGAGCCATGGCGCCCTTGTCCATAATGCTGACGTTCGAGGTGTAGTCTTGGACCTCGGCGGCGGTATGGCCAGTGATGGCCCCATTGCCTACTGCCTGGGCCATCGACTTCTCCAGGTGAGCGGCCAGAGCCTGGTGGCCCTCGCCGTTGGTGTCGATGACGGCATCCAGGGTGAATCGGAGGTGGACTTGTTCGTTTTCGATGGTCATGCCGCGGCGTCAAGAAGGTTGGTGGTGTAGTCGAAGGTCAGTATACTGGTGTGTAAGGAATATGCTAAACGCATGTTGATAACCGTCTTGACAGAGGCTGCCGTCGTTCATCGAACGAGTTGAGCAGAACTCAGCCATCGATAACCACGAATAGGTACACCATGGAAAGCCCGATTTCGACCACAAAGCTACTGAACGAGTCCCACGTTGCCAGGTTCCTTGTCTGGGCCGAAGAAGGTGTACTCCGTGGGGAAATCTCGTTGGATATTGGAATGGGATGGCGCGAAAGGCGCAAAACAGACAGGAATGCGCTGATCATGACCAGCCTTGCATGCATGGCCGCAAAGGCGCTTTGGGAAGAACATCCCCAATTGGCACACAGGCTTGGTCTCATGTCGACGATGAGGCGTCATGACTACGTGATTTCTCCTGAAACCGCCATCAAGCGTGGATGGTTCAAGGATATTGAAGACCTTAAAAATCAGGTCCTTGACACGCTCGGCAAGGGTAGGGTTGTGGCCGATATCAAGGAAAGAGAACCAGGCGCAATCATCGTGCGAGTGGAAGGAGCCACCGCACCACATACACGGAGGAGCTGACTTGAAAGTCTCCCATGAACAAGCAGGCGTGATTGCGGGCGCGTATCCACTGCACAAGGTCGCAACTGGAAGATTTTTCACCAGGATCGTTGGTGGCGGAGAAATGGTGCTTGCCGGCATCGTGGCACTGCCGAAGAGGACGCCGGCCGAGGTCCAGGTGTTGGCCCGGGTCAACGAGAACCTGTACGTCGACCTTGCCAATTTCGTATCACCCTCGGAGAGCATGCCATTCCCCGAGGATCTCAATGAATGCGGGGTGGACTCGCTCCTGACCTGTCTCCGCTACCGCCAGCATGTCCTGGGCGATACCCTTGACCTCTTCCTTCGAGAGACGCACCTTGAATCTGACGCGCTTTCGCAGGGTTCGAAGTGGATGATGGTTGCCGGCGTGAGCAAGAAGCCCATCCCCCTGGCGGGCCCCATGGGGCTCTATGAGCTCCGTGAATCGGGGCTCGTGTACCTCAATGTCCCATCCAGCGTCTACAACGGATCGACCATCAGCTGCGTGATGCGCGACTGCCTGTGGGGGCCTGGCGGGGGATTCGGCCTGGCCACGAGCATGCCTCCCTCGTACTACGACAAGTGGATCGAGAAGGAGCGTGTCACCAACGCGCGTCGGGACCCAACGTACGCCCGCTTCATCGAGATCATGAAAGAGGATGGCGCCGGCACGACGCCGACCGTCTACACCGAGTCGCAGAAAGGTCAACTTGAAGCGACATCGTTGAAGGTTCTCAAAAGGGTTCTTGCCGAAGAGGAGGCGCAAAGGGATCGGACTTACGCCCAGTGTTCTTCGGAGCCCGGCGACTCCACGGTGAGCCAGCACCAGACCACCCGCCCTCCACAAGCGAGCAGGTTACGCCCGTAGATCAGCACGAGCGCAGATGAAGGCGAAAGCCAAAGCGGACGGCTGCGGGGGCTGAAATCTACCGTGGTCGCAACGGACGCTTGGCTGGCGCCGCGCCGACTTCCGCGCTGTCCTTTGCGTCTTGACTCGCATCCAGAGATCTGGGCAGGTACCAAAACTCCTTGGGGCCGTCCGCCGGGAAGAGCTCGTCGAGGTGGGCTGGCAGCTCAACGATCACGCCGACACAGCCCATGTTGTTCTCGATGTGAGCTTGGGCGTAGTCCTTTGAGTTCGTAACGTAGTCGCCAGGCAGGACTTCACCGCGCTCCGTCATGGCCCTATATACGGTCAGCATGCCATCGGCACTCGCTGGCTGACCTCCCAGCCACTCCAGCTGTTCGCGCAAGCCGTAGTCGGCAAGCGAGCCGCCTTCGGCGCGCTGTGCGCGCGCCGCGGCCCGGCGGTCATCGACAGATTGCTCGTACGCGGTCTTGCTCATGGAGTCGCGGCTTCAGGCAACTTGTGATTCGAGACGGGCAAGCGCCGCTCGCTTTCCCAGCGCCAGCGTTTCCAGAACCAGGCCGGTGCGTTTGGGTCTGGGCGCGGCCTGGCCGGTTTCCCACTTGGAGATGGTGAGGGAGGAGACGCCAAGGAGCGTCGACATCTGAGCTTGGGTGAAGCCCAGGCGCTTTCTCGCTTCCTGCAGTCGCTCAGGTGTGAAAACGACCTTTCTACCGGGCTTCAACCGTGTCGAGCTCGCTTCATCTTCGGGCACCTGTTCAGCTGCGGGCGTGACTTTGGCGATGGCCTTGGCCATGGCGCGCAGTTGGGGCTGGATGGCAGCGAGCTGTTTCTTGAGACCGGAGATTTGAGCCTTCTGATCGGCCGCATTCTTGCGCAAGGCAGTCATCTCGTTGCGCATCTCTTTGCGAGCGACGCGAGAGATCTCTTGCTTGAGCGATGTGGCGAAATTGGTCATGTTCGAATCCTGTATCTGTCAATGGGCATTCCGTGCGGCGGCCGCCGACGGTGCGACTCTACCTTGGAGTCTTGACGGGGGAATGTAGGCTTTTGGGATACGCCTGCATGTCGGCGAGCAAAAACACCTCGTTGCGCACACTTTGGGAAGCGCGCCAGGCCGCGATCGTTTTCTCGGCGAGCACGCGATCGACCGACGTGCTCTGCGTGATCGGCAAGAGCTTGTAGATCACCAGGGCGGCCTCCTTGGGCGTCAGGCCTTGCTCAAACGCCATTTGCACATTGTCCTGGCGCCACTTGGAGTTCAGCGTGATCGTTTGAATGCCCAGAGCTGAGAGCGCGAAATTCGTGGCGATGATGTACCAGGGCTTCTTGAGCATGGCATTTTTCAGAAGGTCGCCGAGATCGGGCGGAAGCAGTGAGGATAGCCGCTCATTCGTCGGGCTCGGGGATGGGTCTGTGCCTTCAGATTGAACTCAGTTTGCCGATAGAAGAGTCTCCCCAATTTCCCGGACATCGAAAGCCCCATGCCCAAAGGCGCCATTACAGAAAGGCTCGCAGAGCGCATGGTCGAAAGGGCCCAGTACAGCGGCCTGATTCATTTGACCTTCGAGATGAGGTCAAAGCTGTTCTTGATTTTCGACACGATGTGTTTCAAGGATGAGACGCCGCAAACGGGTGCCGTCATTGCCGCCGCGGATCTCGCGCTTGAGCTCTGCGGTACGTCCTCTCTGGTTGCACAGCAAATGGCCGCCAACTCATTGAGGGCGATGCACCACCAGCAGATCCATTTCTTGTTGCTCAGTGCATGTCATGCGTTGCGACCACATGATGACGCCATTGACGCCGAGCTGAAGCGCATTCAGGCGCCTTCCTCACCCGGATTTGCCACCGCCTTCCCTTCGGATCGCGAAATGGCGGAGTTCCTGGCACTGCAGAATCGCCGCCATGGAGGCTCACGGGGTGAGCTTCTGGAGAGCATCGGGCGCGTGTACGGACACACCCAAGAGCCCTTGAGCGCGCGTATGAATCAGGTCTCCGGCCAAGAGATGCAGCAGGTCATCGACCTCATCCTGGGCTTCAACGCTGTTGCGGTTCTGGCTACTCGTGTGGTCGCCATGATCTCCATGAACGAACAAGAGGTCACAGCGAAGGCTGCTGACCTGACAACCGAGTTTCGACAGTGCTTCCCCATTGGTGAGACGTGGGGCGAGCCGCTTCTGGACTTCACCGCAATGGGAAGACCTGGCAGGTCATTGCTGCCGGCGTCACGGACTTGAGGCCGCAGTGGTTTTCGGCTGCTTGATTGGGTATCTTTTATTCAAGCGGCGCGTGAAACGCCACCACATCAGAAACCCCGACATCAAAGGACCCAATGAACACCACCTCGATCTTCAGGCGCGCCTTCGCAGCTTTTGGACTTGCCATCATGGTTCTGATCACCGGCTGCGCAACCAACACCATGACCGGGCGCATGCAGGTGACGCTGGGCAGCGAACAAGACCTGATCGTGGAGTCGGCGCAAGGATTTGCCGCCATGAAGTCGCAGTACGCAGCAAAGCGTGAACTGGTCACGCATGCGCCCACGATCAAGCGCATCAACGCCATCACGAACCGCCTGATTGATCAGGCCGTCAAATACCGGCCAGATTCGGCGGCATGGGATTGGGAGGTCATGGTGGTGAACACCCCTGAGCTCAACGCATGGGCGCTTCCAGGGGGCAAGATGGCCATCTTCACAGGGATGATCAACCTCCCCCTCACGGACGATGAAATCGCCCAGATCATGGGCCACGAAATCGGTCACGCACTTGCGAAACACGGCCTGGAGAAGAAGTCCACCCGTCAAGGTGCTGCTGTCCTGACCTCCATCGGCGGCGCGCTCCTGGGTCAAACTGGTATGCCGTTGTCTCAAGAGGCCGTTGCGCTTGGTGCCAGTGGTTTCATCGTGGCGCCGAACAGCCGAAAAGCTGAAAGCGAAGCAGATGCCATGGGCATCGAGTTTGCGGCGCGCGCTGGCTACGATCCCAAAGCTGCGGTAACTTTGTGGCAGAAGATGGCCGCGAAGGGTGGCGCGACGAAAACCGGTTTCCTCGACACCCACCCATCCGACGGTGAACGGATCCAAGCCTTGAGCGGGTTGCACGATCACATGAAGCAACTGCGGGCGGAAAGTGCCCCCATGGTGGCCGGGAAAGGCAAGGCGCGACCCACGGTGGCGCTGGATGCCAAGAACCGACCGGAACCCTTCAACTGGCTCGGCGCACCCAAGGCGATGCGTCCTGACATCAAGGTGCAGGCCCCGCTGCAGCTCTTCAAAGCACAGTAACCGGTCGCAGAATACCGCCACCATGGAAACTGTTTCGACGCCCCCTACTGATGAGCCCCAGCTGCCGGAACTGAGTCCGGCAGCGTTCGACATGCTTCGCAGTGCGCTCAATTTGGCCCGCGAGCAGGGTATTCAGAAGGTGGCGACGCTTCGCGCGCGAATGAAGGGGCTCTGGCCCGATCGCTCCGAAGAAATCGATCAAGCCATCGCCTTTTGGGCGTCATCCACCGCACGCCGTCATCCTGGTGGCATTCCGAGGTACTGAAATCATGCTCAAGGCTCTACGCTACGAAATCTTGCGTGGAATCACGGCAAGTGGCCGCATCCGCATTCCATTGGCCGAGAAGCCGGTTCGGGTGGCCACGATCCTCAACGAAGCCCTTTTCAACGTGGACAAGCTGCTCATCCACCACGGCTCCGTCTTTCTTGAAGACCGGATCCACGATTGGGATTGGGCGGATGGTGTTTTTCGCTACTACACCCGCGTGGCAGAGGTCGCCGATGTCCTGGTGGTCTACGAAATTGACAGCAACTACACCCCGGCGCCCGTCTTCGACGGCATGACAGGGCGCAGGCTCGCAGCTTCAACACCTACCTAATAGTCTGTGTGGGCCAACCATCTGGCCCGCCGCGTCCATTCAGGCCATCAAGCCTTCTCCTTCCCAGCTCGGCCTGCGTCTTCAGGCCATGCGCGACTCTCACGTTATTCCACTCGATTATCCGCAGTGACGAAGCCATCGATGCCTTTCCTGGACGGACTCCGCGCAACCGCACGCGCGTTCACCCGGCCCATTTTCAAGGCACTCGGGGTCACGGGGGATGCCAGCGCAGTGACCGGGCAGTTGCTGAGCCACGGCATGGGTGTATCGAGTAGCGCCGCGACCGTGGCCACGCTCTTCGATGCTGCGTATCAGTCGCTTCTGCACTGCTACCGCTGCGAATTCGTCTACAAGAACGCTCTGGCCAACCACCTGGCATTTCATGCGACAGCGCCCCCTGCTGGGGTGGTCATTGAGCAGCACGTCGCCAGTTCGTTTGTGGATGTGGCTGCGTTCGGCGCCACCTCTGCTGCATACGAAATCAAGACCGAGTTCGATAGCCCCAAGCGCCTCACCACTCAGACCAATGACTACCTGCGCGCGTTTGATCGGGTGTACCTCGTGACGCACCCCACGTTGGCCGCTCGACACATGCCTCGGATTGATGCTCGTGTCGGGGTGCTGACTCTGGAGACTGACGGCAGCTTGAACGAGGTGCGGGCAGCGACCCCGGGCATCAGTGAGGTTGAGCCCATTACGGTGCTGCGCATGCTTCGCAGACATGAGTACATGGACACGGTCCACGTCCACCACGGTGTGCAACCCGCCCTGCCCAACGGGCTTCTGTACCGGCACTACGAAAAGCTGTTCGTGCAGCTGAGCAGTCAGCAAGCCCATGAGGCACTAATGACAGCTTTCGTCACCCGCACCCAAGACGGCGAGCTCGCAGACTTCCTGGGCGAGCTGCCAAAGAGCCTGCGGGCGCTCGGGTTCGCCACCCCACTATCTCGCCCTCAACGAAGACGGGTGCTCAAAGCCCTGGCCGCGCCGCTTTAAGTGCACCATCTTCGCGTGGTGGGCCAGCATCGGGTTGGCCCGGGTCAGTCTGAGGTCGCTTCAGCGGGCAAGCGAATCTCGGACAGCTTCCAGGTCGAAAAACCGCTTCGCAGGAACACCAGGCCTGAGAGTCCACCCTCGGAGTCGGCCAGTTCACCCTTGCTGGCAATCACCTTGTTCATCGAGATTCTCTCGAGACTCCACTTCTTTTCCGGGGCGTCAGAGACCGGCGCCGGATCAGCAGGTGACGAAGCGGGTTTGACCCCAGGCTGAACTGGCGTGGTTCTGCCTTGCGCCAGCATCGTCATGACCATTTCGGGGCGGACAAAGGAATCGATCATCTGGTTCACGAGAGCCGTGCCCAGCATGGCGCCCATGGCCGAGAAGGCACTGTCATCCCGGCCTCTTTGCATCTTGGCGGTGATGGAGGCCATGAGCTGGCCCTTGAGGCTGTCCCGCAGGGCAGGGTAGTCCACGTGATCGTTGAAGGTTTCACCATCACCAGCCTTGGCTGCGGCTTGCATGGTGTCGATCGCCAGGTAAGGAGAGTAGTACCAGTACCCGGCCAGGGCCGCGCCAGCAACTGCAACAGCCGCGGTGATGAGTTTGAGCTTCATGAATTCAGTTTAGAGGGAAACGGGCCGAGATGCCTGATCATTGAATCCGAAATGTCAAGGGCTCGTCGTTGACCCCGGAACAGCAGAATTCGTGCACCCTGGAGCTAAGCGCTGCGCTCAACAGAATCCCGCGCACCTTGCTGAGCATTGGAGCCTTTCGTTCGCGTGCGGCTTCCTGCGACAGGGGTGAGTCGACGGCGATTTCGATTCCTCCGCCCGTCCTTGCTGCGGCCGCAAGAAGCGGTCGAATCCGATCTTGATCGCAAACGGTGACTGTCCTGCCAGATGACAGAAGCATGCGCAGGTGGCGGTTGATCTGATCGGCGATTTCTTTCTCGATGGTGGGCATGGGGGAGGGGGAAGCGTAGATGCTTCAGCGATGAGATGGGGCGACGTAGAGGGGTGGGGGTGCGACGCGGCACGCCACGTGCGGATGGCCGCCAAGATCCAAACCGATTTCATATCCGTAAAGGCGGCGTATAGGATATAGTATAAGCTAACATTTAAAGCCCTGATCCTATGACCGCTCTCAAGGAGCCTCAGATGAGCCCCGCAGCCTTGCGTCCATCCCATGTACAGCCGATGCGCAACCCGTTCACGCCAACGGAGGCGATCGGCCGCTTTCTCTCCCGCCAGAACGCGATCAGCGTGACGGCCCAGGGCAAGCTGGAAGAGGAATGGGGTGCTGAAGCGTGGGTTCGCCCGCTCGGCAACGAGAGTGTCGACATGCGTGAACTTCACGCCGCGCACGCGCGAAGAATCGATGAGGCCGAGCAGATCCTTGAGGCGCGGCGTGCACGTCCGCTGAGGGTGGCGGTCGTTCTCTTCATGAGCCTCGGATTGGCCACCTTCGTTGGTGTTGCGGACCCGCAGAGTCGCCAAGTGCTTGTCAACGGCTTCATCTGGCTCTTTGGCCCCTATGTCGGCTGAACGCGGCATCAAGCCGCCACCCAAAAGCGTTCCCCAAGCACCTCCCCGGCAATCAACCACGCAGCAGGACCACCATGTCACAAGCTCCTCAACCGACGACAGCGCCCGTGAACTACGAGGCTGAATTCAAGCGCCTGGAGGCTGAAATCAGGGCGCTTCGCTCCTCGTACTACCACTATCACGTGGAACTCGTCACGGACGCCCAGGCTTTGTGCGACAACGTGGTCCGCTTCAAGGCGGCCATGGATAGCCTGGAGAAGCTGGAGAAGCGCGCAACTGAGGAGGGGAAGGTTCCCGCCCTGATGGAGGCTCGAATGCTCAAGGAAGAGCTCTGGAAAACCATCGAGGCCGGCGCGGAAAAGATTCACCTGCGCATCAGCCAGCTACCGCCTGGTGTCACGTTTCTGGACGCCGACTACAGCGAGGAGCGCGTCGAAAAGCCAGCGGCCAATGAGGCCGAGGAAACGCGCGCTCCGGCACGTCGCCCCCGCCCCTGAAGCGGTCACGCGCCCTTCCGGCGCACTGCAAGAATGTGGCGAAAGCCTGTGCGATTGGGTATCTTATTTGCAGCAATAAGGAACCCGATATGACACAGGCAACTCCCATCACCGAGAACACGATTCACGTCACCGGCCCATTCGTCGCCAAAGATCGCAGAGGCGTCGTTTGGGGCGTGCATGGCGCCACCATCCCCGGTGAGGGATTCATCCCAGATTTGAGCATCCACCTGGACCGATCCGGCGCCTTTGAAGCCGAGCTTTGTGAAGACAAAGTCTTCCTTGGCAACGTCTTCGAAGAGCTGCGCAAGGCCGGCTACATCGGCTCAACGTTCACTCGCGCAGAGATGGGCATGCAACAAGATGATGTCGTTGTGCTCGAGCCCAGCGGCGAGTTCAACCTCTACGCCATCATTCGACATGGCTTTGTGCTGCTCGATTGAGTCCGTGCCACACATCATGAATTCGACTACCCAACTCCAACTCCAACGCCACCACTCCGACAGCCTGGCCGGGGCCCTCAAGCACGCGGAAACGCTGATCAGCCAGGCAATCGACAAAGCCTGTGAGGAGATCGAGGCGATCGCCGCTCAGATGCAGAATCCTGCTGTCACCCGCCTGTCCGGCTCTGCCTTCGAGATCAGCAGCAAGAGCCTGGGGCAGAGCTGGGATCCGTTTGCTCACGACTGGGGGATGCAATTCCAGATGGTCGCGCGTTTGCTGAGACTTCGAAACCTAGGCATGGTGCGATCTCTCCTGGAGGGCGCGCGCGTCGATGACAAGGCCTTGGGCCGTGTCTGCCTGTCGGCCCCGGTTATCGAGGCCTGCAGACTCTCGATCGGCGACATTTGAGCCAGGCGCGAAATCGAACAGGAAGAGAATCATGACGACGAAGGTGTGGAACCTCATGTACGCAGTTGGCAACACGGGCCGCATCTTCGGTGATGCCGGAAACCCTCAGGTACGCGCGAGCGCGCTGGATGGTGCCGAGACGGTGTCGAAGAATGGCTGGCGTGTATGGGTTGAGCACCACTCGAGCGGCAAGCGGATCTTCGAATCTCAGGCAGAGAAGGACCACGTCGCCGAGAACGAGGGATCCTAAGGTCGACGCTGGATGTGGAGACACAAAACTGTCATATAAGGTGTAAGAGATATACAATAGGAAGCATGTCGATTTGGCGGCATTCTTTCTATTTCTCTGGGACCGCGTATGGCTTCATTCAAATCCGCCCTGAACTTCAGTCTCTATGGGGCTGCGTTGATGGCTGCCGTCAATGTGATGGGTGCCAGTGACGCGGTTGCGCAAGGCAATGCGTACCCGGCGCCGATCGTGATCCAGTCCAACCGGCACGTTCAACCCGATGCCGTCTGGGACCACGAGCGAGCAGGGCGTGCCGCCCAGATGAATTCGACCACGAGCGTTGGGTCGACCCAGGGCTCAGGCAACGCGGCCGCCAGCACCAATGCCACAGGCCTGAATGTCCGTGTGAACGATGCCCTGCTTGCTCAGCCAGGGACGATGGTGACGAATGGAGAGCCTTCGTGTCCTGCGCAAGCGGTGAACTGGACGGTTGGTGGCGTCACCTGTAACGCAGCATCGCCTGTGATCATTTCGCGTGAGTCGGCTTCGGTGTCTGACATCGATGCACCGTCCACTGGATCCGCTGTCCTGGCCTGTAACTCGGGTGCGTTGTCGGTGCAACCCGGCTCGACCTGTTCATCATCGTGTGCGGCGGGCCCTGTCTCGTGGGCCAACGGTAGTTCCGTTTGCGCGGCAAATGCTCCGGTGATGAGCGCCGGAGCTTCATTGGGCGTTGCAAGCACAAACGGGGTTGCAGGAAGTGCGTCGCTGTTCTGCTCGGCTGCGGGTGTTCGGTCGATTTCCTCGGCGAGCTGCACTCCCCCAGCGCCGGCACGAACGGTCTTTATCTGGTACACCTGCTGCACTGAATTCAAGGGGCAGATGAATAAGGCCTGGGCTGCGCCAGTTCCTTTGAGTGCCACTGGTCCTGCAACTGGTCCCGCCATCAATACGATGAATCAGCCATATGAGAATGCAGGCTACATCTCAATCTGGAAGATTCTTAGTAGCAATATGTACTTCCAGTATCCACCCGGTGCTGTAGTCCATTCCAACCTCATTCAACGCATCTACTACGAGAACTGCACAGTAGCTGTCAGGAGATATGGTGCAAGCAACTATGTCGGCATCTCTTGCGTTGAGCGGCCGTACTGAATAAATTTGTCCCGTGCGGAAGTAAAAGGCGATGCTTGGCATCGCCTTTTTTGCGCCAAGGCTTTGGCCGTGCGCCGTGTTGAGTGTGACAGTCGCACACGCGATGCGCGATACTGACCTCAGTCAAAGGAGTGCAAGATGGAGCATGATTTCTTGGACGAGAAGAAGATCGAGCTTGCAAGCGGCGCAAGAAAAGCCGTTGCCCTGCTCAGGCGGTACGAGAGCGGGTGGATGATCGACACCATTACCGAGGTGGGTCAACCAGATACAGGTGACAGCGACAGCCTCTTCCAAACGCTTGATGATGCGGCAGATGAGGCGAGACGAATGTGGCCGTGAAGCTTATGCCGCCATCTCGTCAGCAATCACTCCAGTGATTTCTTCGAGTGTGCGGCGCCCATGCTTTTTGGTGGGCATCATCATGACTTGGCCAGTGGATTTCTCGAGGCCCACATACTTGCGGTAGAGGTGGGGATCGTTGAGCAACTCGGGCTGCTCCGTGGCCAGGCGGGCAGCGGTTTTGAGATCCTCTTCGCTGGCCATGATGCACAGAACGCATGAGAATCTTTTCATGCCCAGCGCATACACAGGGTGTGGCCGCTGCCCTGCTGCTGCAATCGTCTCATACACCTCGTGCTCGAGCATGTCGTGGATTGGCAGCAGGTCATACCACTCACGGCCAGCCTTACTATTGCGGTGGCTGAACTTTAGGACTGGCAGCTTCTTTCGATTGCTGGATTCCTGTGCACGCATGCCCATGCAGTTGACCACCAGGCCCCAGTTCTCGATGCCGACAGCCTGGCGTTCGCGTGTGATGCCGCGGATAGTTCGTTCAATCGGGCCACGCTTCAGGTCGCTGGTGCAGGATCGGTTTGCTGGTGAAGGGAACATGCCACGTTCCTCAATCATTTGCAGCAATCCACGACGGGATGTGCAAACATGCAGAGGCTCCCCCGCAGTGGTTTCCTTGATGTGGGCAAGCGCCCCGGCCCACTCCACGGCACCCAGGTCGGCGTGTACCAGAACAAGCTGATCGCGAGGCACCATATCCCGTAGCACCAGGTACATTGCCTGGCTATCCTTGCCGCCGCTGTGATTCACGACGAACAGGGCTTTGAGGTCGATGAGGCTTTGGACCTTCGCGAGGATCTCTGCATTCATTGTCATCTACCCGTGATCTGTTGAGGCTGTCCGGTCTGCTCAGATGCGCGCGCGGCGCGCAGCGGGGGCAGAGGCCGTAGCGACGATCGAATCGGCGCCGGAGATACGTCGCCCCATGTCGTCCATGCTGACGCCAGGTTTGAGGCGCGACACCTGGGTGATCAGGCATTCGTTGGTCGCGATGTCCGAGCGCGGGCCAAGGTAGACCGGTTGCTCAAATGCGCCGCCCGGGTTGAAGTACAGGTACTGCACCTCGGCCAGGTCGCCAACTGCCGGCATGCTGAAGTTGGCCAGGATCGTCACATTGCCAACGGGCAAGAGCTCGAGGGAGGCATTGAGCAGGCCGATGCCAACGGAGCGCCCGG
This sequence comes from Hydrogenophaga sp. 2FB, assembly GCF_005503365.1. Classification (GTDB taxonomy): domain Bacteria; phylum Pseudomonadota; class Gammaproteobacteria; order Burkholderiales; family Burkholderiaceae_C; genus Hydrogenophaga. The sequence goes on from NZ_SCML01000002.1 coordinate 141,518, forward strand.
TGTTGATGCCGGTGACGATGCAGGTGGCGGACTCGATGAGCTTGAACTTGAAGACGTTGTCGCTGCGGCCTCCTGCGTAAGGTGCTGTGACGTCCTTGAAAACCACGCCCTCGGCATTGGTCTCTTCAATGCTCTTCAGCTTTTCGGATTTCGCGACGGTCGTGAACGAGCACTGAAGCAATTTCACGCAGCTGTGGGGCACCATGAACAGACTTTCCAGGGCGTCATTGGCCAGGGCCTCATAGCGCTCGGCAAAGGGCTTGCCACGAAGATCGTCGCCAACGTAGTCCAGCAAGTCGAAGGCGTAGTAGGTGTTGCCCACAATCTCGCCGTCGAAGAAGGCGTTCTGGAAGCCGCCCATCTCCTCGGCAATGTTCTCAGGCAGGTTGCGGTACAGGCCGAGCTTGTTGATGCCGCGCGCGACGCCGTTGCGGACCTCGATGCTGCAGCGCTCTCCGTTTGCCTTTTCCTGCATGCCGAAACGGTCATCGAAGATCATCCGCCCGGCGCCAGCGCGATCGACTGGCGTAGGCAACTGTTGAACGTGACCACTGGGCGCGGCAGTGCCCTCGTAGTTTGTGAAGCGGATGCCGCTCTCTGCCTCGGTGTATCCCTTTTTCTTCTTGGCCTTCACCAGGCTGTCGTAGACGTCGCAGGCGGCCGCGTAGTCAACGGGGCTGTGCGTTCTCAAGCTCGTCTTGCCAACACGCCCGCGCGGGCCATTCGCCGCCTGGACCACCCATCCGTCACCCTGCGTGCGCAGATGAACGTGGTACTCCTTGTCCGAACTGCCTTCCGTCATGAACAGGAAGATCGATTTCTCTTGATTTTGAGTGGTCATGGTCTTTGTTGGCATCAGTTGAATATGCACAAAGGATATCCAATAAGCACAACCAAAACCACTCAATGCCCGCTTGCCGGCGAGCGACTACACGATGCTCAAGAGAATTTATCGGCGCATGCGAGGTCGCCTGGGAGCAACTGGATCGACCGGTGACGAGACCTCCGACGCCGCTCCCGGGGAGCCGGCATTTTGGTCATGACGCTCCAGGTGCCTGATGAATTCCTTCGCCTCCTTGATGCTGGAGGAGTTGACCGCGGTGCCTCCGTCATCGGGTACTGAGCGCACGTAGTCGATGTCCTTGCTTGTCGGCTTGCGGTCTACCGTCTTTCCTTCGGCGGTGATCCTGAAGTCTGCGCCTGGAAGGTAGTGGGTGGTGAGGGTGTGGCCGCGGTATCTCATTGAATTGCCTCCGGCACCTCAACGGACTCGCCACGCAAGGAAATCACATAGCAACGCATGGCAGCGATGAGCGCCGTGGTGCCGCACGCCCACACTTTTTGCCCAGCAGAGATCAACTGCGCCGTGCAGCCAACATCGTCGCCAAGGACGCTGCCAACGCTGAAGGTGTGCTGCTTCATGAGCCGCTCGATGATGGGGAAGCCCACAGACGGATCGGTGGAAGGCGAGTACGCCAACGAACTGCTGTTGGGCCCCAGGATGAGAAGCTTCTGTCCCTGCTTCAGTAGAAGCGAGATTCCATCGGAAACGAGTTCATAACCCTCGCACTTGGCAACCAGATAGTCGATCTGGTGTGGCGTGGCTTTGTTGATCTTGATGGTTTTCAGCGTTGAAAGATTTAGGGAGCTCATGGGGTGCAGCTGTGGTCCTGAATATGCAGAGAGCATATCCAATAGGCGCCACCAGAACCACTTTCAAGCCTGCTTGATGCCCTTCTTATGAGGGTAACCGTGTCATCGGTGCTTCCGTATCACTGTCCGAAGAAAACACCCATGCGCTCGGAAATGCTGCGCGAGGGGTGGGTGACCACATGACCTTGAGGTGGAGCCTTTGGTGCCTCCTGAGCCCTGGAAACGTCTCTGCGAAGGCCTGCGGATACCAGGCGCTCGGCCGCCAGGCTCTGTAGCGCGGTCGCCAATTCGGCCTTCAGATCTCGGCGCTCACGTTGCTGAGTGTCCTTGGCTGCCTGAGCCTCATCCTGGGCCTCGAACTTGGCATCTCCATGCATCACCGCCAACGCTATGGCGGTTGAGAGGTAGGGCGTCGCAAAATCCATGATGAGTTCGGACACGGCGTTCGCGGTGCCGGGGATATCGCACCACGAACTGCCGCGAGGCATGACGCCATTCGCCAGCGCTCTGTCCAGAGCCAGTTTGGCGCGCTCATGACTGGTTCGGCTGTAGGAGGTCTCGGCATCTTCGAAGATGATGCCAAAGAAGCTGGTGTTGGGGCTGTGTATCCACTGGTCCTCAATGCGCATCCACAGGCGTCCAGCACCGGTGCGACTGGCGGCCAGGACCAACATGGGTTGTCCGGGCACAGTCGCGGAGGCAATCCAGAACCATGCAACAGCGGAATCCCGATGGCACGACTTCTTCATCTCCTGGGCGACCAGATGCTCGTGAAAGCTGACTTCAGGGCCCGGCGGCTCAAAAAAGCTCGGACTTCGTGGAGAGACTGAAAGCACGCCATTCTTCCCAAACTGGATCACCAGTCCAGGAACAAACGACTCGTTGCTGAGGCCGTGTTCAATTGATTCGTGAATGACTTCTAAGATTCCTCGTGATCCCCTGTAAAACCTGTCGAGGATGGCGTCATCTTCATGCGGCCGATTTGGTTGGAGCGCCGCCATGACCTTCTTGTAGTAGCTGGCCGGGCGGAGCATCATGTCCAGGGGGTCGGACTCTTCAAAAGCTGCGAATGCGCGGAAGACAGGATCGTTCTTCTTCTTCGTTTCGTAGCGTTTCTGGGCTTCTGACAGGCGACGTTGACTTGCTTTTGACATGGGATTTCCCCTCAGGTCATCGAGTTGGGGAGGTGGATCGGCATGGAGCCGCAGATCACCATCTGCGTGTCCTGATCCCACGTGAAGTAGACGCGCAGGCAGTGCCGCGGATCACGCGAGTTGCCACGGCCAAGGTGCTGGTCGAGGAAGCGGCGTCGGCGGCCCCAGCGAAAGAAGTAGTCCTCGGTGGCGCGAGCCGGATCGACCGACCCGCCAATGCTCAGACCCAGCTCGGTGGCGCGCTGGATCAGCTGCTCTCTTGGCAGGGTGCTCGTGCGCACCTCGCGATAGGTGGTGGCCAGCAGCTCCAGGGCTTGGAAGAGCAGTTCCGGGTTGTCGTACTGGGCGTTTTTGCAGGCCGAGATGGCGCGCGGGAGGATGATGATGCGATCGGCGTTTTCGGCGGCCCACGCACCCACCTGGTCATAGCCCGTGTAGACGGTCTTCACCTGCTCCTGCTCAACCGATGCCGGCGCATTTGCAAGCCGGACCCTCATGGCGTGCAGTTGCATGGCCTGAAGCGCAGTGATCTGCTTCAAGTCATCAATTTCCGCGGCCATGGCCTGGCGCTCGGGCAGATCAGAGCTGGCCACCGCAATCTGCGTGTCACTGCAGAAGACAGCGACCAGTGAGAGGAAGGATGGCTGGATTTGAGGCTGGACCTCTTCTCCCAGCTTGAAATGCGCCACGGCTTCGAGCCACTCCGAAGGCTCTGTAACTTCACCGGCGCAGTGCCTGGTCCACCCGGTGCGGTGCGTACCGTCTGGAAGACGGACGATGAACGCATCCCAGCGGTCCCGGGATCGAAGGTCGATCACCTCGATGGCAAAGAACCCATGTTCCACATCGCTGGCCGTGCGCGCGCATACCCCATCGCCCTGGTAACTGCTGATTCCAGTCGTCGCTTCGCAACCCAGGCTGGGAAAGCGGGTGTGCACGCTGCTCAGGAGCAACTCTTGGACATCCTGCGCCAGGCGATCAGATCCATGAGTTGCTGTATCGGGAAGGCTGAGGGTGAAGCACGCCTGAGCTCCACTATGGTTAGCTTCAAAGGGGATTGTGTTCGTCATTGATGGCCTCCAGATCCCTGCTTCAAAGTCCGACCTCATCAAGCAGTTTGCGTGAGGCACCAGCCTCGGCGTCCTTCTTGGTCTTGGCGCCTTCAAACACAACGCTCTTCAGTCCTCCCGGGTGTTGAAGCGTGGCCCTGCAGGTGAACCTCGCATCATTGGATGGCCCCGTCGAAGACACTTCGAACGCAGGTGGCGCGATGCGCCGCTTCTGGCAGAACTCCATGATTTCGCCCTTGAAGTTGCGGCGATCCGAGGCCTGCAGTGCGCCGGCAGGTGCAGCGGGCGGTGTGCTGGTGGAAAGCACATCTCGGGCTTGCGTTGATGAGGCGGGAGCGCCCATGAACTGGCAGATGAGTCGCGCGCTGGCGAGGTTTTCCGCGTCCTTTTTCCGTGGTGCAAGGGCCGAGGCGCTGAGAGTGGTGCCGTCGGACTTTCTCAGGATCGAGACGTGGACCTCGAACCCGCTGGTGTCGATGGCGCGGTCGCGCGTGCTGTGCTGGCCAGCCAGGTCCGTCTGGATGGCAAACATCAGAAAATGCTTGGCCCTGGTGGGCTCGTTCAGCAGGAGTGCGCACCAGGCTTCAATCAGTACCTCGGGCAGCTCAATGGCAGACGCCGCGGTGACCATCACGTCGAGCACCTTGTCCGCCAGGCCTTCGGCACGCATCCGATTGGCGAGATAGGCGCCCAGGGTGGCTGGCATCCCGCCGGAGGAGGCGGCCAACTTGATCGCCTGGACCAACTCTGGGTCTCCGAGGCGGCTGAGATGGCCTCCATCGAGCGCACGTGCGGCGCGATTCACGACGGCCGCCTTGAAGCTGTCGGAGCGGTCAATCTTGGCCTGGGCCAGGACTTCATTGATTTCACTGCAGATTGCCGTGATTTCATCCTGGCCATGAGCCGGGGGCATGCCTGCGCAGTGAGCCCGAATCTGTCGCTGATTGACCAGGTCGACGTACCGGCGCAATGGCGACGTCGTGTGAGCGTAGTAGGGCAGGCTCAGGGCGTAGTGCCCGAGCGCGTGGGGGCTGTAGACGGCAGTGCCCATGATGACCGCCAGCTGCGCCTTGAGTGCCTCCTCGTTCATGGTCTGCATGGACTCCAGGATGTCGGCCACAGGAGGGGCCGCCAACTTGGGCCGGTGCGATCGGTAAATGAACGGCAGCTCCTTTTCGATGGCCCAGCGAGCAAGCTGCGTGTTGGCCAGCACCATGAATTCCTGGATCACGATGTGCCCAACCATGTCGTCGACAGATTTGGCGTGCTGCATCGCACCGTCCTCATCGAGGTAGATGAGGGTTTTCAGGTCGAAGAAAGCCAGGGCGCCAGAGCTGCGCCGACCGGCAAGTAGGCCTTTGGAGACGTTGATCGCATCACGCAGCAGCTGCCCGAGGGTGTCTTGCTGCCCCGCCAGCCGCGGGACATCCTCATAGGTCAAGCGGTTGCTGACCGTGACCTGGTCGAAGCTGACCTGGGTGGCCAGCACTTGAAGCCGCGCGTCGAGGTCGATGGAAATGACCATGGCCAGGCGATCTGCCCCCGCAACCAGTGAGCACTGGTTCTCGCTCAATGCCAGAGGCAGCATGCTTTTGATCACCCTGGTGCCGCCGTAGACCGTGGCCGCCAGTTTTCGGGCGGCCATGTCGAGCTCGCTCCCCGGCGTGACGATTGCGGCAGGCGTCGCGATGGCCACTTTGAGCTGCCAACCGGCTTCGGTGGAAGCAAGTGAGAAGGCGTCATCGATGTCGCGTGTTGACGGGCCGTCAACTGTGATCAGCAGGTTGGGAGATGAATTCATGCTTTCGGGAGTGTCTGTGCTTGGTGTTTTCGCCTGCGATTTCAAGGAAAAAACTCCATCATGATTGAAAATCTGTGCCTGTAAACGTACCGTGCTCAGATATGTGCTCATCGACCTTGCTCTGATCGCCGGGTCGATACGTGATCTGGGATCCTGCAAGGGGAGCCACGAGCACATCGGGGCCGCCGAACTGATCGGCCGTGATGTCAATCACCCAGGCCGAGCCGGAATCAAGCCTGGCCTCCACCCAGTAGTGCCCGAATCCCCGGCCCCAAGGGTCGAAGTAGCCCCCGTCACTCAGTCCGTCTCCACCGCGGATCGTGGCCGCCATGGAAGAGAACTTCTCGATGGCTTGGTGCAGCAGGACGCACGCATAGAAGCAGGCACCGTTGGTTTCAGCGCGGCCGATGGCGTCCTTGAGCACGGACAGGTAGATGCGACGGATCATTGCGGCGATCTCCTGCAGCTCCTGTTCGTGCACGTTCTCGCTGTTCGCGTTGAGCTTCATAGAGACACTTTCGGCGATCTCATCTTCGGTGTCACCTGAAAGAGCCTCGGTAGGGCTGCGCGCCGGCTTCAGCCGCAACCAGCCCCAGTGACTTCGCATGCCGCTCGCAGCCCATGAGTGCCAGTGGGACCAAGACATCCTCACCCATGGAATCCAGGCGAAAGACAGCGGATCCGAACCTGTGATTGCCATCCACGATGAGGTGGTCGACATGGCAGCTCAGTGAGGGCACGCCGACATCGACCGAGATGGGTTGATAGAAGCCGTTCTTGACGAACCAGGCAATCTTCTGGATGTGCCGCCTCCGATTTTCCAGCAACAGCCGTTTGGTCTGAGGCACCCAGGGGCACCAGTCGCTGGGCGGATGCAGAAATTCTTTGCCGGCGGCCAGGCAAGCTGCGACCTCATCTTGTTGAATGGGGGCGTCGATGTCGAGCCAGCAGCCTCGGAACGGGTCGCAGTATTGCCTGAGCACGCTGGCCAGCACCAGGGTGACCTCGAGTTCGTCACCACTCAATTCCGACGCGAAGAATTCACTTGGAGATGCTTCAGCCACTGCGGATGAGGTTTTCATGCTTCGACCAGTTCAACAGACATGCGAGAGAGAAGGCCTTCGTACACGGCCATTTCGACGAGATCAGAGCTGTCTTCAAGGGACTCAAGCCCGAAGTGAGCGACCTTCATCGCGATCTCCTTTGCCTGGCCCGTTGTCATTCGAACGACCTCCTCGTACCCGTGGTCCGCGAGATTCTCTGCATACCACTCGACCACGATGTGATGGAGAATCTCTTCTGTGGTGCGCGGCGTATTTTCACCCGCCATCAGGCCCGAAAAAAGGTCTCCAACAGGAGCCCACGGAAGCGGCTTCACCGCTGATTGCGAGCGCTGCCAGGACGTCATGGCCTCTGCGCGCATGGCTTGGGTTCGGCCAGTTCGCTGCTTGCACCGCACGCCGAAATCCCAGGCCATCGAATCGATGCTCGCCAATCGTGGGTGCGCACCAAGTTCCCGGATGGCCCCACCTTTCACGCCGAAGCAGTGGAGTTTCACATTCGGTGGGAGCACGCTGTCCAGCGTCTCGACGATCTGTTCGATCCCGTCTGGACCTCCCAGGTTGCGGCGACACACCGAGCCAAGCCCAACAAGATCCGGCCAGGTGTCGATGGCCAGCAGATCCATGCAACGCAGATAGTCCTCAGGCATCCAGCCCTGCAGCACCGGCATCGGCATGGCAGCACCACGACGCTGTGCCTCGTTCACGCATTCCAGGTAGCCCTGGGCCGTGGCGTGGATGCGGATCATGCGAACAAGCTTCGAGCTCGCCACCTGTGGCTCCATGCAGTAGTCCATGGCCGCGTGCCATGTCCAGTCGCGAGCGGTGACCAGGTCGTAATACTGCTGGACGCTCCAGCGGTAGCAGCCATACCGATTGGCCGCCACGAACCCAGCCGAGTCGAGCGCGGCGTCAAGGCCTGAGGGCAGCTTCTTGGCAGCCGACAAGTTGAAGCCCGCGAATGTGGCCGCCGGGCTCAGTCGGAACGCCCCGATATGCGAGGGTAGCGTCGTCGGCCTGGCGAATGCGTTCGCAGAGAACAGGGTCGGGATGCCGGCCTCATGGGCCGCGGCAACCAGGTGGCCGTAGACCTGTGGAACGCCGGCGCGCACGGTGATCTGCCTGGGCCGGAACTCCTCACCTGCAACGAATGCAAGGGCTTCGTTTTCAGCTGCTGTGGATCTCATGGAGCAACAAGCCCGGGAAACCGCACGCGCCCGCCCATGAGGTATTCAAGCGTGGTGTCGGTGCAGATCCACCGGCGCTCGTTCTGCTCTGCCGCATCGCCCGTGGTCAGCGTGCCGGCGAAAGGGTCGACCACCAGTTCGCCGGGCTCGGTGAGGAAGCGGACAAATCGATCGGCCAGCGCATACGGCATCGGAGCACCGTGAGCCGGAAGCCCCTGCTCAGCCTGGTATCGGCGAACCAGGTTGTGGCGTGCGCAGCGGTGGCCGATGCTCCACAAGTTACGCTCGATGGAGCCTTCTGTTTGCCCGCCAAACGACCCGGGCTTGATTCGGTAGGCCCCATCGCTCCAGACGCCGGTGCGATCTTCACCCCCGGCCGCAATGAGCGTCTTCTGGCGATCGGTGTGGGGCTTGAGGATACGGCGGTTGTCCGATCGAACCTTCGCCGGGTTGTTGGTGAGCCAGTAGCATGGCTCCCAGGCGACATTCAGCTGCTGCCTGGTCCTGCTGCTCCATTGCATCGGGCCCGGCGGCTTGCTTGCGTTGTGCCAGACAATGGAATCCATTTTTCGCAAGCCCTGATCGTGGAGCGCCAGCATGAGCCGCTCGAGGTACATGCTTCTGCTGGGGAGGCCAGCCTCAAAGATGTCGTTTGACAAGTTCAGGACGATGGAGCCGCCGTCGACCAGGTTCTTCAAGATCGGATCAATGCAGCGCAGGATGAAGTCGACGTACTCCTGTTCCGTGGGATTTCCGTACGCACGTTTTTGGCGGAGCGGGTAGGGCGGCGAAGAGATGACCGCATGGATTTCTTCGTTGATGCCAGAAAAAAAAGTGCGGCAATCCGACCAGATAGCGAACCCGAACTTGGATTCGAACGCCAGCATCGTGACGCCCTCCGGCACCTGTGTCAGGCGTTTCTTGGCATCAGGGCTGATCCGCCACCGACCCCGCATGCCATCAACGCGCTCGAGCACGCCCATGGAACGCATGGTGTTCTGCAGCCAGCGCACTTTGCGGGCGCCAACACTGTGCAAGGCCCCGGCTCTACCAACGGGAACGCGCTCGTGGATTTCGTCATGGGTGACGACGCCTCTTTCGATCAGGGAGCCATAGAGGTAGGCATTGCTGATCGGCGCATCGTTGGCGGCTTCACGGTAGGTGTCCTGGATGGCCGTGAATAGTGAGAGCTGGAGATTCTTTGGCATGTTGGGCTTGGGTATCTGAATAAAAGATACCCAATCCGAATGCCTTCGCCAACTTGATGGGGCGATGTTCAGCGCTGGACTTGAAGCCAACTCCCAAGTGGAGAAAACGCACTCAGCCGTGCATAGGCGACATCGAGAGGAGGGTGTTCGAATCCAGGCAGCACGCTGAGGGGATCGTGCACAACGACGCCAAAGTCATCAGTGAGCTCGGCAACAACCCAGTGCCAGTTTCCCCCGGGTCTTGTTTGACCTCGGGCTTGAAGGGCGACCTTCAGGACGCCGGTACCAGAGAACTCGCTCCAGTCTTTCCAGCGCCGTCGCCTGGTTCCAATCCCATGAGATCTGAGGGCCGCCTGCAGGTCTCGAAAGTTGCTTGAGAATGGCGCGCGGCCGGGGCGGCGAATGCCAAGGCCGGCGTCCAAGAATGTCTGCCTGGCTGCGTCGTACGAATCACCCAGAAGCATCGCCAGACAAGCGACGCCGCAGCCGTGTGTGTCCAGCTGACCCACGCGGCGTATTGAAACGCGAGACTCCCAGGATGATTTCTGGTCGTGGTGAAGACTGGACGGGTTTCTCACGAAGCCTACGCCGGCCGCATGGGAAGCTTGTACTTCTCGATGAGGTCAATGCGGCCATACCAGACCAGATTCTTCACCACATCAGCTTCCGAAATGGGAAACGGAGGCTCATCGGAGTAGAAGCCTCGCTTGACGGTGTACGAAAAAAGCACGGTGTAGTAGACGCCATTCTTCGTCTTCGCAAGCACGCTCCAGTGGGGTTTCGTTCCTGCTGTTTCGACTTCACTCAGGTTTTCCGCAGTTCCCGACGAGGATCTCACATGGAGCACTTCGCTCGCAGCCCCTTCCCAGACCAGAGCCTCTCCGTTCGCTGCAGTGACGGTTCGCCATTTTCCGAACTTTTCAAGGACGCCCTTCTCCGAGTCCTTCATAAATTGCTTCCACTCGGCGCGCTCCACTTCGAGAGTGGCTTGCTGGTCCCTGTAGATCTTGAACCCCGTGAAAACGGCGAGCAAGATACTGAATAAAGCCAAGTTCCCCAAGAACTTGCGAAACGCGCTGGGCTTCTTGGGTGCAATGCTTGGGTCGGCAGTAGTGGAGATCTCAGCAGACATGATGTTTCCCTTTCGATTTCACTGCCTCTGCTCGCGATGTTGCATCCTGCAGTTGCGGTGGTTGTGCGGCGAACTCGGGCCATTCGGAGGTATCCCCTTCGCGCCAACTGCGCAGGAAGGTCGCAGCCTCGACGCCTTGCTCAATTGCGAAATCAATAGCGCGATTGAATTCTTCCCGTGGATCATGATTTTCAGCCATTGTTCGGCTCCTTTGTGTCGTAGTCGGCGGTGATGTGCATGAAGCGAATCTCACCCTCACGCACGCCAACCAGCCAGTTCAAGAAGGCGACAAAACCAGCTGAGACAGGATCGCAGCCATTGTGCCGGAGGACTTGGTATCGGGTGATTTCTTTGTTCCGAAGCGTGCTGGACTTCTTGGGCGCAAGGCTTGGGTTGGTGGACGAGGTGATCTCAGAAAACATGTTGCGTCCCTTTCGATTTCAGATGGCCATTCGCCGGGGGCGGGCTAGAGCAAGGGTTTCCTCAGCATTCTGAATCCCGGCGGATGCAATGGCTCTTTTCATGAGCGCCGAGCGCACAGAAGCTGCCTGCGAAGAGGCGTGGCCGTGCTTTGAGTCTACGAAACCGAGAAGGTCACCGGCTTCGATCCTTGTGAGGCCGCTCACAACCCTGGGTTTGGCGGGCACGACGCTGGCATCAGCACCCATGTCGATGAGCGTGAGGATGGCTGCAGCACAACCACACTCCACGGCTTGCTCCAGAGCCGACTCTGCAACGAGGTCATCACGCTGGATGTCGTCCCAGGAACCGGTGATTGGCCCGTTGAGAGCAAAGTATCCCTCTTGGACGTAGTGACGCAACAGACCCGCGATTTCGTCCTGGAGACCGCGTGGCCATTGAAGACTGAGCAGCGGGACCGCGGGACTCAGCAGGTATGCCGAGTAAGGGGCCCTGGAGTGATACGTCTCCTCCGAGGTCGCTGACGAACCTTCCTGGGATGTCGATGGCCTGCGAAAGTTGATGCCTCGCTCGATAAAGGCGTGAATTCGTGCAACCCCGATGCGCTTGAGAGCCAGGTCCTCTTCCGGATGCACGCCTGGGACTGAGGTGAACAGTCCCGTTAGCGTGCTCTTGTGCGTGTGCCCCTGGGCAAGGATGCTGCAGTGTTTGTCAAAAGCGAGCGCCTCGGCACAAATCTGCTCATGCGACTTCGTTGTTTCGAGCTGGGAAGAGAGGGCCATCGGATGGTCGGGAGATGTTCAGCGAGGTTTTTGCGCTGGCGTGAAGGGGGAGCCAGGCTTTGCGGCGGACGGCACCCATCTCGGGGCGTGGTTGGCGTTGTCGGTCGGCGCGTGGTCACTGACGTTGATCTTCAGATCAGGTTGAGCACCCAGCAGCGAAGACCCGAGTGCAGTGATGCATCCATGAACGGCATCAGCGTAGGCGCCCGTCATGAACACCTCTCGGCCGGCCATGAGTTCTGTGCTCGCGCAGATCCAGTCGGCTGCCGAGGTGAGGTCATCGCCGTATGCAACGCTGCCGACCTCGCTTGCACGGCGCACGGCCTTTGCATAGGAAGGATCCACCCACCTGGCAGCGCCTCCCGAAAGAAGGTCTGAGCTCGAGGAGCGGTGAAGCACGAAAACCTCACACGTCTCGACGCGCGCAAGGATCTCTGCGGACATGCCCACCTGGTTGCTCAGGCTGAACCCCAGAACCGCCTGGTAGTCCGCATGGGACCATCCGAATGGCGGCTCCAGCGCATCCCCGGGGTGAACGATGACCAGAAGCGGGCGAGTTGCCGACGGCGTGTTGCCAGGGGCTTTGACCTGGCCGCGGGTCAGGACAACGAAGGCAGCATCGTAAGCAGTGACGGAAAGCACCTTATGGTTGATCTCGGAAATCGCACCCATGTCTCAAGGCGTCTTGTTTTTCAGCCGGGCGGCTCGAATGGGGCGTTTGCGCGGGGCTGTGGAAACAGGTTTTGCTGCAGGCTGCGGCTTTGCTTTCAGTCGAGCCATCTCGGCGGCGACCAGCTTCATGTCTGCGCGAAGCGAGGCAGGGTAGCCTGGGCCAAAAGCCTCAACCAGGCGCGCCAACGCGCCTTCAACCATGTTGGGCTCATTGGCGGCTTCCTTCATGCTGAACACTTCCATACCCGAGGCGCCGGATGAAGGATCCTGAACGAACGACTCCCCGTCCATGGCCCGACGAGCAAAAGCGTAGCCGGCCTTGAAACCCCCCCATGCTTCTGGGCCAGTTTCAGAGAGGCGCCCACTTGAAAAGGCGGGAAGGTGCACGTTGTTGCTCATCAGGCAGACCAGCCGGACGAGTGCCGCCTCATTGACGCGCACCTCGAAGGGGCCGTCATGCGCCAAGCGAGCGGGCAGTGCTCGTGCAAGCTCATCACGCTTGTGCCCGGGCTTCAAGGCCTCAAGCGCCTGTGCGAAGGTCATTTCGCTGAAAGCACGAGCCACGTCGAACGCCGTACGTCCGCCCGCTTCAACAGCTTCGTCACCATCCCAAGTCTGAGGCACGAAATGCGCTCGAACACTGGGACGCATGAGTTCAGCCAGAGCCCGATCAGCCTCGGTCAGCATCTGCTCCTCATTGGGGGGAATCGCTACGCGGAGCGCTTGCCCCGGCGCCTCCACTGTCAACACCAGGTACTGGTGTGCACCCCATGGCATTTGGCGGCGAGTCACTTCGCCCTGAGGCCAGTCCGCCGGACCAACGCCTGCAGGCGCCCACAAGGTGCACGAGGAAACAGCAGTCTCCATCCCGCCCGGCGACGTGACGACAGAGATGCGACCCAGGATAAGCGAGTGACTGGAGCGTGGAGCGGGTTGAGCGTGCGATTGCATGGCAGTTGAATGAGAGGCCGCCGGGGCTCCGGCGCGCCGATTTCAGATAGGGCGCGAGCGGCGCGATGTGACCGCTTTCTTCTCAGGCGTGGAGGGCTGCAGAAGAGCCTGCTGATCGAGCTGCAGCGCTTGCGGGCCGGGAAGCATGTCCCATTGATACTGGGGAACAGCATCGAGCAACTTCGCGTATGCCTCCTCCCACGTGCTGAACGAGCCAGCGCCATTCCACGCGTCCATCATCTCGTCGGTGGGCTGAACCGGGACAACGCGCCATTTGTCAGCAGGCGGTCGGGCTGCAATCGCAAGTGAGATGAATGCACTGAACATCAGAGAGAATTCGGCGTTTTCAATGCCTTTTGCTCTCATCAATTCCTTTGCATCAAGCACATCGGAAAGCAGGTCGAGGTACTTCTGCCGCATCTCCTCAAAGCCCATTGCCTGACTCGAATCCGGAATCGCTGATGTCATTGCATCATTGAAAGCTCGCATGCGCTTTCGTGCACCGTCCGCGTATTCGTCCTGATACTTGCGTCTTGCTACCGGGGTGTCGAAGGCAGCTTGAAACGCAGCATAGGCATCCAACCAGCCAGATGTTGGCAATGCGTCCGTTGCACCGCAGCCTCCAAGTGCAACTCGGGTCTCGGCCAGTGCATCCGGCCCTCCGGAACACCATGCTTCATATGCAGTTGGGTGTCGACCGTACTGTTGGATGAAGTCATCCTGCCAAGCCTTGAACTCACCGACTCGAGACTCCATCGTGGGCTCACCTGCCTCGGCCTGCGGATCTCCCGGCAACACCTTGACCTGCACCGAGATCACTGGCGCGGTGTTGTCAGACAGGACGCGAACTTCGCAAGGCGGGCCGTTTTCGTAGCCGGCATAGCGGCCAGTGGCCAGGGTGGCCTCATAGAGTTCAAACGTGCAGGTCTCCCAAACAGCCAAAGGACTGCCATCGGAACGACGAACCTGCCATGCCACAGGCTGGCCGCGCCTGGCGCGGTCATTTGCCACGATTTCGCGAACCTGCTCGGGCGTGAAAACGTCTGTGCTCCCAATGCGGGGCTTGTTGACCGTGTACGCAGCCCGCCCGTCATTCCAGGAAAGCTTGAATGCGGGATCGGGCAGCTCGAAATCAGTCATGGGTAGGTGCTCAGGTTCAGCGGCGGCTCAGGCAGGCGACAGCACGCGCGGTGGAGAAGCGGATCATTTCACCGGCCTCACCCGCGCGTCGGGCCGGGACCCAGGTGGGCTTGGAGCCACCCACAAACACCAGGTCACGCAAGCCAATCACGTATCCATCGGCATCGATGATCTTGTAGCCCTCGGGAAGACTGCCTTCCATGGTGTTCGCAGCATCGCGCGTGCGCAGCGGCGACTTCAGAAGCGCCAGAGTCGCCTCGTTGGAGGCGCGGATCAGGGTCTCGGGCTTGTAGGCGCCGCGCTGGCCAGCGCGAGCAAGGCGATCGGAAGGGCCGCGGGAGAAGGAGGAGTTGGTGGTTTTCATGGTCGAATCAAACGTGTGTTGGTATGCAGATAAGATATCTGATACACAGACAAACGGCAACCCGAATACGAAATCATGACCACTCAGCCGGAGTCAACTGCGAACTGCCTGAGACTCAGCGAGGCCTGGCAAGCCTTTGGCCGCTGGTGAAGCGACCTACGATGGTGCCGAGGTCTTCCGAAGGCGTTGCAGGCGTCGCGGCGGCCGGGACTACAGGCGTCGTTGAAGGCGGTGCAGCAGGAGCCGCAAGGCCTGCCGGAGCCATCAGGCCCACCCCCTGGCTACCTCGAGGGGTCAAGGTGTCGGAGGCGTAGTAGTCGGCCGCCTGAGCGATGGTCTTGGTGCGCCGCATCAGGGCCAACGCCCGAAAGTACGTTCCCGCCGACAGACTCGGGTCGCCCTTCTCCATTTTCCGCAGGGTGACATGCGAGATGCCCAGCTTGGCGGCAAAGGCGTCCTGGGTGACATGAAAGACGTCTATGCGCGCCTTCTTGATGTGTCGGCCTATTGCAGCAAGCGACCACTCACCAGCCTGATCGAGATCTTCGGTCGTGATATGTGGCAGGAAATCAGGGACTTCCTTGTCTTGGGTTTGGGCCACTTTGGGTGCTGCTGCCGAGCTCACATTCGCTTCCTGTTATTTGGTGCCTACAAGATATCTCATAAGCAGTGAATCGACCAATTTTGCCAGATTCTTTGACGTTCCTGCGGATTTCGGAGCCGGAGCCGGGAAAAGTTCACGCCTCAGGACGTGGTGGCCGTTCATCCAATGTAGCAGGTGCTCCATCCAAGTCGCTTGCACTGTTCGGCAACCAAGGTGACCCAATCTTCCGGCAGTGGCACGTCACTGTCTTCGCCATCCATCTCAACGTAGATGTGCGGCTCAATGCCGTTCCCCCGCGGGAAAGAGACGCCGATCGAGTCGGCCACCTTCAACATGTGATCGATGACGGCGGACAGATCCTTGTCGGCGTACGACGTGCAGACCTGACCCTCATAGCGCATGCTCGCGCCATGGTGCCATGTGGCGTATTCGACTTTCGCAGACCACTCCTGCCTGTAGTTGTACGCAAGATGGATACCCGTTGAGCAAAGGGCAGCCAAATTGGGTTCCCGTGAAATCTTGGATGCCTTTGAGGCCAGCAAGGCAGACAGCCTTGGGCATCCATGGCCTCGCAGTCCACGTACACCAGGGCCGATGCCAAGGTCCTGACACTGGCTGACCGCATCGTCACAGATGCTTTGCTGTCGGCGAAGTTCAGACTTCGGCGTCGATTTGCGCATCTGAAGCGACTCCAGGGTTGCCAGCTGGCACTCGGTCAACCAGGCCAGCACCGTAGCGGTTTGACGGGCGGCCGCCGACGGGATGCGGTTATCGAACAGGCCGCTCATGGGGTCCTCAGAGGTGTGTGCGGTGCCCATGGCCGGCTGGTGTGTCTCGGAGACGGTGGAATTGATGGTCTGCATGGTTCTTTCCGTTCTTGTCCGCGAAGTGTGGCGCAGTGTTACCGACGCGCGCGCCGGCGCACGATGGGGGAGGGGGGTGATTCGGGTGCGGGAGCAGGTGGATTGGCGTCATCCCAGGGCTTCCAGGTCTGCGGGGAGCGGTGGATGGTGGCGAACAACCTGTCGACGCCGACCAGGCTGACCACGGTGGATTCGCATTCGAACGTCGACATCGCGCCGTATTCTGCTGTGTAGCTGCAGTGCAGCGTGCCTGGCGGGATGTCCAGGACCGTGATATCCGTGTTCGGGTTGTCGAGAAATGACCGAACAGCCGCCAGGCCCTCTTCTTCGCCCAGCTTGGACTGAATCATCTTCGTCAGAACCTCCTGGTCAATCATGGTCGCTTGCCACAAGTCGGTGCAGATGCCGCCTCGGACATCGCCCTCAAACTCACTGCAATCCTCATCCACGCAGGCCAAGAGCAAATGATCGCCTCGAACGACGATCCTGGGGCTTGTGTTGCCCACCGAAACCGAAAGGAAGCCGTGCCGTGAGGCGAAGTGCTCGGTCTGCAATTGCGTCCCCAGAGCGGTGTTGATGGACAGCGATGGCTTTCCCTCCTCCACGATGGACGTGAAGATATTGCCATCCATCCTGAACCAGTCGGCAAGAAGCATGCGTCCGGAGGGGGCGGGGATGGCCACTTCGATGACGCGCGCCAGCGGCGTTGGAGGCAGAGGCCTGATTTCCAGAGGATCGCTCCACGTTTCCCCGAAAGAAAAGCTTGCCGCGACCGGGCGCCAACCCGGGTATACAAGGACGCCAATCCGTTGGCCAGTCGCGCTGCAGGGCTCGTCTGCCATTTGCTCGATCTCCGCACCAAAGTCTCCGCTTGCAAGTGACGCGAGAAGCCCCTCGTAATCGGTTCGACCTTCCTTCACGGTCTTGTTCATCAGCCAACCGAAGCTGATTTCACGAGAAAATGGGTAGGCAGCACGTTCTTCAGACCACGGCTCTTCGGTACGGGCGATGAGGCTGTTCCAGGCGTTTGCCCACCCAAACCGCCGCCTCTCCACGTTCTGCACCGCATGGAGGTGGCCATCCTCGCGCACAACCTTCAGATGCGCCACAACAGCTTGATCGAGGAGGTCGGAATGCAAGCGACGAGTTCGCCGAGCTTCTTCGGCTGCCTCGGCGCTCATCTTGGCCTCATCCACCGCCTCCCAGGCAGCACGAGCAGCCTCGTACACCTCGCGCGTGAAAATGGACTCAAAGACCTTCGTCGACGTTGAAATGGCTGGCGATGGAAGTGGGGTTGATTCGACGTGAGACATGCGGGTGTGCGGTGCTGGATTGATTCGGAAGTGGCTTGAATAAAAGATACCTGGTCAACCACTCTCCAGCAACTTGTGAACAAGATGTCAAGAAAGCGTGAGGAGTCTCATGGCGCCGGGTCGCATTCAAGTTGAATTCGACGTGCATAGTGGATATCCTTTGTGCAGAAAGGGAGGCGGCGCATTGTCGCTGCTTGCACGTCATGGTCGATTTCGCAAAACTCAATGATCCTGAACACAGGGCTCGCGCCAGGGCCGACCGCGAGGCGGCCGAAGCCATTCAGGCAAAGCGGGATGGACTCATTGACTCCGCGATCGAACGATGCGCCCTGCACATTGAGATCTTGAGCGCGCGGGAGGCCGAGTTCGTGCGCTCGGTGCAGATGCGGCAACGGACGTTCTCTCCGGCCACACCCGCGCAAGTACGCTGGCTTGCCGATATCGAAAGGGCGTTGGACAGCAGGCTTGGCATCATCACCGTCACACAAGGCCTCCGTGGTCATTTTGCCGTTCACTACAAGATCGGCGAAGACGGGTGCCCGGAGCCTGAGCAGTCCGGCCTTGGCAGCTACAGCACACCAGGTGGAGCCGCAGAAGAAGCCAGGGCGTGGGCCAACAGCGAGGGGCTTCGCTGTTCAGTCGATGGGCACGAAGAAGAGTTGTTGATTGACCACTTGAAGGCGACGGGCGAATATGTGGAGCATCCAGCCAATGCGAGAAATGCACAGGCCAACGCAAGCCACGCAGGCGCAATCGCGCCAGCAGCAAGCACCGAAGCCACTCAGGCAGTGGCCGCTGGCCGCCGGACCATTGAAGCCATCCGCGCCAGGTCGCGCAACCGCCCATAAATCGAGCGCATCATGGTCCACCAAGCAAAGTTCGTGATTCCAACGCAGGAAGAGATTTGCGAGGTGCTCAAGCTGCACCCGCTCGTCAAGTTGCGGGAGAAGGTCTCTCGCTGCTTTCTGGTGGGCTCCTTTGCGGCCGAGCACCTTGGTGTTGGCGCCACACATGAGCGCAGCGACGTGGACGTGCTGATCGAGGTCGAGGCTCGTGAGCAAAGTGCTTCCGATTTGGATGAGCATTACCGCAAGCGACTGGCTCAGTATTTTGTGACGCACGGTATCCGGGGTGTCGCCGATCATGTCCATCCGCAATGGTGCGGCCGACGTGTCGACGTCTACTTCACCTTTGATGCGACACCAGAGCAGCGACCGAAGATCGAACTGGAGCGGCTTGCCCCCAAGGCTCGAATGAGGCCGTAGGCCAAGGTTCCATGTTCATCTGAACCCGAAACTGGCCATCCCTGTGCAATACCTTCGTGACAAAGTACACGCCTTCTATGCCAGAGAAGCCTTCTCGCCAGATTCAAGGCAGTTGGCTGAGATGATGACGAATTGTCAATTTCTGGAGTCGACTCGAGCGCGGCATCAACCCATTCGAGCTCGTGCTTTCAGATGTGCGTCCGGGTCCAAAAGGCCATGACGCACTACTACGCGTAAATGATGCATACCGTTCTCTCCAACATCACGCCAGCAGGCGTGTTGGGCTTTTGTGCTTTCGTGGGGCTCTGTGTATTGGGCTGGGGCTGGTTCAAGCACCGCCAGGCTGAAATCGCTCTGCGACGCAGAACGGAGTATTTCCAGGTACGGCGAACACTGTCGCGAGACTCCGGCCTGGTATCTTTGCGCGAAGACAACTGAGAAGGCCTGAGAAGGCTGGCCCCTTGGAGGCCAGCCCATGCCTCAGAGGCTCCTGCGACGCCGGGCGCTGGCTGCGCCGCAACCTTGCACAGTTTCGACGCTCTGTTCGCTCGTGCCATGCTGCGCACTTCTGTTGGCGGCCTGAGATGCGATCGCCTTGTGCATTGCCCAGCGCAGGGCCACATCTTCGGAAAGCTGACCAGGGTGAACGGCGTCAAGCATGCCGAGAAGTTCCACGCTGGGTTTCAGCCCCATGCCAATGAGCTCCTCCAGCATTTCGGGCTGCTTGGCCAGGATGTTCGGCGCGCTGCGCTCGATCATGGCCACATGCATCTCGGGGTCCGAATTCACGGCAGGATTCTTCAGGAGCCCCATCAGTGCTTGCGCCACGTGCGCAGACGGAACGCCGGAGCCCTCACTTGCCTGTCCAGGGCGCGAAGGCGTCTGAGCACCTTCTGCAACGTCAAGGATGGTGGCGCCTCTTGAGGTTCGCTTGAACGGATCGATCATCCGTGCGGCCGCCTCCCGGATGACGCCCACCGCACCAGTTGCCCCGGCGACCAGAGCGCAGCGCATGCCGGCGTCGGTTGCATATGTCGGCCGCGTCTTCTCGAAGAGCGAACCTTGATGCGTCAGGTCAAGGGTTTTGCTCCCCATCGTGGCGGCGAACAGCATGGGATCTCGCCGCGCCCCCTTCGCGATTCGCTCGTGCAATTGCTCGGCCAGGTCGGCCGCATGCGCCTGCAGGGCCTCGAGGGACTCCTTCCTCAGCTTGCGCTCGGTGAGGTCGACATACAGTTGGCCAGTGCCAGCCACGCCGCGGAACAAGATGCCGGTCACTGGTTCTGACCTGGCGTTGCGCTTGAGCTCATTGCGACCAAGGATGGGCAAGTAGCTCTCATCGTTGTTGGTCCCGTAGTACCAAGTCTCACTGGCCATCGGCAAGGTGACTGCCCGCAGTGTGCCCTTCTCCAGTGTGGCTCGAGTCAGCTTCGGGCCGGCCAGAAAGAGGGGGTGCGCATCAGGGGCGATATCCAGCGCCTTTGTGAAGTCGACGTCTTCGTCGCAGTGATGGGCGCAGAGCAGGGTCATGTGAACCCACATAGGGTTGGAGCCTTCCGAGCGAAAGCTTAACTGGTACGCGCTGCCAGATGCGAGAACCTCTGGGTCCCTGCTCTCTATTGCCAATTTTTGTGGAAAGTCCACATCAGAGCGGATCATGGCCAGCTTCCACTCAAGCTTGCCACGGATAGGGCTCTTCTTGTTCACTCGAGTGGTCAGTGGATTGGTGGAAGCTGCTGACATCCCGATGAGTGAGCGCAGAGCGCTGGAGCGGGCTCGTTGAGCGGCGCCGTGCTGCAAGTTGGTGCCGCGGTAGGTCTGAAGCGCCTGGTACGACGGCGCCTTGATGAAGTCAGCCAATCCGAGCTTGAACTCAGACGATTCCTGGTCACCAGTGCCAGCTTGCAGGTCGCGTTTGAGCCGGTTTTCTGCGGCATCGCGCAGGATGTGTGCGGCCGCTCGAACGCGTGTGCTCTCATCAAGGTTCAAGGGCTCCAATGCGAAGAGCTGCTCACCAGGTCGAGCATTCGCCAGCAGCTCCATCAAAGGGCGACTGCACATCAGTGCTTTGGGCGGGGCCAGCGACTTTAGGCCGGCCTCGATCCCGGCTTCGTCCGCTATCCGGTTGAAGGCCAGGCCGAGAACACGGCCGGCGACGATGGGGTCGGTGAGATTGGCTTCGAGCAACTGGGGCAGGGACTCGAAACTCTTGGCGCCCAGGTTGGCGCCAGAGCTGTTGCGGACCACTGCGCCATTGGTGCGAAAACCAAGGAAATACCCGACCTTCTCCAGGGAGACACGTTCACGAACCGCGGGGTTCATGGCGTCATGCATCGATTGCAGGCATGCCAGGACCTTTCGTGAGTTCTGGACGGTCTGGCCGGTGACCTTGGTGAGCACCTCAGGAGGGACTGCAAGGATGTGCCATGCCCCCGACAGTCCGGACTTGGCAATGGCATCGCGAATCGATGGATCTCGAAAAGTCTCATACACCGAATGCGTGAACAGGCGCATGTTGCCGAAACGAAGTGCCAGGCTGATTGCGCCGCGGTCCAGTGTTGAGTTGAAGTCCTTCAGCGCTGTGTTCATGCTCGGCAGCGGTACGAAGGCCTTTGCTGCCGAGGAGAGCCTGAGGAAAGGCGACAGGGGATTGAAGACCTGGGATAGGCGCAATCCCAGATCGTCCACGTTGTCCAGAAGTGCAGCGCGAAGCTGACGGTGGCTCTCTCCCAGGGCCTGAGATATCTCAACCACCAGCGCCTTTGCGGTGGCCTCCAGGTTGGTCTTCAGTTGCTCACGCCACCTCATGTCCAGGGAGGTCTCGATGTGGCGGCTCAGGCTGAACAGGTTCACGCCATTCAGATTGACGGAATCCATGACCATTCCATCGGCGCCAACAAAAACCGCCTTGATCCCGGCTGTGGGATCTGGGGTGACTGTGGTCGAGCTTGTGATGTCGTTCGAGTGGTTCTCCACGATCATCTGCTCGTACTCTGCGGTGCTTGGCGATGGGTTGGCATCAATGCGCGCAACGCCCAGGGAGATCCCGGCGAAGTCACGCACCGTTTTCACGTAGGCAACGTTGAGCAGGTGCAGATACTGAAGCTGCAAATGGACGGCCTTGTCACCGACCTCCTCGGTGAAGAATATCTGGTCAAGTTCATCCACTGGGACGCGAGGCGCTGCGGAGAGCGAGCCATTCAGGCTTTGGACGGCGACGTTGCGATTCGAGGACTTGCGGGTAAAGACGTTGGAGGCGAACGCCTTGGCGTCCTCGTAGTCGGCTGGGTGAAGTGAGGATAGTGCGCGTGCAGCCTTTGCAACTTGACCAGCCCACGTGTTGTCCTCTTCGCTCGGCTCAGCGGATTCGGCACCCAGACTGTTCGATCGAGCCTGGACCATGGCTTTTGCCAGGTGTGGGGCGTGGGGAACTGGGGGGATTTCACCGGCGCGAAGGAGCAACCGAGGACTTTGTCCAAGGGTGGCTTCAGCATGCGCGAGGA
This sequence comes from Hydrogenophaga sp. 2FB, assembly GCF_005503365.1. GTDB lineage: Bacteria > Pseudomonadota > Gammaproteobacteria > Burkholderiales > Burkholderiaceae_C > Hydrogenophaga. The sequence continues at coordinate 163,661 of NZ_SCML01000002.1, forward strand.
CTGCCGCATGGAGTGCGGAGGAGCTGAATCCTGCCTGCGCTTCAGGGCGCGCTCCGTCAATTGACACCCGGTCCATTGGGTCGTGAAGGCCGGCCGGGCCATCGAGGCCATCTTCGACCCCTGCCTCCAGATCGGAGTCATGACTGTTACGGATCCACGAAAGCATTCGTGAGATCAGTGGACGGGGACCTGAAACGGAGGCGAGGGCGGATGTATTCATGATGATCTGGATGTGTCCAGCTGCTGGCATGTGCGGCAGCGCTATTCACCCCCTGCATGGGGTGCGAGCTCAAGTCATTGGGACCATCGGTACCAGGTGCCCCCGGTCGGGTCTGCACCTCAGCTCAACAGCGCTGGATGCGAAAAACGGATGCGTAAAGCATATCGCATAAACCCTGAATGCCAAAACAGTCCGATGACTGTTTCATGCTCATGCCGCTCGACGAACCCGAATCTGTCCGTGCAGTCCACTTTGCTCGAAGTGAACGTTTGGGTTGCGCGCCTGGTAACTCAGGTGGATACCCTGTTTCAGCAGCATGAGCATTGCGAAAACCATAACGGTTTCATCCCGGATGCCGGACTGGATGGGGCTGGCGAGCAAGTGCGCCTTGGTGATGTCGCTGTAGTCGACCCCGTCAGGGCCTGGCCCGTCATCAAAGATGTCGATGATGAGGTAGCCGCGGGGATCAGCAGGGTCATCGCGAACCACGACGACAACCATTCCACCCACCGGGCTGAACCGAACCGAGTTGTGCAGGACCATCGACAGAGCGCTATGGAACGCAGCCGGATTCACCAGGCCCATGCTGAAGCCTCGTGCGGCTTCAATCTCAAGTTTCACTCTGATCGAGCGCTCGCGAATCACCTCGCTCATTTCGCTGATGACTTCCTGGCTGGCTTCGGCCAGGGAGTGGGGTGCCAGGGATTCAGTAACGGTTTCAGACATGGTCGAATCGGCCATGAAGGAAATTGCCCCGGAGAGATCGTTCAGGTCGCGCCGAAGCTTGTTGGCGGTCAAGCCAACCTGGGCGCAAATTTCTTGGGCACGTTCAAACGCGAACATGCCGCTTTGCGGATCTGCCTCCAGGCCGGCAAGTGCGGACTCGGTTTCCATGCTGCTGGAGAGTGTGTCCAGGCGCTCGAGGACCGGGCCCGTGAAAATCGGCAGGCGGGTGAGGAACTGCTCGTAGATCCGCACCGAGATCTTGTTTCGCACGCTATCCAGGGACTCGATGAGACCGGAGCTGATGTCCAGGGCGATTGACAGGATGCCGCGCAGGTTGCCCACGGCGTCATAGATCGGGGTGAAGGTAGAAGCCATGGTCAGGCTGTCGGTACCGTCCGGCCCGATGTACCGATAGGTGTAGGCGCCGCTTGTGCGCGTGTTCACGCACTGCACGAAAACGTTGCGCAGGTTCTCCAGGTCATCAGGGTGGATGCAGGCCCAGGTGATGCTGGAGTCCAGTGGAACGCCCAGTTCCAGTTTCCACCGATCCTTTGTCCAGTAGACCGTGACGGTCTTGAGGTCAGCGCTGTAGAGGTACATCCGGAATGTGTCGTTCACCATGGGCAGCAAGGCCTGGATCACGGGGCTGGTCTCGGAGATGGAATCGATGTGGTGACTCATGCCCACAACGAGGCGGTCGCCCAGGCCGATCTCAACGGTGTTCGCTTCGGTGCTGAAATTGGCGAATGTTCGCTGGATTATCGACGTCGGACCTTCCAAATCCGAGGCGATATCGAGATCTGGCTGGCCGATCAGATTCGGGTCATACGGCTTGGCCGTCAGCGCAGCTTTGATCTGTTCGGCCACACGATGTGTGTCGGTTTCTTGAGTGAAGAACCACTGGAAGTTCCCATCGCGATTGCGCGACCAAAGCGTGGCTTTGGGCAGATGGCGACTGACCGATTCAAGCTGGGAGAGAAGGGCTCTGTTGATCCCCTTGGTACGCTGGATGATGTAGAGCTGCAGCGCGATTGCAACGAGCAAAAGCGTGATCAAAAAGCCCAGGGAGTAAAACGCGACAGCCCCGTTACCTTCGCGCGTCAGGCCCCGCACCACGTGCATGAGGGAAAACGCAAGCGCGCATGCCCAGAAAAGCAGCATCCCCAGGCGAAACAACCTGCCGATCCGGCTGGACGAATTTCTGTTGTGGTTCTCGACGGAATCGGAGGATTTGGAAGCAGAAGGCTTCATGGAACAAGACACCAGGCCGGAGCTCCTTTTGAGAGGTCCGGCCTGGTGGTGGTCATGGTGTGCGTGAACTGGATTTTGCCTGCAGTTGGGGATTGGGTTTCGCGTCGAAGAACATCTGCTCAAACGTCTGGATGTTGTCGCTGAGTTTGACAGAGCTCGTGGGGCTCATGCCGTGCGACTCCAACCAGGCGCACAGAGCCGCGCGGGCAAGCATCGATGACTGCTTGAGCAGTTCGGCCGAGCTCATCTGGGAGAACTCTGCGCCTTGCGAGAGGCGGCCGGTCAAAAGCTCGATTGCGAATCGGCTGTCTTTGGACAGCGGGGCCTTGGCATTGGGCTGCGAGAAGTCGCCATGGTGCTCGCGGCGTGCGGAAACGAAGGTCGCGATGTTGATCGCTGCCTTGTTGCCCGAGTCTGCAGCGATGCGCGAGATGGCGTGCACATCGGCCAGGGACTGCAGGAAGACAGAGTCAGCAGCGTCCTGAAGCGTCTTGTTGTCCAGAAGCGGGTTCACGCCCAAGACGATGGTCACCGGCGAATGGGCGAAGGCAGGGGTGGATTCGAATTTGCTGGCCCACTCGCGCATCGTCGCCGCCTGCAAGAGGGTGAAGCGATCCACGGGGTCGGAGCTGGTGGCTCCCTGCTGCTCGAGAGCGGCGAACGCAACCTCGGCGGAGGCGGTGTTCAGGCCCATGCCGGCCGCATCGGTGACCTGGATGGAGATTTCAGCCGTGGGCGCGAATTTGTGCACGCCAAGGCCAATCCTGCGCACAAAGGTCTCGGTCTCGGTCTGCCGAACCGTGTGCCGGACATGCTCCACGTGCAGCACACCCTGAAGGGCCGCGTGATGGATGAAGGCGTTGACGACGCTGGCTGCCTCGCTGGCTTCGGTGGTCGAGAGGGACATTGTTGGAATTCTCCAGCTTTGGCGAAATGATGATCGGGGGAATTGAAGGCGAAATCCGCTGGAGGCTCAGTGCATGAGCTTGTTGCCGAGGGCGGTGGCCTGGCGCACGCGAGAAAGGGTGTCCACGCTTATCAGGAGCACGTTCTCGGGCTTGTTCTGAATGAGATCGCGCACATCGGCGGGAATCGGGAAGAGGTGAACGTCGACATTGCTGACCCGCAGCTCCACCCGTTCATTGACAAACTCGACCTTTTCGATTCGGCCCCCATAAGGGGTGACCAGGCAGGCACGCAGATCCGAGCCATGGCCGGCTTTCATGATGGTGAAGCCAACGGCGTGGGCAGGAGTAAGACTTTGGTTCATCGAGGTAGTCGTCATGGAGTCGTCGGGTTGTCTGTAATATCGTGTTTAGTATATCCGTTACGCCTAGAAACGTCACAGGCGTCATGGGAAAATCAGGGGCTCAAAATCTCGACCTCCCCAGCTCGAGAAGCTTCCTTCAGGAAGCGCTGCCTGGAAGGGGCGTCACGAACGATCAATGCCTTGTAGCCTGGCGCGAGGCCACCAGAAGAGCGCAACAAGAGGCCGGGATCGTGGTGGCCCAGTTTGAGGTGCCGCAGGCGATCTTCGTACGCAGAGATGCCGTAGGTCAAGAATGCCCAGGCGGAATCATTCTCGCCACACAGAACGTAGACCCGATTGCCGTGAATCACGCTGAGGCTGTCGCCCATAGCGGGGAGCAGACCGCAGGCATCAGGATCCAGTGCGTCTGTCCTGCGCATGCGGAAGTCCCGAAAGGACAAGGGATCATGGACCATGCATTTGACTCGATGGCTCGCGCAAGCCTGACATGAGACGCAAATGTTCGCCAACTCATGGCCATGGCCAAGAGAGAGGAGATGGGTGTGCGTGAAGCATGCGTTCTGCTTGGAACCCAGCGACTTGTTGCACCAATGGCAGTTCCGAGCCTCAGACAGGATAGCCACCAGATCCTCTGGCCGAACCGAAGACTTGGCGCCATGCCTCAATGCAAGCTCAACTCCTTCGGCAGGAATCTTGAAGCCGCTGAAGACTCGTTCACTGGCCATGCGCGCGGCAAGATTGACCAGTTCATGGTCGAGTGCCGCTGGAGTTGCACGTGCGTTCATTTCTTCACTCGGGAGCATGCACTCTCACCGCCTTGGGCTTCGCACTGTTCTGCCGGCTTCATTCGCCTGCATTTCGGCAGCCCGGATGAACTCTGAAGTCACGGCATCGCGCACTTTTTGGGCGACTTGGCCGACGGCAAAGGCAAATACGGCCAATTCCGGTGGGCCAGATGATGCGATGACTCCAGTGAGACCGTTCGAGCCCGGCGCGTTGTCTGGACCACCCAGGAGTTCAGCGAACAAAGCTGAGACCTGCGCAAGCCGCATCAAGGATGCATGGCAGGCAACGGACATCCGACCGTCGTTGATCTGCTTGTGAGCAGTGTTGTAGCCCTCAGAGAGCCACGCCACCATCTCGACAAACTCCAGTTTGTTCGCGGCAAATGGACTGAGCGCCTGAACTCTGGATTCGACTTTTGCCAGGGCCTCAGCGGCGTCAGACGCATATGCTTTGGCAGCTTTCGGATTCATCACCTGGGTCACACCGCCTTTGGCCGCGGCAAACCTGATTCGCCCTTGGCGGTCCTTCTTGTTTCCCTCAATCTTGCCGAGCTTGTGCAAAGTCTCGACCGATCCGAATTCAACAGATCTCCCATTCGTTGCGCCAGGCACGCCGGGCAATGCGATGGAGCCAAAGAGCTGGGATCGGTACGGGAATAGGGTGAGTGAGCCGACGTGTTGGACGTTGCCGGCGATGCTCGCACCAGACTTTTCAGAGGGGAACTGCAGGGCCAGGGCATCGGAAACTGCGTGCAACCCCTCCCAAGAGAAGTCCTCTCTCGCAGTCACCGGATTGTCCGTGGTCGGAGGGTTACCCCAAAGACGCTCCATGGGGGCGCTGAAGACCTCCTCATCGAGACTTGCAGCTTTGCACATGGCGTAGGAATCTGCATCCAGCGGGCCAAGCGCCGATTCCTGAAGGCAGACAAAGTACACGTCCTGATGCTCTGCCGGGCTCAGGTCCAATGCCTGAAATGCGCGACGGACCATGGCAGCCCTGCGGTCGGGGTGAAGCCCAGCCGCTGGTGAAAAGTGAACTGGCGCCGTGTCTGCTGGGCGCCCCGTCTTCCCATCCTCAAGATCGATGGCTGGAGGGTTGAAGAAGGCGACGAATCCCTCGCCGATGACGGCACCCAGAAAATCGGGAACAGAGTCGACGGTCAGGGCTCCGCGCCCATCATCAAAAAGCACGAGCTCGTTGCCCGAAGCGAGGCTCCGACGGGAAAGCGTGAGGATCATGGCAAGGACGCGGTCACTGAAAGCTCGGGAGCCAGCTCACACCGGTGCGCTTGACCAGTTCGCCATAGGAAATCGGCGCCCCAATGCGCGCGGCATCCGTGTTTTCAGCCCAATGGGCCCATGCGCGGCCGGCTGCCGGGTCGTAAACGAGTTTGAAGAAATGGGTGGGGACGAAGACTCGGCCCTTTCCCACAGTTTTGGGCTGCGCATCGGCGAACACAGGGCCGGTGAGCACATAGACGGGACCGGAGGCGCGCATCACGTACCGTCGGGTGTCGATCTCGACTTTCGCCCACGCATTGCGGTTGAGTTCAGCGGCCTGGGGAGCGGTGTTGGCCAGGGAGAACGACTGCGCCATCGATTGAGCGTTGTCCATGTCAGCGGCCGGGGCCATGTGCCCACGGTCGTAGCCAGAGCCGCGGTAGTCATCAAGGCTTGCTCGCTCGCGAGAAGGAAGACGCGCATCGGCAAAAAACACGTCCGTGCGAGCCTCGGACTTCGCCTGCTGAATCCGAGAGCGGGTGAGCACCTCGGCGACGTAAAGGGGGGTCTTGGTGACACCAGAATGAAGCACCGCGAAGCCGTCGAAGCACAGCGCCCTGGCCTGGAGCCTCTCAAGGGCAGGGTACGAAGGAAGGGTGGCGCCGTAGAACTGGTCTGCACACGCGCCGAAGTTGCCCGTTGATTGCGGCATGGGCGGCGTGTTGGCGGCCGAAGTGACTTGAGCCGCAGCGGCTTGGGCAACAACGGTGCCAACACCGCCTGCAGCTGCGGCTACAACGCCAACTTTTGCCGCCTTCTTTGCCGCGCCGGCAAAACCACCCAATGACAACGAGTAGGCCGGGGTGCTCAGCAGCGATAAAGAGACGACTGCGACGGCAGTGATCAGCGCATACGAGCGCGAGACGGTGTTTGATCGGGTGTGCATGTTTATAAGATACCCCATGGGCCACCTTTCGCCCACCGACCAACGCTGTCACGCGGCAGGATTCTCAATCCCGTCGAAATAGATGACCACAAGCCACAGGAACATGGCCAAGAACCAGGGAATGGCCAGTGAATAGCCCAGTGGAACCCTTGCAAACAGCAGGACAAAGGCGCATGCGAAAAAAACGATGACGCATCCGAACGTCCCCAAAATCGTGAGACGCCGGCGCCACATGGTGCGAAGCATGCCTTTGAGGACGAAACTCATTTGTGCCGTGAAGAGTTTTGACTGTTGCCGGGGATTCCGGGGGTTATGCCGCCATTCGCGCTTTTCGCACCGGCGGCACCTGGATCAACTGCGTCTGTTGGTACGCAAGCAGTCGATACCGTGCAAGAAACATCTGGAAGGCATCTTCAGGATCCGCTGGCACGATCTTTGAGGGCATCTGGGCGATCGTGATGTCATTGTCGAGGTCCAGCCGGCGCACGGAAGCCGGCATCAGGTCGCGCTGAATGGCGGCCTGCAGGATTTGGTCCGCACGATGAACATCAGGATGCCCGAATTTTCGCGCGTAGGAGGGCGGCGGCGCAATCAGTGCTTGCAGGGCAAGGTGAGGATGAACGATGCGCGAGAGCAAGACATTGTGCTGGGCCACGCTGTAGAACATCGTCAAATGGGCCGGTGAATGACAGGTGCTTGCAAGCGATCGTCCGATGGACACGACGTCGTTGGCGCCAATCAGCGCAACCGGGTCATTACGAGGGCCCTCGGGTCGGAATTCGATTTCGCTGAGCATGATGTTTCGGGTGTTTGTTACGGGCGCATCCGACGCGGCTTTGCCAGATCGGGAGCGGGAGGAGGTGTGGTGGCTTCAGCCAAGACGGCGCTCGAGACGGCTTCCTGGCTCTCGCAGGCATTCGCGAGGCGCGCATGGTTGATGGCATCGAGCATCTGGACGTCGCTGTACTGGAAGGAGGTGTCCAGGCCGTAGGCCTCGCACGCGGACTCCCACTCGCCCTGCTCAATCCCGTCGACCGAGGTGAGAAGAACGTGGCCGGTGCCAAGCTCGACAATTTCACTCACCTCGAGCGAGGAAATCATGTCCCGGCGCATCTCGGGGCTCATGAGCGACCACGCCTTCTCCAAAAGACCCTGCAGGTCACCAATTTCGTGGTCGTTGCCGGATTCGTTGCCGTGCGCCGTTGCACACAGGATGAGGTCACTGACGGTGTTCTCGTCGTCAAAAAGCACGTTGCTCATCGTTCTCACTCCCAGTTGAGGGCGCCGCCCGTTTGGTACTCGATCACTCGGGTCTCGAAGAAATTGCGCTCCTTCTTGAGGTCGATCATTTCGCTCATCCAGGGGAACGGGTTCTCTTCGGCGGGAAACATCGGCTCCAGGCCGATCTGCTGCGCGCGGCGGTTGGCGATGAAGCGCAGGTAGCCTTTGAACATCGAGGCGTTCATGCCGAGCACGCCGCGCGGCATGGTGTCTTCGGCGTAGCGGTACTCGAGATCGACGGCCTTGTGGAAAAGCCCCTTGATCTCATCCTTGAAGGATTCGGTCCACAGCCCCGGGTTTTCCGACTTCAGAGCATTGATCAGATCGATGCCGAAGTTGCAGTGCATGGACTCGTCGCGCAGGATGTACTGGTACTGCTCGGCGGCACCGGTCATCTTGTTCTGGCGACCCAGCGCCAGGATCTGCGTGAAGCCCACATAGAAGAACAGGCCTTCCATCAGGCAGGCGAAGACGATCAGGCTCTTGAGCAGGCGCTGGTCGGTTTCGGGCGTGCCGGTGTGGAAGTTCGGGTCCATGATCGCCTCGATGAAGGGGATCAGGAACTGGTCCTTGTCGCGGATCGACTGGACTTCGTTGTAGGCGTTGAAGATCTCGGACTCATCCAGGCCGAGGGACTCCACGATGTACTGGTAGGCGTGCGTGTGGATGGCTTCCTCGAAAGCCTGGCGCAGCAGGAACTGGCGGCATTCGGGCGCCGTGATGTGGCGGTAGGTGCCCAGCACGATGTTGTTGGCGGCCAGCGAGTCGGCGGTGACGAAGAAGCCGAGGTTGCGCTTGACGATGCGGCGTTCGTCTTCTGTGAGGCCGTTGGGGTCTTTCCAGAGCGCGATGTCGCGGCTCATGTTCACTTCCTGCGGCATCCAGTGGTTGGCGCAGGTGGACAGGTACTTCTCCCAGGCCCACTTGTACTTGAACGGCACCAGTTGGTTGACGTCGGTCTGGCCGTTGATGATGCGCTTGTCGGCCGCGTTGATGCGCCGGGCGACGTTGGTGGCATGCGCGGCGGCAGAAGCCACCACATTCTTCGGCGCTGCTTCAGGAGCGCTCACCTGGGGCGCTGCGGCAGGTCGCTCGACAGCGTTGACGCCGGCGGCATTGGGTTCATCGTCCCAGGAAAGCATTTCTGACTCCAATCACAAAAGGTACGGATTTCTTCGGCCTGACGGCATGCTATTGACACGCCTCGCAACCCGGGTCATCGAGTGCGCAGAACTTCACATCCGTGGCCGGAGTCATGTCCGAAGCGGTGGCGACAGGGGCCTTGGTGGCGGGAGCAGGGGCCGGAGCAGCTGCAGAGACCGCATTGAGCTGACCCGTGCGACCAGTCGACTTCTCCGCTTGTGTGGCTGAGGTGGTGCGCAGGTAGTAGGTGGTCTTCAGACCGCGCACCCAGGCAAGCTTGTACGTGTCGTCGAGCTTCTTGCCCGAGGCGCCGGCCATGTAGATGTTCAGGCTCTGCGCCTGGTCGATCCACTTCTGGCGGCGTGCCGCGGCCTCCACCAGCCACACCGGCTCAACCTCGAAGGCGGTTGCGTACAGGTCCTTGATTTCAGTCGGAACACGATCGATCGAACGCAGGGAGCCGTCGAAGTGCTTGAGGTCCATGACCATCACGTCATCCCACAAGCCCAGGCCCTTGAGATCCTCGACCAGGTAGCCGTTGATGATGGTGAATTCGCCCGACAGGTTGGACTTGACGGAGAGGTTGCCGAAGCTGGGCTCGATGGACGCATCCACGCCCACGATGTTGGAGATGGTCGCGGTCGGGGCGATGGCCACGCAGTTGGAGTTGCGCATGCCGTCGGCAGCGATCTTCTGACGCAGGGCATCCCAATCCAATCGGCTGGAGCGATCCACATCGACGTAGCCGCCACGCTCGCGGGCCAGCATGTCCAGGGTGTCGGGAGGCAGGATGCCCTGGTCCCACAGCGAGCCCTTGTAGCTGCCGTAGCGACCGCGTTCACGCGCCAGTTCGGTCGACGCCCAGTAGGCGTAGTAGCAGACGGCCTCCATGGAGCGATCTGCAAACTCCACTGCCGCGCTGGAGGCGTAGGGCATGCGCATTTCGTACAGAGCGTCCTGGAAGCCCATGATGCCCAGGCCAACGGGGCGGTGGCGCAGGTTGGAGTCGCGCGCCTTCTTGACGGCGTAGAAGTTGATGTCGATCACGTTGTCGAGCATCCGCATGGCCGTTTTGATGGTCCGCTTCAGCTTCTCGTGGTCGAGAACGCCACCGATCACGTGCTGCTTGAGGTTGACCGACCCCAGGTTGCAGACCGCGGTTTCGGTGTCGCTGGTGTTGAGCGTGATCTCGGTGCACAGGTTGGAGCTGTGCACGACGCCGGCATGCTGCTGCGGGCTTCGCACGTTGCAGGCATCCTTGAAGGTGATCCAGGGGTGCCCGGTTTCGAACAGCATCGTGAGCATCTTTCGCCACAGATCGGATGCCTGAATCTTCAGGGAGGGCGTGATCTCACCGCGCTCGGCGCGTGCTTCGTAGGCAACGTAGGCTGTTTCGAAGTCGGAGCCGAACTTGTCATGCAGGTCGGGAACGCTGCTGGGGGAGAACAGGGTCCAGTGGCCCTTTTCCATCACACGCTTCATGAACAGGTCTGGGATCCAGTTGGCCGTGTTCATGTCGTGAGTGCGACGACGGTCATCACCCGTGTTCTTGCGCAGGTCCAGGAACTCTTCAATGTCCAAGTGCCAGGTTTCCAGGTAGGCGCAGACAGCGCCCTTGCGCTTGCCACCCTGGTTGACGGCCACTGCCGTATCGTTGACCACCTTCAGGAAGGGCACCACGCCCTGCGACTCACCATTGGTGCCCTTGATGTGCGAGCCCATGGCGCGAACGCGGGTCCAGTCATTGCCCAGGCCGCCGGCGAACTTGGAGAGAAGAGCGTTTTCCTTGATCGACTCGTAGATGCCGTCCAGATCGTCCGGGACCGTGGTCAGGTAGCAGCTGGAGAGCTGGGAGCGACGCGAGCCGCTGTTGAAGAGCGTCGGGGTCGAGGACATGAAGTCGAAAGAGGACAGGAGCTCATAGAACTCGATGGCGCGCGCTTCGCGGTCGACTTCGTTGAGCGAGAGGCCCATGGCCACGCGCATGAAGAAGGATTGCGGCAGCTCGATACGGGTCTTGCGCACGTGCAGGAAGTAGCGGTCATACAGCGTCTGCAGACCCAGGTAGTCGAACTGCATGTCGCGTTCAGGCTTGAGGGCCTCACCCAGGCGAACAAGGTCAAACTCAAGCATCTTGTCGTCCAGCAGGCCGTTTTCCACCCCCTTCTTGATGAACACAGGGAAGCTGGTCGCATAGCGCTCACGCAGTTGCCACGCGGGAACCTCTTCACCCAGAACTTCCTTGACGATGGTGTGGTGCAGCAGACGAGCGGTAGCGTACGTGTAGCCGGGATCCTTCTCGATCAGCGTGCGTGCTGCCAGGATCGAAGCCTTGTAGACCTCCTGAAGGGGCACGCCGTCATAGAGGTTTCGCTTCGTCTCCGCCAGGATCGGTTCAGGCTTGATGTCATTGCCAAGATCGGTGCAGGCCGCTTCAATGAGGCCCTTGAGAAGGGCCATGTCCAAAGGGGAGCGCACGCCACCATCGACCACATGGATCACTGGCTCGGCTGCAACCGCCACTTCACCCTTGGCCGCACGCTCTTGTGCGCGGCGCTCACGGTACAGCACATAGGAGCGAGCCACCTCTTGGTGCCCGGCGCGCATCATGCCCAGCTCCACCTGATCCTGGACATCCTCAATGTGGAAGGTGCCACCTGCTGGTCGCGAACGCATCAGCGCCTTCGTGACGCTCTCGGTCAATGCATCCACAGTCTGGCGAACACTGGCCGAGGCGGCGCTGCTGGAGCCATGAACAGCCAGGAACGCCTTCATCATGGCCACAGCGATCTTGCCGGGCTCGAACGGCACCACCGAGCCGTTTCGGCGAATGATCATGTACGAGGTGCTCACGCCGCCAGCGCCAGCATCTCGGGCCAAAATGGGAGCGACGGATTGGGAAGGAGAAGCAGGGGCTTGGGTTGCGCTCAGCATGAGAAATCCTTGGGTGAAGTGGTTGTGCAGATCAGAGTGCCGGCTGCCTCGTTGGACCCTGAAGTCAGCGGCACGGGCATTGAAAACAGTGGCCTATGTATGCGTAAAGCATATCCTATCCACCATCTCCATTCAAGACCAAAGCCCACTCTGAGCCCATGGGCCACCAATTGGCATGCCAAAACGTAGTGCCTACTGACTACAGTTCCCCGCCCGGCACACCGCCCTCCCAGCTTGGATCTCAATCTGAAATGGGCGCGCCCTGAGTGCGCAGCGGGTCGAATCGGTAGAGTGTTGCGAAAATAGGTGGAAGAGATACACTATACGCATAGTTCACGCTTAACCTGCGCTATCGGTCTACAACGCAACCGGGAACCCAATGAATACCGCGACCAAAGACATTCTGCAAAGCCTCCAGCCTTCCCCTGCAGCACGTTCGTCAATCGAGCTACTTGTCCAGGCTTCACTGGGCAGTGCCGGCACGATCGCTCAGCGTGTTCGAGACACCCTCACTCTGGATGAGATGGTGATCGTGGAGTGTGTGAATGAGGCTGTTGTCGGGCTGGATGCCCATCATGCAGAGGTGTTCCGTCGAGCTCTGCACTCGACACCCGGCTTCCCCGAGGCTATCAAGCGCGCCACTGTCGATATCGGCGTCGTTCTCTCTCTTGCAAAGACGTTCGAAGACGACGACGCCTTCATCGATGCAGCCGGCCTGCTTCACGACATCGATTTCAAGGCGCACAACACCAAGGTCGCCGATTTCGCCCTCCTGCTGATCGAGACGGACATGCGCAATGCGCAAGACGCCAAGGAAGGCCGTTCTGGCGCCAATGCGTTGCTGTATGACCTCGTGCCCTACGACGTCACCAAGCGGCGCCTGCAAACACTGCACGCTTTCGTGCGAATCGCGGCTGGACGCCTTGAGTTGGCCGCGCTGAACTGACCCCTTGATCGAAACCCACGCTCCCGCATAGAAGGAAATTCCATGAGCAAACTTGCCCAACTCCAATCCAGCATCCTCTTTCAGGTTGCAGGCGATGAAGCCCTGAAGAGCCAGGTCAGCGATGGCGCGCGCAGGCTCGCTGCGGGTGCTGCGCTGGTTGTTGCCGCCATCATGGCTGCCCCCGGTTCCGCTCATGCTCAGAACAGCCCGGTCTCGCCCGGCAACTGCACGAGCTTTGGCAGCGCGATCGGCGGCCTTCTGGGCGGCATCGCTGGTGGCGACTCCTGGGACAAGCGCGCGCTGGGCGCCGCTGTTGGCGCATTTGGCGGCGGTGCGATCGGCTACGGTATCTGCAATGCCGCTGCCGAGAAGGCCGAGAAAGCCAAGAACCCGCCGGTTCAAGTCCAGCCTCAACCCACCAACCAGGGCAATCTCGGTTACCCGCAGGTGATCCTGCAGCCGCACCAAGGCTCTGCCCACACGCCCGTTGGCGTGCAGCCTGCCGGCGCGGTGCGATCGATGCCGATTGGTGATTTCAAAGGCCGTTTGATTTCTCAGTTCGATGAAGCCGGAAAGAGCCATCGCGCAGAAATGGTGGCGCTGTCTGTCGTTGAAAAAAACAAGCTGGACGCCTGGGGCAACGGTGTCCTGAGCAAAAAGAAAGCATTCTCTGATGCGGTGATTGCAAGTGCTGAGGGTCACGGTAGCGCCGATGCGGTGAATGCCGCCCGTGCGTCGTTCGAGGCCGATCGAAAGGCGTTCTCTGCCGTAGTGGCCAAGTTCGGCACCGGCGCGCCGAACGTGGCGCCTCGCGATGTGGAAAGCCAGCTTGTGCTTTCGGCCTCGATCCTGGAGGTCCCCACCTACCGCACCGTGACGATGCCTCAGTTGGCGAGCGCTGATCTGAACCTGAGGGCGTCGACCAAGCCCGTGGTGCTGGATGCGTCCGCGACCTCGAGCTTTCGGGCGAGCGCTTGATGAACTCGCTCCATCATTTCTGGGGCCTCTACGTGGTGGTGATGGAGCAGCTCGACCTTTTGCACGCATTTGCGCTGTTGAAGCTCCAAACCTGGACGTTCAGCGATACGCTGCAGTGGGCGGGTGCCGTCACAGGCCTTGCAGGCGCCTACCTACTTGCCCTGAATGCCTCCATCTCCAAATGGGGCTGGTTCGGCTTTCTCGGCGCCAACCTTTTCATCGGCAGCTATGCCTACGTGACGGGCGCCAATGGGCTTCTGGTCCAGCAGATCGGCTTCACCGGCACGAGCATTCTGGGTATCTGGCGATCGAATTTCTCGTGGACCATGTCCATGAAGCGAGCCCTGGAAGCTCGGAGATCGAAGGAATTCCGTGGCATGGGCAACGCGAGCAGGCCGCACGTCAGCAAAATTGAGCTACTCTGAGGTCTGCATGAAAACACGAAGGAAGAGCTATTCGCGACCTCGGGACAACCAGCGCTCGAAGGTCTACGCCTGGGAACGACTGGCATCAAAAACCCTTGTCCGGATGCTGAACGGCGAGCGCGGTGTTCGCCGGCTGGACGTTCCCGAATTTGACACGCTCGATCAATGTCAGGCTTTTCTGAATCCGATCTGGTCTGCTGAACGCGGCCGGTATGGACGAGCCCGAGTCCCGGCGCCTGAAATCGCCCGCCCCAACCGAGGTCAGCGCAGTGCGCTTGCCCATGATGATCATCGGATCACGCTCCCTCGATGGTCTCGCGGCCGATGGGTTGTGCTGCATGAGGCCGCACACCGGCTCGGCCCCGTTGACGAAGCGCACGGGCCACGATTTGTTGGGATCCTCATCGGATTGCTGGTTCGACATGCCGGGTATGACGCCAATGAGTTGATGGCCTTGGCCGATGAGATGAATGTGAACTACCACGTGAGGTCGATCGGCCTGGTGCCCATCGAGACCATGTCCCAAAAGCTGGCCAGGCTGCTTCCAACGACCGAGATGGACGCCGCATTTGAGCTCGATGTGTCCTGGCGCCAGGTGCGCGGGGCATCACTTCCGTTGATCCGAGCAGGCATTGCCAGGTGGGTCCGGGACAAGTTGCTGCCGATTGAACGCGGTGGCCACGAATGCGTGGCGATGCCTGCCTGAGCATGCGCCATGAGGGTTTGTGATGCCGCCGAGGCGGTTCTGCGCGAGCACGAGCAGCCCTCGATCATGTACGGCGATGAGTGGCTTGCCCACCAGGTCGCCAAAATGCTCCAGTGGGAGCTTGAAGGGCCGCGGACAACCAGGCGCGTGCTGGCTGCATTGTCACGAACTCCAGGTCCTCTCTTGAAGACCCTCGTGAGAATGCCCAGCGATTGCTGCGCTCGTGGCCAGGCTGCTCTATGCTTTGAACTTCATGTGCCGAGACCAAAAGATGAGCAAGCGACCTGAGCCACTTCCAACCGACGAAACGTTCTCCTCCGCCACATTGGAGCGAAACAGGCGAATGGGCTTTGTGACCGAATCCGGTGTGGTCTACGAAGAGGGCCTTGCCAACAGTTCGGGAATGCGCTTCGTGCTGCTTCGCGAAGCCTCGACCACCCCGGAAATGCTCGCACAGGCTGTTCGCCAGCTGCGCGCTGAGCGCGACGTTGTTGGGAAGATTCTGGTCGCAGAAATCCTGGGGTGACAGGCCAGACGTGGGCGATGAAAATGGCTGATGCTGGCGGTTGAACAGCATCCATTTTCCTGGGGGCCCGAATGTGCTATTCCGCTCTGGTCTGGTCAGACTACAAACGATACGTCCGTGAATTCGGAGCTCACCTGGACATCCGCGAATTCGTCGATCTCTACGTTCGCCGACTGGGGAATCCCAAAATCAAAGTGCCCAAGGGGATGGATGATGCGTTCCGGCATCCCCATGGTGATGGCGAAGTTCGCATCAAGTCTGCGATCGATGAGTTCAATGCTGCCCAGGCCAAAGTCATCGAGGAAGACCTGTTCAAGCAGAAGAAGCGGCTGGCCGACGCGGAACGCGCGCTGCTGACGAAGGTCACGAAAAAGGCCACAGAAGACCAGCGCATCTCGACCGACAAAATCGACAAGGGCCTGAGGCGTCTGCGCGATTTGACGCGGACTGACGCACGGGATCGGGACAGCAGGATCTTCCCAGGCGTGTGGGCGCCAGTCATGGTGATGGAAGAGGGCAAGCGCGTCATCAAACCCATGCGCTACCAATGCCGGCCTGCTGGAAAGCCGGCCTTCTACGATCAGAAGTTCCCCGGACTCTACAACGCAAGGCTCGACAACCTCCAGAAGTTCTGGCGCGGCCAGTTTGGTGTCACCCACGGGCTGATGGTTGTGGACATGTTCTACGAGAACGTTGACCGGCCTGGCGGCAGTGTCGTCCTTGAGTTCCACCCTGAGCCTGCGCATCCGATGTTGATCGCATGCCTGTGGTCGCACTGGAAAGGGCCAGGGGAGCCGGATCTGCTGTCCTTTGCTGCCATCACCGATGAGCCGCCCGAAGAGGTGGCGGCCGCCGGCCATGACCGGTGCATCGTCTCTATCAAGCCGGAACACGTGGAGGCTTGGCTGAATCCCGATCCCGCGCGGCTTGAGGAGCAGCTGAGCATTCTGGCGGACCCGGTTCGACCCTTCTACGAGCACCGGCTGGCTGCTTGATGTCCTGATCCCGCCAGGGCCGCGGCCAAAACCCTTATGCGGGTACTTCGACCCAGTACGGCCGCCAGGCTCTCACGGTTTTTCCAGAGACGCTGGTCGCAACTGGCGTGAATCTGCGCTGGAACTTGCGTCCGTCGTACTCAACCACGTCGCGGCTGCCTGCATTCGGGAACTGTCGATCGAGCACCTTGAATAGCTTTTCCTCCTCGGTGAGCTCCAGAACTCCCGCGGCCTTCAACTTCGTTTCGAGATCGTGCACGAGGACTTTTGCGTCGGCGATCGCTGCCTTGTACTTGTCGGGGTTGTTGCCATC
The DNA here is from genome assembly GCF_005503365.1 of Hydrogenophaga sp. 2FB. Lineage (GTDB taxonomy): Bacteria > Pseudomonadota > Gammaproteobacteria > Burkholderiales > Burkholderiaceae_C > Hydrogenophaga. The sequence continues at coordinate 180,327 of NZ_SCML01000002.1, forward strand.
GTAGTTATCCCAGCGCTCCAGGACCTCCTTGAGTTTTGTGCGGGCAACTTCAAGATCCTCGATGGTGGGTTGATTTTCAGCGCTCATGAAACTCTTATAAAACCGATGAAAATTGACTCTATCACGTTTATATGCGACATTTGGCCATGGCTAAAGGCTCGGATTCCCATTTGATCCCATTCGAGGTCACCGCCGCCCTTCGAGCGCTTGGTGAGCAGATCTCGCGTGCCCGCCGTGCACGTGGGGACACACAGGCGGTGGCCGGTGAGCGATGTGGGCTTCACTCACAGACTGTAGCCCGCATTGAGCAAGGGGACCCGGCAGTGAGCATTGCCAAGGTCTTCACCCTGATGACGCTCTATGACATGGGGGCCAGGCTGTTCGAGCTGTCCAAGAGCGACGAGGCAACCGACATCTTGATGCGTCGCCATCTTCCCAAGCGCGGAGCCGCGACGCGAACGCCAAAAGGATCCGAATGAGAACCACAGCCATTGAGCGCCGCGAGAAGGAGATTGACAGCAAGCTTCGGGTGCACGCCTGGACGCCATCGGGTTTCATCACGGCCGGGGTTCTCGAGCTGGAAGAGGATGGGGAGAGCATCTCGGCCTCTTTTGCCTACGACCCTGGCTACCTGACGGACCCGCGCAGCTTTCCGCTCGACCCGATCAACATGCCGCTGGGCAAGACGCTTTTCGCGAGCACTTCCCAGTTCGTGCGCGTGGGCGCCATCTTTGACGCGGCACCTGATGCCTGGGGTCGCAGGGTGGTGCAGGCGCAGCTCCCCGAGGAGGCGCGCCAGCGTGTCTTTCGCGGCGCCTTCCTGCGCGGCGCCGACGGCATCGGCGGCCTGGTGCTCACCCCAAACGCTGCGACAGGCGAGATCGACCTCGATGAGATCGTGGCCCAGAGCCTGGCAGAACGCCCCGGCACGTCCCAGCTCGAAAAGGCCTCCAGGGCCGCTTTGAAGTTCGAGGAGGGGGCTGAGCTCACCGATGAGATGAAGGACATGCTGGGGGGCAGCTGGACGATCGGTGGCGCCCGCCCCAAGGCCATCCTGCGAGATGAGTCGCCAGGCGCCTTGCCCGGGTGCTCCGTGATCGCCAAGTTCCAGTCGCGAAACGACACCATTGAGCGCAACCGGCTGGAGATCGCCACGCTGCGCATGGCCGCCGACATGGGCTTCACAACCCCTGGCCACCGCCTCGAGGAGCTGGCCAACGGCCAGACGGTGCTGGTGCTTGATCGGTTCGATCGACACGCCGTTGACGGGAAGATGCGCCGCCGGCACTACGTGAGCGCGATGTCCCTTGCCTCGTATGAGCCCCAGAGCAAGTTCCTGAACTCGACGATGGACAAGGCCATCCTGAGCTGGAGCAAGCTGCTCGATATCACCTCGCGCATTTGCACAAGCCCTGCGGCGTCAAGGGTCCAGATGTTCGGTCGCCTGTGCCTGAACGCCGCGCTGCAGAACACCGATGACCACCTGAAGAACTTCGGCTTCCTGAAAAGCCCCGGTTCCCCGATGCACTACGAGATCGCACCGGTGTTCGATGTCAGTCCCCAAGGTGCGCAGCGGCATTACCTGAATTGCCTTGACCGTGGACAGGTTTACACGCTCCATGAGGCCATGGGCAGCGCACGTGGACTGGGCATTGCCAAGGGGGCCGCGCAAGACGTCGAGGATTCGATCATGCAGGTGCTCCAGCACAGGGCCCGCTACTTCGAAGAAGCTGGCCTCAATGCCGCAGACGCCGCCAAGGTCGAGGACTGGGTGATGTCCGGACTCGGAAATCACTACACCGGAAAGACTTGGCAGCCGGCGAAGACTGCTGGCCTGGGGTCGGCCGGACCTCAGGCTGGATCGGGTACTTCGAGTCCGTCGATGTGAAGTTGCGGTGTGCCATTCACCATCAGGGCGCTCGGACTGATTCTGGATGGCCTAGGCTTTCCCGTAGACCGCCTCACACACGGCGCGGCACATGCTGACGTCGAACCGGTCTTTGTCATCGCGGATCCCGGTTTCCATGTCGATCCAGTATCGAGCGGCACGCTGGCCGATGACGGCAACTGCGTCAGCCACGTTCTCCGGCCGCAAGCCGCCAGCGAAACCGCAGAAGGTGGTGTGCACGGCAACAGGCCAATCGCTCGGCACGACGCCGCGCCCACCGCTGGCATCAAACAGCACGTCGACGGATGCCACTTGAGGGAATTCACCGCGGCATTGCAAGATGGCGCGCAGGTTTCGCCTGGCTGCCCAGTCGCCTATCTGTGAGGGCTGGACTTTCGGGTCGGCCGTGTTGATCTGCGCTCGCTGGAATCCTCGAAGAAGGTGTTCGTGCCGAGACTTGCCGGTGTCGATGACCTCGCGCGCATCGTCTCCGCAAAGGTGTGCGGCATACCTAAGCTTCGGCAGCAATTCTTCGGCGTGCCGCTGGATCGTCTGGACTGAAGGGTAGCGCGGATCCAGGCCCTGGCGCTTCGGCGAGAAGAGGAACCCCCACTCGATGCGCCCTTCGTAGTCGTTGGAAAGCCGCTCCATAGCGGCCGGATCGGTGTCGTCATCCACGCCGGTGAAGGTGATGAATTCAGGTTTGTTGCTCATGGTTTTGGCTCCTTTGCGGTATATCGTCAGATGCCTACAAGATATAGAATACGCAGCATCAAAACAAGCCGCCTGCTCGCATCAACTCGCAGACGCTACCTGCGATCGAGACGGCCTCGTTTGCTCCACCTCTTCAGACACATCCCAATCTGCAATCCGAAGGCAAAGCCATGACGACTGAAGTCACGTTCGAACCGCATGAAGTCATGGATTGGGTGCCGATGAATCCGCCGCACTGGTGGACAGCTGCTGGCGCTTTTGTCATCGCGGATCGCCATCTCCCCGATGGAACGAGGCAGCACATGATTCGAGGCCCAGCTCAACCTGGGCTGGTCATCGCCAACGCCCAGGTCATCAGTGAGATCTAGTCGTCACCTTTCTCATCCCGAAAAAGGCGCCTCCGATGACATCGCACATCTATATTCTTGCGCACAAATCAGAGCCTAGATTCAAGATTGGGAAAGCCAACAATATCTTCCATCGAGCTCGCAGCATAGGGCTAGATGAATTTGACTTGAAAGCCTCGATTGCTATTGAGGCAGCCACCGAGAAGGCGGCGCTCGATATTGAAAAATCACTTCATCGACTTTTTGTCAAATGGCGCTTGAAGAGTGAGCTGGTATCCGCTGATCAGGGCGGTGCAACAGAGTGGTTTGATGAGGCTTGTCGTTCCAGACTTGAGGGATTCATTGAAAGCAATCTTGATCTCTTGGGGTTGAGAATTCTTCGTGATCTTCAGATTGTGCCGCCAGATCTCAAGAACAAGAAAGACGAACGTCAGGAAAAGCTAATAGAGAAAGAGAAGCGGCGAGCCGCACGTGCTGAGCAGAAATTACATGCCGAAGAACATCGGATCAAGAAGCTTGTAGTCAATGCGCCATTGGTTGCCGCCAAGTGCAATGAAAGACTTCGGCAACTTTTGGACTCGTCGACCTTTGCGTTTGTCTCGGTAAATGATGAGGGTATGGGTACGAGACTTTACTTCCATGTTCGCGAAAGTAGGGATGGATCCAAGCATATCAAAGCGCTTGAGAGAGCTGAAAGGGACTCGATACAAGGACGTTTGGGATCTAGAAGTCTCTTTCCAAGTAGTGGTTGGAAGGGGGTCGGGGACTGGACGATATTTTTTCTTGATATTCCGTTTCTATCAGCAAGGTTACACACGGGAGGAGACAGGGAAGACTCAATTCTGGAGCATAACTTTCAACCTTTTCGCATGCTTCTTGATTCACTCTCAACCATGGATGACGCCATTGACCAGGGATTGATCCCTGAGAAGGCTATGAAGCTCTTTAATGCTGGGCGGCCCCGTTCGCAAGGGGATGGGTGAAGGTTCGAATTTGGCCGCACTTAGCTTGCAAACCAGTATTTGGGGGATCACCATCTGTTAACAGGCTAAAGGCGATATTTCAGATAGTCGCTTTTTTGGTCACCCGGAACTTGGTCGGCGACTGATCTAGAGCCGTGGCAATAGCTACCGCCGTCTTCGGCCCCACGCCATTGCATTGGGCGAGCTCGTGGATGGACGCTGCAAACACAGCTCGCGCGCTCCCGAAGTGCCCCAAGAGCTTCCTGGCCATCTCCGGGCCCACGCCAGGTAGGCCGCTGACCAGGTACTGAGCCTGGGCACCATCAGGCTTGTCCTTGGGCTTCAAAACGCGTGTTGCGACCTCGTAGCCCAGTCCGTTGACCTGGTGGTGGTGAAGCCGGGCGAGCAGCCGAGCGGTGCCGAGCTGGTTGGGGCTGGAGAAGACGGAGAGCCCCCAGAACACGGACAAGGCCGAGATCGCACCGGGCATGGCATCGGGGTGCATGTCGTTGGGGAGATCGAGCAGATTGCCCTCGATGAGGATCGCAGGGCGCTCGCTGGCCTGGGCGATGAGTTCAGCCTGCTCGAATAGGCGGCCGTCCAAGATCGACTTGGCGAGATCGGTGATGCTCTTGCGCTCGATGAGGAACTCGCCGACGTGGAAGTCGCCTGCAGCCATTTCCTGCATCTCGAACTCGACACCCAGCTCACGCAGGTGCACGGGAATTCGGCTGTTGGTCTCGCGAGAGTCGACGATGAATGAAGTCATGAGGAAACCCTCTGGAATCAGACGCGTGGACGCCGCGCAGGAGTGGCTGGTTCTCGAGCGGCGTATTCGGCCTCAGCGCTGGCCACCCGCTTTTCGAACTCCTGGAAGCCAAGGCGGGTGGCGTCGCCATCGTCGATGTAGGTCTCCAGAACAATTTCCAATGCACGCTGACTGACGCCAAGCGCGCGGGAGAGTGCGCAGAAGACGCCGTTTGCAGATGCCGCGGCAACGCCACTTATCACGGCATCGATCGCGGAGCCGTCCTCTGCGGGGCCGTTTCCGTCGGCGTGAACGATGCGGTTATAGATCCGAAGTCCCTCTTCGCCAACATCAAAGCAGTTGAGGAGATTCATGCGGCCGAAATACACATGAACCTCGTTTTCCATGGACACAGATTCAGGATCCTTTTCCCACTGAACCACATCGGCCTCGAACAGCTCCTGAGGCGTGGGGGCGGAAGGCGTGAGATCAGAGTTGGCCATGATGACTTCAAGGGGTGAGTGGAGCTTGCGCATTATCCCGCGCGGCCCGAATGAGGGCCTTGAGTTTGAGTTCGTCGAAATGGGAGTCGTCCACCGAAATGCCGGTGGACACGAGCACGTGGGACAGGAAGGGGGCGTACTGCGCTATGTTTTCTGGCGTCATGCCGCTGGCGATCGCCAGTTTGCCGCCGGCGGCCTCCGACATCTGCCGAATCTTTTCCAGTGAAGGCGGCACGCCGGTCTGCGTACCACTGGTGGTGGCCACGAAGCCTGCCGAGCGCGCCTGCCGAGCGGCCTCGGCTGGATCCGACTCAACTGGCTGGTACTTGAAAGCGACGGATGCAAAAAAGGTGAGTTCAGGCGCCTGTGCGGCCATGTCCCGCAGCTGCAGGCCAGAACTCGTCAGGCCGGCGCTGCTCACGCCCATGGAATCGGCCCAGACCATGTCCAGCCCCAGATCCTTGGCGCTTCGGGCTGCGTATGCCGCGGAGCGCGACAGGAGGTTGATGCCAACTGGAAATCCGGTGAAAGTCAGCTTAACCAGCGACGCCACCGTCAATAGGTTGTCGTCATCACCGTTGTGATCGATCAGGAAGATGCCGTCGGCGCCGCATTTGCGCGCCAGGTGGACCTGGGCGATGGTGGTTTCGGTGTCAAGATAGTGCAGGACGGGAAGGATTTTCATGCTGCTGCGCTTTCCATGGCTCGAGCGCCTACAAGAGATTTCCAGCGATCAACAAGACAATCGAGGTACTGCTTGGGCTTCATGGCGCCGCGGTAAAAACCCAGGGCCCAAAAATCGTTGGTCTCGATCAACGCCGTTGTGCCATCCGCAAGGACGCCCATGTCCAAGGCGTATGGGTGATCGATCGCCAGCGATTGAATGCAGTCGAGAACGACGAAGAAATCGGGCTCAGGCGCATCGTCGCGCCCGTCGGCGTCATACCGAGCCTGACCGACGACGGTCCCGCCCTGGATGTAAAACCGCCACTCGCTCAGGAATTGCACCTGGGGGCTGACGTAGACCAGGGTTTCCGGCTTCAGGCCGCGCGCCACGGTGAGTTGCTCTTGATCGTGCTCGGAGAGCAGATGGCTGGGCGCCAAGGGTTGGTAGACGAATCCGTTGAACATCTTGGTGGTCAAAGGCTTGATGAAGATCGGCTCCGTCGATGCCAGGGCCTCACCAATGCCGTGCACCTGCAGCCAGCGGCCGAGGAAGCGGGCGGAGCCAGGGGGGTAGGACAGGTTCTGGGGCTCTTTGATGCCGGCCAGCTTCATCGCCAGGCGCACAAATTCCACGCTACCGACAGGCATTGCGCCGGCACGCAGAATCGTCTCCTTGGCCTCGAGGGTCTCAGTGGTGGCGGCGTGCACCGTGGCGGCCCCCGAATCCTGGAGCATCACAGCCGTTCGTACGGCCATGGTCTCCCCCGTTGATGGTGACTGCAGGATGATGTGCATTTTTCAGAGGTCCAAGATGGGTTGAGCGACCTGGGCGATCTCAAGGAACACGGGCTCAGATCCCGGGAACGGCATGCTGGAGAAGCAGTGCGCGGTGTCCGCTCCATTGCCCCAGGCTTCGACGTCGATGTGTGCGATCGGTGCACTCATCAGCACCGGCGAGACGATGCCACCTGCTGCGGTCGAAGCGTTGGCCACGTGCTCGCGTGCAAAGCGAACACCGTTCTTGGTCAAGCGTTCGAATTCCGGAACTGTCATCGGAACCACTGACTGGACTCGTGGTGCCGCGCCGGGAGCTGGCGTCGTGAACAGTTGGTACGTCCCCTCGGGCATGCGGAACGCCTGGTTGATCACATTCAACTGGTGCCGGAGGGAGCCCGCAGACACGCAAATGATCGCCAATGGGAGGATTGATTGCGAGCTCGCGTGCACCATGGCATTTGCAGACGCCGCGCAGATGGGGTCCGCGAACAGCAAGTGATCACCGGGAGGCAAGTCATGGGCTCCGGGCAAGCTCATCGTGGAAATCCCCGTTCCCGAAGGCGGCATGGTGAGTTGTGCAACGGCCACTCGAGCCTCATCCGTGAGCGTCAACGCGGCTTGTGACTCACCATCGGTGGTATTTGGGCCACAAGAATCTGGACTGGCGGCGCCCGTGGTGGGTCGGACATCAGCCAGCAACCGAGAGTTCGGGTAGCCGTCGTCTGAGATCACGGTCACGAAGACACGGGAGTAGGCTGGACTGACGCCAGCCAGCGGGCCCCAGACGTAGAAGCCGGTGACCGTGTGCTCGACCCATTCGTCCTGGCTGGCCAGGTGAATCAGGACACGCGAGCCAATGGCGGGCAACCGGTCGCCTTCGATAGGGTCCGGGCACAGATAGGCCTTGGCTTTGCGGATTTCGTCGGGGCGCATGTTCAGCGCATCCAGCGCCATACGCACCGTCCGCAGCGTCAGGTCATCACGCCCCTTCGCCGACATGGCCGCCTCGCGCTGGAATTCCAGAATCTGGGCATCGGTGAAAACAGCTGACGCCTTGGGTGCGCCGAAGTAGAAGGGATTGGTGGTCATTGTGTGGAGCCGATGAATTTGGGAGCCGGATGCCGGGTGAATCGAGGCCTCAGGAAGAGCACATACACGGCCCAGAACAACACGACTCCGGCCACATCTGCCGCGAGGTGGTGCCAGGCCTGAAGGAAGGGGATTCCGTTCTCCATGGGGTCCGTGTAGACCTCGTTGAAGGCGCTCACAAAAAGCGTGGTGACGATGCCGACCAATGGCGACCAAGACCAGCCGGCCCACTCATAGTTCACCGGCAGTTTCGTCCAGCCCCTCCACTTGAAGACCTGGAACGGCACACAGCCGAATGCCAATGGGGCAGCGAAGCCGAAGAAGAAGTGGACGGCGGTGTAGTTCTGCGCGATGGCATTTACGCTGATTTGAACCAGGATGAATGCTGTGCACAGGGCGAGGAAGATGGCCAGGGGGAGTTTGGTTTTCATGTGAAAAGGAGTTGAACGAAGGGAGAGACTCATCCGTATAGCAACTCGTTTCTCCAAGCTCAGCAGCGTTCATTCAGTGGGGTCGCGGTCGCGCTACCGGCGTCGCTTTCACGGGGGCTGCCGGCGGCTCGGAGAAAGGGTCATTTGCCGCGGTGTCGACCTGCGCAAAAATGCCGCCAAAGATGCCGCCGGGCGGGATTCCCATGCTGGTGATGTTCTGCAGACCGCGCGGAACGACATGCGCCGGCTCTTTCGATGACACAGACACCTCCGCAGCAAGACCCGTCTGACTCAGCGCCTCAACCACGTCCTCGAATGCGCCCTTGCCTTGCGCCTCAAGTCGGGGCCTGTAGGCGTCGGAAATGTGCACCCGGTGCTCCGCCCCTACTGCGGTGATGACGCACTCGATTCCTGCGGATTGCAGCGCCTCCTCGAGCGCTAAGGTGAAGTCACCTGCCTGGTGAGCTTGGGGGGTGGAGTGGACGATCAGGGTAGTCATGGATGCCTCGCGGTTGTATGCCTTTAAGATATCTCATACACATGCGATCGACAAGCCGCAACCACCTTGGATCCAGATCAGTGCAAGGTGCAACGGGCAGTCCCTAAGCCCGAATTCAGACGCATTGAGTCCGGGTATACCCTTGCATGAATTGCTTCATTGATCGTCATAAGAGACTTTACTTATCCCCTATCTAGTCCGAGAATATTTTGACGCTCTGCCAAGTCCGTTGCGAGCGCATGAAGGGGGGTCATGTGAAATCCTTGTTCTTGCTCGTCGTACTTTTCCTGTCATTGGTTGGCGTTGCTCATGCGCAGTCCTCCTGCACAGCGACGAATGACAATGGTGATCAGAATTGCTCGATAACTTGTCGACCCGGTCAATCCGCCAGCTGCGCGAATGGGACGGGCAGTTCAACCCCGAGTTGTGAGTGCCGGGGATATGCTGACGAGAATTTACTGGAGCGATTTTTTTCAACTCCAAAAGTCAGTCCGGCTGGGCTTTCAGCTTTTTCAAGCTCTTCGATATCACAAACTAACGTTTTGGCCAATGTAAATTTGAAGCTGGCAACACTTCGTGATTACGCCTTGGGTCAATCGTGCTCTAAAGTCGTGATAGGTGAATATTGCAGGATCAGGAGATGTGGTCCTGAATGGTGTGACATTTGTGTCCCGCGCACTAGAACTGAATGCAATCCAATAATGGGAAAGCTGACTGCTTCGGACCCAGTGTCGGTTCTTGGTGACCCTAAAGTAACCATCGCATTTCCAAATTGGGCGGATATCCCTTCGAGAATACTTGGATTCAAGGTGACGTACGTTAATTGTACGCCGCTTGAGCAAAGCTTCACTTTTGAGCATACCCGCCAAGTTCGACTGGGCTCAAAAGTCACCAAAACCAAAACCTTGCAAACCAATACTTCAGTCAATGCAAAAATTGGTTTTGACTTCATTGTTAAGGGTGACTCAACGATAAGTTTTAGCCAAACTGTCGGTTTGAACTCGGCAGAAGAGCAAAACTATGAATTTACAGAGACCATTCGATACTCGAATCCCGTGAAGGCCGAGGCGATGGGAGTCACCGAAACGAACCACTGGTGGGTGCATCGCACCGTTCCAGTTAAATTCAGTGGAACCGTGGAGCTTGATACTGCAATTTCTTCGAATGCAGAAGGAATTCGGAACCTGTCAGCAGTTTTCCCATCTTCGGCAGATCGTGTATTCGATTTTGCCGGCGTGGTGGATAACTCCGATCTGGTTGAGGCTTTAACAGTTCCTGTTTACAAAAAAATGACAGTTGCTCAGTGCGAAGGGATGAAGGCCAATGGTCAGGTGCTCGTGCAACGTGAGCCGTATGTCCAGTCGTGTGTTGGCGGGAAGTGCACTTCCGTTACCCCAAGAACTATTCAGTAGGCTTGATTGCGGGAATTGGCTGCAGAGAGTAGTTTGAAGCAGTTGGGATGTGAAGGTCTTGAAGCTTCAGTTTCAGAGCCTCTTGTACGCGTAGATCCGAAATTCCAGTGCTTCCATCGCAGGCCACAAGGTTCACCAGCGCGCGCTCTGGCCAGCCGGCAACATCGTCATCAAGGGCAAGCCATTTCCGAGGCATTCTTCGCCCCACGTCTGCGCACACCTGCTCACCGCGAGGCATGGACTGGAACGCTTGCGTCAAGCCAGGATCGGATCCATGGATGCGTTTGTGGAAGGTGCCACCGACAAAGCGCTCGCGCAGCGTCAGCGGCAGTCGATCAAGGGTTTTGCGATAGCCCGGGCGGATGCACCAGGTGCTGCTGAGTACGAGCTTGAGGTCGGGATACGGCTCCAAGAGATCGATGAGGATGGGAAGCCACTCGAAGAGGACTCTGCCAGGTGCCTCTTTCGGGCTCATGTAGATGCCAGCTTTGGGGTGGATGTAGACGGCCTCATGGTGCACAACACCGTCCAGGTCCAGATACAAGGCCACGTCCGCACTTTTTGAGGTCACTGCCGCGTCATTCACCTCGATGACCATTCACACGGATTCGGCGCGGGCCGGCGACCCAAACCACTGCCGGATGTCCGCCCAGTTCCCGGGATTGGGCTCCATCTCGGTGGCCGCAAAGACAAAGAGCCTGGTGTCGGAGTAGGGCACGGGAACGTCCTGGCCAGGTGTCAGGCGGCACAGGAGATCGTCGGCGTCCAGATTGAAGTGGGTTCGGCAGACTGCCGGGCGAGCGTTGTAGACGCTGCAGCGGTTGTCCACGAGAAAGGGGCAGGGCGCCTCATACCCCCGGAAAGCAAGGGGCTCGTGATACTCGGGCTCAATGATCGAGCGACCGATCGCGCGCCCCATGGCCAAAGCCTCCAGCCGGGAGATCGCAACTGGAACGTGGCAGCAATGACTGCACCCGTCATGGCATGCCGCATGAGGGCCGATGGCCGCGGCATGCGTGTCAGCAGCCTTGTGCAACCAGGCCACCTTCTTGGCATTCGTGGGCGCCTTGATGGCGACCGACAAAAGCCGGCGAACATGCAGCGATGTAGCGGGGTCAGCGCGCCCGGCGTTTGCCTGCGCTGTCTCGCCAGCCGTCAACAGCCGCTCATTGATTTCGTCTGAAAACTTGGGGTCGCCATGGATCTCCACGCCCCCAGTGAGCGTGCGCAAGGCCTGCTCAATGTCGGCTGGGTTCATGGGGTCGAGTTGTGATTTCATGATGGGACCGAGAGTTTAGGCGCTGGCCAGCGCATACCGGCCGGGTCCTGTGCGCACGAAATCCGAGGATCGCTGCAGCGCCTGGCGAACCTTCTCCTTCCAGAAGGCGTTCTCGGTGGGCCGCCGGGTGGCCATGGCCTCATAGATCGATTTCAGATCGGCTTCGCCGCCCAGGGCAGCGAGGGTGGAGAGAACGACCTGCCGCCAGGTCCCACGCGGGTCGCGCGCCAGGGTGACAGCCTTGATGCAGCCCTTCTCCAACTCACGGATGTCCTGGGCTTCACGGTACAGAAGGAAGCCGAACAGGCGGCGGTGCTGCTCCTTGATGAACTTGGCGAAGATGAGGGGCAGCTTGATGCCGGGAAACAGGTTGCGCGGCAGCATCTGCTGATGGATGCTGAAATCGCGGCTGAGCACCTCGATACGGGAGCTGGTCTGGAAGACATAGCTCGGAAGGATCAAGCCAACCTGCCCTCCCTCATCGAGAAGGCCGGCCGCGCGCTCAACAAAGGCGCCCACCCACTCAGAAGAAAACGGCGGATTTCCGACAATCGCATCCACCTTGCCGATCCGCTCCGCCGGCAGGCTCAGAAAATCACCGACAACGACCTCGCGGCCGGAGTTCTTCGCGGCGCGCGCTGCCATGTTCGGGTCGATCTCCACGCCGATGGCATCCACCTCTTGCGGGAAGGCAACCAAGAATGCGCCATCGCCACAGGATGGCTCAAGAACTCGATGGCCAGGGCGCAGCCAGCCGAACTCCTGCTCGACGATCGCCTCTGCCGCCCAGGCCGGCGTGAACCACTGGTGAAGATCCGGGTTGAGCGCCGTCGCGGCCGAGGTGGGCTCGGGTGCCACTAAAGTCGTGGCGAACAGGTCGCCCGGGAAGATGGGGTTCAGACTCATGCGACTGAGCTCACAGTGGCGGCAGCTGTTGCAGCATGAGCCACGACAAGGGCCATGGCTTCGAGTGCAGTTTTGCCTTCAGCGATGCGCAGATCGCCCATAAGGTCGCCCTTTTGGGCCGCGGCCATGGTTCGAAGGGCATCACCCTCGAGAACGCCAGTGCGGTGCCAGTGGATGATTTCTGCGCACCGGTCAGCCAATGGAGGGAGTGCATCGAGGCTGCTCATGGACGGGGTCCTTTTCGAGTGTTCTGCGCCGTGGCCGGCGTCGAGTTCAGGTGTTCAAGATCAGCCTGCGTGTGCGGGATGCCGCCAAAGTTCAGGCGCTCATAAAGCGTTTTCAAGCGGGCTTCATCCGGGGTGTACTTGATCTCGTGGTACGGGAAGACCTGGCGCAGAAACCTGCGCTTGCGGGTGGCGTCATCGAGATCGGCGTACGACACGCCATCGAAGATCGTCATGCCGCCGTGAACAAAATCGCGGATGGCGGACATTCGTTGCTGGCCATCAATGAGCCAGCCGGCCATCGGCTTGGGCTTGCCTTCGCTATCCCAGTCCAACTGGTGAAGCACGTAGGTGCCGGTGCCCAGCCCAAGGAAGATCCCCTCGATGAAGCGGCGCTTGCGGTCCACCTCCCAGACTTCAGGGCGCTGCCAAGGCGGCAAAACAAAGGCCAGCAGGCTTCGCTCTCGATCGTCGTTCGTACCCATAGGCTGTCCCAGGGCGAACTCCAGAATGGCTTCGTGCCTCATGCCACTCAAGATGGGCTCAGGGAGCGCAGATTTCGCCGTGATCATGCCTGGTCCAGTTGAAGGGATGTAGCTCGTGCGGCGAGGGCGAGGTGCCGGGCATTGACACCACTGGCGCGCCAGTACGCCGCAATAGGGGGTTTTCGCTTTGCCCAGGCCTCATCGCCCTTCTTGTGGAACACGCGGCTCAGCGCGCGCAGCGCATTCTCAAGAGCGCGGCGAGATTCGGGTGTGAGGCGGGCGAACTCTTCTTGCACCTCGGGGATGGCGAGAAGGGGGTTGCGGACGTCGGGCTTGGATGAGCGTGGGGTTGAGTTCATGTCGTATTCCTGTGAGTACAAGATACCCAATGCAGGAGCTGTAAACAACTCATGACCCGGCTCGCCATCACTACCGTTGTAACTGCCGTTTCAGCGTTATGGTCTAGGGGCTTTCGGGGCCAGCGCAGCGGCCGAGGATTCGCTGCTTGTGGTGATGGTCGGGACCGCAATGTTCTTTCCCAGGCAGTGCGAGGAGAGCGCACGAGCCGCGGCGATCAGCAGCGTGGGCCCGTGGCAAACCTGAAGCACATCGTCCTGGTGCCGCCAGATCTTCACGCCGAGATCGAGGTCGGCTTTCTCGATGATGTAGCCGAGTTCGATGAGCTTGCTCAGGATGAAATGACCTTGAGCGGCATCACTTGAAGGCCGCCAGCGGCTGCCAGAGCCGCAGACTTCGATGCCGTCGACCACCTTGGCCGGACGAAAAAAGGGTTCATCCAGGCTGTCCGGGTCATAGTAGGCGGTGATCTGGACATCGGCCCATCCAAGTGCGATGGCCGTCGCCCAGTCAAGAGCGGGACCGGTCAATTCATTGGCAGGCAGTTCGATGCTGTTCATGTGAGGCTTCGGGGATAGTGAAAAAATCGGTGAGGTGCTGGTGGATGGAAACGCGAGAGCATGCCTGCGCGTCGAGGGCTGAAGCCCTCAGGGCATACCAAACCCCCTCGAATCGCTTTCGGAAGCCATCAGGGACCGCGTAGACGCCATCGGGGGCATCTAGGTAGCCCACGGGCGCCGCCACGTCGGCGTGACGCCGCAGGGTCCAGTTCTGTGACCTGGTGCCGCCAGGAAGCGACCAGGTGAAGAACAGCGTCGTGCACCGGCCCTGCACCGCATCAATCCGATGCAGCTGACCGGCCCGGCGAAAAACGATCGACCCAGCCTTCCTCTTCACCAGCTTGAGGGCCCCGTCTTGCCCAAGCACCCGCTCATCGTATCCACCGCGAAGCACCAGCGAGATGTAGTGGAAGGGGTGTGAGTGCAGGAAGGGGGTGCGATCAATGTCCAGGATCCTGTGCAGCCGAACCATTACCCTTCCAAGGCCACAAATGCGCCAGCGGTGTAGGTACCCCGGCAGATGCCCGTAAATCGTCAGGAGCATGCTTGAGTCTCCTGAGCGCTCGCCTTCATGTCGTAGGCATCCCACATGCGGATGTTGGCCAGGCGAGCGATGTCCATCACCTGCTGAGGCAGGAGCTTCTCGGCATCACGGTTGGGCTTTGCGCGCCGGTACAGGCTGATGCCATATGGCGTGTCTCCAACCTGCTGCTCTGACACCAGCAGAATGCCACTTGCCTCCGAGGGTAGCGAACCCTCAAGTTCTGGCCGCCAGATGTCTCGGGGCATCACGTAGTAGTGCTTCCAGACCTTGGGTGGCCACGTCAGCTTTTTGTCTGGGGTATCGACTGCCCCCATGGTCCCGTCAGGCCGGAGCGCCCAGTCCTTGGGGCTGGTCTTCCACCACTTGTCCTTCTTCGCGTCCGCCTTGAGGTCAGACCGGCTGATCTTGACCTCGAGGTCGATGATCCTCAGGTCCATGGTGACCACCAGGGCATCGCATTCGTTGCCAGTCCAGCGGCACCGGTCAACCATGACCAGGGCATTCCTGTTGAAGGTTTGACGGGCGACCGAGCGGACAATCTGGCCTTCGCTCCAATTCGTAGAATGTGCTGTCACTCGATGCTCCCGATCACGCCGCCTTCGCCTCGGGTGCGCTGATCGAGATGGCACGGAACATGGCGCACTGCCGGAATACGCCGATGTCGAGAGCTGTCTTTTTCGCAAGGGACACGCGCAACGCAAGGCGCAGAAGCATCTTGATGTCGCGAGGGCGGATGGCCGGAAACGTCTCGATCAGCTCCGCGATCAGTTCTGGCTTGAGGCCGGCGTCGAAATGCTTGGACATGACGCGCCAGATTTCGCCGGCGAGCTCTTTGCTTGGGGCCTCGTACTTGATGATGGCCGCACATCGATTGATGAATGCATCATCAATTTCCGTCGAGTTCGTGGTCATGAAGAGCAAGCCCTCGAAGTATTCGAGGGTTCGCAGGAACTCAGCCACGATGGCACGCTGCTCAATGTCGCTGCCGCGGGTTGCGACGTAGACATCGCACTCATCGATTAGCGTCGTGGCACTCCATCGGCGCGCCCTGGCAAAGATCTCCTGCAGGCTGCGCTGGATTTCTTGCGGCGTGGTGCCCAATGTTCCAGAGTGCACGGCGTACAGCGGGGACTCGATCAGCTCTGCGTACACCTCGGCGGTCAGCGTTTTCCCAACGCCAGGCTCTCCCGTGCACAGGATCACATTCCCGGCACTCTTGCCCTCAACGAAGTCACCGACGAAGGCATCGATGTCCGTGGTCATCACGTCGAGCAGATCGCGGTGGGTGTCCGGCAGAACGAGCTTGTCGCGCAAGTTCTTGTCGTAGACGTAGGGCTCCATGTTGTCAGCGTGGACCCACATGAAGTCATGGCTTTTCAGGTCGAAAACACGAACAACAGCGTGCTCGGGGATGCTGCCGATCCCATTGAAAGACTCGACGTCATCGAGAAACGGCGATTCGATGCTCGCGTGAAGAGCGCCGTACAGATCGTCGGAGAGATCGTGGATGACCCGTCGACCGTTGATGGAGTCCCCTTTGTTGCGTCCATCGTACCGATCAAATGCAAAGGCCTTGCCCTTGGTTCGGAACTGCTTGGCGAAGCCTGGACGAACCAGATCGCCGAAGCGGGTCATGGATTCCTGATACTCATTCTTGAGCTCTTCGGTTTCCTTGTACAGACCGGCGGCCGCAAGAATGTCAGGAAGACGTCTCCTCACCACGCTGGCCGGGAAGAAGGAAAAGCTCCGGCCGCGAGCGCCGACACCCGCTTCGTTGCGTGAAGAGTCCTGGCCATAGGCCATGGTCGAAATCAGCACGCGCGGGTTCTTTTCTCGGCGATATTCGCTCTCGTTGAAAGTGACCGACACAATCAACTCTGGCAGCATCGATCCGTCTTCGCCCTCGACATAGATCCAGCCGTCGATCAAGGCCGACTGGAGGTAGGAGATGAGTGCGGAATGGAAGGCGGAAAAGTTCGGGATCGGGTGCCTGAAGTCTCCCGTGCGCGCAGAGACGATTACCGCTACCGCGCGCGCAAGCTTGTTGTCCTTGGATTCATCGGATGCCAGTGCGAGGTCTGCCAGGACGTCATCAGTCAGATCTGACGCGGGAATCACCACCTCACGATCCGAGTCCTGAAAGCGATCGAGGCGTTCACGATGCTCTTTGAGGGCCTCGGACTTGGTGATCCTGAGGGTTTTGGCAGATACGATGAGGCTCACGAGGCATTCCTGTTCTGTGGTGTTCGATCTGGCTTGGTGATTACGCCTGGGCCACAGCTGCCGCCGGCGCCCGGCGAATCAGGTAGACGCCACCACAAGGGCTCTCCACCTTCATGCCACGGCGTCGTGCGGCCTCAACGCTCGCCGGCATGAACGGCTTGTAGCGTCCGGTTTCGACTCGGATGTGATCGCGATCGGCCGGCAAATTGGCAAGAAGTTCTTCAATGTGCGTGATGGTCAGATGGGCCATGGTGTGTCCTTAAACGGTATATCTCTTACACATAAAAGATACCCGATCAAGGACTTCAAAACCACTCGACCCCTCTATCGCATTCGAGGTGAGCGTGCGCGGGGAACATCGACCACTGGATCGGCAACCAGATCGTCTCCATTGCCGTCGACGTCTGCATCCACATCGTCACCCTCGACCGGAATTTCGCTGGGACGCGCCAGATCGGCCCAGGTGGCGGGCACGGGATCAACGGCGCCCTCCAATGCGTTGTCGCGGTCATAGATCCGGACCTCGACACCTTGATCGGCGATGTAGTCGGCGACCCCTCCGGAGACCGTGATCAACACCCGTGGAGCGGCTGCAACCTGGGTGGAGCTCGCCCCAGCCGCCATGGCGCCGGTCAGTTGGCTGAACGCTGCGGCCGCGGCGGGGATGCTGGCGCATGCCGCCCGGATCTGGGCGAGGGAAATTCGCTGGCCGTCCGGCAAGTGTGCGATGTCGTTGGTGATGCTGAGGTTCATTCGTGGGACTTTCGAGCTGGGGGGAAGGTGTGTCAGAAAAGGGTGTGCTGGGCTTGGGCAGGCCTGGCGCAATCGAGCTTTCGCCCCGTGCGGTCTTCGTAGGCCGCGGCCGCCTCCTCGGGCGTGCAGAGGTTGCCGTGCTGCTTTCGATGCCAGTTCATGAGTGCCGCCTGCCGCAAGGTGATGGGGACTGCGCCCAGGCTGATGGCGCGCTTCTTCATGGACTGGCAGATGTCGTAGTGGCTGCCCGACGTCTTCTCGGGGCTTTGCCAGTGTCTGCGGGCCACACCAATGGCTTGAGCCATTTTGTGAAGCTCTTCGTCGGTGGATGCCAGCATGTGCGACATCTTCATGCCGCGAAAATCCGCCTGCATGTCGTCAACGTATACGGTCATGACGGGCTCTCAGAATGGGCAGTCCGCCAGTTCGCCCAATTCGGCCTCGACGCGGATGGCCAGGGCCGGCTTTCGCCGCTCCGTTGAAAACGTCGCGTCCAACATCAACTCGATGGCGATTTCATGCAAGACTTCGTGCGACTCGCCGCGGCGTGCTGCTTCGTGGTACACAGACGCTTGACTCTTGTGGCAGTACCGTGAGCACGGCCGATGAGCATACGGATACCCGCCACATCCGCATTTGCGGTGGCCACTGGATTTGAGGTGCTGGGTGAAAAGACCGTAGTCCTTGCGACGGGTGCGGCAATCCGGGCATCTGAACATCATCTCTACGCTCCAAAATGGACGCCGCAAGCGTGCTGGCGATGCGTAAAGGATATCCTAAACACCTATTTCAGCAAACTCACCGGGTTTCCGCCCATCCACGCCCACCGTAAATGGGACTCAAGACTTGCCAGATGGATTCATGCGAGCCGCCGCTGGCGTGCTGGCCGAACGCATTTGAAATGAGTTTTTAGACCTCTGGAACACCCGTTCAAACTCGGCCCTGCTGAGCTGGCTGAGTTGGAAAACGTTCATCTCGACCAACTCTCGAAAAATGGTCATTTCCTCGGGTGTCGGTGTCTGGTGAAGCCAGTCGCCCGTGATGCTGCAGCGATCGAAGAGTCCTTCAATCGCCGTGGACGCTGCCTTGAACACATGGCCGAGGCCCTTGACAATGCCAATGAGCTCAATTTGAGAGGACACCACACAAGCAAAGCGCAGATCGTGCAGGCTCTGCTCAGATAAAGCTGGATCGCCCAAGCCAGCAAGAGCACGGTCGAGAATGAGTTGGAAAGAGGTGATCGTGGACTCAGGAATTCTTGAGGCCCTTCCGACAGCAATGCCCATGGTGGGAACAAGCTGTTCTGACTTGGTGGTCCTACTGGCGCCAGCGAGATTTAACGCCGAGGCAGGGTGCACGCCTCGCGGGAGATGCCTTCTGGGCATCGAGGTCAAGAGTCGCGCGGCACGCGAACGATTTTTTGACATGGCCGTGGATCAGGGCTGCAACGAAGAGTCGATGGCGGCACGATTAGATGATCGCTTGGCCGGGTGTACAGGCGTCACATGCAAGGCAATGTGGTGCACGCGTTGTGCTGCGATGCGGCCCATCGAAACGGTGTTGAAACCCTCGGAGCTCCAGCCTTGCTGCCACTCGTAGATTCCAGAGGCGACGCTGCCGTTGTCCAGCGCAAGCCAGAAAACCTGATCAGCCAATGTCCCGTCGCCGCGAGGCTTCGCCGATTTTGCCAGCTGCGCTTCGACGCCAGGTTTGTAAGGCACCCAGGAAATCTCAGCCTCTTCAAGCTGAAGCTTGGTGCTCGCCAACTCCGACCTCAATGACTGAATCGTCTCCATGGGAATCTCGTCGAGTCCAAAATTGGCCTGGATTTCAGGCAGCATCGACCCATCAAAGCGCCCAGCGGCCAGCGCCTCAAGGCACTCAACGGCACGCGACTTGCTGATTTCGAACTCTTGCAGAGCCGAGAGAATTTGGTGAATGCCGCTCATGGCATGGCTCCCTTCGTGTTGCTTGAAGTCGGTCAGTGCAGCGCCTGCTCCAGGCGGCCGAGCTTGGTCAGAACGCCATTGGCGTAACGTTTCTCGGGATCGGCGCGGTTTCCGTTGTAGCGCTGAAGAGCCGCCGGCAGATCACCGCGATCGCGCTGCAGATACTCCTTGAGGATCCAAGCACCAACACGCACATTTTCTTCGACTGAAGTGATGCGCACATTGCCCTGTTCGTCGCGCGGCATCTTCTCAAGATGCCATCGGCCGGCGACCTGCATGGGCCCATGTGCGGCCAGCGGGTTGATGGCGTTCTGGCCATCCTTGTCACGCAACCAGGCGTGGGCATTCCCAAAGTTGCGGAAGGAAGATTCCTGGGCGATGACGGCTAACACGAGCAGCGGGTCCAGAGAGTGCTCGGCTGCGGCCTTGAACGATTTGCGCACAAGGTTCGCTGACTGGTCCAAGGGGATGCGCCAATCCTCGGAAATGAGGCCTGCGAGGCTGTAGACCAGGTTCTCATTCAACTGGGCGGCAGCGACAGGGCCGGTGACCTCGGCGCGCTTTGAGGTGGCACCCGAATTCTGCTCAGACGCAGGGGAAACGCCACCAGACGCAAACCAGGCAAGTGCCAGCGTAAACACGGCAATGTGAAGCGCTGCTGCAGAGGAGATGCTCGTTCTCATTTTCATGAGTACAAGATACCCAATCGGTCCATCTTCGCCAACTTTTCGGGTGCGACCGAGTTCGTCAACGCCGCGGCCGTGGCCGCTTGATCTCTTCCTGCTTCTCCCTGGACCAGAAGGGTAGCGCGGACAGGTGCAACACCCCGCGTGGCGCGGAGAGCTTCGGGATATCCAAGGCGTCGAGCCACCACGCCCCTTGAAATCCGAGTTCAGGAAAGAGAAGGTCTTCGACAAAGGTGGTGAGCGCCATGTCGAATGCCAGGGCGGGAGGAACCTTGTAGCCAATTCGCTGGTTCAACAATGCCGTAGCGGCGCACCCTTGCCTGAGCTCAATGCGACCATCCTGGTCAAGCACCTCTTCCAGCTCGGCCTCTGCATCCTGAATCGAATGGCCAAGTCCATCTTCTGCCCCAAGATCGAAGGTCATTTCGCGCCTGGCACCATCATCCGCATCGTTCCAGGAAACTGCAGCCAGACGCGAGTCACATAGGTAGCCCCGGAGTTCAGCCCATGATGTGACAACATCCCTGTGGGCTGCCTCAAGCGCATTGACGGCAAGGAATTGGGCTGCAGAGCCAGGGGGCCGAAGCAACCAGGTTGGGGCATCGCCAAGACGCGCGATTTCACGCCAGGCATCCGGGACCTCCGACACCGACAGCCCATTGCCTTCAAGGCTCATGGTGTTGTGTGTCGCCCCCTTTGCGCCTGGATCGAGGCGCCCTACGTGTAGGACGGATTTGGGGACGAAGGCTGGCCAGTGGAGCGGGATCATGCGACCTCCAGCTCGGGAGCTTCAAAATGAGGAGCTGCACAGGCCTGGGAATCCAGGCGAGACTTCAGCGCCTCGATGTCAACCTGGCCATGAAGTCCATTCTCCTGGCGCCACTGTGTGCGGCGCAGGATCTCATCCACCTGTCGAGATTTTCCCTTTGAGACCGAGATGGTCCCGTATGTGAGGTAGGTCATGTACCCATGGGTCCAGTCAGAACTGGTCGCATTGCAATACTTGCCCACCATCTCGCGGCCGAAGAACTCAACGAAGTCCGTCGCACCTTCAAGATCCACGTCGACGCCATCATCGGCTTCGTCATCGATCACGATGTTGCCGCTGGTGAGCACCTTCATCTCCAGGCCGCATGACTCCGCATGCATTTCACGGGCCACGTTTCTCAGGCCGTGCAGCGGGCCACCTTGTTCGGACCATTGGGCGCCGACAAAGAGTCGCCCCAAACGCGGCACATCTGTCTTCGGAAATCGCGCCAGTTTAGGCGGATGCATGCGCAGGCCTTCATCCTCGATCTGAAAGAACAACTTCAACGCCGAAAATGGAGGATGGAACCCGTAAAGCGACCACCTGGCGTCAATCGCGACCAATGACTGGTAGTCGATGATCTGGACGCCGGATTCGATCTGGGCGGTCAGGCAGTAGCCAAGCAGCTCCATGAGCATGTTCGGTGAGTACGTGTCGGCCTGGATGGCCAGCGTTCCGTTCTCATCGATGGTGCGGCCGACAAACTGGCGTCGGCTCCAGTCGTACTGAGTGAGCGAGATGAAATCTCGCACCGCAGACAACGGTCGCATGTAGCCGTAGCGCTCTGGCTCCGTCTCGATCATCGACTCCATGGACTTGTCGTTCTTCATCTTCACGCACGTCCAGCAGCCGGTCCTGGCCGAGCAGCCTGTCGAGCGCTGTGCCAGCTTCATGTCCGCCACGACGACGCAACTCGATCCACCCGCAGACCTGTAGATCTGCATGACATCGGAAAAATCAGAGTAGGAGTCATAGACGCCGGCCGAACACAGCCCAAGGTATTCCCAGACGTCGTCTGTCGACCAGTCCAGAATGGGCGAAGCGCGCAGATGCCCGTGGTCGTTGGTCCAGAGCCCTTCGGCCACCTCGCCTCGCGTTGCGATGCGCCGATCGCGCACGCCGGATTCGCTTTGGCGCACGCCGGTCATGATGACTGGCGCCTTCAAATCAGGACTGTTCCCCAAGGCTTTGAAGGCTTGCTTTACGAGGCGCGTGTTAACGGCGACCTTCCAGTCGGTGCTACATGAACTGCCGTTGTCAGGGAAACTCGGGAGGCCGCGCCCGCCGATGACCCGTGCGGGGAAGGCTGAGTTAAGCGTTGGCTTGCCAACGCGAACGTCCAGATCGATGCCGCGCGCGATGGCATATGCCTTCATTTTCTTGAGTTCATCGATCGCCAGCGCCGATGTTTCTGGATTCTCGACACCGGTGTTGGAGTGCACCATGATGATCGGCGTGACGAATAACCCTTCCTGCAACATTTCTGTAGCAACATCGAGCAGAAGGCTTGCCAGCGCTGAAGAATCCTTGCCACCACTGTATGCGCATACAGTACCGTGACCGTCAAGAATGATCTGACGGATTCGACGTTTTGCAGCGTCGACAGGGGCCTCTTTTGCAACCGGAATGACAGCAGAGTGAACCTGCGTTACGCCGCTGAGCAAGGGCTCGAAGAGTTCGATCTGGTTGAGAGTTGCAGCGTGTTCCATGCTTCGATGTGCAGTCTGTATGGATATAAGATATCCAATAAGCACATCGAAAACCACTCGACAAAACGTTCACATTCCCCGTGGGCGGGTCCTCTTCGGTGGCGGGGGATCGAAGGTGATGAGCTCGGGCGGGACGTTGATCCCATGGTGCTCGCGCATGAGCTCAACGAACTTGGCCCAGTCTTCTGGGCCGGCTGCCTCGTGAGTGCAATGCAGGCACTGGTGCGCACCCTCCATCTGCTGAGTGACCGTGGTGTGAACGTCAAGGCCAAAAACCTTGGAGAACCTGCCCACGGAAGACCCGTCATTGCCATGCACCCAGACGGTTCGTCCGTCCTCGGACACCTGGACCTGGTCATCGGGGTCGAAAAGAGAGTCATCGCTCATCGGAAATCAGGACGCGACGGCTTGCTGCGCATTTTTGCGCATGAACTCGACCAAGTAGAGCGCCCATTTCGATCCGTAGTCGGTGTGACCCGAGGCGCAGGCCTCAAACCGCTCGACATCGGCAATAGAGGGCGCCGACCAACCGTTCGCCATCGCCTGCTCAGTGGCTGCGGAATGAACGGTTGCGCGCTCAAGCTCGATCCAGGTGAGGCCGGGCCTCGACTTGCGTTTGGCCGCCTCATTCTGGAATGCGTCGTAGATGGCCTGTGCGGGGCCGCCGTGGGGTCGGAAAGGGTCATGCATGGCGAATTCTTCAGGAATCTGCTGAGGGGCAGGTGGTTACCTGCAGTCTGCGATTGCCGCGTCATCTTCGGGTACGCCGTTGGCGATCGCCATCTCTTTGTAGCCATCAAAGAGCAGTCGACCGCCGTCGGTCACATCTTCAGCGATTTCGCCTTTCATTCGGCCGAGGCGGACGCGCAAATTGTGGTCGGCGCCTCGAAGCAGGAAGCCGGCGCATGTTGCAGGGCTCTTCACTCCGGACTCGTGACAGGCAAAGCACCGCGTGCTCATGTCAAACGCCGTGGAAGCGGAGTGCCTGAAGGCCTCAGCTGGGAACGTGCCGGCGTTTTCCACAACCCAGGGGCACCCGCCGCAGGGCTTTCGACGGTAGCTGAATGAGCCGCCTTCGAGCGTTACAACCTGGTCTCCAGGACCAGCAGGGCGGATGTCGATGACCTGAATGGGCTTTCGATCGCGCCGGGGCTTTGATGTTGCTGCCATGGTGATATTGGGTCGCGAATGCTGAAGAACCGTCGTCAGCCAATGACTTTGCCGCCGGCGGCAATGATGGCAGCCTTGACGGCGTCCACCAGGTCTTTGGGCACCTCGGCCATCAAGACTGCAGTGGACTGCTCCTTGCGCCAGCGCTTGAAGTAGGTTTCCAGCGACGGCTCGGCGCCGCCCACAACGGGTCCGAAAACCACGCCGCCCTCGATCTTCAGAATGTCCTCGGGCTTGACGTTGGCCAGGTCGATGTCATCGTCCTGCACGCCGTTGACGTAGACAACAGCGTCGTCGTGCCACGTTGAATCGTCGGTGCTTCCGCTGATCCAATACTTCGGGTCCGAGTAGAACTTGGCGAATTCGGTGCCGGTGCAGGTAACGCTCATCTTCAGTCTTTCAGGCGACAGTGGAATTTTGGGCAAGTCGGGCAAGGCGGTCCAGGCCGGCATTGATCTGCTTCAAGGCGCGAGCGCGAAGAACGGGATCTGCCTTCACGAGGGCGGTGACAAGTTCCAGGCACTCGGGCAGACGGATTGCGGCGAAGGCAGGGTCGAGATCCACGAGTGTTCGGGTATTGACCAGGACGTCACAGACCTTGAGGGTCTGACCTCGTGCAGTAGCCTTTTTCAGATGCGCGAGATCCTTTGCCTTGCGCGCTGCGCGGTTTCCATCTTCAGGCTTGCTGACATTGGTCACCTCGGACACCAGAGCGCAGACCTCGATGCCAAAGTCACTCAGGATCTCTTCAATTCGAGTGCCCGTGTCCTCAATCGTATCGTGAAGCCATGTGGCAGCCTTCATGTAGGGCGTGTGCTCAACAGTCTCCAGCTCCAACACCACGGCGCGCAAATGCGCCATGTAGGGCTCGTCCGTGTACTTCATGCGCTGGTTGATGGCGCCGTGTCGCCGCTCGGCGAACATTTCGGCCTCCCACTCAAGAGCGCCTGAAATCGCCATGAACTCGATCTCCATGCGGCCGCGTTTGCGGCGCCCGGCCTGGTCGTTGGCCACCTTGCGACGCCAGGCCGCGCCATCGCGCCCTGTATCCGTGGCGATCCGCATCACGTAGTTCGACAAAAACCGGCCGTTTCGCAGCTCCTCGAGGACAGCAACTTCGCCATCACCAGAGCGGCCAACTTCCTGCACGCGGTAGTCGGCGCCCTGGGGTGACGTCCAGACATCACCTTGGCGAAAACGGTCCGCGTCTTCCAGGATCAGGGGCATGATTGAGCGGTAGGCGTTCACTTGGAGTTCCGTGCTGCGTATGATGTATCTAATAAAAAGGATACACACTCAACGCGCGTTCGCCAACTTTACGGCCGAACACTCCAGTTCGGTGTTCAGCGCCCGGCCATTGCGTTGCGTAGCCTGGTCTGTTGAACTGCTGTCCCATGCTTGAGAACAAAATCCCTCATCGCATCGGAAAGCGGGTACTCGAGGTCGAAGTCGCCGTAGGCCGCGACAAATCGAGTCCAGTACCGTTGCAAGACGCCTGTGCGTCGATATTTTGGCGCGAGCCAGGCCCAATCCAGGGTCCAAGTTCCATCGCGCTGACGGAATGCGCATGCACCCGCAATGGTCGCCGGCTCCCTTGAGTCGGCCAGAAGGTAGCCAACGCCTTCTTCGGTGGTCCTGCCTTTCGCCGGCGGATCGGTCCACTGGGGAAAGTCGAACCCCATCTCACGTTTGAACATCACCGCGCGCTCATACATCTCCTTGTGCGCCCATTTTGGGGACATGTTCGTCACGACGTCCGCCGTGGCTGATGTGGCAAGTCGGTGCGCAAAGGCCGCAAGGGGTTTCGGATCTCTGCAGCGTTGGATGCGGTGGTGGTACGCGCGATGCGCGAGCGAAGACTCGAGGTCCCCAGAAGTTCTCTCGTAGCCGCAGTAATCGCAGGTGATATTGGCGCGAGTCTTCTGCGGCTGGAATTTGGGCCCGCGCACCTCAATTTCGGCGCTGTCGCCGGTTGAACACCACTTGATCCTGTAGCCAGATTGATTTATCAAGGACTCGGTGGCCGACAGAAGATTGGGGGGATCCGTTCTGATTCGCAGCAGATCACGGCCCCGTGTCTTGGCTTCAAAGTACACCAGACACTCGGATTCTGAGAGGCGTCTCTGCGAAACCAGCTTCTTGGCGAGAATGCCGGCCAAAGCGCTGGGATCGACCGTGAAGCCAAGGCCTTGAAGCCGGATCATCATTGCGGCCGCGTCAAGAGCTGAAATGCTCTCCAGCAGCATGGCATCACTGCGATGGCTGCGAGGCTTGGAAGTCGCGAATCGCACGGGCAACCCAAAGGCGGCGCAAGCCTCATTCCAGTGTCGATCGAGGCCGTACAAACGGGGGTCTTCAAACTCCATTCGATCGCCGAATTCCGTCAGCGTAAGCCAACCTTCTTCAACAACGCGATTCGCCCAACTTGGGCTCGCTATAGGCTTGCGCCGCTCTGGAGCCCAAAGAGCGTTCTTGATGGCGTTGAGAAGCTCCAGCGAGGCAATGAAGGTCATGGGCGGGCTCAGTCGTTGTGCCCATGGCGGGCGATGGGTCGTTCCTTTTCTGAGTATTCCATCTTTCCAGAGTCGATCTCCATCTACCCATGGACGCCCATCACCTATGTTGCGCTGGAGAAGATCCGGTTTGCCAGCCCACGATTGCGCTTTGCATCCCACACCAGCGGTGAGAGCATGCTGAAATCAGGCACGTTAGGCACGTAGCGTGCAACGCGCTGCTCGGCACGCCGCTCTTTGGCGTCGTCACCGAAGGGGGATTCACGGCGAACCCGCTCTTCGACCGACTTGTAGAAGGCGCGTTTGAGTGCCGGGTTGACCGCCATGAGGTTGTCGAAGGCCCGATTGAACGAGACCGTGACTTCGCTCTTGTGAGCAAGGAGCGGTTGTCCGCCTTCTTCACGGCGCTGGCGGCGCGTGGGCTTCTTCGTGCGATGGAAGTATTCGGATCTCAACTCATTTCGCTTGAGCCCACCCGGCCGTCTTGCCTCCTGTTGCGTCCATTTCAGCGTGCGTGTGTCATTCAAAGCATTCATGGTGAATACCGTCTGGTTGATAGGCTTCTTCATGCCAAAGAGCCTCCAGGTCGGGCTCATTCGAGCCTCCTCTTGACATGCTCGTGAAGAGTGCAGAAGCCGCGCAAAGGCAGCAGCCTGCTCAGCACTGCCGTAACGACGCACGTACTGAGTCACGGGAACGCGCATGTACACGTAGACCGGTGGAAGATCCTTTCGCCGCTGGTACATGCCCACCGGGATTGCAATGCAACCGCTCGCGTAATAGGTGAGCTTTTTGACCTTCTGAAGCCATTCATTGGTCATGGTGGCGAAGAAGTCCGGATCAATGGAGCTGCCTTCATGCCGAGCAGTCCGGGACGCCGCGAGAAGCTCGCCCTGTGAGGTCGCGGCTTCCATGGCCGCAACGAAGCCAGCCACGTCGCTCGGGCGAACGGGTTCCACGCACTCATTGAGCCAAGGCTGAAGCTCTGGCCAGTCGACGATTACTTCTTCAGCCGCGCTTTGTGCTGCCGCATTGAGCCAAACCAGGGCTTTGGAGGTCGACACCAGGGCCCCGCGCTTTTCCGCGACCGAATGGCGGTACACCCAGCTCCAGCCAATCCCGGTGCCATAGGACTGTCGTTCTTGTTCGGGCACCTCGGTGTACAGCGCAAAGCGTGCCTTTCCGTTGCGAGCGAAGCGAAGCGGTACCTGATTGAGTTTCGCGGCCAGAGCCTGGGCCATCCCCTCCAGGGTGTTTGCCAGCGACCCCTTGGGAAACATCAGGGTCAGGATCTCGTTGACTGACTTGACCTCGGTGAGCTGAGGGGCCGGTGCGCCGCGGCGATCAGCTCGCCAGGTGGCGACCGCCTGGTCAATGGCGTCGTCGGCATTTACCTCGGTCAGGACCTTCGCATCGAGAGCGGACTTGCGAAGGTAGGCGCGCAGTTCTGCCTGGCTCTTCTGGTCATCCTCAAGCACCTGCTCGACACGGCGCAGTGTCCGCAGCCAGGAAAGATCCGAGGTGCGGTGGCGGCGGCTGTACAGGTAGTAGCGGACATCGGCCAGGCGGACCCGGTCAACACAAAGGAACCAGCTGCCTTCGTCCTTTTTGTGGTCTGGGCCATCCAGCCAGGCCGTGGCCATGACTTTGTGGTCAGTATCGTCGACATCGAAATAGGGCACCTGGATGCGGTGGAACCCTTTGGAGACGGTGGCGATGAAAGTTGAAGGCAGGCTCCCTGTATCCAGGCGCATCCTGCGGCGCCCGGAAATGGCGGCCGTCACCGCTCGCATGGAGGCGCCAGGTGCCACGACGATCTGCGAGCCTGAGCGAAGGAAGCTGTTTCGCTCATCAATCCAGTCCATGACCGGCACGACTTTCCCGCTGTCGATCATTCGCCCGCTGTCATCGTCTTCGAGGAACCGGAAATACTGCTGCTGGAAGTCCAGCGACATGAACTTGAGGCCCAATTCGCGAGGGTAGAAGTCGCCAAAGAGCTGCTCGCGGTGATCCAGCCCACACAGGAGGATCAGGAAGCGCTTGTACAGCAGCGCCATGTCATCGAATCGAGCCGATGACTTGGCGAAGCGAACGTCTTTCAGACCGATCTCGGTGCCGTCCAACCCGTTGAAAGGCGTCTTGAGATCACCCCGGGTGGGGAAGAGGCGAGGCGCGGCCTCGTGGGATGGCTCTTGAGAGTAGACGACGTGGATGTTCTCGCCGTCCCTCACCAGCAGAAACACCCGCTGATTCTCCAGCTTGTTCATCAGCCGTTCGTACGGGTTCATCTTCTCGCCGTACCCCACCTCGCGCTCAGTCACCGCCATGGAGACAACACATCGCTGAGTGGGCAGCAACTGATCCTGCAGATCCTTGTTCTTGAGCAGCTGCTCGAAGAACACCGGGCGGCTGCTCCAGTCAAAGCTGTCTTCGACGTGTGCCCACACCGCGAGTTCAGAATCCATGAACCGCTTTCCCTGAACCAGAGTCAGGGGCTCGCTCGTTACGGCCCCTGCGCCGGTGGCAAGAGTCACAACCGTCACCGAGTCGCCGGTGTAGAGCTTCAGGCTCTCGATGCCCTCGGAAAGGGTCTTGACCAGCGTGATCGCTTCACGCGACTTGGCCAGCGCAACCTGGGGCTTTTCCGCGTAGTAGGGAGCGAGCGTCTTCAGGTACTGCCCCATATGCTCGGCGCGCTTGGAGAGCCAGGTCGAAGCCGCCTGCGCAATGGCAATGCGTCTGCCCGCCTCCAGGCTGAGTTCGCGAACGCCATCGGAGGTGATCCCCTCGGAGATCATCACGTCCAGGCGATCGGAAATGGTGGTCTTGCGAACGGCCAAGGGGTTTCCCTTCGCCGCGGAACGCCGGCCAGCACGGCGATGAATGCGCCGGATGTCCTGCGCTCGCTTCTCGGCAGATTGAGAGTCGGCCTGCGCGCGGTTGACTTCGGCCTGTTCGTAGTCCTCCACAGCCTTCTCGGCGGCCTCCCGCACCTCAGGCAATGCCAGCGGGTTGATCTGGGCCTGAGCCATCTCCTCCTGCATCTGAGACACATTGGCCATGATGGCGTTCTGTTCGCCGCGGCGAACATCTTCGGCCTCCTGATCCGAGATCGGATCGAAGTGATCGAGGAAGTCGTGAATCAGGATGGTGTAGCTGTCGCGCGCTCCGTCGCGAGGGTGCTCCAGCAACTCGATGGAGTGGAGTTCATCCTCAAAGTGGTTGAGGCTGAGCAGCAGATGTACATCGCCCACCGGGAATACGACATGGTGGTGCGACCACCGTTTGTCCTGAATCTTGAATTCGGCCCTCACGCGCCAGTAGCAACCAGGCTCCAGAACGTCGTGGCGCTCGACACGCTGTACACCGTCATCGCCTTCGTCGGCATCGAGCACCTCAATCTGGACAGAGCGCCCGGCACCATGGGCATTGGTCGCCTCGACAACGATCAACTCATTGCTTTTTCCGCTGATGTCATCGGGTTGCATGTGGCGGGGGGGAGTGTTGTCGTTCATGTCGAATGATTTTTGCGGTGTAAGTGATACACAAGATACCCAATGTGGGCCGCGAAACCAAACCACCTCTATCCATCGGCGGCATCGCCTTAGCGCAGGCGATCAGACCACCAGCCCCATGGACTTGGCGGTGTCGCGGATCTCCTTGTGGGTGAGACCGACGCCATGGAAGAGGGTGCGAGCGGACCCCGTCTGCGACTGCGAGTCATCTTCAACGTCGCCGAAGCCTCGAAGGCTCATGTCGCGCTCGGCCAGGGTAAATCCATCGTCGACTTGCTCAAGCACCCGCAGCCGCTCCATGGCATCTGCAGGGGTGTTCTTGTTCACGCGAAGGAAAAACGTGCCCTCTCCGCCTTTTCGCGCAAGCCGGCCGCGCAGCTGGTGAAGCTGGGAGAGGCCATAGCGGTCAGGCGACTCGATCAAAAGCGCCTGCAGACTGGGCAGCGTCACCCCGACCTCGATCACCGAGCTCGACACCAGGACGGAGAGCTTCTTGGCATGCATAGCCTTGATGACTTCGGTCTTTTCGTCGCTGGTCATCCGACCGTGGAGAACGCCAACGCGTCCTGGGTACCGCCTTTCCCATTGCTGGGCGGCACCAATGACTGATTCCAGTCCTTCGTTCGATTTCTTGACCGTGCGGCTTCCGCCCTCGCCATCACCACCGTCATCAGACACCAGCGGGTAGATCACGGCCAGTTGGCCGCCGCCGGACACAATGTCATTCTTGATGAAGTCATGAACATCGCCCATGGCTTCATCGTCAACGAGCACGGTTTCAATCTTTTTCTTGACGGGCGACTGGCGCAGGAGAGAGACGTCCATGCCGCCGAAGTTCACCAGGGCAAGCGTCCGAGGAATGGCGGTGGCCGTTGCCTCCAGTAGATTCGTCTTTTTGCCCACCAGCGCCAGTTTCTGGTCGACGCTGAATTTGTGCTGCTCATCCACAATGGCGATGTCAAACACCTTCTTGGCTCGTTTGGCTGCGGAGAGCAGGGCGGTGGTGCCCACGCAGATGCCTTCGCCGATCTTCCCGCCAGCCAGGACCAGACACACGGGCAGACCCGGGAAAAGCTCACCGAACTCGCTCGCGATCTGCTCGGCAACCAGCTGCGACGGCGCCAGGATGGCCACCTCGGCACCAGCTTCATACGCCGCAGCCGCCGGAAGCATGAATGTGATCGATTTGCCCGTGCCCACATCGCCAGAGAGCAGGCGGCGCATTGGGAAGGCGCTGCGCAAGTCGTCAACGATCTCGTTGACCGCCTGACGCTGGTCATCCGTGAGAGGGTAGGGAAGATCCGCGACCAGTCCGGCCAGGAACTTCTTGTCGATGGTCACCGCCGACCCGGCGACTGCCGGCCTGGATTTGGCGGCCACCGCGCGCCGCACCACCGTGTCCAAGGACATCTGACGGGCAATCTGACGCGCGCGCTTGCCTTGGGTGAGCGATTTCGGGCGATGCAATGCGTACAGGAGGCCCTTTGGGTCCAGCACCTTGTACGTCTCCCTGAACTCGCTGTCACGCAGCCCAGCTTGCGCGAGCATGAGGACTGCGGCCTCATCCAGCCGGTGAAGGGCGCGCGCGACGCCGGCGGCAAGTGACTCAGCCGACACCTGGCCGGCCTTGCCTCGGTAGATGGTCGCAATGGTTCCGCGCTGCTCACGGGGAACCGGGCTTACTCGCTGCAGGCAGAGGCGGTCCCGGAAATAGTCCAGCGTGCCGAAAAGATGCAAGGTCTCACCCAGCTCCATCTCTCGGTATGGCCACACATTGCCGAAAACCACCACCCTGACCTCAACACCGGCCAAGTCGGTGCAGGTGATCTCAAGGCGGAAGCAGTTCTGCCAGCTCTTGACGGGCTTGCTGTCGTTGTCGAAGAGGGCCATCGACTGGCTTTTGAGTTCGAAGTAGGCGGTGGCGCCCACGTGCGAATCATTGATCTCAAGGACCGAAGACGTGAAGTCACGGTATTCCTTGGGTGCGCTGAGCAAGCATTCAGCCAGCGTGCTGAATCCGAGCCGCTTGAGTCGGCCGAGTTCATCGCCACGCACATCGGAAGCCTTTGCAGCCCCACGACCCGAGCCACCAGGGCCACCGGCCCGCTTCTGGGGAGGCGCTGCAGCAGGAGCACTGCGCACCTGCGAAGGAGGCGCGGGGGGGGCGGGAGGGGCGGGAGGAGCACCGTCAGCCGAAGCCCCCACAGGCTGGGAGAAAAGGCTCCGGCGGACTGGCGCTGCCGTTTCCATGGCCTCAGGCGGTAGCCGCAGCAGCGGCGCGGTTGATGCCACGCGTCCATTTGCGGACGGGCGTTGCGGGTGCCTGGGAGGCAACGGGGGCCTGGG
>NZ_SCML01000030.1 GCF_005503365.1 Hydrogenophaga sp. 2FB
GTGCAGAGGCCCAGCCAGCCCCAGGTGGAGCGGGTTTTGGCCGGGCGGGGAGCGGATGCGGTTTGTCTCATGTGGGCGAACTTATGGGGCAGAACGGGCGTCGCGGCAAGGTCTTCGATGGGTGGACCATATGGCGAGGCGGATGGAGTCTATCGGCGGTTTCATCAAGGCCTCGGTACAGTAACGGCGGATACTCCTCCGTCTATACGGTGATTACGTATCCATACATATTTTTTGACGTTCACGCCACACATGTTTGCCGACCTTAATGCCTTTCTATTGCATCTGGCGACGCAGCGCGCCGTGCTGGTGACGGTTGGCGTCACGAAAGGTTCGGTGCCGCGCGAGTCGGGCGCGTGGATGGCGGTGTTTCCAGGCGCCGCCGACAGCCCCATCGGGACCATCGGCGGCGGCCATCTGGAGTGGGACGCGATGCGCCAGGCGCGCGACGCGCTGGCGCGGGCGCCGGCCGATGCGCCACCCGCGTGGGAGCAGTCCGTGGTGCTCGGCCCCAGCCTGGGGCAGTGTTGCGGCGGCGCGCTGGTCTTGCGGTTCGAGCTGGTCGATGCTTCGCACATCGCCGAGCTGCGCGAGCGGCTGAGCGCGGGACAAACGCCACTGGCCTTGTTCGGCGGCGGGCATGTGGGGCGTGCGATCGTGCAGGCGCTGGCGCCGTTGCCGTTCGACGTCACCTGGATCGACAGCCGCGACGAGGTGTTTCCGCAAGACCTGCCGGCCCACGTGCGCGCCGAGCACTCCGATCCGGTGCAGTCCGCGGTGCGCGACCTCACACCCGGTTCCTGCGTGCTCATCATGAGCTTCTCGCACGCCGAAGACCTCGACATCGTCGCCACCTGCCTGCAGCGCCTGCGCGAGCGCGCCGACCTGGGCTTCATCGGCCTCATCGGCAGCGCCACCAAATGGGCCACCTTCCGCAGCCGCTTGCGCCACCGCGGGTTCAGCGACGCCGAGCTGGCGCGCATCACCTGCCCGATCGGTCTGCCCGGCATTGGCGGCAAACAACCGGCGGTGATTGCGGTGTCGGTTGTGGCGCAGTTGTTGCTCGAAACTGCGGAAAACCCCAAGACGTGAACGCTTGAATGTTTCCAAAAACTGTATACACTTTGGCGACCGGTCGCAGCGGAGCAGGTGTTCCCACAACACCCAATCGCGGCCCTCAGACGACTCAGAGCGCCCGCGGTGGTGAGTCGCAAGTGTTGACCTTGCATTGAGGTGCTCATGGAAACGTATCTGCTCGACTGGGCCAATCTGCTGCTGCGCTGGCTGCACGTCATCGTCGCGATCGCCTGGATTGGCTCTTCCTTCTACTTCGTCTTTCTCGACAGCAGCCTCACGCCGCCCGAGGACGAGCAACTCAAGAAGGACGGCGTCAGCGGCGAACTCTGGGCCGTGCACGGCGGCGGGTTCTACCACCCGGTGAAGTTCGCGGTGTCGCCACCCAAGTTGCCGGATCACCTGCACTGGTTCTACTGGGAGAGTTATTCGACCTGGCTCTCGGGCTTTGCACTGTTCCTCATTTCCTACTTGTGGAGCCCGAGCGTCTACCTGATCGACCCCAAGGTGATGGATTGGAGCCCGGCCGCCGCGATCTCGGCGGCGCTGGCCTTCCTGGTGGTGTTCTGGTTGTTGTACGACGCGATCTGCCGCACGCTGGGCCAGACGAAGAACGGCGACGCCAAGGTGGGCGCGCTGGTGCTGGTGCTGGTCTGTGTGGCGGCCTGGCTGGCCACACAACTCTTCGCCGGGCGCGCGGCCTTCCTGCTGGTGGGCGCGATGATCGCCACGGCCATGAGCGCCAACGTGTTCTTCTGGATCATCCCCGGCCAACGCACCGTGGTGGCCGATCTCAAGGCCGGCCGCCCGGTCGACCCGATCCATGGCCAGCGCGGCAAGCAGCGCAGCGTGCACAACACCTACTTCACGCTGCCGGTGTTGTTCGCGATGCTGAGCAACCACTACAGCTTCACCTACACGCACGCCTACAACTGGCTGATCCTGATCGGCATGATGTTCGCGGGCGCTGCCATCCGCCAGTTCTTCGTCATGCGCCACGGTTTCAAGCTGGGCCGCAACAAGCACCCCTGGCCGTATGCCGCGGTCGGCGTGGTGGTGTTGATCGCGCTGATCGTCTGGCTCAAACCCGCGCCGGTGCAGGCCGTGGCCGTCCCCCAGACGGTGAGCTATGCGCAGCTCAAGCCGATCCTCGACCAGCGCTGCGTGATGTGCCATGGCGATGCGCTGCAGTCCAAGAACGTGCGCCTGGACACGCCCGACGCGGTCAAGCTGCACGCACAAGCGGTGTACCAGCAGGCGGTGGTCACGCGCGTGATGCCGATGAACAACGCGACCGGCGTGACCGAGGAAGAGCGTGCCCTGATCGGGCAGTGGTTCAAAGGTGGCGCACGGACGGATTGACACCGCCGCGGTGCGCGCCGGGGTATGTGATCTGCGGTAACCTCGTGACCGATTTCACCACTCCCGAGCAGAGCACACCATGAAGACGCAAGCCGCCGTGGCCTGGACAGCAGGCCAACCTCTCACCATCGAAACCGTGGACCTGCAAGGTCCGAAGTTCGGCGAAGTGCTGGTGGAGATCAAGGCCACCGGCATCTGCCACACCGACTACTACACGCTCTCGGGCGCGGACCCCGAAGGCATCTTCCCGGCCATCCTGGGCCACGAAGGCGCGGGCATCGTGGTCGACGTGGGCCCGGGCGTGACCACGCTCAAGAAGGGCGACCATGTCATCCCGCTCTACACCCCCGAATGCCGCCAGTGCAAGTTCTGCCTGAGCCGCAAGACCAACCTGTGCCAGCTCATCCGCGGCACCCAGGGCAAGGGCCTGATGCCTGACGCCACCAGCCGCTTCAGCCTGGACGGCAAGCCCATCTTCCACTACATGGGCACCAGCACCTTCAGCAACTACACCGTCGCACCCGAGATCTCGCTGGCCAAGATCCGCGAGGACGCACCGTTCGACAAGGTCTGCTACATCGGCTGTGGCGTCACCACCGGCATCGGCGCGGTGATCTTCACCGCCAAGGTGGAGGCGGGTGCGAACGTGGTCGTGTTTGGCCTGGGCGGCATCGGCCTGAACGTGATCCAGGGCGCGAAGATGGTGGGCGCGGACAAGATCATCGGCGTCGATCTGAACCCCGAGCGCGAAGCCATGGCGCGCAAGTTCGGCATGACGCACTTCATCAACCCGAAGAACACCGAGAACGTGGTCGATGCCATCGTGCAGCTCACCGACGGTGGGGCGGACTACAGCTTCGAGTGCATCGGCAACACCAAGGTGATGCGCGACGCGCTGGAGTGCACGCACAAGGGGTGGGGGCGCAGCATCATCATCGGCGTGGCCGAGGCCGGCGCCGAGATCAGCACGCGCCCGTTCCAGCTCGTCACCGGCCGCAAGTGGGAGGGCTCGGCCTTCGGTGGCGCGCGCGGCCGCACCGATGTGCCGAAGATCGTGGACTGGTACATGGAAGGCAAGATCAACATCGACGACCTGATCACGCACAAGCTCAAGCTGGCCGATATCAACGAAGGCTTTGCCCTCATGAAACGCGGCGAATCCATCCGCGCTGTTGTGGAGTTTTGATGAACCTGGAAACGCTTAGCGAGCACCACTGCTTCGGCGGTGTGCAGGGGTTTTACCGCCACGCCTCGACCGAGGTCGGTTTGCCGATGAAGTTCGGCGTGTTCGTGCCGGCACAGGCCGCGAAGGGTCCGGTGCCGGTGCTCTTCTACCTGGCCGGCCTCACCTGCAGCGAAGAAACCTTTGCCATCAAGGCCGGTGCGCAACGGATGGCGGCCGAACTCGGCCTCATGCTCGTGACGCCCGACACCAGCCCGCGCGAGACCGGCATCGCGGGTGCCAGCGCGGCCTGGGATTTCGGCTATGGCGCCGGCTTCTATCTGGACGCGACGCAGGGACCCTGGTCGAAGCACTTCCGCATGGAAAGCTGGATCACGAAGGAACTGCGCGCGCTGGTGCTCGCGCAGTTCCCGGCGCGCGCTGACCGCGTCGGCCTGTTCGGCCATTCCATGGGCGGGCACGGCGCGCTCACGCTGGCCTTGCGCCACCCGGGGCTGTACCAGAGCGTCTCGGCCTTCGCGCCCATCGCCGCGCCCATGCAATGTCCCTGGGGCGAGAAAGCCTTCACCGGCTATCTGGGCGCGGACCGCGCGGCCTGGGCCGCGCACGACGCCACGGAACTCGTGAAGGCCGGCCACAAGGCACCGCCCTTGCTGATCGACCAGGGTCTGGCCGACAACTTCCTGCCGACGCAGTTGCACCCGCACCTGTTCGAAGCCGCGTGCGCGCAGGCCGGCCAGGCGCTCACGCTGCGTCGGCATGAAGGCTACGACCACGGCTATTACTTCATCGCCAGCTTCATCGAAGACCACTTGCGCCACCACGCGCAAACCCTAGCCGCCTGACCCATGCGCCCGCGCCAATTCGACCTGATCGCCTTCGACTGGGACGGCACCCTGTTCGACTCCACCGCGCTGATCGCGCGCTGCATCCAGGCGGCCGTGATCGACGTGGGCGGCAACCCGCCCACGCGCGAAGCCGCCACCTACGTGATCGGCATGGGTCTCATGCAGGCCCTGGAGCACGCTGCGCCGGACGTGCCGCGCGAGAAATACCCCTTGCTGGGCCAGCGCTACCGCCACCACTACACGGCAGCGCAGAACGACCTGAGCCTGTTCGAGGGCGTTCTGCCCATGCTGACCGAACTCAAGCAACGCCACCACTGGCTGGCCGTGGCCACCGGCAAGAGCCGCAGGGGCCTGGACGAGGTGCTGGACACGGTGGAGTTGAAGGGCGTGTTCGATGGCTCGCGCACGGCCGATGAAACCGCGGGCAAACCGAGCCCGCTCATGCTGCACGAACTGATGCGCGAATTCGGCGTGCAGGCCGAGCGCACCTTGATGATCGGCGACACCACGCACGACCTGCAGATGGCCATCAACGCGGGCTGCGCGAGCGTGGGCGTGAGCTACGGCGCGCACGAGCCGGCCACGTTTGCGGAGCTCAATCCCTTGCATGTGGCGCACTCGGTGCGCGGGCTGCACGACTGGCTGAACCTGAACGCCTGAGCTGTCATGAACACACCCGCCGACGATCCGGTTTACGCGCTGTGCAACAGCCAGGACCTGGTCGACGGAGGGCGGGCCGTGTCGTTCGACGTGGTGTATGCCGGCCAGACCTGCCGCGCCTTCGCCATCCGCTACCAGGGCCAGCCACACGCGTACCTGAACCGCTGCGCCCACGTCGCCATGGAGATGGACTGGCAGCCCGACCAGTTCTTCGACGACAGCGGCCGCTGGTTGCTCTGCGCCACGCACGGCGCGGTGTACGACCCCGATACCGGCGCGTGCCGGGGCGGGCCGTGTCGAGGTGGGTTGGTGAAGATCGAGCTGGTGGAGCACGACGGGGTGGTCCACTGGCGGTCACAATACCACCTCAAACCTCTTGAATTCTGAGAACGCTTGACACCATGAACGACGATCCCTTGGGCCTGCCCGGTTCCAGCAACCCCGACCGTGGCTGGGAGCGCGCCACGATCGAAAAACTCGTTTTCGCGACCATCCGCGAGCAGCAGTCCGCGCGCCGCTGGAAGATCTTCAACCGGCTGTTCTGGCTGGTCCTCATCGGCGCGATCGTCTGGCTGGTCTACACCACCAACAACACGGCGGCCGTCAGCACGCCGCACACCGCGGTGGTCGACATCAAGGGCGAGATCGCCAGCGGTGCCGAGGCCAGCGCCGAGAACGTGGTGGCCTCGCTGCGCACGGCGTTCGAGGACGAGGGCGCGCAGGCCGTGGTCCTGCTGATCAACTCGCCAGGCGGCAGCCCGGTGCAGGCCGGCATCATCAACGACGAGATCACGCGCCTGAAGGGTTTGCACGAAAAGAAGGTGTACGCGGTGGTCGAAGAAACCTGCGCGTCGGCGGCTTACTACATCGCCGCCGCGGCGGACGACATCTATGTGGACAAAGCCAGTCTGGTGGGCAGCATTGGCGTGCTCATGGATGGCTTCGGGTTCACCGGCCTGATGGAAAAGCTCGGCGTCGAACGCCGCCTCATGACCGCGGGTGCCAACAAGGGCATGCTCGATCCCTTCAGCCCGCTGGACGACAACCAGCGCGCCTACATGCAGCAGATGCTGGGCGAGATCCACACCCAGTTCATCGACGTGGTGAAGAAGGGCCGCGGCGATCGCTTGAAGGAAAACGGCGACACCTTCAGCGGCCTGGTGTGGAACGGTCAGCAGGCCGTGAAACTGGGCCTGGCTGATGGCATGGGCAACCTTGACTACGTGGCGCGAGAAATCGTCAAGGCCGAAGAAATCGTGGACTACACACAGCGCGAAAACGTGGGCCTGCGCCTGGCCAAACGTTTCGGGGCGAGTATGGGTGAGGGCGTGTTCCACGCCGCTCGCGCCGCTGGTGTATCTCTGAGGTAACCCCCGCGCCGCCTTCGGCGGCGCTCAGCTTCTATAGCCGTTCGGGTTGCCGCTCTGCCAGCGCCAGGCGTCGGTGCACATTTCCTGCAGCGTGCGTTGCGCCTGCCAGCCGAGCAGGCGCCTGGCCAGCGCCGGATCGGCCCAGCACTGGGCCACATCCCCCGCCCGCCGGGCGGCGATCTGATAGGGCACGGGGCGACCGCTGGCCTGCTCGAACGCCCGCACCACTTCCAGCACGCTGTGGCCCCGGCCGGTGCCCAGGTTCACGGTGAAGCTTTCACCGCGCCCGAGCAGGGCCTTCATCGCGGCAACGTGGCCAGCGGCGAGGTCTTGCACATGGATGTAGTCGCGCACACCGGTGCCGTCGGGCGTGGGGTAATCGCCCCCGAACACATTGAGGTGCTCGCGCTGGCCCACGGCCACCTGCGCCACATAGGGCATGAGGTTGTTCGGAATGCCGGCCGGGTCTTCGCCGATCAGGCCACTGGGGTGCGCGCCCACCGGGTTGAAGTACCGCAGCGTGCCCACGCGCCACGCCGGGCGGGCCGCCACAAGTGCGCTGAGCATGTCCTCGATCACCAGCTTGCTGTGACCGTAGGGATTCGTGTGACTGCGCGGAAAGTCCTCAGTGATCGGCACCGTGGCAGGGTCACCGTACACCGTGGCGCTGCTGGAGAACACCAGCGTGGGAGCCCTGTCCGGGTCTTCCGCGTGCAGCGTTTCCATGGCGCGCAGCAGGCTGACCGCGCCGCCAATGTTGTTGTGGAAGTACTTCAGGGGCAGCGCCACGCTTTCGCCCACCGCCTTGTCACCGGCGAAGTGCACCACGCCGGTGGGGCGGTGGCGGCGCAACACGTCTTCCAGCCAGGGCGTGTCGAGTACGTCGCCGCGTTCCAGCGGCACCGCACGGCCAGTGATTTGCGCCAGCCGCTCCATCACTACCGGGTGGCTGTTGGCGAAGTTGTCCAGCACCACCGGCTCAAACCCGGCTTCGATGAGCGCCACGGCGGTGTGGCTTCCGATATAGCCGGCGCCGCCGGTGAGCAGAACTTTCATGGCTGCGAACTCACTTTTTCGGGGTGGCGTCGGACTGGCGGCCGTACACGTCCTCCAGTCGCACGATGTCGTCTTCGCCGAGGTAGCTGCCCGATTGCACCTCGATCATCTCCAGCGTCATCTTGCCGGGGTTGTGCAGGCGGTGCACCTCGCCAATAGGGATGTACGTGGACTGGTTTTCGGACAGCAGGTACACCTCCTGGCCGCGCGTGATCTCGGCCGTGCCCTTGACGATGATCCAGTGCTCGGCGCGGTGGTGGTGCTTTTGCAGGCTGAGCGACGCGCCCGGCTTCACGCCGATGCGCTTGACCTGGAAACGCTCGCCCATGTCGACGCTGTCGTACCAACCCCAGGGACGTGCCACGCGGCGGTGCATGGCGGCCTGTGGAATCTTGCGTTGCGAGAGGTGTGCGACCACGTCTTTGACTTGCTCGGCATGGTCGCGTTGGGCGACCAGCAAGGCATCGGGCGTGTCGATGATCAACAGATCCTGCGTGCCCAGGGCCACCACGGTGCGACCCGGCGCGTGAATGAAGGTGTTGCGCGCGTTCAGGGCATGGCCTTGGCCCGTGATGCGGTTGCCAGCGTCGTCGGCGGCGCTGAGCTCGGCCACGGCATTCCAGCTGCCCACGTCGCTCCACTGGCCCTGGAAGGGCACCACCGCCACGTTGTCGTGCGGCTCCATCACGGCGTAGTCGATGCTCTGGGAGCGGCAGGCGAGGAAGGACTCGGCTTGCGGGCGCACGAAATGGATCTGCCCGACGGTGTCCTGTTGGGGGGTGGCCATGGCCTTTTCGCAAGACTGCAGGATGTCGGGTGCGTGTTGCTTCAGTGCTGCAAGCAAGGTGCTGGCCCGGGTCAGGAAGATGCCGGCATTCCACAGCACGTTGCCCTGCAGCAGCAGCGCCTGTGCGGCGTCGGGCGCGGGCTTCTCGATGAAACGGGCCACCTTGCGGCTGCCATCGCTGCGGTCATCGCCTTGCTGGATGTAACCGTATGCGCTGCTGGGAAAGCTGGGCATCACGCCAAAGGTGACGATGGCGCCGCCTTCGGCTGCGGGCACACCCTGTCGGACGGTCTGGGCGAACGCGGCCGCATCGGGGATGTGGTGGTCCGAAGGGCAGAACAGCAACAGCGGATCGGCGTTGGCGGCGGAGCGCGCCAGCAACGCGGCCAGGGCCATGGCCGCCGC
Source organism: Hydrogenophaga sp. 2FB (assembly GCF_005503365.1). Classification (GTDB taxonomy): domain Bacteria; phylum Pseudomonadota; class Gammaproteobacteria; order Burkholderiales; family Burkholderiaceae_C; genus Hydrogenophaga. The sequence goes on from NZ_SCML01000030.1 coordinate 8,746, forward strand.
GGTGTTGCGCGCGGCTGGCTCCAGCAACACCTGCCCCGGGACGTGCTCCGCTTCGATGGCATCGGCCACCAGAAAGCGGTGGTCTTCGGCCGCCACGCAGATCACGGTGTTGTCGCACCAGGCCAGGCGATCGAGTGTGAGTTGCAGCAGGCTTTTGTCGCCCACGAGCGGTACAAACTGTTTCGGAAAACTTTGACGACTCAATGGCCACAGACGTGTGCCAGATCCGCCGCAGAGGATGACAGGAGTGATGCTCATGCGAGAGGGGCAGAAGGGTTGAAGGCCATGTCACACATGGTTGCGGGATGCGCGACCCAGTGTAGCGGCTGCGTACAAGCGATCGTTATTATGGACAGCTGTTTCACCTTCGCTGTTTCGGAGTTACCGCACATATGAAGACCATTCGAAAAGCCGTGTTCCCAGTGGGAGGGCTCGGCACCCGCTTTCTGCCCGCCACCAAGGCCATCCCCAAAGAGATGTTGCCGGTGGTGGACAAGCCGCTGATGCAGTACGCCGTGGAAGAGGCCTATGCGGCCGGTATCCGCGAAATGATTTTTGTGACCGGTCGTCACAAGCGCGCCATCGAAGACCATTTCGACACCGCCTACGAACTGGAGATGGAGCTCGAGGCCGCGGGCAAGAGCGCGCTGCTGGACCTGGTGCACTCGATCAAGCCCGACGACATGGACTGTGTCTATGTGCGCCAGCCGCGCGCGCTGGGGCTGGGCCATGCCGTGCTGTGCGCCGAGCGACTGGTGGGCGACGAGCCTTTTGCGGTGCTGCTGGCCGACGATTTGATGATGGGCAAGGACCAGGCAACCGGTGGCGCGACCGTGCTGCAACAGATGGTGCAGGCCTACGAATCCAGCCCGGGCACGGTGCTCGCGGTGCAGGATGTGCCGCGCGCCGAAACCCGCCGTTACGGCGTCGTGGACGTGCACGGCGCAGCACAGGCACTGGCCGAGGTGTTTGCCATGGTGGAGAAGCCCGCGCCCGATGTGGCGCCGTCGACGCTGGCGGTGGCGGGGCGCTACATCCTCACGCCCGCGGTGTTCGAGAGCATTCGCCAGCAGCCGCGTGGCGCCGGTGGCGAAATCCAGCTCACCGACGGCATCGCTGCCCTCATCGGCAAGGAAAAGGTGCAGGCCTTCCGCTACGAAGGCAAGCGCTACGACTGCGGCAGCAAGGAAGGCTTTCTCGAGGCCACGATCGACCTGGCGCTGGCCAATGCCGAACTCAGCGGCTCGGTGCGCGCCCACCTCAAGCGCTTGGCGCTGTCCTCCTGATCGCCTCTGCCTCTAACGCCCGAGCAGGAACACGCTCGGTGCGTCCAGGGGGAGGGACTCCTGCAGCCGCTTGTCCCGCTTCCACTCGCCGACCAATCCGCTGCGGCACACCTGCTGCGGCAACGTGAGCGCGCTGCATACCGCCAGGCGTGTGTGCGGGTGCAGCGTTTGCAATGCCGCCTGCAGCAAGGCGACGTTGCGGTAGGGCGTTTCGATGAACATCTGCGTCTGCCCGGTTTTCAGCGCCACCGCCTCCAGCTCGCGCAGGCGCTTGGCCCGCTCGGTGGTTTCTTGCGGCACGTAGCCGACGAAGGCGAAGTTCTGCCCGTTGAGCCCGCTGGCCGCCAGCGCCAACATGAGCGAGATCGGGCCGGTGAGCGGCACCACGCGCAAACCCATCGCATGCGCAGCCCGCACGATGGAGCTGCCCGGGTCGGCGATGGCAGGCATGCCGGCTTCGCTGACCAGGCCCACGTCGTGCCCGAGCAAGGCGGGCGCCAGGAGTGCCTGGGCTTCGGCGTCGTTGCCGGCTTGCGGTGCGTGGTCGCCCTTCTTGTGCGCCGCTCGCGGCAGTTCGGCGATCTGTTGCGCTTGCAGAGGCGCGGCCAAGCCGGACACCGCCTCCACCCGCTTGAGGAAGGCGCGCGTGCTTTTGGCGTTTTCGGTGATCCAGTGCGTGAGGCGGCTGGTCACCGCCATGGTTTCGGCCGGCAACCACTCGCCAGGCGGCATGGGCGTGTCCTGCGCCATGCCGAAATCCAGCGGCGTTGGCACCAGATAGAGGGCTCCCCGCTTGTCAGAGTGGGTGCTCACAATATCTGCACTCCAGCCGCGCGGACCATGCGGCAGGTGCGGATCAGCGGCAAGCCGACCAGGGCGGTGGGGTCGTCGTTGTCGATGCGCTCCAGCAAGGCAATGCCCAGGCCTTCGCTCTTGGCGCTGCCGGCGCAGTCGTAGGGCTGCTCCTTTCGGAGGTAGTGCTCGATTTCGTCGTCGCTCAGATCGCGAAACACCACGCGAACGGCGGCGATGTCGTGCTGCTCGAACCCGGTGGCCTGGCATACCACGGCCAACGCCGTCTGAAAAACCACCGTTTGGCCCCGCATGCGCCGCAACTGGGCAACGGCGCGCTCATGGGTGCCCGGCTTGCCCAGGGGCTCGCCGTGCAGGTCGGCCACCTGGTCACTGCCGATCACCACCGCCTGTGGGTGGCGTTGCGCCACGTTGCGCGCCTTCTCAATGGCCAGCCGCAAAGCCAGGGCGGCAGGTGCCTCGCCGGGGTGGGGGGTTTCGTCCACCTGGGGCGCAACGGCTTCGAATGGCAGCCCCAACCGGGAAAGCAGTTCGTGGCGGTAGCGCGAGGTCGAGCCGAGGATGAGTGCGCGCGTGGAAGGCGGCGGTAGCGTGTCGGAAGCTGGTGTCATCCCGGTATTTTCGGTGCAATCTTTTACACTGCCCGCATGGTGCGACTCGAAGTCGCCTCATAGTCGTCTACACGACGACATACAACGATAGCCCGTTTTCTCTATGGAGGACACGGGAAACGTCCTCTGAAATGGGGGCGAATTTGTGCAGCCGAAAGGCCCTCTCTCGGCTGCAACAGACGGACCCCCACAAGGGCATCCGAACGTTCGATCGGGCTCCTCCGGGACCTGATTCGTAGCCGAAAAGAGACACAAATCTCTGCTCGGAGGTTAAGTTGCGCGCGTTTTACAAACGGTTGCAATTTGCCCAACAGCAGAACTATCTATGAGCGGCACCGCTCAAGGTGTCTTGTTCTCAACCGAACCGCGTCTGGAACGACGCGTCCTCGTCCGCACATGCGTCTGGAGTAATCCGGGGGTGTGAAGCTGCGGGTAAAACATCCTGCGCCGCAAGGCACACAGGTCACGCGTGAGCGGGGCCGACCTTCGAAGCAAGTCAGAAGGAGGATGTCGAGGAAAAGGGTATGGGAAACGTAATGTGAACTCACGTCTGAACCGTCGCGAGCAGTAGTCAGCTTACGCTTGTGTCTCATCCCTAGGGATGGGGAGCTGCGGCCAAAAGGCACGATGCTGGGAGTCGGGTGTCATACAACTCGACTCGTTCCACACCTAGCATCCGGCGGATAGTGAGTCCCTAACCCCATCTGTCGGTCTGCCGACCGCCAGGGCATCTTGGGAAACGAGGTAAACCCGACGCACCGCCACAGCCCACCCGGGTCGTGGCAACCCAAGCGCAAGCGAGGGCCATGGTGTAGCGGGCAGAGGAAGTTGCAAAAAGCGAATGGTCGTCTGTAATGGGCGGCATAGGGGTTCAAGATTTGCCCCGGGGTGAAAGCCCGCTGACTTGCAACAGGTGCGACGGCGCGAGCCGTGAGCGTCTTTCAACAACCGACCCGGAGGGCATCTGTCCCTCCGGGGATGGGTGCCTTCAACCGGGTCCTAACCGAACCGGAGAAGGTATGGATTACATCGAGAGCGATTTCGATGCTGCGTCCCCGGACGAGGTGAGCGAGTGGCACTCCATTGACTGGAAGGCTGTTCAATACTTCGTAGGGAAAGCGCAATCGAGAATCGCGCAGGCAGAACTGGCGAAGGATTTCCGCAGGGTCAAACGACTTCAGCGGAGCCTGACCCGATCCTGGCAAGCCAAGGCATTGGCGGTCAGGAAAGTTACCGAGAACCAAGGGAAGCGGACCAGTGGCGTGGACCGCGAACTTTGGGATACGCCGCAGAAGAAATGGAACGCAGTCAGTCGATTGAGCGCCAACGGATACCGGGCCCTGCCGCTAAAGCGGGTCTGGATACCAAAGGCCGATGGAAAGGAACGCCCCCTGGGCATCCCGACCATGCGGGACCGTGCGATGCAAGCCCTGTGCTTGTTGGCCATGGAGCCCGCCGCAGAGTGTCATGCCGACCCGAACTCGTATGGGTTCAGAAAAGGTCGGTCCACGCACGACGCGCGGCAGCAATTGTTCCTGTCCCTCGCCAAGAAAGCCTCGGCTCGCTGGGTGTTGGATGCGGACATCACGGGGTTCTTCGACAACATCAACCACGACTGGTTGCTCGCCAACGTTCGTATGAACAAGCGGGTGCTGGGGGAGTGGTTGCGCTGCGGAGTGGTGGACAAACAGCAGCTCCAGAAAACGGAAGCGGGAACGCCCCAAGGGGGGATCATCTCGCCGCTGCTGGCGAACCTGACGCTGGACGGGCTCGAAGCGGGTCTCATGCGGTTCTTGCAGAACCAAATGGGAATCGCCAAAGCCAGAAAAACCAAGGTCAACTTGGTGCGGTATGCCGATGACTTCGTGGTGACGGGCGACTCGAAAGAGGTGCTTGAAACCGTGGTCCGACCGTGGGTGGAAGCATTCTTGCGCGAGCGAGGATTGCAACTGCACGCGGGGAAGACACGCATCGTGCATATCGACGAAGGGTTTGACTTCCTCGGGTGGAATTTCCGAAAGTACTCGGAGAAACTGCTCATCAAGCCAAGCCAGAAGAACGTGAAAGCGTTCTATGGCAAGGTCAGGGACGTCATTGCACAACACCTCTCGACACCAAAGAAGGTACTCATCGCGAAGCTAAACCCAATCCTTCGGGGCTGGGCTCGATACCATCAAGGTGCAGTGGCCAAGGCGACGTTCTCCAAGCTCGACCACCAGATTCTCTGGAGGTTGTGGCGATGGGGGATGCGCCGCCACCCCCGGTGGACACGAGGCAAAGTATTTCAGCACTACTGGAATCACGACTCGGGTCGCTGGGAATTTGAGGCCACAGCACTAAACAGATGGAACGAGGAAATGCGGCTGCGGCTGTACCTTCTCGCGGACACGAAAATTGTCCGCCACAAGAAGGTCAAGGGGGAGTACAACCCCTTTGACCCTGCATGGGAAGCCTACGGAGAACGCCTCAAACGCGACAGAATGGTGCAAGCCATCTGGAGCGGACAGCGGCTGGAACTGTGGATGAACCAGAACGGCAAATGTGCGCACTGTGGAACAGAGATGGACCACGAAGATAGCGGGCTCGACAACCACCACATCGTCCCAGTACGGTTGGGTGGCACGGACAGCCTACAGAATCGTGTGTTGCTACACCCATGGTGTCACCGGCGTATCCACGCCCTAGGTTTGGAGGTAGCCAAGCCGGTCCCAGCACGGGGACTTTAATCTGAAGTAAATGGGGTAGAGCTATGCAGCTCGCCGACCCCGTGGAAGCAGTGGTCGTGCATGAGCCGTATGCGTTGAAAGGCGCACGTACGGTTCTTCGGGGGGGATATAGTAGAAATACTATGTCCCTACCCTCCAAAACGAACCCCAAGACAGCCTGGAACCCGGATCGGCTGGATGTGCGCGCCTTCGCCCTGGCGGGCGCCCGCCTGGAGGCCGAGGTGCCGCTGCCCGCGTTCGAGCGGCTGTATGCCGAGGCGGCGCCGGCTGATGGCGCGCCTGCCTCGGTGCATTGGCAGGCGCAAGGTGAGATGCGGCCGGCCGCATCGGGCGGTGCTCCGGCGGTGTGGTTGCACCTTGAGGCCGACACCCATGTGCCTCTGACCTGTCAGCGTTGCCTGGGTGTGGTGGATACCGGTCTGACGGTGGATCGCTGGTTCCGCTTCGTGGCAGACGAGGCCGCCGCTGCCGCCGAAGACGACGATTGCGAAGAAGATCTGCTGGCCCTCGAACCCCGACCCCGCCTGCACGACGTGCTGGAAGACGAGTTGCTGATGGAGCTGCCGCTTGTGCCCATGCACGAGGTCTGCCCGGTACAGGTGCCCATGCAGGCCACCGACCCCGAGGTGGATGCGGGCGATACCGAGGTCCGCAAGAACCCGTTCGCGGCATTGGCCCGGCTGAAAAAGTAGATTGAGCGATGCCAGGCCGTTCGGGCTATAATGCTTGGCTTTGCGCCAACACCCATTTGCATCGTTGTCGATGTGCTCTGGTCAGGCGCACAAACCGGTTGAGCGGGGTTGCATCAGTGCTCCGTTTTTGCCACTCCGTTTGACCCTTACCGATTTCAGGAGCCCACCATGGCTGTTCAGCAAAACAAAAAGTCCCCTTCCAAGCGTGGCATGCACCGTTCGCACAACGCGCTGAACGTGCCCGGCATCGCCGTGGAACCCACCACCGGTGAAACCCACCTGCGCCACCACATCAGCCCCAATGGCTTCTACCGTGGCCGCCAAGTGCTGAAAAACAAGTCCGAAGCCTAATGCCGGGTTGCCAGGGGCCTCGCCGCGGTGTCGCGAACGGGGTCCGGTTGGCCATGAAGGACCAGGCCCGCATGCTGCATGCGGGCTTTTTTTATTCTTGGGGTGCGTTCGGCGCCCGATCCGGGGTGTTGTCATGATCACCATCGCTGTGGATTGCATGGGAGGCGATGTCGGGCCGGCGGTCACCGTGCCTGCGTGTACCGCCTTCCTGTCCAGCCACCCTCAGGCGAAATTGCTGCTGGTTGGCCAGCCTGAGGTGTTTGGCGCCTGGCCTCAACTGCTCAAGCATGCGCGTTGCAGTGTGGTGCCGGCGACCGAGGTCGTCACCATGGAGGACCCGGTGGAGGTTGCGTTGAGGCGCAAAAAAGACTCCTCCATGCGCGTCGCCATCAATCAGGTCAAGGATGGCGCGGCCCAGGCCGCCGTCTCGGCGGGCAACACCGGTGCGCTGATGGCCATCGCCCGCTATGTGCTCAAGACCATGGACGGCATTGATCGCCCAGCGATTGCCACCCAGATGCCCAACGCCAAAGGCGGTGCGACCACCGTGCTGGACTTGGGCGCCAACGTCGATTGTTCCGCCGAACACTTGCTTCAGTTCGCCGTGATGGGCTCTGCCTTGGTGGCCGCGGCCTCAGGGCAAAAATCCCCCTCCGTTGGCTTGCTCAATGTCGGTGAAGAAGTTATCAAGGGCAGCGAAGTCATCAAAAAAGCGGGCATCCTGTTGCGAAATGCTTCCAACGCCGGTGATCTGAATTTTTTTGGAAACATTGAAGGTGACGACATTTTCAAGGGCACGACCGACATCGTTGTCTGCGATGGTTTTGTCGGCAACGTGGCTCTCAAGGCCAGCGAAGGCTTGGCGTCGATGATCAGCGGCTTCATTCGGGAAGAGTTTTCCAAGAATATTTTCCGAAAAATAGGCGCCATTTGCGCTTATCCAGTGCTAAAAGCGTTTAAAAACCGTGTGGACCATCGTCGGTACAACGGCGCGGCGCTGTTGGGCCTGCAAGGCCTGGTGTTCAAGAGCCATGGATCTGCCGACGCGTTTGCTTTCGAACAGGCGCTTGCCCGCGCTTATGATGCGGCACACAACCAATTGCTGGACAACGTGCGAGAGCGCATTGCCCATGCCAAGTTGCTGAACTCGCCGGAATCGCTGCCGGGCGAGTTGAACAGCGCCCCGACCCACTGAAATTTCGATTCGCTTCGCATGACACGCTACGCCCGCATCACCGGCACCGGCAGTTGCCTGCCGCCCCAGCGTCTGACCAATGCCGACATGGTGGCCATGCTGGCCCCCCGCGGTGTGGAGACCAGCGACGAATGGATCGTCGAGCGCACGGGCATTCGTGCGCGCCATTTTGTGGCCGATGGCGTGTACGCCAGCGACCTGGCCGCCGATGCCTGCCGCAAGGCGTTGGAGGCCGCGGGCGCCGCGGCCAGCGAGATCGATCTGATCATCGTCGCCACATCCACGCCCGACATGGTGTTTCCGTCGACGGCCGCGATCCTGCAGCACAAGCTGGGCATTGCGGGTTGTCCGGTGTTCGACGTGCAGGCGGTCTGCAGCGGATTCATCTATGCACTGACCGTGGCGGATTCGCTCATACGCTCGGGCACCGCAAGCAAGGCGCTGGTGGTGGGTTCCGAAATCTTCAGCCGCCTGCTCGACTTCAACGACCGCACCACCTGCGTGCTGTTTGGCGACGGTGCTGGTGCCGTCGTGCTGGAAGCGTCCGACACCCCCGGCATCCTGGCCACTGACATCCACGCCGACGGCAAACATACGGGCATCCTGTGTGTGCCGGGTCACGTGTCGGGCGGCCAGATCCTGGGCGATCCGCTGCTCAAGATGGATGGACAGGCCGTGTTCAAGCTGGCGGTGGGCGTGCTGGAAGACACCGCCCGCACCGTGCTGGCAAAGGCGGGCAAGACCACCGAGGACATCGATTGGTTGATTCCGCACCAGGCCAACATCCGCATCATGCTGAGCACGGCCCGCAAGCTCAAACTGCCTCAGGACAAGGTGGTGGTCACCGTGGATGAGCACGGCAACACCTCGGCCGCATCGATCCCGCTTGCACTGGATCACGCGGTGCGCCAAGGCAAAGTGAAGCGTGGCGACACGCTGATGCTGGAAGGCGTGGGCGGTGGATTTACCTGGGGCTCGGTGCTGCTGGATTTCTGATCCGGCGCTGGTGCGCCTCCACTCTTCTCAGAAACAGATACCTCATGAAGAATTTTGCTTTTGTGTTCCCTGGCCAGGGTTCTCAAGCCGTGGGCATGCTCGATGCATGGGCCGATCACCCCGCTGTGGTGGAGACGCTGAAGGAATCCTCGGACGCCATGGGCGAAGACATCGGCAAGCTGATCCACGAAGGACCGGCTGACGTGCTGGCCATGACCGTCAACACCCAGCCGGTGATGCTGGTAGCGGGCATCGCCGCGTGGCGCGTCTGGCGTTCGGAGGGCGGCGCCTTGCCGGCGGCTGTCGCAGGGCATTCGCTGGGCGAATATTCCGCGCTGGTGGCGGCAGGCACTCTGACGCTGGCGCAGGCCGTTCCACTGGTGCGCTTCCGTGCGCAGGCCATGCAGGATGCCGTGCCCGCGGGAACGGGTGCGATGGCCGCGGTACTGGGACTCAGTGCCGATGCCGTGGCGGCCGGATGCAAAGAGGCCCAGGCGAGCTTCGGGCCGGGCAGTGCCGAGGTGGTGGAGGCGGTGAACTACAACGACCCCGTGCAAACCGTGATTGCCGGCAGCAAGGCTGCCGTCGACAAGGCGTGTGAAGTGCTGAAGGCGCAGGGCGCCAAGCGGACGCTGCCTTTGCCGGTTTCAGCGCCTTTCCATTCGAGTCTGATGAAGCCCGCGGCGGAAAAGCTCAAGGAAAAACTCGCTGCCACTGTGTTCCTTGCACCGCAGATTCCGGTGGTCAACAACATCGATGTGGCGGTCGAGTCCGACCCGGACCGCATCCGTGATGCCTTGTACCGCCAGGCCTTCGGGCCCGTGCGCTGGGTAGAGTGTGTGGGCGCGATCAAGGCCCGTGGCATCGATACGGTGGTCGAGTGTGGTCCGCGCAAGGTGCTGACCGCGATGGTCAAGCGCGTGGACCCGACGCTGACCGGTGCGGCACTGTTCGATCCTGCGACACTCGCAGAGGTCAAGGCCCTGCTGGCCTGACGCTTGGAGAAACCATGTCTGAAATCAAATTTGCGGGCCAGGTGGCCTTGGTGACTGGCGCCTCGCGCGGCATTGGCGCGGCCATCGCAACGGAATTGGCAGCCCGTGGCCTGACGGTGATCGGCACCGCCACCAGTGATGACGGCGCGGCCAAGATTGGCGCTGCGCTGGCTGCGGTGCCCGGTGCGGTCGGTGGTTGCCGTGGTGCGAAGCTGGATGTGAACGACGCGGCCGCCGCAGAGGCTTTGATCGACGAGATCGTCAAGACCCACGGAGGGCTGCAGGTGCTGGTAAACAACGCCGGCATCACGCGCGACATGTTGGCCATGCGTTTGAAAGACGGCGATTGGGATGCGGTGCTCGACACCAACCTCAAGGCCGTGTTCCGCATGAGCCGTGCAGCCATCCGCCCGATGATGAAGCAGCGCTATGGTCGCATCATCAGCATCACCAGTGTGGTGGGTGCTTCGGGCAATGCGGGACAGGCCAACTATGCGGCCGCCAAGGCCGGCGTGGCCGGCATGACGCGCGCGTTGGCGCGCGAGCTCGGCAGCCGCAGCATCACGGTGAACTGCGTCGCTCCCGGCTTCATCGAAACCGACATGACGGCTGCGTTGCCCGAAGAACAGCAAAAAGCATTGCTGGGGCAGATTCCGTTGGGCCATCTGGGCAAACCCGCGGACATTGCACACGCCGTGGCCTATCTGGCCAGCCCGCAGGCGGCCTATGTGACGGGACAGGAATTGCACGTCAACGGCGGCATGTTCATGTCCTGAATCCGCAGGCATTTTCGATTTTTGCGCCGCGTCAGCCGCCCGGCGGGCCGTCTGGAGGGCATTCACCCCGGCACGGCTAAAATGGCGGACTGTATTTCAACCACCCTCAGAGGGACCTATGAGCGATATCGAAGCACGCGTTAAGAAAATCATTGCCGAACAACTCGGTGTGGAAGAGGGGCAGGTCACGAACGAAAAGGCCTTTGTGGCCGACCTGGGTGCCGATTCGCTGGACACGGTTGAACTGGTGATGGCACTGGAAGACGAGTTCGGTATCGAGATCCCCGACGAGGAAGCCGAAAAGATCACCACGGTCCAGAAAGCCATCGACTACGCGATGGCCAACCAGAAAGCCTGAAGCCCCGATGAGCCGTCGCCGTGTCGTCGTGACCGGCCTGGGTTGCATCAGCCCCGTGGGCAACACGGTGGCGGATTCCTGGGCCAACCTCCTGGCCGGACAGTCCGGTATTGATTTCATCACGAGGTTCGACGCATCGAACTTCGCCTGCAAGTTTGCGGGAGAGGTCAAAGGGTTCAACCTGGATGAGTACCTCACCGCCAAAGAAGCGCGGACGATGGATACCTTCATCCATTTCGGCGTAGCCGCTGCCATGCAGGCGGTCGCAGACTCGGGGCTTCCCGTGGGCGACCAATTGGGCGACGAGCAGGCAACCCGCATCGGTTGCGTGATCGGCTCCGGCATTGGCGGCTTGCCGCTGATCGAGGAGACGCACACCGAGTTGACCAATCGGGGGCCGCGGCGCATCACGCCGTTCTTCGTGCCGGCTTCGATCATCAACATGATCTCGGGCCATGTGTCGATGAAGTTCGGGTTCAAGGGCCCGAACATCGCCATCGTCACGGCCTGCACCACCGGCCTTCACTGCATTGGTGAGGCGGGTCGCATGATCGAGTACGGCGATGCCGACGTGATGATCGCGGGGGGCTCCGAAGCCACGGTGTCGCCTCTGGGCATCGGCGGCTTTGCCGCGATGCGCGCCCTGTCGACCCGCAACGACGATCCGAAGACGGCATCGCGTCCCTGGGACAAGGACCGGGACGGTTTCGTTCTGGGAGAAGGTGCGGGCGTCATGGTGCTGGAAGAGTACGAACACGCCAAGGCACGCGGCGCGAAGATCTACGCAGAGTTGGGTGGCTTTGGCATGAGTGCCGACGCCGGTCACATGACGGCGCCGAACATGGACGGCCCTCGCCGAGCCATGGTGAGCGCGATGCGCAATGCGGGTGTCAACGCGGACCAGGTGGACTACCTGAACGCGCACGGCACCTCCACGCCGCTGGGTGACATCAACGAAACGAACGCCATCAAAGCCGCGCTGGGCGACCATGCCAAGAAGATGGTGGTCAGTTCGACGAAATCGATGACGGGCCACTTGCTGGGGGGTGCGGGAGGCATCGAATCGGTGTTCACCGTGCTGTCGCTCCACCACCAGAAGGTGCCGCCGACCATCAACATCTTCAACCAGGACCCGGAGTGTGATCTGGACTACTGTGCCAATACCGCACGGGACCTGAAGATCGACGTGGCCGTGAAGAACAATTTCGGCTTCGGCGGGACCAACGGCACGCTGGTGTTCCGGCGCGTCTGAACGCATCGCTGCTCTGATCAACCTTTTCGATTCGCATGACCAGCGCCCCGTCGGTGACATACCCGGTGGGGCGTTGCCGTTTTTACGCGTGGGTGTTGATGGTGCTGGCCGTGTCGGGTGCTGCGGTGCTTGGCGTGTGGATGGCCGGCGTTGAGCCGCGCCGTGTCTGGCCAGGCTGGTTGGGCGCCGTCGCGTGGTTGCTGTGGCTGGCCTTCGCCGCGTGGAGCTGGTGGCGCTCGCCGGTGGGGCAGTTGCGATGGGATGTGGCTGCCCCGACGCAAAAGGACGCAAAGCCCGGGGCCTGGTTGTGGCGCAGCGCGTCGTCTCCCGAAGGGACCCCGTTGCAGCGGGTGGAGAGCATGATCGATCTGCAAAACCATGTCCTGTTGTGTCTCCACAGCGCCGACGCGCTCACGCGCTGGGTCTGGGTGGAACGGGTTCGTGACCCCGTGCGCTGGCGTGACTTGCGCCGTGCGCTGGTGGCCCATACCTGAAGACCACAAACCCCTGGGTTATATTTCCGCGCGCATGACACCCGAAGACCACACCGCTCCTCAGCCGCCCGACAGCGACGTCATGCTGGTGCAGCGCACGCTCGCGGGGGAGCAGCGCGCGTTCGAAATGCTGGTCGTGAAGTACCAGCGCCGGGTGGAGCGCCTGATCGGGCGCATGGTGCGCGACGCGGACCTGGTGCAGGACATCGCCCAGGAAACCTTCATTCGTGCCTACCGCGCACTTGCCCAGTTCCGTGGCGATGCCCAGTTCTACACCTGGCTGTACCGCATTGCGGTCAACACGGCCAAGAAGCAGCTCCTGGAGCTCAAGCGCGATCCGCTGGTTTTCCAGTCGCAAATGAAATCCGGGGACGACGATGAAACTTCCGCGCCAGAACGCGAACTAAATTCTGGAGCGGCTGATTCCGAGACGCCCGAGGCGGTATTGGCCAGCAAGGAAATCGCCCAGGCGGTCAATGCCGCCATGGATGCGCTGCCCGAAGAGTTGCGCATGGCGATCACCCTGCGAGAAATCGAGGGCATGAGCTACGAAGAAATCGCTACCGCACTGGAATGTCCTATCGGCACCGTGCGTTCCCGGATATTCCGGGCGCGTGAGGCCATTTCGGGGCGCATCAAACCGATGCTCGAGCGCCAGACAGGTAAACGCTGGTAGGAGAGGCAGGGCGCGCCACGCACAATGGCCGCCACTGGCCCAGTGAATTTGGGAAGTTCAGGAAGTCATCATGAATGCCGTACAAGTCAGTTTGAATCCTCAGTCTCAGGAAGACGCTGGCAGTCGTTCGCCGGAGCATGTGTTGTCCGCATTGGTGGACGGCGAGGCCGACGACGAGCAGCTTGCAGCATGGTTTGCGTCGGAAACCGACACTGCGGAAGTGCTTGTGAAATGGCACAGCTACCAGGTGATCGGTGACGTGCTGCGTGGCGACAGCGCAGCGGCCAGCGTTGCACAAGCGCCCAGCGATTTCCTCTCCGGCGTGCGCGCGCGACTCCGATCCGAAGCGATGCCGGTCATGCTGCCCGCAGCACACTCGGTGCCTGCGCGCGAGCCTGCCGCAAACGATGCGGTCTTCCGTTGGCAGCTTGTGGCGGGCCTGGCTTCGCTGGCGGCGGTGATGGCGATCAGCTGGACGGTCTTGAGTGGTGCGCCTTCGGGTTCTGGCGCCGCCGCCCCGCAACTGGCGGCAGCGCCTGCCCCTGCCGCCGCGACAGCGTCGTCAGTGCCGCCGTCCACCACGGTGGTGGTGAACACGGGGCAAGGGCCCTTGATCCGAGACGCCCGCCTCGAGGAACTGTTGGCCGAGCATCGCCAGAATGGCGGTATGTCTGCGCTGCAGATGCCCACGGGATTCATTCGCAGTGCCACCTACGACGCCGCAGGACGTTGAGAATCCATGACGTTTGCCTTGCCCCTGTCCTTTCGCCACTCCGATGTCCGCTCGGCATTGCGGCACCTTCCGTTGCGTGAGCGGCCGGGTATTCGGCGCTGGAGTGCGGCGGCGCTGGTCGCGCTGGCTTCGGGATTCATGATTCCCGTGCATGGGCAGCAGAGCACCCCCGCAGCAACGGACCAGACACGCAGTGTCAACGAGTGGCTCACGCGTTTGCACGAGGCCTCGCAACGGCGCGCCTACGTTGGCACACTGGTGGTATCGGCGGGGGCGGCCATGTCGGCTTCGAAGATCTGGCATGTGTGCGACGGCTCGCAGCAGATGGAGCGCATCGACACACTCACGGGGACGCCCCGGACCACGATTCGCCGCAACAAGGAGGTCATCACCTTCGTGCCCGAATCAAAAACCGCGTTCGTGGAAAAGCGGGAGTCGTTGGGCATGTTCCCGGAGTTTCTCGGCAAGCCCGGCAACCAGATTGCGCAGTTCTACAGCGTGCGCGAGATCGGTGCGCAGCGGGTGGCGGGCCATCTGGCCGACATGGTGGAACTCCTGCCGCGCGACGATCTCCGTTTTGGTTACCGCATCTGGTCGGAGCAGCAATCCGGTCTAGTGGTGAAGCTGCAGACCCTCGGTGGACAGGGCGCCGTGCTGGAGCAGGTGGCGTTCTCCGAATTGCAGATGGACGCGCCGGTCAGCATGGACAAGCTCAAGCGGCTCATGAAAGACACGCGGGGCTACGACGTGCACAAGCCGGTTCTGAAGAAGACGACGGCCGAAGCGGAGGGGTGGCGCTTGAGCGAGCCCGTCCCGGGCTTCACGCCCATGAGCTGTCACACGCGTGAGGTCGCCGGAGCCGCTGCGCAGAGCCCGGGCACGGCGCCCATGCAATGGGTGTTCTCCGATGGCCTGGCTTCGGTCTCGCTGTTCGTCGAGCCTTTTGATCCGCAGCGCCACACAGCGGAATCGTCGGCGGTGGTGGGTGCGACGCACTCGGTCAACCGCCGCGTGGGCGACCATTGGCTGACCGTACTGGGGGAGGTGCCTCCCGCTACCCTGCGCCGTTTTGCCCTGTCGCTGGAGCGAACGCGCCCGTGAGGGCGTCACGCCAGCGGCGCGCTTGCTTTCCAGCATCTGTATTTGTGTAAAGGATCCACATGGCGCACATCCGCTCTGTCCGAACCCCGCTGATGGCCTTGCTGGTCGCTGTCGGCGGTGCTGGCTTCATGCTGCATTCACCCGCCGGGGCCCAGGTCGTGCCGACCGTCCCGCCGGCGGCCAGTGTGCGCGGCTTGCCCGACTTCACCGATCTGGTGGACGTGGTCGGCCCTTCGGTGGTCAACATCCGCACGCTGGAGCGTGCCAGCCGGGACGGCACTGGCGGTACAAGCCCCGACGAGCAGATGCTCGAGTTCTTCAAGCGCTTTGGCATCCCGATTCCGCCCGGCATGACACCGCGCAGCCCGCGCCCCGACCGCGCGCCCTCCGAAGAAGCGCAGCCTCGTGGCGTCGGGTCCGGTTTCATTCTGAGCGCCGACGGCCTCATCATGACCAACGCGCACGTGGTCGAGGGCGCCGACGAACTCATCGTCACCTTGCCGGACAAGCGCGAATTCAAGGCCAAGCTGGTGGGCGCGGACAAACGCACCGATGTGGCCGTGGTCAAGATTGACGTGACCGGATTGACGGCCGTGAAGATCGGCGACATCAATCGCCTGCGGGTGGGCGAGTGGGTCATGGCGATCGGCTCGCCGTTTGGCCTGGAGAACTCCGTGACCGCCGGCATCGTGAGCGCCAAGCAGCGCGACACCGGCGACTTCCTGCCTTTCATCCAGACCGACGTGGCCATCAATCCGGGCAACTCGGGGGGGCCACTCATCAACATGCGTGGCGAGGTGGTGGGCATCAACAGCCAGATCTATTCGCGCTCGGGTGGCTTCCAGGGTATTTCGTTCGCGATCCCGATCGATGAAGCGGTGCGCGTGTCGGACCAGCTCCGCGCCACGGGCCGCGTGACGCGTGGGCGCATCGGCGTGCAGATCGATCAGGTCAGCAAGGACGTGGCCGAGTCGATCGGGCTGGGCCAACCCAAGGGCGCGCTGGTGCGTGGTGTGGAGCCGAACTCCCCAGCCGCCAAGGCCGGCGTGGAGCCGGGCGACATCATCCTGAAGTTCGATGGCAAGGAGATCGACAAGTCGATCGATCTGCCTCGCTTGGTCAGCAACACCAAACCTGGCAACAAGAGCAGCATGACGGTGTTTCGTCGGGGCAGCCAGCGCGAACTGGCGATCACCGTGGCGGAGCTCGAGCCCGAGCGCTCTGCCGCCCGCACCACGACGCCCGAGCCGCCCAAGGCGCAGTCGAGCAATGTGCTGCAGACATTGGGGTTGAGTCTGGCTGAGTTGACCGCTGCGGAAAAGAAGGAGCTCAACCTCAAGGGCGGTGTACGCGTTGCGTCGGCCGAAGGCCCGGCCGCCCGTGCGGGTCTGCGCGAGGGCGACGTGATCGTGGCCATCGCCAACGCCGAGACCGCCAGCGTCAAGGACGTCGAAGCCGCACTGGGCAAAGTCGACAAGACACGCCCCATCAACGTGTTGTTCCGCCGCGGAGAGTGGGCGCAATATGCGGTGATCCGCGCACCACGCTGAGCCGCGTTTTGGGCCAATAACCCCCCGTCTCGATTGGGATTGGGGGTTTTTTCATGGGGGTGGCCTATTCGCCACACCGGGTTTTCCTGATCCTCAGGTGGCGATGACCGGTATTTTGTTAGTGATTGCTCACGACCATTGCGGATCTCATGACCGAATTCGCTAAAATGGCGCCCATTCTGAACAGATTCCCGTGACGACAAGCTCCTTCAACCCACGATGTGGGAGTGCCCGAAGAAGCCCCCAGGTCATCCACAGTCGTCTCACAGGTTGTTCAAAAATGCTGTGGATGATCTGTGTATAACTTGGCTGTTGCTGCGCTGCGACAAGGCAAATGCGGTGGTTCTGTGGTGTGCATTCCGGGCTTTTTGCCTACAATGAAACCCCAACTATCGCAGTTGCCATTGATTGTTGGTTACGGGCGCGTCAGCAGCTGACGCGCCCTTTTTTATGGCCGCGCGTTCCTTGTGAACCTGCGGTTTTTCCTGTGTCCGAGCCGTCTTCTTGATGAATCACATCCGCAATTTTTCGATCATCGCGCATATTGACCATGGCAAGTCCACGCTCGCTGATCGCATCATCTCTCTGTGCGGTGGCTTGACCGATCGCGAGATGAGCGAGCAGGTACTCGACTCGATGGACATCGAGAAAGAGCGCGGCATCACCATCAAGGCGCAAACCGCCGCACTGAAGTACAAGGCGCGCGATGGCAAGGTCTACAACCTCAATCTGATCGACACGCCCGGGCACGTCGACTTCTCTTATGAGGTGTCGCGCTCGTTGTCTGCTTGCGAAGGTGCCTTGCTCGTGGTGGACGCCAGCCAGGGTGTGGAAGCGCAGACGGTGGCGAACTGCTACACCGCGCTCGACCTCGGCGTGGAAGTGGTCCCGGTGCTCAACAAGATGGACCTGCCCAACGCCGATCCAGAGAACGCCAAGAGCGAGATCGAGGATGTGATCGGCATCGACGCCACCGACGCCATTCCGTGTTCGGCCAAGACCGGCATGGGCGTGGAAGACATTCTGGAAGCGGTGGTCGCGCGTATCCCGTCGCCCAAGGGCAGTCCCGATGCGCCACTGCGCGCCATGATCGTGGACAGCTGGTACGACGCCTATGTGGGTGTGGTGATGCTGGTGCGCGTGGTGGACGGCCGCCTGCTCAAGGGCGAGCGCTTCAAGATGATGGCGACCAACACGGTCTACAACGCTGACAACCTGGGCGTCTTCACGCCAGCGAACGAATCCCGTGAATCGTTGGAGGCCGGAGAGGTGGGCTTCATCATCGCCGGCATCAAGGAACTGCAAGCGGCCAAGGTGGGTGACACCATCACGCTGGAGAAAAAGCTGCCCAACAATGCCGGTCCTGCCGCCGAAGCCCTGCCGGGCTTCAAGGAAGTGCAGCCCCAGGTGTTTGCCGGCCTCTATCCCACGGAGGCCAACCAATACGACGGCCTGCGCGACGCGCTGGAAAAACTCAAACTCAACGACGCCTCGCTGCACTACGAGCCCGAGGTGTCGCAGGCGTTGGGCTTCGGCTTCCGCTGCGGCTTCCTGGGCTTGTTGCACATGGAGATCGTGCAGGAGCGACTGGAGCGCGAGTTCGACCAGGACCTCATCACCACCGCGCCCAGTGTGGTGTATCAGGTGGTCAAGCCCGACGGCGAGGTCATGATGGTCGAGAACCCGTCCAAGATGCCCGACCAGGGTCGACTCGAAGAGATCCGCGAGCCCATCGTCACGGTGCATCTCTACATGCCGCAGGAGTACGTCGGCGCTGTGATGACGCTGGCCAACCAGAAGCGTGGCTTGCAGCTCAACATGGCCTACCACGGCAAGCAGGTCATGCTGACCTACGACATGCCGCTGGGCGAAATCGTGCTCGACTTCTTCGACAAGCTGAAGTCGGTGAGCCGTGGCTACGCGTCCATGGACTACGAATTCAAGGAGTACCGCGCATCCGATGTGGTGAAGGTCGACATCCTGCTCAACGGCGAGAAGGTCGACGCCTTGTCCATCATCGTGCACCGCACGCAGTCGCAGTACCGCGGCCGCGCGGTGGTGGCCAAGATGCGTGAGATCATCAGCCGCCAGATGTTCGATGTGGCCATTCAGGCCGCCATCGGCGGCAACGTGATTGCCCGCGAAACCATCAAGGCGCTGCGCAAGAACGTGCTGGCAAAATGCTACGGTGGCGACATTTCGCGCAAACGAAAACTTCTCGAAAAACAGAAAGCAGGCAAGAAGCGCATGAAACAGATCGGCTCAGTCGAAGTGCCCCAAGAGGCGTTCCTCGCGATTTTGCAGGTGCAGGACTGATGCAGGCGGTCATGGGAACGGTCACTGCCGTGATCCTGGCGGCGCTGGCCGCTTACGCCGGCGCCTGGTACACCGGCTTGCTCGAAGGCAACTTCGCGGTGCTCCTGATGTTGGCCACCATCGTGACCGCCGTGTACTGGATCGCCGAAAAACTGGTGTTCCTGCCCCAGCGCCGGCGCGCCGCACAGCAGTTGCTGGAGGAGCACAACGTGCGCAAGGCAGCCCTGCTCAAGCAAGGCTTCACCCACATTGAAGGTGACGTGGACACGGCCCGCCAGAAACTGCTCGCGCAGCCCTGGTGGCTGGACTGGACCGCGGGTTTGTTTCCGGTGATTCTCGCGGTGTTCGTGCTGCGCTCGTTTCTGTACGAACCGTTCAAGATCCCGTCCGGCTCCATGATCCCCACGCTGCGCGTGGGGGACCTCATTCTGGTCAACAAATTCCACTACGGCGTGCGCCTGCCGGTGTTCAACACCAAGCTGATCGACAACCACAGCCCTCAGCGCGGCGACGTGATGGTGTTTCGCTACCCGCCACAGCCCAGCCTGGACTACATCAAGCGGGTGATCGGCGTTCCGGGCGACGAGGTGGCCTACCAGAACAAGCAACTCACGGTGAACGGCAAGCCAGTGCCGCGCGCAGCGCTGCCCGACTTCTTTGACAACGAGAGCATGCGCTACGCGCGCCAGTTCCGCGAAACCATCGGCACGCGCAGCTACAACACCCTCAACGACGACGATCGCGCCGCCTTCATCAACCGCACCACCGACTTTCCGTTCCTCGATCACTGCCGCTACTCCGTCGAGGGCGTGACCTGCAAGGTGCCCGCAGGTCACTATTTCATGATGGGCGACAATCGCGACAATTCCCTCGATTCACGCTACTGGGGCTTCGTCCCCGAGGCCAACATCGTCGGCAAGGCGTTCTTTGTCTGGATGAATTTCGGCGACCTTGGTCGAATCGGATCGTTTGAGTAAACCAGCGAGTCTCAGGAGAGTGATGGCTATGAAACTGAAGCGGCAACAACAAGGCCTGACGTTTGTCGGCCTGCTCATCGTGGGCGTGGTGATCGTCTACTCGGGTGTGGTGCTGGCGCAGGTGGCGCCTACCTACATCGAGTACCTCGCCGTTCAGAAGGCGGCCGAGAAAGCCGCCGCTGGCTCCACGGTGGCCGAGGTGCGCACCATCTTTGACAAAGCCGCCCAGATCGACGACATCCGAACCATCACCGGCAAGGACCTGACCGTGGGCAAAGAGGGCGACCGTGTGGTGGTGTCGTATGCCTACACCCGCGAAATCCATCTTGCGGGCCCCGCTCACCTGGTGATGAAGTACGAAGGCCGATCGAAATGACCCACGAGGCGGACCGGCAGCGTCCTGGCAGGCGCTGGCCCATTTGAGTCCCGAACTTCTGGCGCTGCAAAAGCGCCTTCAACACACCTTTGCCAATCCGCGTTTGCTTGAACGTGCGCTGACGCACCGGAGCTTCTCTGCCGATCACAACGAACGGCTGGAGTTTCTCGGTGATTCGGTGCTGAGTCTTGCGGTCTCCGGCTTGTTGTTCGAGAAACTCAGTCAGTTGCCCGAAGGCGATCTGTCCCGGGTGCGCGCGAACCTCGTCAAGCAGGACACCTTGTTCCAGATCGCTTCCGGCCTGGGGCTGGCGACCGGGCTGCGTCTGGGCGACGGTGAAAAGCGCTCGGGCGGGCACAAGCGGCCTTCCATCCTGGCGGACGCGCTGGAGGCGCTTATCGGTGCGGTGTACCTCGACGCGGGCTTTGAAGTCGCTGCGGCACTGGTGCACCGGATGTACAGCAACATCGAGCTCAATGCGCAAATGAGCGCCATGGGCAAAGACCCGAAGACCGAATTGCAGGAGTGGCTGCAGGCGCGCAAAATGAAGCTGCCTGTCTACCGTGTGGTGGCCACGCTTGGTGAGGCGCACAAGCAGACGTTTGACGTGGAGTGCACCGTCACCGAAACCGGGCACAGCGAACGTGGCATCGGTGCGTCGCGCCGGGCGGGCGAGCAGGCCGCTGCCGCCGCCATGTTCCAACACCTCACCGCCGCATCGGCGCCGTCCAGAAACGCTTCCTCAACCGACCAGCAACCGCGCTGAACACATGCCCGCCTCTCCCGTTCCCCCGTCCGCCAATCCCGATCTGGACGCCATGCTGGCGCAGGTGCTGGGCAAGGACGCTGCCAGTCCTGCTGGCCCAGCAGCCACCCCGGCCGAAGAGGCCGCCGCTGCCGAGCCTGTGGACGTTGCCGCACAGCGTTGCGGCTACGTGGCCATCGTCGGCAAACCCAACGTGGGCAAGTCCACCTTGCTCAACGCGCTGGTGGGGCAGAAGGTCAGCATCACCTCGCGCAAGGCCCAGACCACGCGCCACCGCATCACCGGTATTCGGACGCTGGGCGCCACCCAGTTCGTGTTCGTGGATACGCCGGGCTTTCAGACCCGCCATGGCAACGCGCTCAACCGGGCGCTGAACAAGACCGTGCTGGGCGCGGTGAACGACGTCGACCTGATTCTTTTCGTGGTCGAAGCCGGGCATTTCAATCTGGCCGATGCCAAGGCGCTGTCCATGTTGCCCGCCAACGTGCCCGCCATGCTGGTGGCCAACAAGTTCGATCTGGTGCACCGGCGCGGTGATCTGGCGCCATGGCTGCGTTCGATGCAGGAGCGCCACCCGTTTGCCGAGTTCGTCCCCATGTCGGCCAAAGCCTCCAAGGACATCGAGCGTCTTTTCGGCATTTGCGAAAAGTACCTGCCGCAGCAACCCTGGATGCACGATCCGGACGACCTGACCGACCGCAGCGAACGTTTCATGGCCGCGGAGATGGTGCGCGAAAAACTGTTTCGCCTGACCGGCGACGAGCTGCCCTACACCTCGACCGTGATCATCGACAAGTTCGAGGAAGAGGGCGCGCTCAAACGCATTGCCGCCACCATCGTGGTCGAACGCGAGGGCCACAAGGGCATGGTGATCGGCGAGAAGGGTGAAAAGCTCAAGCGCATTGGCACCGAAGCCCGGCAAGAGCTTGAGAAGCTCTGGGATTGCAAGGTGTTCCTGGAACTCTGGGTGAAGGTGCGTTCGGGCTGGGCCGACGACGATGCGCGCGTGCGCTCGTTCGGCTACGAGTAAGCTCCGCGTCCCCTCGACGCGCCCGCGCCGGACGCCATGGCCCTGAAACGTTTCTCCGACGAACCGGCTTTCGTTCTGCACCGCTACGACTGGAGCGAAACCAGCCTCGTGCTGGAAGTCTTCACCCGCAACCATGGCCGCATTGCCCTGGTGGCCAAGGGCGTGAAACGCCCCACCTCGCAGTTCCGCCCCGTGTTGTTGCCTTTGCAGCCGTTGCACCTTTCCTGGTCGGGTGACGCGGAGGTGCGAACGCTGAAGGCCGCGCATTGGCAAGGCGGCCACGTCATGCCCACTGGCGAGGCACTGATTTCGGGCAGTTACCTCAACGAGTTGCTCATGCGCCTGTTGGCGCGGGACGATCCGCACGAGCGCCTGTTCGACCACTTCACCACCGCCGTGCAGTTGCTGGCGGAGAAAAGCGATGCGCAGCAACTGGTGCTTCGCGCCTTCGAGCTGCTCTTGCTGCGCGACATTGGCTTGCTGCCCGACCTCGCGCACGAGAGCAGCACACTGACCGAGCTCGACCCGGAGCAACGCTATGTGCTCGGCCAAGAAAGCGGGCTGAGCCCTGCGCAGGAAGGCGACAGCCAGGCGCTCACCGGCGAACAATGGCTGGACTTGCAGTCGGCCATGGACCAGCCCGCGCCCTTCATTCCCACGCTGCGCGCCTGCGCCGCGTGTCTGCAGGCCTTGCGGCTGCCCTTGCGCAACCTGCTGCACTACCATTGCGGCGTGCGCGTGTTCAAGACGCGCCAGTTGATGCTGGACGTGCAGGCCATGACCCGGCAGCGTCCACCCACTGGCCTCGACGCGGACGTCCCTTCCGAACCCCAACCGACACCCACCGCACCATGACCGTGGCCCCCCGCACCCCGCAGCCTTCGACGACCGCGCTGTCGGTCAACCTCAACAAGGTCGCCCTGGTGCGCAACACCCGCCACCTGGGCATTCCGTCGGTCACGCGCGCGGCCACGCTGTGCCTGCAGGCGGGCGCGCACGGCATCACGGTGCACCCACGGCCGGACGAGCGCCACATCCGTGCGCACGATGTGCACGACCTGGCCGAGTTGCTCAAGGCCTGGCCGGATCGCGAATTCAACATTGAAGGCAACCCGTTTCACAACCTCATGGGTTTCGTGCGCGCGGTGCGGCCGCAGCAGGTCACCTTCGTGCCCGACAGCGAGGGCCAGTTCACGAGCGACCATGGCTGGAACTTTCCCGCCGACGCCGAACGCCTGCGCCCACTGATCGCCGAGGCCCAGGCGCTGGGCGCGCGCGTGAGCCTGTTCATGGACGCCGAGCCCGACCAGATGGCGGGCGCGAAAGCGGTCGGCGCCGACCGCGTCGAGCTCTATACCGAGCCCTATGCCGCTGCCTGGCACACGCCGCAACGAGACGCACAGCTGGAGCGCTTTCGCGCCGCCGCGCAGGCCGCGCTTGACTTCGGCTTGGGCGTGAACGCAGGCCATGATCTCAACCGCGACAACCTCACGGCCTTCGTGCGCACGGTGCCAGGTGTGAGCGAAGTGTCCATCGGCCACGCCTTGATCGCGGACGCGCTCGAGCTGGGCTACAGCGAAACCATCGCGGCCTACAACCACTGCATCAGCGCCGCCCGATGATCTACGGCATCGGCACCGACATCTGCGACATCCGGCGCATAGAGGCCGTGCTGCAGCGCCAGGGCGAACGCTTTGTGCGCAAGGTGCTGAGCGACGCCGAATTCGCCATCTGGCAAAAGCGCAGCGCGCGTTGGCCCCAGCGCGGCCTGCGTTACCTGGCCACCCGTTTTTCGGCCAAGGAAGCGTTCTCCAAGGCCGTCGGCATGGGCATGCGCCTGCCGATGACGTGGCGGCGCTGCGAGATCAACAACCTGCCCAGCGGCCAGCCCGTCATCGTGCTGCACGGCGACCTCAAGACCTGGTTCGAAGCGCAAGGGCTGCGTGCCCATGTGACCGTGACCGACGAAACCGACTACGCCGCGAGCTTCGTGGTGGTGGAACGCGACTGACCACTTTCTCCCCTATGCACGCACACGCTCCCCTCATCATCGACGTCGCCGGCCACAGCCTGACCACCGCAGACCGCCAGCGCCTCGCCCATCCGCTGGTGGGCGGTGTCATCCTGTTCGGTCGCAACTGGCAGAGCCGCGAACAGCTCACTGTTCTGTGCCGCCAGATCAAGACCGTGCGGCACGACTTGCTCATCGCGGTCGACCACGAAGGTGGGCGCGTGCAGCGCTTTCGCACCGATGGCTTCACCCACCTGCCGCCCATGGCCAGCCTGGGAGCGATGTGGATGCGTGCCGCGAAAGCCGGCGAATACGAAGGCGCCCCCGCACTCGAAGCGACCAACGCGGCGGTGGCCACCGGTTTCGTGCTCGGCGCCGAACTGCGCGCCTGCGGCGTGGACCTGAGCTTTGCGCCCGTGCTCGACCTGGACCACGGTGAAAGCTCTGTGATCGGCGACCGGTCCTTCGCGCGCGATCCGCGCGTGGTCAGCCTGCTCGCGCAGAGCCTGATGCACGGTCTGCTGCAAAGCGGCATGGGCAACTGCGGCAAACATTTCCCCGGCCACGGTTTTGTCAAAACCGATTCGCACCTGGCAATTCCCGTGGACCGGCGCAGCCTCAAGGCCATCCTCGCCGAAGATGCGGCGCCGTACGGCTGGCTCTCGGCCAGTCTGCAGGCCGTGATGCCCGCGCACGTGATCTACCCCAAGGTGGACAGCCGCCCCGCAGGTTTCTCGTCGCGCTGGCTGCAAGACATCCTGCGCGCGCGCCTCGGCTTCACCGGCGCCATCTTCAGCGACGACCTGAGCATGGCCGCGGCGCGTCAGATCGGTGGCCGCGAGGTGAGCTTTACCGAGGCCGCGCTGGCTGCGCTCGCGGCGGGTGGCGATCTGGTGCTGCTGTGCAACCAGTCGGTGGTGGAGGGTGGCGCTCCGATCGACGAAGCGATCGATGCCTTGTCGCAGGCGGCGCTCCAGGGGCATTGGCAGCCGAGCGCGGCAAGCGAAGAGCGGCGTCTGGCGCTGTTGCCACGCCTGGCTTCCCCCGGTTGGGATGCGCTGATGGTCAGCGAGCGCTATATGCAGGCGCTGTCGTTGCTGCCGGATTGACGATGTCTGTCGTGGCCCGCGTGGCCTCACGTCAGGGGCCGCCGTCGAGCCCCAGCTTCTCCAGCAGGTCCGACACCAGCTCCAGGCGCACCAAGGGATTGTCCAGCGTCATCAGGCGCTGTTTGAGTTCCACCGGCGCGGGCAGCAGCTCGGCCCAGCGGTTGGCGATCCAGCCGCTGTCGTCCCACTGATAGGGCGCTTGCAGCGGGAGTTGGTCCATAGCGTCCGGGTGGCGTTCCTGCAGGCTCAGCAGCAGGCGTTGCAGCGCGCTGCGGGTGTTGACGAGGTGCTCGGGCACCGGCACCACCGGCTCGGGCTCGTCGAGCTGCACATCGGCCATCCAGAGGCCATGCGGCAACTGGCTGCGGCGCGTCACCTGGAAGCGCTGCAAACCCCGGCAGCGGATCATCATCAAGCCGGGCTGAGGGCGCTCCAGGTGCTCGATCTGGGCCAGTGTGCCCACCGAGTGAAAGACTTCCTTGGCAAAACCGTCACCCGAGGGTGGTGCGGCCGGGTCGATCCGGCGCACCTCGCTGCCTTCGCTCAGGCAGACCACGCCGAAAGGCGCGCCAGCCTTGTGGCAGCGGCCGATCATGTCGAGATAGCGCACCTCGAAGATGCGCAGCGGCAACCAGCCTCCCGGGAACAACACTGTCTGCAACGGAAACAAAGGCAGTTGCGACAGCGTCAGGGCCTCGGCGGGCCGCGCGGAGTTCAATCGTTGACCACCGCGTCCGCGCTCTGGCGCTGCAACATCGCCAGGCTGTTGGCGATGGTGGAGCGAAGTTCGCGCCGGTCACAGATGAAGTCCACCGCGCCCTTGGTTTGCAGGAACTCGGCGCGCTGAAAACCTTCGGGCAGCTTCACGCGCACGGTGTTTTCGATCACGCGCGGGCCGGCAAAGCCGATCAAGGCCCTGGGCTCGGCCACCACGATATCGCCCAAAAATGCGAAACCCGCGCTCACGCCGCCCATGGTCGGGTCGGTGAGCACGCTGATGTAGGGCAGGCCCTTCTTGGCCAGACGGGTGAGGGCCGCATTGGTTTTGGCCATCTGCATGAGCGAGAGCAGGCCTTCCTGCATGCGCGCACCGCCCGTGGCGGTGAAGCACACGAAGGGCACCTTCTGCGCGATGGCTTCTTCCACGCCGCGCACGAAGCGCTCGCCCACCACGGAGCCCATCGAGCCACCCATGAAGTCGAACTCAAAACACGCCACGACCAGGCTGATGCCGTGCACCGCGCCGCCCATGACCACCAGCGCATCGGTTTCGCCCGTGGTTTCCAGCGCGTCTTTCAGGCGCTCGGGGTACTTGCGGCTGTCCTTGAACTTGAGCGCATCAACAGGCAGCACCTCCTGCGCGATCTCGTAGCGGCCTTCGGCATCGAGAAAGGCGTTGAGCCGGCCGCGCGCGCCGATGCGGTGGTGGTGGCTGCAATGCGGGCAAACGTTCTGGTTCTTTTCCAGGTCGTTCTTGTACAGCACGGCTTCGCAGCTCGGGCACTTGATCCACAGACCTTCGGGCACGCTGCGGCGCTCGGTGGGGTTGGTGGGGGTGATCTTGGGGGGCAACAGTTTTTCGAGCCAGGACATGGTTTTTCTCCGTGCGGCGGCGCCGGCGGGCGCCAACGCGAATTATGCGTCGAGCGCTTTTCGAATGGTGCGAAGGAACTGGATGGCGACCGCCACCACTTTTTCGTGCGGCTCGTTCTCGAGCAATTGAATGATCTTGCTGCCGATCACCACCGCATCGGCGGTCTGGCCAATGGCGCGCGCGGTTTCGGGGTCGCGAATGCCAAAGCCGACGCCCACCGGCACGCTCACGTGCGCCCGGATGCGAGGCAACATGGCCTCGACCTGACCGATGTCCAGGGTGCCAGCACCCGTCACGCCTTTGAGCGACACGTAGTACACGTAGCCGCTGGCCACACGCGCCACCTGCGCCATGCGTTCGTCGGTAGAGGTGGGCGCCAGCAGGAAGATCAGGTCCATGCCGTGCTCGCGCAGCGCAGCGGCGAAGTCTTCGCATTCTTCGGGCGGGTAGTCCACCACCAGAATGCCATCCACGCCGGCTTCGCTAGCGTCTCGCACGAAGGCGCCAGCGCCGTGTTTCTGGTCGTAGCGCTCCACCGGGTTGGCATAACCCATGAGCACCACCGGCGTGGTGGTGTTGCGCTCGCGAAAGCTGCGCACCATGGCCAGCACCTGCACCATGCCGATGCCCAGGGCCAGCGCGCGGTCGCCCGCTTTCTGGATCACCGGGCCGTCGGCCGATGGATCGGAGAAGGGCACGCCGAGCTCGATGACGTCAGCGCCTGCTTCGGCCATGCCGTGCATCAGGTCGGGGGTAATGTCGGCAAACGGAAAGCCGGCCGTCACGTAGGGGATCAAGGCCTTTCGGTTCTGGGCCTTGAGTTGGGCGAAGGTGTTTTCAATGCGGCTCATTTCGCGGAGCCTCCTTTGACGGTGTGTCCGCGCATGGAAGGGCGGTCGTAAAAGTCCACGCCCGAAAGGTCGGCCACGGTGCCGATGTCCTTGTCGCCGCGGCCTGAGAGGTTGACCAGAATCGACTGATCGGGTTTCATGGTCTTGGCGAGCTTGAGGGCGTAAGCCATGGCGTGGCTCGATTCCAGGGCGGGGATGATGCCCTCGGTGCGGCAGAGGTGGTGGAAGGCCGCGAGCGCTTCGGCATCGGTGATGCCGACGTACTCGGCACGGCCGATGTCCTTGAGGAAGGCGTGTTCGGGCCCGACGCCGGGGTAGTCCAGACCGGCGCTGATGCTGTGGGTCTCGGTCACCTGGCCGTTGTCGTCCTGCAGCACGTAGGTGCGGTTGCCGTGCAGCACGCCGGGGCTGCCCATTTGCAGCGAGGCCGAGTGCTTGCCGCTGTCCAGCCCTTCGCCGGCGGCCTCCACGCCGATCAGGCGTGTCTTTTCATGTCCGATGTACGGATAGAAGATGCCCATGGCGTTGCTGCCGCCGCCCACGCAGGCGATCACCGCGTCGGGCTGTTCGCCGACACAACCTGCGGCCTGGAGCATCTCGGGCATCTGCACCAGGCACTCGTCTCCGATCACGCTCTGGAAGTCGCGCACCATCATGGGGTAGGGGTGCGGTCCGGCCACGGTGCCGATGATGTAGAAGGTGTTGTCCACGTTCGCGACCCAATCGCGCATGGCTTCGTTCAGCGCATCCTTCAGCGTCTTGCTGCCGCTTTCCACGGGCACGACGGTGGCACCGAGCAGCTTCATGCGGTACACGTTGGGGCTTTGGCGTTTCACGTCCTCGCTGCCCATGTACACCACGCATTCCAGGCCGTAGCGCGCGCAGATCGTGGCGGTGGCCACACCATGCTGGCCCGCGCCGGTTTCGGCAATGATGCGCGGCTTGCCCATGCGGCGCGCCAGCATGGCTTGCCCGATGGTGTTGTTCACCTTGTGCGCACCGGTGTGGTTGAGGTCTTCGCGTTTCAGGAAAATCTGAGCGCCACCGATTTCACGGCTCGTGCGCGCGGCGTGGTAGACCGGACTGGGCCGGCCCACGAAGTGCGCGAGTTCGCTTTTGAATTCGGCGAGGAACTCGGGGTCGTGCTGGTACTTCGCGTACGCCGCCCGCAGTTCGTTGATGGCATGCGTGAGCGTTTCGCTCACAAAGCTGCCGCCGTAGATGCCGAAATGGCCTCGGGCGTCGGGTTGTTGGTAGGTCTGCATGGGGTGTCTCGGTTCGACTGCCATCCTGACCCCATGAAAAAGGGCTTAGGCCTGGCGGGGGGGCTGCGCATCGGCCGCGCGCACGGCGGCCACGAAAGCGAGCATCTTGTCGGGGTTCTTGATGCCTTTGGCGGCTTCGACCCCGGAGCTCACGTCAACGGCCCAGGGCCGTACGCGCGAGATGCCATCGGTCACGTTTGCAGGCGTGAGTCCACCAGACAAAACGAGGCGAGAGCTGGCGTTTAGAAGCGGATGTGACCAAGGGAATGCTGTCCAGTCGAAGGATTGACCACCACCGCCATAGCCCTCGACGTGAGCGTCGAGCAGGATGGCCTGGGCGGCCGAGTGGTCCGACGCGTATTTTAGAAGATCGAAGCCCGCCCCGGCAGGGCCCGTGGGGATGCGAGCTGCGCGCAGATAGGGGCGACCCGCGGCTTGGCAGTCGGCGGGTGTTTCATCGCCATGGAACTGCAGCAGGGCTTGGGGCACGGCGGCAATGCCACGCTGGATCTGTTCGTCGCTGGCGTTGACGAACAGCAAGACCGGTGTGACGAAGGCAGGCAAGCGCCTTGCCAGTTCGCCCGCGCGCGCGGCTGTGACATGGCGCGGGCTTTGCTCGTACAGCACGAAGCCGACGGCATCGGCGCCGGCGCGCACGGCCGCGTCGACGTCGGCCTCACGGGTAAGGCCGCAGATCTTGATGCGGGTGCGGTGGGGGTTCATGGAAGCCAGTCGAAGGTGGACGTGCGTTGCGGCAGACCCAGTTCGGCATCGTAGACCGGTCCGAGAAAGTACAGACCGTCAGGGGAAAAGGTGGGGGCGGCGACGTCGCGGCTGCGCGCCTGCAGCACCTCCGTTATCCAGGAGGAGGGGCGGGCGCCGCTGCCGATAGCGATCAGGCAGCCCATGATGTTTCGGATCATGTGGTGCAGAAAGGCGCTGGCTTCGAACTCGAAGTGCCAGTAATGGCCCCGGCGCGCAATGTCCAACCGCAGCAGGTTTTTCACAGGCGAATGCGCCTGGCATTGCGCCGCACGAAACGAGGTGAAATCGTGCTCGCCTACCAGGGCCTGCGCAGCCTGCAGCATGGGTTCGAGGGCGAGCGGGCGGAACACCCAGCCCACCTGGCCCGCGTCCACGCTGGGGCGAACCGGGGACTCAAGCACGATGTAGGCATACCGGCGCGAACGCGCACTGGCCCTGGCGTGGAAGCTAGCTGGCACCTTGCGTGCCCATTGCACGGCGATGTTGTCAGGCAAAAAACTGTTGGTGCCGCGCACCCAGGCGTTTTCGGCGCGGTCCACCGGCGTATCGAAGTGCACGACCTGCATGAGGCCATGCACGCCGGCGTCGGTGCGACCGGCGCACAGCGTTTTGATGAGATCCCGCGCGCTGAAACGGGACAGTGCCAACTCGAGTTGGTCTTGCACTGTGCGCCCGCTGGGTTGGCTTTGCCAGCCGTCATAGGCGCGGCCGTTGTAGCTCACGCCTAGCGCGATGCGGGCGTGTGAGGGATCGGACGCCGGGGACGGAAGAGGCAAAGGCGAAACCGGCGCAGCGAGGGGTATCAGGCCAGATCGGCCAGGAAGGTGCCCGCTTTGGTCTTGAGCGAGCCCGAGGCTTCGGCCAACACTTCTTCGGCCAGCGAGCGCGCGCCTTCGAAGTCACCAATGGCGCGAAACTCCTCGGCCAGCGACAACTTGGTTTCCAACGGGTTTTCCTCGGTCAGGTTGCCCGCAGAGGTGGCGTCTTCTGGTGCGGGTTGCGGGCTGAGGTCGAGGTTGATGTTGTTGAGATCGAACGAAATCATCTCTGGCTCAACAGCCGGTGGGTTTGCCGCTGGCGGGTTTTGCGTCCTGGATTCCGCTGTATCGATCGAATCCAGGTCCAGGATCGGGTCTTCGTCGAAGGGCAGGACCGAAGGCGTGCCGGAGGACGACTCCGCATGGATCGGGTCGGCTGTGGACAGCGGTGCGGGCCCGGAGGGGAAATCGAGGTCGAAGTCCATGGACATCGATGAAGGTGGGCCTTCCTGGGCGACTTCTGCGGGACTGTTCAGGGCATTGGTGACGTTGAGATCGTTCGTTCGGGCGGCGACGGGTGCGCTGGGCGTCTGAACCGGGGCAGGTTCCGAGGGCTCGTCGAGCGAGAAGTCCAGATCGAGATCCAGATCGCCCAAGCCAGCCAACGCGGCGGGTTTGCCGGGGTCGTTCATGGTGCTGCTGCCAAAGGGCATGGTGTGCATGACACCGGCGGCATCAACGGGTGCCGCCACTTTCACGGCCGGGCTGCCGCCGGGTTGGTACAGCGGGTTGGACGGATCGAGTTCCCTGCCGAGTTCGCAGGCATGCTCCCACTCCGCTCCTTGGCCCTGTGTGAGGCCGAAGGCCTCGGTGGCCACCACCTCGAACGCCCGCGCATCGCGGCGCTTGGCGTAGATCTCCAGCAGCTTGTTGTGAATGGCCACGCGCGTGGGCGTGCTGCGCATGGCTTCCTTGAGAATCTCCTCGGCCTGCAGGTCGCGACCATAGGCCAGGTACACATCGGCTTCGGCCACTGGGTCCACATCGCCCGCCGCATCCAGCTGGCTGGGTGAATAGACCATGGACGAACCGGATGCCACGGACTCGGCCGTGTCGATGCGCTGTCCACCGCTGGAGCCAAAGAACGAGTCGGGCTGCAAGCGGCTTTCGAGGAAAGAGCTGTCCACGTTGGAGTGGTTCTTGCGCTGACGCACCCGGTAGATGCCATAGCCCGCGAGCAGGGCGAGCAGGCCGCCCGCCAGGGGCAGCGCCAACGGGTTGTCGCGCAACTGATCGATGAACGAGGGCTCGTCGGGCAGAGGTGTGGGCACGGGGAGCGGCGTCTTGACCGGTGCCGGTGTGGTCGACGGTTCGGCCGTGGCGGCGGGTGCTTCTGCTGCGGGGGCCGGTGCGTCTGGCGCTGGTGCAGGGGTGGTTTCGGCAGCGGGGGCCGCCGGAGCCGGTGCAGGCGCGGCTGGCGCGGTGGGCACCGTGGCTGTGGGCGCGGGTACCACAGGAGCTTGCGCTGCGGGTGCAGCGGCAGGCGGCGTGGCAGGAACGGCCGCTGCCGGTGCGGGGGCTGTCCCGGGTGCGCCGCTGGATCCCAGCTTGGACAGTTCCTCGATGTTGCGCGAGAGTTCGGCCACGCGCGTGGACGCATCCTTGGCTTCGCGCTCTTTGGCGATCTTGTCTTCGTTGGCCGCCTGGCCAGGGGCCGTCGGCTTGGCCAGGGTCAACTTGTCGGTGGCGGGTGCAGCAGGCTTGGCCTCCTTCACCTCGGTCTGCACTTGCCCGGCGGCCTGGCGGTCGGCTGCCGACACGCCAGCGTCAGGTGCGCTGCCGGCAAGGCGGCGACGGAACTCGTTGAAGTCGCGGCTTTGCGCCACGATGGTCTGGCGGGCCTGAGCAGCGGAAACGGCATTGGCGTCGGCCGCTGTCGGGAGGTTCATCACCACCCCGGACTTCATGCGGTTGACGTTGCCGCCCATGAACGCGTTGGGATTCTGCTGCAGCATGGCCACGAGCATCTGGTCCAACGACACGTCGGCCGGTTTGTTGGCGGCCGCAATGCGGCCAGCGGTGTCGCCCGCGCGAACGCGAACCTGACCACCACCTTCGTTGCCAGCGGGGGCCGGGCTTGGTGCCGGCGCCTGGGCCACGGGAGCCGGCGCAGGCGCAGGCGCTGGCCTTGGTGGTTGGGTTTGCGGCAACGCAGCGCTGGGTGCGGCTGCAGGGCGAGGCGCTTGTTGCGCCGTGGAAGGCGCCGGGGCCGAAACGCTGGGGGCGACCGGCGCGGGCCGCGCTGCTGCGCGCTGGCTCGGTGGATCAAACAGCAGGGTGTAGTCGCGAACGAGGCGCCCGGACGACCAGTTGGCTTCGACGATCAGGTCAACAAAAGGCTCGGTGACCGGGCGTGTGCCGGTCAGGCGCAGATAGGCGCGGCCGTCTGCGCGGCGTTGCAGGGAGATTTGCAGCGTGGCGATGGCTGCATTGACTTCGGACCCGGCTGCTCGGAAGGTGTCGCCAGAAGCCAAACCCACACGCAGGCTAGCTGCTTCTTCGGGATTGATGTCCGGCACGTCGATTTCGGCGCGCAAGGGCTCGCCCAAGGCCGATTGAACGACCACACGCCCGAGTGCCAGGGCCTGCGCATCGGGATGCTGCGCCAAGCCCGCACACAGCAAAGCCGCCGCAGCGACCGCATGCAACCGCACGAGCCCTTTGAAACCAGCACTTTGTTGCACTTTTAGAGGCGGGTGGGATGGGGTGTTGCGGGAGTTGGATGGCACGTTGACCTCGACGTAAGAAACCGAGAATTGACCATAACATCAACGCATTACAGTGACAAGCTGAGAATCCGCTTGAGTTTCTCGGCCGACCTTTCGTCGTCGATGCGGCTGGTATTTACGTTGCAGAGGCGCAACGTAAATACCGCAGCTGTTTCCGCTTTCCCCTCATCGCTTTCCGTTCAGGCTTCCAGCAGGATGCGCAACATGCGCCGCAGCGGCTCAGCGGCGCCCCACAGCAACTGATCGCCGATGGTGAAAGCACCCACGTATTCCGGGCCCATGGCCAGCTTGCGGATGCGTCCCACTGGGATGGTCATCGTGCCGGTAACAGCCACGGGGGTCAGGTCCTGAACGGTCGCTTCGCGCGTGTTCGGTACCACCTTGACCCAGGCGTTGTCGGCCGCGATCATGGCTTCGATATCGGCCACGGGCACGTCCTTCTTGAGCTTGAAGGTCAGGGCCTGGCTGTGGCAGCGCATCGCGCCCACGCGCACGCAGAAACCATCGACCGGGATCGCCGGCACGTTGAAGCCTTCGCCCATGCCCAGGATCTTGTTGGTCTCGGCCATGCCTTTCCATTCTTCCTTGGACACGCCGTTGCCCAGGTCCTTGTCGATCCAGGGGATCAGCGAACCACCCAGTGGCACGCCGAAGTTCGCGGTTTCGGCGCCGTTCAGTGAGCGCTGCTTGGCGATCACCTTGCGGTCAATTTCCAGGATGGCGCTCTTGGGGTCGTCCAACAATGCCTTCACTTCTGCGTTAAGCGTGCCGTACTGCGTGAGCAGTTCGCGCATGTGCTGGGCGCCGCCACCGGAAGCAGCTTGGTAGGTCTGCGTGCTCATCCACTCCACAAGACCTGCCTTGTAGAGCGCGCCCACGCCCATGAGCATGCAGCTCACGGTGCAGTTGCCACCGATCCAGTCCTTGCCGCCGTGGGTGAGCGCGTTCTGGATGACGGGAAGGTTGACCGGGTCCAGGATGATGACGGCGTCCTTGTCCATGCGTAGCGTGGACGCGGCATCGATCCAGTGGCCGTTCCAGCCAGCGGCGCGCAGCTTGGGGTAGACCTCGCTGGTGTAGTCGCCGCCTTGGGCGGTGATGATGATGTCGCAGCGTTTGAGGGCCGCGATGTCGTGCGCGTCCTGCAGCTTGGTTTCGTTTTTCGCCATGGCAGGGGCTTTGCCGCCTGCGTTGGAAGTGGAGAAAAACAGCGGTTCGATCAGATCAAAGTCGCTTTCCGCGACCATGCGGTCCATCAGCACGGAACCGACCATGCCGCGCCAGCCAACGAGTCCTACGAGTTTCATGTCAACGCCCTTTGGTAAAAAAAACCGTTTTGCCCCGGCTCGTCTGGCCGGGGAGGGGCGTGACGAACCGGAGCTGGATCAGCCCTTGGTAATGGTTTTGGTAATGGCGGCCACGACGGCGTCACCCATGCCACGGGTGCTGACCTTGGTCGTGCCTTCCGACCAGATGTCGGTCGTGCGCAGACCAGACGCGAGCACGCTGCTGACCGCACGTTCAATGCGGTCGGCGGCTTCGGTCTGGTTGAAGGTGAATCTGAGCATCATGGCAGCGGACAGTATTGTAGCCAGAGGATTGGCCAGATTCTTGCCGGCGATGTCCGGTGCGCTGCCGTGGCTGGGTTCGTACAGGCCCTGGTTCTTCGTGTTCAACGACGCCGAGGGCAGCATGCCGATGGAGCCGGTGAGCATGGACGCCTCGTCGGACAGGATGTCGCCGAACATGTTGCCGGTGACCACCACGTCGAATTTCTTGGGCGCACGCACGAGCTGCATGGCGGCATTGTCCACGTACATGTGCTCCAGTTCCACGTCGGGATACTGGGCGTGCACTTCGGTGACCACGTCTTTCCAGAACTGGAAGGTCTCAAGCACGTTGGCCTTGTCGACGCTGGTCACCTTCTTGCCGCGCTTGCGCGCGGCCTGGAAGGCGACGTGGGCGATGCGCTCGATTTCGGGCTTGCTGTAGCGCATGGTGTCGAAGGCTTCTTCGGCACCGGGGAAGTGGCCGTCGGTGGCGGTGCGCCGGCCACGGGGCTGACCGAAGTAGATGTCACCGGTCAGCTCTCGGATGATCAGGATGTCCAGACCCGAAATGATCTCCGGCTTGAGGCTGGAAGCGCCCACCAACTCGGGATAGCAGATGGCCGGTCGGAAGTTGGCGAACAGGCCCATGTTCTTGCGCAGCCCCAGAATGGCCTGCTCGGGACGCAGCGGGCGGTCCAGCTTGTCGTACTTCCAGTCGCCCACGGCGCCAAAGAGCACGGCGTCGGCATCCATGGCCAGTTTCAGGGTGGCGTCGGGCAACGGATGGCCATGCGCCTCGTAGGCGGCTCCGCCCACCAGGGCGGATTCCATTTCGATCGGCAACTCGAGCGCCTGAAGAACCCGGACGGCTTCGGCCACGATTTCGGTGCCGATGCCGTCACCCGGAAGAACTGCGATTTTCATGTGATGTGAAGTTGGAGACGAGAAGAGGGGGCTCAGACGGGCATGGTGTGCGCCAGCCAGGGCTTGGTGGCCAGGCGCTCGGCTTCGAAGGCCGTGATCTTGTCCTTGTAACGCAGCGTGAGGCCGATGTCGTCCAGGCCGTTGAGCAGGCAGTACTTGCGGAATGCCTGCACATCGAACGGCAATTCTTCGCCTTGCGGCTTGATCACCACCTGGCGCTCCAGATCGATGGTGAGCTGGTAACCCGGGAAGGCCGCGACTTCATCGAACAGCTGTGCCACCTGCGCTTCGGGCAACTGGATCGGCAGCAGGCCGTTCTTGAAGCAGTTGTTGAAGAAGATGTCGGCATAGCTGGGCGCGATGATGGCGCGAAAGCCGTACTGGTCGATGGCCCAGGGCGCGTGCTCGCGGCTGGAGCCGCAGCCGAAGTTCTTGCGCGCCAGCAGCACCGAAGCCCCAGCGTAACGCGGCAGGTTGAGCACGAAGTCGGGGTTGGGCTTGCGGCTCGTGGGGTCCTGCCCTGGCTCGCCTTTGTCGAGGTAGCGCCATTCGTCAAACAGGTTTTGCCCGAAGCCGGTCTTGCGGATCGACTTCAGGAACTGCTTGGGGATGATCGCGTCGGTGTCGACGTTCTCGCGGTCCATGGGGGCCACGAGGCCCTTGTGGAGAGTGAATTTCTGCATGTGATGTGTGCCTGTTATTTGGCGACGTCTTGAACTTTTTCGCCGGCTTTTTCAATGCCCCGGCCTGCGGCCTGCCCGGCTTCCTTGGCGTCCTGCTTGACGCCAGACCATGTGTTGCATGCTGCCAGCGTCAGCGAGAGGGCGAATGCGATAGCGATGGATGCAATGCTTTTCATGGGAGCCTCCTGAGGGTGGTTGCGGGTGGGGGATGGGGAGTCAAGCAAAGGTGCGCACGTCCACGAAGTGGCCATGCACCGCGGCAGCAGCTGCCATGGCGGGAGAAACGAGATGGGTGCGGCCGCCCGCGCCCTGACGGCCTTCGAAGTTGCGGTTGCTGGTCGAGGCGCAGCGCTCGCCGGGTTCGAGGCGGTCGGCGTTCATCGCCAGGCACATCGAGCAGCCCGGCTCGCGCCATTCAAAGCCGGCGGCCTTGAAGATCGCGTCCAGGCCTTCGCGCTCGGCCTGCGCCTTCACGAGGCCGGAGCCGGGAACGACCAGGGCCAGTTTGATGTTCTTGGCCACTTTCTGCCCCAGCTTCTTCACCACCGCCGCCGCTTCGCGCATGTCTTCGATGCGGCTGTTGGTGCAGGAGCCGATGAAGACCTTGTCGACGAAGATGTCGTTGAGGGGCTTGCCGGGCGCCAGGTCCATGTAGGTCAAGGCGCGCTCGATGGCGCCGCGTTTGTTCGCGTCTTTCTCACGGTCAGGGTCGGGCACCGTGCCGTCAATGCCCAACACCATTTCCGGTGAGGTGCCCCAGGTGACCTGCGGCACGATCTGGGCAGCGTCCAGTTCGACGACGGCGTCGAATCTGGCGTCGGCGTCCGAGTGCAGCGATTTCCAGTAGGCGACGGCCTGGTCCCATTCCACGCCGGTGGGCGAGAGCGGGCGACCCTTGACGTACTCGATGGTCTTGTCGTCCACCGCCACGAGGCCGGCGCGCGCGCCGCCTTCGATGGCCATGTTGCACACGGTCATGCGGCCTTCCATGCTCAGCGCGCGGATGGCGGAGCCACCGAACTCGATGGTGTAGCCGGTGCCGCCGGCGGTGCCGATCTTGCCGATGATGGCGAGCACGATGTCCTTGGCGGTGCAGCCCTTGGCAAGCTGGCCATCCACGCGAATCAGCATGTTCTTGGCTTTCTTGGCCAGCAGGGTCTGCGTGGCCAGCACGTGTTCGACTTCGCTGGTGCCGATGCCGTGCGCGAGCGCGCCGAACGCGCCGTGGGTGGAGGTGTGGCTGTCGCCGCACACCACCGTCATGCCGGGCAATGTGGCGCCGTTTTCCGGGCCGATCACGTGCACGATGCCTTGGCGTTGGGACATGAACGGGAAGAACGCCGCCGCGCCGAATTCGGCGATGTTGCTGTCCAGCGTGGTGATCTGTTCCTTGCTGATCGGGTCGGTGATGCCGTCGTACCCGAGTTCCCAGCCATTGGTGGGCGTGTTGTGGTCGGCGGTGGCGACCACCGAACTCACGCGCCAGACCTTGCGGCCGGCCTGGCGCAGGCCTTCATAG
Source organism: Hydrogenophaga sp. 2FB (assembly GCF_005503365.1). Classification (GTDB taxonomy): domain Bacteria; phylum Pseudomonadota; class Gammaproteobacteria; order Burkholderiales; family Burkholderiaceae_C; genus Hydrogenophaga. The sequence goes on from NZ_SCML01000030.1 coordinate 46,634, forward strand.
GCTTGTGGACTGGTCACCTCGTGCACGAGGTGACGGTCGATGTACAGCACGGAGGTGCCGTCTTCTTCGGTGTGGACGACGTGTTCGTCCCAGATTTTGTCGTAGAGCGTGCGTGGCATGGTGGGGCTCGTCGTGGTGAAAAATGATTTTAGGCCGCTTGTCGAATGTCGTCGGCCTGCAGGTGTTCAACCAGCAGGCGTGCAGCGGTCGGCAGACTGGAGAAATCGCGGGCCACCAGCACCAGTTGGCGCTGGGCCCATGGATCGGTCAAGGGCACGGCTTTCAATGCGCCGCCCGTGTGCAGCAGTTCAAAGGCGCGTTCGGGCATCACGCCCACGCCCAGACCATTGGCGATCATGCGGCACATCGCATCCAGTCCGGTCACGCGGATGCGCACACGCACCGTGGTGCCGGCCCGGGTCGCGGCCTGGTGCGTGGCCAGGTAGATGGAGCTGTTGGCGTGCAGGCCCACGTGGTCGAAGGGCAGCGCGGCTTCGAAGGGCAGCGGCCCGCCGTCCGCCAGCGCATGGCCGCGGGGCACCACCAGCACAAGGCGATCGCGCCGGTACGGCAGGTTTTGCAGGCCGCCCATGCTGGCAGCGCCATTGCACAGGCCCAGGTCGGCGGCGCCCTCCTGCACGGCGCGCATCACCTCCGGGCTGAGGTGTTCCTCCAGATCGATCTTGATCTGCGGATGCAGCCTGGCGAAGGCGCCCAGGTCCTCGGGGAGGAATTGCACGATGGCCGAGATGCTGGCGTGCACACGCACGTGGCCTCGCACGCCGTCGGCGTATTCGGCCAGTTCGGTCTGCATCTGCTCCAAGCCGAACAACACGGCGCGGGCGTGGTGCAGCAGCCCTTCGCCCGCTGGCGTCAGGCGCACGCCGCGGGCGTGGCGCTGCAGCAGCGTGGTGCCCAGCGCGGCTTCGAGGTCCGACAGGCGTTTGCTGATGGCCGAGGCCGCAATGAATTCGCGCTCGGCCGCGCGGCCGATGCTGCCCAGCTCGCACACCGCCACAAAGAGCTGCAGCGAGGTGAGGTCGATCTGGCGGGCGAAGTTGCGTTCCGAGAGCATGGTGTGGACTTCTCGTTTTGAGATGCCGAACGGGAATTTTCCTCTATGAATGCCCTGTCTGCCATCTTTAACCGAGATGGCTTCCTTGCTCGAATGCGCAAGCTCGAGCGCAAAAAAGCCCGCGCGAAGGCGGGCTTCAGGAGATGGGCCCTCTCAGTGCGGAGGGCTCAGTCTCACTTCATGTCGCGGCGTGGGGAGCCGGTGAACAGCTGGCGTGGGCGGCCGATCTTGTACTCGGGGTCACCGATCATCTCGTTCAGCTGGGCAATCCAGCCCACCGTGCGGGCCAGCGCGAAGACGCCCGTGAACAGGTTGACCGGGATGCCGATGGCGCGCTGCACGATGCCGGAGTAGAAGTCCACGTTCGGGTAGAGCTTGCGGGAAACGAAGTACTCGTCTTCCAGCGCGATCTTTTCCAGTTCCTTGGCGAGCTTGAACAGCGGGTCGTTTTCCAGACCGAGTTCGGCCAGCACCTCGTTGCAGGTTTCCTGCATGAGCTTGGCGCGCGGGTCGTAGTTCTTGTACACGCGGTGGCCAAAGCCCATGAGCTTGACGCCGGAGTTCTTGTCCTTGACCTTCTCCATGAACTCGCCGACCTTGGACACGCCGCCCTGGCGCTGGATGTCTTCCAGCATGTTCAGGCAGGCTTCGTTGGCGCCGCCGTGGGCGGGACCCCAGAGGCAGGCGACGCCGGCTGCGATGGCCGCGAACGGGTTGGTGCCCGACGATGCGCACAGGCGCACGGTGGAGGTGGAGGCGTTCTGCTCGTGATCGGCGTGCAGGATGAAGATGCGGTCCAGCGCGCGTTCCAGCACGGGGTTGACCACGTACTCTTCGCACGGCGTGCCAAACATCATGCGCAGGAAGTTGCCGGCGTACGACAGGTTGTTCTGCGGGTACATGTAGGGCTGACCGGCCTTGTACTTGTACGACATCGCTACCAGCGTGGGCAGCTTGGCGATCAAACGGATGGCCGCAATGTCGCGGTGTTCCGGGTTGTTGATGTCGGTGCTGTCATGGTAGAAGGCCGACATGCCGCCGATCAAGCCCGTCAGGATCGCCATCGGGTGGGCGTCGCGGCGGAAACCGCGCAGGAAGAACTGCATCTGCTCGTGAACCATGGTGTGGTTCGTCACAAGCTTGTGGAAGTCGGTGCGCTGTTTGTCGTTGGGCAACTCGCCGTTGAGCAGCAGATAGCAGGTATCGAGGTAGTCGCACTTCGTGGCCAACTGCTCGATCGGGTAGCCGCGGTACAGCAGTTCGCCTTTGTCGCCATCGATGTAGGTGATGGCCGACTGGCAGGATGCCGTGGACAGGAAACCCGGGTCGTAGGTGAACATGCCCGACTGCGCATACAGCTTGCGGATGTCGATCACGTCCGGACCAATGCTGCCGGCGTACACCGGCATTTCCACGCTCGGGCTGCCGTTCGAAAAGGACAGGGTGGCTTTGTTGTCTACGAGTTTCATGCGGTTTCCTTTTGCGGCTGACTAGTGGTAAGCGGGGTTGCGCGCAGCAGACCCAGAAGGTGCGTGACGTCGTCACGCGCCAGGTCGCCCTCGGGTTCCTTGCGGGCCAACAGCAGATCGAGCAGATCGTTGTCGGACAAATCCATCAAGGCACCCAATGCCTCGGCCTGACGAACCGTCAAGCCAGAAGCATGCCTGGCAAAAAAACGCTCGATGAACAGGTCGTTCTCGAGCAATCCTCGGCGGCACCGCCACCGGAGCTTGCTCAGGGCACGCTCGTCCAGCAGGGTTTCGGTGGTGGTGACGTCCATGGGATTACGGGGTGGGCTCGGGTCAGACCGAGCGCATCACCATCATTTCCTTGATCTTGCCAATCGCCTTCGTGGGGTTCAGGCCCTTGGGGCACACGTCCACGCAGTTCATGATGGTGTGGCAGCGGAACAGGCGGTACGGGTCTTCCAGGTTGTCCAGGCGTTCGCTGGTGGCTTCATCGCGGCTGTCGGCGATGAAGCGGTAGGCTTGCAGCAGACCGGCCGGGCCGACGAACTTGTCCGGGTTCCACCAGAAGCTCGGGCAGCTCGTGGAGCAGCTCGCGCACAGGATGCACTCGTACAGGCCGTTGAGTTCTTCGCGCTCTTCGGGGCTCTGCAGGCGCTCCTTCTGGGGTGCGACGGTTTCGTTGATCAGGTACGGCTTGATGCTGTTGTACTGCTTGAAAAACAGCGTCATGTCCACGATCAGGTCGCGCACGACCGGCAGGCCCGGCAGCGGCTTGAGCGTGATCACGCCGGGCAGCGTGTTCATGTTGGTCAGGCAGGCCAGACCGTTCTTGCCATTGATGTTCATCGCGTCCGAACCGCAGACGCCTTCGCGGCAGGAGCGGCGGAACGAGATGCTGGGATCGACCGCCTTGAGCTTCATCAGGGCGTCGAGCAGCATGCGCTCGTGGCCGTCGAGCTCGACCTGGATGGTCTGCATGTACGGCTTGGCGTCCTTTTCGGGGTCGTAGCGGTAGATCTTGAAGGTGCGAAGTGCCATGGTGTTTTTTCTCCGTGCGTCGTGGGTGCGGGTGAAGGGGCTCTTAGAAGGTGCGAACCTTCGGGGGCACCGACTCCACGGTCAAAGGCTTGAGGTTGACAGGCTTGTAAGACAGGCTGTTGTCGGCGCTGTTCCACAGCGTGTGCTTCATCCACTCGGCGTCGTTGCGGCCCAGCGGGAACTGGGCGTCGTCGGCGGGGCGCTCGTAGTCGTTGACGGTGTGGGCACCGCGACACTCGCGGCGGGCCGCGGCCGAGGTCATGGTGGCCTGGGCGCATTCGATCAGGTTGTCCACCTCCAGCGCTTCGATGCGCGCGGTGTTGAACACCTTGGACTTGTCCTTGAGCGTGATGTTGGCCACGCGGGCACGCATGGCGTTGACCTTGGTCACGCCCTCGTCCATGACGACCTGTGTGCGGAACACGCCAGCGTGCTGCTGCATGATCGCGCGCAGGTCGTTGGCCACGTCTTGCGCGTATTCGCCGCTGGTGGAGTTGTCCAGCCGGGCCAGGCGCGCCAGGGTCTTGTCGGCCGCGTCGGCCGGCATCGGCTTGTGGGTCTTGTTCTTGTCGTTGTACTGCACGATGTGGTCGCCAGCGGCCTTGCCGAACACCAGCAGGTCGAGCAGCGAGTTGGTGCCCAGGCGGTTGGCGCCGTGCACGCTCACGCAGGAGCATTCGCCCACCGCATACAAGCCATTGACCACCTTCTGGTTGCCCTGGCCATCGGGGGTGACGACCTGACCATGGATGTTGGTCGGGATGCCGCCCATCTGGTAGTGGATGGTCGGCACCACGGGGATCGGCTCCTTCGTGATGTCGACGTTGGCGAAGTTGTGTCCGATCTCGTACACCGAAGGCAGGCGCTTCATGATGTCGGCGACGCCGATGTGCGTCATGTCGAGGTGGATGTAGTCCTTGTTCGGACCGCAGCCGCGACCTTCCTTGATTTCCTGGTCCATGCAGCGCGAGACGAAGTCGCGCGGTGCCAGATCTTTCAGCGTGGGCGCGTAGCGCTCCATGAAGCGCTCGCCTTCGCTGTTGCGCAGAATGGCGCCTTCGCCGCGGCAGCCTTCGGTCAGCAACACGCCCGCGCCGGCCACGCCGGTGGGGTGGAACTGCCAGAACTCCATGTCTTGCAGCGGGATGCCGGCGCGCGCCGCCATGCCCATGCCGTCACCGGTGTTGATGAAGGCGTTGGTGGAGGCGGCGAAGATGCGGCCCGCGCCGCCAGTGGCCAGCAGCGTGGTCTTGGCTTCGAGGATGTAGGTTTCGCCGGTTTCCATTTCCAGCGCGGTCACGCCGACCACGTCGCCAGCGGCGTCGCGGATCAGGTCCAGCGCCATCCATTCGACGAAGAAGGTGGTGCGGGCTTGCACGTTCTGCTGGTACAGCGTGTGCAGCATGGCGTGGCCGGTGCGGTCGGCCGCGGCGCAGGCGCGTTGCACGGACTTCTCGCCGTAGTTGGCGGTGTGGCCGCCGAACGGACGCTGGTAGATGGTGCCGTCGGGGTTGCGGTCGAACGGCATGCCGAAGTGCTCGAGCTCGTACACGACCTTGGGTGCTTCACGGCACATGAACTCGATCGCGTCCTGGTCGCCCAGCCAGTCGGAGCCCTTGATGGTGTCGTAGAAGTGGTAGTGCCAGTTGTCCTCGTTCATGTTGCCGAGCGAGGCGCCGATGCCGCCTTGCGCGGCAACCGTGTGCGAGCGGGTCGGGAACACCTTGGACAGCACGGCCACTTTCAGGCCGGCGCGCGCGAGTTGCAGCGAGGCGCGCATGCCGGAGCCGCCGGCGCCGACGATGACCACGTCAAACTGACGCTTGGGAAGGGATGCAGATGCGGACATGGCTTCAGAGCCTCCAGAGAACTTGAACAGCCCAGCCCAGGCAGGACAGGAGCCAGACGATGGTGAAGACGTGCAGCACGAGGCGAATGCCGGCGGGCTTGACGTAGTCCATCCAGATGTCGCGCATGCCGACCCACACGTGGTAGGCCAGGGCCAGGAACACGGCGAAGGTCAGGGCCTTCATCCACTGCGCGGCGAAGATGCCGGCCCAGCTTTCGTAGCCGATGGGGCCGCTGATGAACAGCACCTTCAACAGCACGATGAGGGTGAAGAGGGCCATGAGGGCCGCGGTGATGCGCTGGGCGAGCCAGTCGCGCAGGCCGTAGTGGGCGCCGGTGACGACGCGCTTGGAACCGTAATTGACGGACATGAGTCAGTTTTCCTAGTCAGTTGGGGTCAGAGCTGAAGATCTGACCCGCAATCAATACAAACCGAAAAGTTTCGCACCCAGCAGCAGCGTGAGGCCGATGCTCAACACCAGCGTGACGATGGCGGACGATTTGCCGAATTCCTTGCTGACCGCGTGGAACGCGTCCATGTACAGGTGGCGCACGCCGGCAATGAGGTGGTGCAGGTAGGCCCAGATGATGGCCAGCACCACGAGCTTGAACAGCCAGCCCGGTACAAAGCCCACGCCAACCGCGAAGGCCGCGCTGAAGCGCTCAAAGGAGATTTCTGATGACACCGAGGTGTCGAACAGCCAGACGATCAGGGGCAACAGAATGAACATCAGGCCGCCGCTGGCGCGGTGCAGGATCGACACCCAACCCGCCGGTGGCAGGCGGTAGGTGGTGAGATCCGTGAAGGCGTTGATGTTGCGGAACTCGGGCCGCTTCTTGGTCAACTCGGTCATGGTGGGGCTTTCTTCCGGGGGAGAGGGGGAGGTGTCGGCTTGGTAACCCGTTGGTAACTTTTGCCAAGGCGCGCCAAATTCTATTGCAATGCACCATGTCGCACCCCGGCAGTAGGATGCTTTTGGCAAAAACGGTCGTTACCGTAGGGGGTATCAGCTCAATTCATTGCGGTAGTGGTGGTCATCCGTGCGGTACAGACCGCGCCGCAACTCCATGGGTTCGTCGTTGTAGGTGAACGCGAGCCGCTCCACGCTGAGCAGCGGGTACCCGGGCGCGACACCGAGCAGAGTGGCCGCATCGTCGTCGGCGCTCACGGCCTTGATCTTCTCTTGCGCACGCACCATGCGAACACCAAACTGTGTTTCGAACAGTGCGTACATGGGGCCCTGGTCGTCCGACAGCGTTTCGAGTGTGAGTCCCTTGAACGGCCCCCCGGGCAGCCAGAGTTCTTCGACGATGGCGGGTGTGCCGCCAAACGCCAGCACGCGTTTGACTTGCAGCACGGCGTCGCCGGTGCGCAGCGCGAGCTGGCGCGCGATTTCGGCGGGCGCGCGCAGACGGCGGCATTCGACGATGCGGCGTTCGGCGGGGCCCTGTTCTTCCAGCGTGCCCGAGTCGGGCAACACGTGGAGGAAGCGGTACTGGGTGTGCACCTCGGCGTGCGTGGATACAAAGGTGCCCTTGCCCTGGCGGCGCACCAGCAGGTTGTCGGTGGCGAGCGCGTCGATGGCCTTGCGCACCGTGCCCTGGCTGACGCGGAAACGCGCGGCCAGGTCGAACTCGCTGGGGATCATGTCGCCCGGCTTCCACTCGCCCGCCTGCAGGCTGCGCAGGATCAAGGTCTTGATCTGCTGGTACAGCGGGCTGAACGCCGGCGCGGTGTTCTCGAGCGCGCCCGTGACACCGGTGTCTGCCGATGCCGCGTCGGTGGGATTCTGGGGTGGAGTGGGCATACTTTTTACAGCGTGGTTGAGCGGCGCTGTGTGCGCGAATCATATCTTATATAAGACATAAGACAAATTGACGCCTCAGGGTTTGCGAGGGTACACTCCATAGCTGACTTAGATCACCGGTTGTCGGTCGAACCGACCCAGCTGTCCCCTATGTCCTGAGGGTGCTTCCCTCGACATTTCTCTCTTTTCCAACGTCCTTTTCCGGAGTTTTCATCATGAACAAGAAGCCCGTTCGCGTTGCCGTCACTGGCGCCGCTGGCCAGATCGGTTACGCCCTGCTGTTTCGCATCGCCTCCGGCGAGATGCTCGGCAAGGACCAGCCGGTGATCCTGCAACTGCTGGAAGTGCCGGTGGAAGGTCCGCAAAAAGCGCTCAAGGGCGTGATGATGGAACTGGATGACTGCGCCTTCCCGCTGCTGGTGGGCATGGAAGCGCACAGCGATCCGATGACCGCGTTCAAGGACGCCGACTACGCCCTGCTGGTGGGCTCGCGTCCGCGCGGCCCCGGCATGGAACGTGCCGAGCTGCTGGCCGTCAACGGCGCCATCTTCACCGCGCAAGGCAAGGCGCTGAACGCCGTGGCCAGCCGCAACGTCAAGGTGCTGGTGGTCGGCAACCCCGCCAACACCAACGCCTACATCGCCATGAAGAGCGCACCCGACCTGCCGCGCAAGAACTTCACCGCGATGCTGCGCCTGGACCACAACCGCGCCGCCAGCCAGATCGCCGCCAAGACCGGCAAGGCCGTGGCCGATATCGAGAAGCTCACCGTCTGGGGCAACCACTCGCCCACGATGTACGCCGACTACCGTTTCGCCACCATCAACGGCGAAAGCGTGGCCAAGATGATCAACGACCAGGAATGGAACGCCAACACCTTCCTGCCCACCGTGGGCAAGCGCGGCGCGGCCATCATCGAAGCCCGTGGCCTGTCGTCGGCTGCTTCGGCTGCCAATGCCGCCATCGACCACATGCGCGACTGGGCCCTGGGCACCAACGGCAAGTGGGTCACCATGGGCATCCCGTCGGACGGCCAGTACGGCATTCCGAAGGACGTGATGTTCGGCTTCCCGGTCACCTGTGAAAACGGTGAATACAAGCTGGTCGAAGGCCTGGAGATCGACGCCTTCTCGCAAGAGCGCATCAACAAGACCCTGGACGAGCTCAAAGGCGAGCAAGACGGCGTCAAGCACCTGCTGTAAACGGCTGCCCTTCGCTTGTGAAAGACCACCCCGCTCGAATTCTTCTCGGTGCCCAGGCCGGCGCGTTCTCGCTGCCGGTGTGTGACCATTACAGCGGGGTGGAAGCGCGCATGCGCAAGAGCCTGGCGCTTCAAGCCGAGATGGCCGAAGAGTTCGGCACCTGCGTGTTCGATGTGACGCTGGACTGCGAAGACGGCGCGCCCGTCGGCGGCGAGGCCGAGCATGCCGCGCTGGTGACCGAGCTGGCCCTGGCCGCCGGCTCGCAAGCGCGCGTGGCGGTTCGGGTGCACCCGGTGGACCACCCGGCGTTCGACGCCGACGTGGCCACCATCGCCGGTCGCGCGGGGCAGCGTCTGGCCCACATCATGGTGCCCAAGGTCGAGTCGGTGGCGGACGTGCAGCGCGCCGTGGCCGCGCTCGACGCCGCTGGCGCCAACAACCTTCCCCTGCATGTGCTGATCGAGTCGCCCGCCGCGGTGCACCGCGCTTTTGACATCGCGGCCCATCCGCGCGTGCAAAGCATCAGTTTCGGCCTGATGGATTTCGTGTCCGCGCATGGCGGAGCGATTCCTTCCGCCGGCATGAGCGTCGCGGGCCAGTTCTCGCACCCGCTTGTGCTGCGCGCCAAGCTCGACATCGCGTCCGCCTGCCATGCGCACGGCAAGGTGCCTTCGCATTGCGTGGTCACCGAGTTCAAGGACATGGACGCCCTGCGTGCCGCCGCCCAGCAAGCCGCGCGCGAACTGGGCTACACGCGCATGTGGAGCATCCATCCCGACCAGATCCGCACCATCGTGGCCGCGTTCGCGCCCTTGGCCTCCGAGGTTGAAACGGCCGCGGGCCTGATCGAGTGCGCCATGGCCGCCGACTGGGCACCGGTGCAGTTCGAAGGCCGCCTGCACGACCGCGCGAGCTACCGCTATTTCTGGCAGGTGCTGGAGCGCGCGCACCAGACCGGCCTGCCGCTGCCTGACGTGGTGCGCCCGCTCTTTGCCGAGCCGGCGCTCGAGCGGCATTGAGTTTGCTTGGTCACCATCCATCTGTTTTTTTGATTCCCCACGCATACCCCTTCTGGAGAACAACATGTCCACCACTTTCCTCACCGACTACCGCGCCCACGCCGCCGAACGCGCGGCGCTTGGCATTCCGCCGTTGCCACTCGAAGCCAAACAAGTCGCCGACCTGATCGAGCTGATCAAGGCGCCCCCCGCCGGTGAAGGCGCGTTCCTGTTGGACCTGCTCACGCACCGCGTGCCGCCCGGCGTGGACGATGCGGCCAAGGTCAAGGCCAGCTTCCTGGCCGCTGTGGCGCACGGCGATGTGAAGGTGGACCTGGTGTCCAAAGCCAAGGCGACCGAGCTGCTCGGCACCATGGTGGGTGGCTACAACGTGCACCCGCTGATCGAGTTGCTCGACGACGCCGAGGTGGCGGGCGTGGCGGCTGAAGGTCTGAAGAAGACGCTGCTGATGTTCGACTTCTTCAACGACGTGGCCGAAAAAGCCAAGGCCGGCAACGCCAAGGCCAAGGAAGTCATGCAGTCGTGGGCCGATGCCGAGTGGTTCACCACCCGCCCCGAAGTCGAGAAGAAGATCACCGTCACCGTGTTCAAGGTGCCCGGCGAAACCAACACCGACGACCTCTCGCCCGCGCCCGACGCCTGGAGCCGCCCCGACATCCCGCTGCACTACCTGGCCATGCTGAAAAACACGCGCGAAGGCGCGGCCTTCAAGCCCGAGGAAGACGGCAAGCGCGGCCCGATGCAGTTCATCGACGACCTGAAGAAGAAGGGCCACCTCGTGGCCTACGTGGGTGACGTGGTCGGCACCGGTTCTTCGCGCAAGTCGGCCACCAACTCGGTGATCTGGGCCACCGGCCAGGACATCCCGTTCGTGCCGAACAAGCGCTTTGGCGGCGTCACGCTCGGCGGCAAGATCGCCCCCATCTTCTTCAACACGCAGGAAGACTCGGGCGCGCTGCCGATCGAGGTGGACGTGAGCAAGCTCGAAATGGGCGACGTGATCGACATCCACCCCTACGAAGGCAAGATCGCCAAGGACGGCGCCACGCTGATCGAATTCCAGCTGCGCAGCGACGTGCTGTTCGACGAAGTGCGTGCCGGCGGCCGCATCAACCTGATCATTGGCCGCTCGCTCACCGCCAAGGCGCGTGAATTTCTGGGCCTGCCCGCCAGCACGGCGTTCCGCCTGCCGCAAGCCCCCGCCGAAACCAAGGCCGGCTTCACGCTGGCGCAGAAGATGGTCGGCCGCGCGGTGGGCCTGCCCGAAGGCTTCGGCGTGCGCCCCGGCACTTATTGCGAACCCAAGATGACCACCGTGGGCTCGCAGGACACCACCGGCCCGATGACGCGCGATGAACTGAAAGACCTGGCTTGCCTGGGCTTCAGCGCCGACATGGTGATGCAGTCGTTCTGCCACACCGCGGCCTACCCGAAGCCGGTGGACGTGAAGACGCACCGCGAGCTGCCCGCCTTCATCAGCAACCGCGGCGGCGTGGCCCTGCGCCCGGGCGACGGCGTGATCCACAGCTGGCTCAACCGCCTGTTGCTGCCCGACACCGTGGGCACCGGTGGAGACTCGCACACCCGTTTCCCGATCGGCATTTCTTTCCCCGCCGGCTCCGGCCTCGTGGCCTTCGGCGCCGCCACCGGCGTGATGCCGCTGGACATGCCTGAGTCCGTGCTGGTGCGCTTCAAAGGCCAGATGCAGCCCGGCGTGACCCTGCGCGACCTCGTGCACGCGATCCCGCTGTACGCCATCAAGGCAGGCTTGCTGACGGTGGCCAAGGCCGGCAAGAAGAACATCTTCTCGGGCCGCATCCTGGAAATCGAAGGCCTGCCGGACCTGAAGGTGGAACAGGCGTTCGAACTGAGCGACGCTTCCGCCGAACGCTCGGCCGCCGGCTGCACCATCAAGCTCAACCCCGAGCCGGTCAAGGAATACCTCACCAGCAACGTCGTGCTGATGAAGAACATGATCGCCAACGGTTACGCCGACGCCCGTTCGCTCAAGCGCCGCATCGAGAAGGTGGAAGCCTGGCTGGCCAACCCGAACCTGCTCGAAGCCGACGCGAACGCCGAGTACGCCGCCGTGATCGAGATCGACCTGGCCGACATCAAGGAACCCATCCTCTGCTGCCCGAACGATCCGGACGACGCCAAGACCCTGTCCGACGTGGCCGGCACCAAGATCGATGAAGCTTTCATCGGTTCGTGCATGACCAACATCGGCCACTTCCGCGCCGCGGCCAAGCTGCTGGGCGGCCAGCGCGACATCCCGGTCAAGCTGTGGGTCGCACCACCAACCAAGATGGACGAGAGCGAGCTGATCAAGGAAGGCCACTACTCGGCGTTCGGCACCGCCGGTGCCCGCACCGAAATGCCCGGTTGCTCGCTGTGCATGGGCAACCAGGCGCAGGTGCGCGAAGGCGCGACCGTGGTGTCTACCTCGACCCGCAACTTCCCGAACCGCCTGGGCAAGAACACCAACGTGTACCTGGCCTCGGCCGAACTCGCGGCCATCGCGTCCAAGCTGGGCCACATCCCGACCACTGCCGAGTACCACGAGGCGATGGGCGTGGTGAACAAGGACGGCGCCGAGATTTACCAGTACCTGAACTTCGACAAGATCGAGGAATACGCCGAAACCGCCAAGGGCGTCACGGCATAACGCTGCGCGCCGCCCTGGACGAAAAAGCCGCTGCTGTTTGCAGCGGCTTTTTTTTATGTGCGCGCGGCAAGCGAGCGCAGCATGTCCGCCGACGCCTCATCGGCCGGAAAGAACGTCTCCAGCGCCAGCTCCTGCAGCGTGATGTCCACCGGCGAGCCGAACACGGTGGTGGTGCTCACCAGGTTCAGCACGCCGTGGCCGGTGTTGAACTGGAAGGGCATCAGCACGCCGTGGTGTTCACCCGGCAGCGCGCCCGCATCGTTGCCGAACGATTCGGGGTAGCCCTTGAGCTCGGCCAGCAGTGCGGCCAGGGTCTGGTCGCCCGTGGCGTGGATCTGCTGGCGCAGGCGCTCGAAGAGGTGTTCGCGCCACTGCCGCAGGTTGGCGATGCTTGGCGCCAGGCCATCGGGGTGCAGGCTCAGGCGCAGCACGTTGATGGGACCTTGCAGCAGCGCGGGTGAGGCGCTGGCCATGAGCATCGGCACCATGCGGTTGTGCATCACCAGATTCCAGTGCCGGTCCATCGCCAGGGCGGGCCAGGGTTCGTGGCAGTCCAGGATGCGCTTTACCGCGGCGCGGGCCGACGCCATGTCGGGCGCATCCAGCGAGCGCTCGCGGTACATGGGCGCGTAGCCGGCCGCCTCCAGCAGGGCGTTGCGCTCGCGCAGCGGCACTTCGAGCCGGTCGACCAGGCGCAGCACCATGTCGCGGCTGGGGCTGGCGCGGCCGGTTTCCACATAGCTCAGGTGGCGCGTGGACACATCGGCCACGTGCGCCAGATCGAGCTGGCTCAGGCGGCGGCGCTGGCGCCAGTGGCGCAGGCGCTCGCCAAAGGGCGACGGGGTGGAGGAGGTCAGGGCGTTCATGGCGGCATGGTAGGGCACGGTCCTGGGCCCGGCCATGACCTCCCACGTCATGGACGCGCTGCGCCCCGGCCCCGACGATGGCACCCGGATCCCCTGGATTCCGTTCCTTCCCACCTCGCCATCAAGGAGTGCGCCATGTCCCTCATCCAAACCCTCACGTCTTCCACCGGCCTGCGCCTCGTGCTTTGGGCCGACGCCTTGTCCGGTTCCGCCACGGCCGTGTTGCACCTGGCGCTGGCCGGTTCGCTCTCGGCCCTGCTGGGCCTGCCCACGGGCTTGCTGAGCGCCTCGGGCATCCTCTTGCTGCTCTATGTGGCCCTGGCCGGCCTGTTGGCTCTGCAAAGCACACCGCCGCGCGCGCTGCTCGGGGCACTGATCGTCGGCAACTTCGCCTGGGTCGCCGCGTGTCTGGTCTTGCTGTTCGGCGGCGCAGTGTCGCCCACGCCCTTGGGCCAGGCCTATCTGGTGGTGCAGGCGGTGGCGGTGTTCGTGCTGGCCGAACTGCAGTGGATGGCGCTGCGCCGCCTGCGGCCGGCCGCCGTGGCCTGACCCGCTTCGCCGTGTGCGCTAACGAACAGATGCGCGCGCGGCGAACCCCTACGCTGGGCAGGCGCCAGGGACGGACGGTCCGCCACTGGGGCGATCGGCCTCTCAAAGGGCCTCACACAGAAGGAGAACAACATGACCCTCGGTACCATCCTCTTGATCATTCTGGTGCTGCTCCTGCTCGGCGTCTTTCCCACTTGGCCGCACAGCCGGGGCTGGGGCTACGGGCCCAGTGGTTTGCTGGGTGTTGTGCTGGTGATCGTGATCGTGCTGCTGCTCACGGGCAGGTTGTGACCCTGGCGCGGGGTTCTTTTCAAGGCTGCCAGCACGGAATAGCGCGCTCCTGACAGAATGGGCCGGTGTTCCACCGATCCCGCCAGGAGCCCCACATGTCCACGTCCACGACCACGACCCACCATTTCTCCCATCCCTTCGCGTCTACCGTCAAAACCTTCAAGACGGCTTCGGGCAAGAGCGGCCGTTTCTATTCGCTGCCCGCACTGGCCAAACAGTTTCCCTCGGTGAAGCGCCTGCCGGTGTCGCTTCGCATCGTGCTGGAGAGCGTGCTGCGCCATTGCGATGGCGAGCGCGTCACGCCCGAGCACGTGGCCCAGCTCGCGAACTGGCAGCCCAACACCGCGCGCACCGATGAAATCCCGTTCACCGTGGCGCGCGTGGTGCTGCAGGATTTCACCGGCGTGCCGCTGCTGGCCGACCTGGCCGCCATGCGCAGCGTGGCCGTGCGCCTGGGGCAAGACCCGAAGAAGATCGAGCCGCTGGTGCCGGTGGACCTGGTGGTCGACCACTCGGTGATGGTCGACTACTACGGCACCAAGCAGGCGCTGGACCTCAACATGAAGCTGGAATTCCAGCGCAACAACGAGCGCTACCAGTTCATGAAGTGGGGCATGCAGGCCTTCGACACCTTCGGCGTGGTGCCCCCGGGCTTCGGCATCGTGCACCAGGTGAACCTGGAATACCTCGCGCGCGGCGTGCACCTGAAGGGCGGGCTCTACTACCCCGACACGCTGGTGGGCACCGACAGCCACACCACCATGATCAACGGCATTGGCGTGGTCGGCTGGGGCGTGGGCGGCATCGAGGCGGAAGCCGCCATGCTCGGGCAACCGGTCTACTTCCTCACGCCCGACGTGGTGGGCTTCGAGCTCACCGGCCGTTTGCGCGAAGGCGTCACCGCCACCGACCTGGTGCTCACCGTCACCGAAATCCTGCGCCAGCACAAGGTGGTGGGCAAGTTCGTCGAGTTCTTCGGCGAAGGCACCGCCTCGCTGGCGCTGCCCGACCGCGCCACCATCGCCAACATGGCACCCGAATACGGCGCGACCATGGGCTTCTTCCCGGTGGATGAGAAGACGCTCGACTACTTCCGTGGCACCGGCCGCAGCAAGGCCGAGATCGAAGCCTTCGAAGCCTACTTCCGCGCGCAGGACCTGTTTGGCGTGCCCGCCAGCGGCGACATCGACTACTCCCAGGTGGTCAAGCTCGACCTAGGCCTGGTGACGCCGAGTCTGGCCGGCCCCAAGCGCCCGCAGGACCGCATCGAACTCGGCCAGGTGGCGCACCAGTTCGCCGACCTGTTCAGCAAGCCCAATGCGCAAAACGGCTTCAACCGCCCGGCCGAGCTACTGCACACGCGCTACCACGCCGACGGCGAGGAGGCCACGCCCGTGCCCGTCCCGTCGGCAAAACCCATCCCCGAAGGTGCGCCGCGCTACGAGGCCGAAATGGTGGCCAACCGGCCGGAGCGCGCCAGCGCGCCGGTCAAGGCGCCACGCACCGACCTCACCATCGGCAACGGCGACGTGCTGATCGCCGCCATCACCAGTTGCACCAACACCAGCAACCCCGGCGTGCTGCTGGCCGCCGGCCTGCTGGCCAAGAAGGCGGTGGAGGCCGGGCTGAAGGTGAAGCCGCACATCAAGACCTCGCTCGCACCCGGCTCGCGCATCGTCACCGAATACCTCGAACAGACGGGGCTGCTGCCCTACCTGGAAAAGCTCGGCTTCGCGCTTGCGGGCTATGGCTGCACCACCTGCATCGGCAACGCCGGCGACCTCACGCCCGAACTGAACGCTGTCATCACGCAGAACGACCTGATCTGCGCCGCCGTGCTCTCGGGCAACCGCAACTTCGAGGCCCGCATCCACCCCAACCTCAAGGCCAACTTCCTCGCCAGCCCGCCGCTGGTGGTGGCCTATGCCATCGCCGGCAACGTCATGAAAGACCTCATGACCGAGCCGCTGGGCAAGGGCAAGGGCGGCAAGCCGGTGTACCTGGGCGACGTCTGGCCCAGCAGCGACGAAATCTACAAGCTCATGAAGTTCGCCATGAACGGCAAGGCCTACCGTGAGAACTATGCGCGTGTGGCCAGCGAGCCGGGCAAGCTGTGGGAGCACATCAAGGGCGTCTCGGGCAACGCCTACACCTGGCCCAAGAGCACCTACATCGCCGAGCCCCCGTTCTTCGAAAAATTCAAGCTGGCGGCCGCGGCCAGCACCGAGCCGCCAGCCGTGCGCGGCGCGCGCGTCATGGCCTTGTTTGGCGATTCCATCACCACCGACCACATTTCCCCGGCCGGCAACATCGCCGAAAAATCGCCCGCCGGCCAGTGGCTGCTCGACCGTGGCGTGCTCAAGGCCGACTTCAACAGCTACGGCGCGCGCCGGGGCAACCACGACGTGATGATGCGCGGCACCTTCGCCAACGTGCGCATCAAGAACCTGATGCTCGCCCCCGGGCTGGACGGCTCGCGCGAAGAGGGCGGCTGGACCATCTACCAGCTCGAGGGCGTCGGCCAGGGCCAGAAGATGAGCATCTTCGACGCCGCCATGCGCTACCAGGCCGCCGGCGTGCCCACCGTGGTGTTCGCGGGCGAGGAATACGGCACCGGCTCCAGCCGCGACTGGGCCGCCAAGGGCACGCAGTTGCTGGGCATCAAGGCGGTGGTGGCGCGCAGCTTCGAGCGCATCCACCGCTCCAACCTGGTCGGCATGGGCGTGCTGCCGCTGCAGTTCAAGAACGGCGATTCCTGGGAAACGCTCGGGCTGGTGGGTGACGAAACCGTCGACGTGGTGCCGCACCCCGAACTGCTGCCGCAGAGCGAAGCCCGGCTGGTGATCACCAGCCCCAACGGCAAACGCCGCGAGCTCACCGTGGTCCTGCGCATCGACACGCCGGTGGAAGTGAACTACTACCGCGACGGCGGGATCCTCCCCTACGTGCTCAGGCAATTGTTGAGCGCTTGAGCAGGATGCCGCAACGCGGCATGATGTGTTTCATCCGCCACCGGGAGTCGCCATGCGAAAGCCTGCCTTGTACAGCCCGTCCACCCGCCCGGTGGCGTCCAGGGCGGGCGCGCAGCAGAGCGCCGTGCAAGCCCCCGCGGCACCCGCCGCCGTGGCGCCCCCGAAGCGCTGGCGCGCGGCGCTGGGCCGCCTCGGGGGCAGCCCGCGCGTGATGTGGTCGGCCCTGGTGCTGCTGGCGGCGCTGCTCGCGGCCAGTGTCTGGCAAGGCCAGGCCAACGGGCCCAAGCCGCTCACGCAGAAGGACATCGACGCCGCGGTGCTGCGCACCCTCACCACCCAGAACCTGCCGTCGCCGGCCGCGCGCGCGGCCGAGAAGATCCGCCCCGCCGTGGTGCGCGTCGTGTCCTACGCCAAGGACAAGAAGGGCGTGGACCAGGAGCAGGGCGAGGGCACGGGTGTGGTGATCGTCGACAAGGGCATCATCCTGACCAACCTGCACGTGGTGCAAGGCGCGCAGAGCATCAAGGTGGTGTTTGCCGACGGTCTGGAGTCGGTCGCCACCGTCACCGGCGTGCAGGCCCACAACGACCTGGCCGTGCTGCAGGCCCACACCATCCCCGACGACCTCATTGCCGCCACCATGCGCTCCACCGGCGACCTCGTGCCCGGCGACGGCGTGGTGGCGGTCGGCTTTCCGTTCGGCATCGGGCCGTCCACGTCTTCCGGTGTCATCTCCGGCTTCGGCCGTGCCTTCAAGTCGCCCGAAGGCGAGCAGGAAATCAGCAACCTGATCCAGTTCGACGCGGCGGCCAACCCCGGCAACTCGGGCGGGCCGCTGGTCACCATGGACGGCGAGGTGGTCGGCATCGTCACCGGCATCCTCAACCCCACCAGCCACCGCACCTTCGTGGGCATCGGATTCGCCGTGCCGATCGAGAGTGCCGCGACCGCCGCCGGCCTGCCGCCGTTCTAGTTTTTCTTTGACACACAGGAGCGCTCCATGGACCAAAGCAACGCCCCCGACACCGCCCAGCTCATGGAGCAGATTCTGTACGAGGTCAAGCGCGTGGTGGTCGGGCAGGACCGGTTCCTCGAACGCGTCATGGTCGCCATGCTGGCGCAGGGGCACCTGCTGGTCGAAGGCGTGCCCGGCCTGGCCAAGACGCTGACCGTGAAGACGCTGGCCAGCGTGGTGCAAGGGCAGTTCAAGCGCATCCAGTTCACGCCCGACCTCGTGCCCGCGGATCTCGTGGGCACGCGCATCTACAACCAGAAAACCGGCGACTTCAGCACTTCGTTGGGGCCCGTGTTCGCCAACCTGCTGCTGGCCGACGAAATCAACCGCGCGCCGGCCAAGGTGCAGAGCGCGCTGCTGGAAGTGATGCAGGAGCGCCAGGTCACCATCGCCGGTGAAACGCACAAGGTGCCCAACCCCTTCCTCGTCATGGCGACGCAGAACCCGATCGAGACCGAAGGCACCTACCCGCTGCCCGAGGCGCAGGTCGACCGCTTCATGATGAAGGTGCTGGTCGACTACCCCACCGACGAAGAGGAGTACGTGATCGTCGAGCGCGTCACCGGCCCGGCCGTGAACATCAACGCCGTCGCCACCACCGAGCAGCTCGCCGCGTTGCAGGCCCAGTGCCGGCAGGTGTACGTGGACCCTTCGCTGGTGCAGTACGCCGTCAAGCTGGTGTCCGCCACGCGCAATCCGGAGAAGCACGGCATCCAGGACATGGCGCACCTCATCACCTTCGGCGCCAGCCCGCGCGCCACCATCGGCCTGGTGGAAGGCGCGCGCGCCCTGGCCATGCTGCGGGGACGCAACTACGCGCTGCCCGAAGACATGACCGACCTCGTGCCCGACGTGCTGCGCCACCGCGTGGTGCTGTCGTACGAGGGGCTCTCCGAAGGCCTGACCAGCGAGACGCTGGTCGGCCGCATCATGAAACACATCCCGGCGCCCGCAAGGCCGCTGGAACACGAAAAGAAGGTGGCCTGACCATGTTCGCGCGGCTCTTCGGCAAAAAGGGCGAGGCCCAGGCCAGCGCGGCAGCCACCGCCACGCCGGTCGTTCGCCGTGCCGATGCGCTGCTGCGCCGGCTTGAATGGACCGTGCTGCGCCGCCTCGACGGCCTGCTGCAAGGCGACTACCGCACGCTCATGCGCGGCTCCGGCCTCGACCTGGCCGACCTGCGCGAGTACCAGCACCACGACGATGTGCGCCACATCGACTGGAACGTTACCGCCCGCCTGCAGGTGCCGCATGTGCGCGTGTTCACCGAAGACCGCGAGATGGCCGCCTGGTTCCTGCTCGACCTCAGCCCCTCGGTGGACTTCGGCTCGGGCGAGCAGCGCAAGAGCCAGGTGCTGCTGGACTTCACGGCGGTGCTCGCGCGCATGATCGGCCGCCGCGGCAACCGCGTGGGTGCCGTGCTGTATGGCTCGCGCGGCCAACCCGTGGTGGACGCGGTGCTGCCCGCGCGCGGCGGGCGCACACAGGTGCTGCGCATCATGCAGATGGTGCTGCAGCCGCCGAAGAAGCCCGAGCCCGACAGCAAGGACGGCGTGACGCAACTCGCCGATCTGCTGCGCGCGGCGCTGCACACCGTGCACCAGCGCGGCACCCTGTTCATCGTGTCCGACTTCATCAGCGAGCCCGGTTGGGAAAGGCCCTTGGGCGAGCTTGCGCGGCGCCACGACGTGGTGGCCGTGCGCCTGCTCGACCCGCTGGAGCTGGACCTGCCCGACCTCGGCCTGATTCCGATCCGCGACGCCGAAACCGGCGAGCAGCTGATGGTCGACACGCACGACGCCGGCTTTCGCCAGCGCTTTGCGCGCATCGCCGCGCAGCGCGAAGCGCAGCTGCGCGAGAGCCTGGGCCGCGCTGGCGTGGACACGCTTGAACTCGCCACCGACGACGACTTGGCCGAGGCCGTGCTGCGCTTCATCGAACTGCGCAAACGCCGCCAACGCAATGCGCGCAACGGGCAAGGTGGGCCGCACGTGCCCACCCAACTGCCCACCCGGGACCGCCGCAGTCTCTCCACCCCGCGTGCGCGCGAAGGAGCACGACCATGATGACCAACTGGTTGAACCATCTGCCCGTCAATTTCCTCTGGCCGCAATTGCTGTGGCTGTTGCTCGCATTGCCGCTGCTCGTGCTGCTCTACGTGTGGCTGCTGCGCCGGCGCAAGCAGACCGCGCTGCGTTACGCCAGCCTGTCGATCGTGCGCGAAGCCATGGGCAAAGGCCCCGGGTGGCGCCGCCATGTGCCCCCCGTGCTGCTGCTCATGGCCATCGCCCTCATGCTGATCGCCTCGGCGCGGCCCATGGCCACCATCGTGCTGCCGTCGAACCAGCAGACCATCATCCTGGCCATGGACGTCTCGGGCAGCATGCGCGCCGAAGACGTGCAGCCCAACCGGCTCGTGGCCTCGCAGAACGCCGCCAAGGCCTTTCTGGCCGACCTGCCGCGGCATGTGAAGGTCGGCATCGTCGCGTTCGCGGGGTCGGCGCAGGTGGTGCAGCCCATCACCCTCAGCCGTGAAGACCTGGTGGCCGCGATCGACAAGTTCCAGCTGCAGCGCGCCACGGCGATCGGCAGCGCCATCGTGGTCTCGCTCTCCGAACTGTTCCCCGAGCAGCGCATCAACCTCGGCGACATGACCTACAGCCGCAACACCGACCCGTTCGCGCCCAAAGGCCGCTCGCTGGACCAGGCCAAACCCGACGAGAAACCCTTCACCCCCGTGGCCCCGGGCTCGTACAGCTCGGCCGCCATCATCCTGCTCACCGACGGCCAGCGCACCACCGGCGTGGACACCGCCGAAGCCGCCAAGATGGCGGCCGAACGCGGCGTGCGCGTCTACACCGTGGGCGTGGGCACGGTCGACGGCGAAATCATCGGCTTCGAAGGCTGGTCCATGCGCGTGCGCCTCGACGAAGACAGCCTCAAGGAAGTGGCGCGCCTCACGCAGGCCGAGTACTTCTACGCCGGCACGGCCGAGAACCTGAAGAAGGTGTACGAGACCTTGAGCTCGCGCCTGACGGTGGAGAAAAAGGAAACCGAAATCTCCGGGCTGCTCGCGCTCGCAGCCTCGCTGCTCGCGCTCTTGTCGGCGGGCTTGTCGGTGCTGTGGTTCAACCGGATTCTCTGAACACGGCGGGTGAAGACGGCGTTGCTCAAGCGCCGTTGCCGTAGTCGAGCTTCGGGTACCAGTCGGTGCCGCGCCCGCCCGGTGTCAGGTCGAGGATGTTCCACAAGGGCGTGGGGTCGGGCGCGCCGCGCGGGTCCTGCCCGGGGTCGGCCGTGGTGCCACCCAGTTCGGCGCCCCAGAAGTGCCGAACCTGGCCATCGCGCCGGACCCAGACATCCAGCGCCGGCCACTCTTCGCCGTTGGGTGCCAGGCCTCGGTAGTCGCGCGCAAAGCGGTCGCCCACGGTGGCAAAGAACTTCAGGTTGCGCCAGCCGCGCTCGCGCGCGAAGGCCAGTTGCCGCTCCACTGGCGAGCGGCCGATCACCGCGATCGCCACGCGTTGCGCGATGTCCCGGGCGGGAATGTCCAGTGAGCCGATGAAGGCTGTGCACATCGGGCACGGTCTTTCGCGCTGCGGTCCGTACATCCAGAAATACGTGACCAGCGTGTCGTGGGCGCCGAACAGCGCAGGCCATCCCACGGTCTTGCCGGTCTCGTCGCGGAATTCGTAGTCCGCGGCCGCGCCACCGGGCGGCAAGGCGCGCCGCTGCGCGGCCACGCGCTCGATGTGTCGCCGGAGTTCGATCTCTTCGGCCAGCAACGCCGTGCGCGCGGCGCGGTAGTCGTCGCTGTCGTTGGGGTAGGGCTGGCTTGCGGCCGCGGCCAGCTCGCTGGCGGGTTTGAGGGAGGAAGTCATGTTCACGCACTCCTTTCTGTAAACGATGTACCGCTGTGGCGCAGGTGACAAGCCACCGGCAATCGAGATGCCTGATACCGCAAAAAAGACGCTGCGCCAGGCCCGGCACAATGGCGCCCCATGAACCAGAAAGCAATCATTGCGGGGGGTGGCATCGGCGGACTGGCGTGCGCGCTGGCATTGGCCCGTGTTGGTGTGCGCTCGGTGGTGCTGGAGCAGGCCGAAGCCCTGGGCGAGGTGGGCGCGGGTTTGCAGCTCGGTCCCAACGCCACGCGCGTGCTGGACGAGTGGGGCCTCACGGAAGCCCTGCGGGCCTGCGCGGCATACCCCGAAGCGCTGTATGTGCGCGACGCGCACACCGCGAGGCAGCTCGGCCATCTGCGCCTGGGCGCGATGTGCCTCGCGCGCCACCGCCAGCACTACGCCACGCTGCACCGCGCCGACCTGCACAGCCTGTTGCTGGGGGCGCTGCGGCGGTGGCCCGAGGTGCAGGTTCGCCTGGGCGCGCGCCTGGCGTCCTACACTTCCCACGAGACGGGCGTGCGGGTCACCCTGGACAACGGCGATACCGTCACCGGTGACGCGCTGATCGGTTGTGACGGTTTGTGGAGCCGCGTGCGCGAGCAGTTGCTGGGCCCACAGCCCGCGCCGCGCGCCACCGGCCACCTGGCATACCGTGGCATGTTGCGCGTGCCCCAGATGCCCGCGCCGCTGCGCGCCAACATGGTGACCGCGTGGTTGGGCCCTCGCTTGCATGTGGTGCACTACCCGGTGTCGCAGGGCGACTGGATCAACGTCGTGGCCGTGGTCGAGGGCGCGCTCAAGCCCGGCCACCACGATCCGCGGCAATGGACGCACGAGGCCCATGCGGCCGATCTGCGCCAGGCGCTGGGCCCCGCCTGCGAAGACCTGATGGCCGTGTTGGCGGCGGTGCCCGAGTGGACCCTGTGGCCCTTGCACGAGCGCCCACCGCTGCGCGGCGCGGACGAACAGGCCCAAGGCCGCGTGGCGCTGCTGGGCGATGCGGCCCATCCGATGCGGCCCTATTTCGCCCAGGGCGCTGCCATGGCGATCGAAGACGCGTGGACGCTGGGGCGCCTGTTGCAGCCTGACGCCCGAAACACCGAGCGCGACATCGATTGGCCCGCGGTGCTGGCGCGCTACGCACAGACCCGCTGGCAGCGCAACGCGCGCGTCCAGCAACTCTCGCGGCGCAACGGCACCATCTTTCACGCACAAGGCCCGCTGCGCTGGGCGCGCGACCGGGCCATGGGTTTGCTCGGCGAACGTTTGCTCGACAATACGTGGCTCTACGACGGGCCACCCGAACCCGCAGCCGAACCCCACCCGTGAGCGGCATTTGTTTTTTCCAGAACCCGAGGCAGACACGACCATGACCGAACCCCAAGCCCCCATCCTCTCCACCCGCCGCCACGCCCTGGCCACGGCCGCAGCCCTGGTGGCCGCCACCGTACTGCCCAGTGCGCATGCACAGCGCAGCCCGGCCGCGTGGCCCAACCGGCCGATCAAGCTGGTGGTGGGTTTCCCCGGTGGCTCTTCGCCCGACCTCACCGCGCGCCTGCTCGCCGAGCCGCTGTCGCAAGCGCTCGGCCAACCCGTGATCGTCGAGAACCGTCCCGGCGCGGGCGGCAACATCGCGGCGGCCCTGGTGGCGCGCGCCGATGACGACCACACCATCGGTTTGATGATCAACGGCAACATGACCATCGCCAAGATCCTCAACCCCGCGACCACCTACGACCCCATCAAGGACCTCACGCCGGTCTCGCTCATCGCCGTCGCCCCATTGGTGCTTGCCGTGCCCGCCGCCGTGGCCGAAAGCGGCGCGGCCTACATCGCCGCCGCGCGCACGGCCGGCGACAAGTGGAACTACGGCACGCCCGGCGTGGGCACGGTGGCCCACCTCGGCATGGAGTTGCTCAAGTCCCGCGCCGGCATTGCGCCAGTGCACGTGCCGTACCCTGGCAACCCGCAGGTGATCACCGCGATGATGGGTGGCCAGGTGCAGATGTCGTTGCTGCCGCCCGGCCTGGTCATGCCCCAGGTGCGCGCCAACAAGCTCAAGGCGATCGGTGTCACCTCCACCGGCCGCAGCAGCCTGGTGCCCGACGTGCCCAGCCTCACCGAGGCCGGCGTGCGCGACTTCCAGCTGGAAATCTGGAACGCCGTGGCCGCACCGAACAGCCTGCCGAAGGCCCATGTGAACCGCCTCGCCACGCTGCTCACCGAGATCGTGCGGCGCGAAGACATCCGGCAAAAACTCTTCGGCCAGGGCTGGCAAGTCACCGGCACCGGCCCCGAAGGCCTGGCGCGCCGCATCAAGAGCGACACGGCCGCCATGGCCGAGGTCATCAAACGCAACAACATCCAGCCGGGCTGATCCCGACGTAGTCGTCTCGCCGTGGCGGAGCCGGGTGCCGGTTCGCTGCGAAAAAAATCGAATGAGGGCCGTGGCTTCGATGCAAGCGCGGCCCTTTTTCTTTGTACGCGCAGGCGCACCGGGCATTTTTTCGTTCACCGATCGGTGACGGAACGGCCTTTTCCAGGTTGTGAAAATCTGTAAATCCGGTCGCGAAAACGTATCTCTTCAACAGCCCGCCAGCCGCGAAAGGTATAAAACCCCTACATAAATCACACAGCAGTTGTTGCAAAGAGACGCTGCATGTCGTGAAACAAGGTTCAAGCCGCACAGGTGACAACTTTCAGGGGGGAAATCATGTATTGCATGCCGGGCGCAAAGCCCACCATTCGCATTGGCCGGTGAGGGAACTCTATGGCGAACGTCTTTGCGATCCATTCCGTCTGCGGTTCGATCGCGACGTTTCTCCAGAACACCTACCCCGCGAACCACCACGGCATGGCCATGCCGTCGTGCAGTTTCGAGGTGCTGTCGTCCAACCAGATGGCCGGCACGCTCGAAGACACGAACCGCGTCAGCCTCTTTCTCTACCGCGCCACGGTCAACGAGCACAGCCGCCAGCAGCGGCCCGCGCGCGCGCCGAACGCCACGCCCGCACCGCTGAGCCTGGACCTGCACATCCTGGTGTCGGCCTGGAGCAACAGCGCGCTCGATGAGCAGGTGATGCTGGCCTGGACCATGCGCCAGCTGCATCTGTACCCGCTGCTGGACGCTTCGTCGCTCACGCCGGAACCCGGTTGGGACGCGGACGAGGTGATCCAGATCGTGCCGACCGAACTCTCCAACGAAGACATCATGCGAATCTGGGATGCGCTCGAACCGGCGTACCGCCTCTCGGCTTCGTACATGGCCCGCACCGTGCGGCTCGACCCCGACGACCTGCCCGAAGACCGCCCGGTGGTGGCCACGCGCCTTGCCTTCAGAAGTCCGGAGGCGCTCACATGAGCTTCGTGTTCGAAACCTCGCGGGAGCTGGAGCGCGTCGAGCGTCGCGTGCTGGGGGCGATGTGCTGTGTGGACGCCACCACCGGCGCCCCGCTCAGCCACCCCCTTCGCATCGCCGCGCCCGCGGGCGCTCGCATTCGGCGCAACCGCAGCGGCCTGTTCGTGATCCACGATTGGGCGCCGCTGGCGCACCACGCGTCGGCGTTCCTGAACGCGCCCGCCGCGCCGGCGCAAGGCGAGGCGCCGCCGCTCACCGTCACGGTCTCCGACCCTTCAGGGCAATACCTGCAGCGCCTGGTGCGCGTCGATCTGCCGCGCGACGCCGATGCGGCCAACGTCGGCTTGCCCGGTTCGCTGTTTCGTCCGCTCGTGGTGCCGATGTACCCGAGCGCGGCCAGTCGGGTGGGCCCCAACTGGGCCGCGCTCAGCCTGAGCCTGCGCGATGCCGTTGGTGGTGATGCGATCGGTGGCGTGTTGCTGCGCGTGCTCAGTGGCATGCAGGTGTTGGCGCGGGGACTGTCGGACTGGCGCGGCGAGGCCCTGGTGCCGGTGGCCGGCATCCCGGTCACCACCTGGTCGGCCGAGCCGGGCGATGTGATCGTGACGCAGATCGAGGTCACGGTGGAGGCCATCGCCGACCCGGCCAGCATGACGCGCACACCGCAGGCCGACGTGGCCGCGGGCCGCGCTCCCCTTTTGTTGCCGCTGGTGGATCCGGCGGCCGTTGAAACAGCGCGTGCGGGCCTGCCACAGGCCAGCACGGTTGTCAGTCTGGCGGCCGGTCGACCGCTGCACGTGTCCCTCGAAATCCCCTTCTGAGGCTGAAGGGGCGGTAGCGATTGATGTCCCCCAAAACCGTTGTTCACAAGGAGATGCACCATGCCTGAATACCTCGCGCCAGGTGTCTACGTCGAGGAAACGAGTTTCCGCGCCAAATCGATCGAAGGCGTGGGCACCAGCACCACCGCGTTCGTGGGGCCCACGCGCAAAGGGCCGTACCGCACGGACGTCAACACGCCGGAGTCGCCCGAACTGCTCACCAGCTACGGCGATTTCGAGCGGCTCTACGGTGGGTTCGCCGACCTCTCGCTGGGCACCGGTGTGCCGGCCACCAACTACATGGCCCATGCCGTGCGCGCTTTCTTCAACGAAGGCGGTTCGCGCCTGTACGTCTCGCGCGTGGTCGGGGCCGATGCCGTTGTCGCCGAGGCCGAGGTGCTGGCGGGCACCGCCGAAGGCGTGGCGCTGATGGCCCGCTTCCCCGGCGCCGCGGGCAATGGGCAGGTGGTGGTGCGCGAGAGCAGCGCGCCCGCGTCCGAAACCACGCTGACCAACGCGCCGGCCGGCAGCATGGTGCGCGCCACCCTCTCGGGCAACCCGGCGCTGGTGGTGCGCGTGGGCAACAGCTGGCGCCCCGCCGCCAACCTGGCCGGCACCGAGGTCACGCAGGCCAACGTGCTGGCGGGCGCACCGCAGGTGATCACCGTGTCGGTGCTCACCCTCGATGGCGATGGCAACAGCACGAGCTATGAAGACCTGGGTCTGGCGGCTTCGCACCCGCGCTGGATCGGCCATGTGCTGTCGGCCACGCCGTCGCGGCGCAGCGACCATCTGCAGAACCTGTTCGCCATCGGCATCGGCGCGGATGTCTCGCCGTCCGAGCTGCACGCCGGCCTGTTCAATGGCGCGGTGCAGAACGCCGCGGGCCAGCCCGAGCGCGTGTGGACGCTTGCCGGTGGTCTCGACGGTGGCCAGCCCACGCCGACCGACTACGCGCTCGCGCTCTCCGAAATCGCGTCCATCGAAGACGTCTCCATCGTTGCCGCGCCGGGCAGTTCGGCCTACGGCGCGGGCGATGGCAACGAAGACAACCCGCAGGCGATTGCCAGCGCCTTGATCGCGCATGCCGAAGGTCGGCGTGCCTACCGCATTGCCGTGCTCGACACGCCGGCCGAACTGCTGCCGACCACGGCGCGCACCTACCGCGGTCTGTTCGATTCGAAGTACGCCGCGATGTACTACCCGTGGGTGGTGGTGTCCAACCCGCTGGCGCGTCCGGGCCGCGAAGACATTCCCAAAGAAATCGCGTTGCCGCCGTCGGGCTTCGTCAGCGGCATCTACGCGCGCAACGACGTGCAGCGCGGCGTGCACAAGGCGCCGGCCAACGAGGTGGTGCGCGGCGCGCTGCGCTTCGAGGTCGACGTGAACTTCGCGCAGCAGGAGTTGCTGAACCCGGCGGGTGTGAACTGCCTGCGCTTCTTCAGCGGGCGCGGCAACCGCGTGTGGGGCGCGCGCCTGATCTCCAGCGACCCCGAGTGGAAGTACGTGAGCGACCGGCGTTACTTCAACTACCTCGAAGCGTCGATCGACCGCAGCACGCAATGGGCGGTGTTCGAACCCAACGGCGAGCGCCTGTGGGCCAACGTGCGCCAGACCATCGCCGACTACCTCTACAACGAGTGGCGCAGCGGTGCGCTGCTCGGCACCTCGCCCGAAGAAGCCTTCTTCGTGCGTTGCGACCGCAGCACCATGACGCAGAACGACCTGGACAACGGGCGCCTGATCTGCCTGGTGGGCGTGGCCATCATCAAGCCGGCCGAGTTCGTGATCTTCCGCATTGGCCAGAAGACGGCCGATGCCCGCGAGTGACAACGACAACCACCCCTCAAGGAGCTGAACCACCATGGCCAACCGCACCACACCGTACGGCGCATTCAACTACCTCGTGAACTTCGATGGCGGCGAGGTCTTCGGCGGCTTCTCCGATGTCAGTGGCATCGGCACCGAAGTCACCATCGCCGAGTACCGCAACGGCAACGAGAAAGAGAACCATGTGCGCAAGGTTGCCGGCATCCACAAGGTGTCGGACGTCACCTTGAAGCGCGGCATCCTCAACTCGAAGTCGCTGTTCGACTGGATCCAGCAGACCCGCACGCAGGGGCCGGCTGCGCAGCGCAACGTCACCATCACCCTGCTCGACGAAGCGCATGCCCCGGTGCAGACCTGGGTGCTGCGCGGCGTGGTGCCCATGAAGTACACCGGGCCCACGCTGGCGGGCAAGGGTGGGGGCGACGTGGCGATGGAGGAAATCGCGCTGTCGGCCGAGGCCATGGAAATCAGCGCATAGAGAAACACCCCCGCCGCGCTTCGCGCGACCCCCTCAAGGGGGCGACACCTGGGGCCGGCGGAGCCGGACCTTCGGTGTCTCTGGAAAGGGTGCCTGCTGTCGTGGCGGGTTTTCTCTCCGGTTGTGTGGGTTCTTCGGTAGTCATCTGGACCTTCGACCATGTCCTTGATCTTCGAAACGGCAACACCCGCGCTGCGCACAGCACCAGAGCGCGCCGACGTGGCCTGCTTCGTCGGGTTCATCGCCCGACGGCGCGAGCAGCCTTTGCCCGAGGCGGTGCGCCAGCAGTTGCGCGAAGCGGGGTGGGTAGACGGTCCTTGGCGCCAGGGGGCGGATGCGCTCGAGGCCCTGGAGAACGTGCCGGTGGTGATCGACAGCTGGGCGCTGTTCGACCGCCTCTACGCGTGGGACCAGCGCCCCGTGGGCCGTACGCCCGATCCGGTGACGGGCGAACAACCGCACTGCGCCACGTACCTCGGCGCGGCGGTGCGCAGCTTCTTTGCGCGGGGTGGGCGGCGCGCGGTGGTGGTGCGCGTGGGCGACCCCTGGGCGTTTCTGGAATCGCCGTCGAACCGCGCGGCCAAGCGCCGTGCGCGCCTGGGCCGCTTGCTGCCGGGCTTCGACCACGGCGCGGGCGTGGTGCGTGTGTTCGATCCGCTGGACCCGAGCACCTGGCAAGGCATTGAACACCTGGCGGGGCTGGGTGAGGCGAGCCTGCTGTGCATGCCCGACCTGCCCGATGCCTGTTCCACCGAACCGCGCACGCCGCCCGTGGGCGTGGCGCTGGCGCCGCCGCCCGAAGGCTTTGTGGAATGCAGCGAAGAGGAGCCGCCCTTGCCGGTGGACACGGGTTTGCGCGCGCTGCTGGCGCCGCGCCTGGACAGCCAGGGCTATGGCCCGTGGCGCGTGGCGGTGGCGGCGGTGCGCGCGTTTCTGGCGCGGCACCAGCGCGAGGTGTTGTTCGTCGGCGCGCTGCCTTTGCCGCGCGAAGACGCGCGCCGACCGTTGAGCGAAGGCGGCGTGCACGCGCACAGCGACATGCTGGCCTTTCTGCGCCGCAGCGGTGTGTTCGAGGCCGTGGGCCAGCACGACGCGAGCGACCTCTCCATTGCCAGCGCCTTCGTGCAGCTCGGTTACCCGTGGCTGAACACCAGCCTGTCGGTCGACTTGCCCGAAGGCCTGGAGCCGCCCGATGGTGTGCTGGCCGGCTTGCTCGCGGGCAGCGCTCTCGCGCGTGGCACACACGCCAGTGCGGCGGGCGAGTTTTCCCTGCCGCGCCTGCGCGATGTGCAGAGCGCGGAACCCGTGCCGGCCTGCGGCGCCGGCCCGGCGTCGCCGGCTGCGCGGCTGGCCGAGCGGGTGTGCCTGTTCGCGCCGCAAGCGGGCGGCTGGGCGCTGCAGTCCGACGTGACCACCAGCGCCGACGAAGCCTGGCGCGGCGGTGGCGTGAGCCGGCTCATGGCCACGCTGTTGCGCGCCGCGCGCCTGCGCGGGCAGGGGGTGCTGTTCGATGGGAATGGCCCTGCGACCTGGAGCCGCCTGCAGCGCAGCTTTGAAGAATTGCTCAAAGGTTTCTGGCGTGCGGGCGCGCTCTCGGGCGCCACGCCGCAGGAAGCCTTCAGCGTGCGCTGCGACCGCGGCACCATGACGCAGAACGACATCGACAACGGCCGCCTCGTCACCGAGATCACCGTGTGGCCCGCGCACAGCATCGAGCGCATCACGGTGGTGCTCGCGCTGGCCTCGGCGGGTGTGGGCCATGCCGACGCGAGGGAGGTGGCCTGATGCCGTTCGACGCACAGTTCTCCGCGGGTGCTTCGGCCAGCGCTTCGGCGGGCGTGGGGGCGAGCGCCAGCGCATCGGTCAGCGCCTCGCTCGGTCTGGGCGAGCGCGGCAGCCACAGTGCGGGCGCGCAGGCGCAGGGCCGCGACGTCGCGGAAAACCTGCTGCCACCGCTGATTCCGTTTCGCTTCCACGTGCGCTTTCGCCAGGCCAGCGACGGCGCTCAGCAAGGCAACGAGGTCGACATCTGCAGCGGCGCTTTCGCCGAGTGCACCGGCCTCGAAGCCACCATGGAACCCAAGCAGATCCGCGCGGGCGGCATGAACGTCGGCTCGGCGCAGCGCGTGGGCCAGGTGAGTTTTGCCACGGTGATCCTCAAGCGCGGCATGACCAGCACACGCCATTTGTGGAAGTGGTTCCAGATGGTGTCCAGCGGTGGCTATGCCACGCGCATGGACGTGGAGATCGACGTGCAGAACGCCGCGGGCGAAACCGTGCTCACCTGGGGCTTGTCGCAGTGCATGCCGGTGAAGTTCAAGGCCGCCGATCTCAATGCCAAAGGCACGGAGGTGGCGGTGGAAGAGCTGCACCTCGTGCACGAAGGCCTGTCCCTCGTCACCCCTGGGGGTTGAAGCATGCCCGAGTCCACCACCGCCATCGCCGAGTTCAAGACGCTGCCGCCCGCGCCGGCCCTCACCGTCAAGGCGCACTTCAACCCGGCGTCGCTGCAGTACACCGTGTCCAACACGCTCGGGCCGGCGGCGCAGGGTGCGGGCAGCCGGCAGTACGTGAGCGGGACCACCGCCAAACTCGTCATGGACCTGGTGTTCGACACCACGGCCAAGAACCCCGGCGGTGAAGTGCAGGGCGGTGAGGACGTGCGCACCTACACCGACAAGATGGCGCAGCTGCTCAAGCCCTTCGGTGGCGAAGACACCAAGACACCGCCGCGCGTGGAGTTCAGTTGGGGCGCGTACAAATTCGTCGGCACGGTCGAGCAGTACAAGGAAACGCTGGACCTGTTCTCGGCCGACGGTGTGCCGCTGCGCGCGGGCGTGAACCTCACGCTGGCCAGCGACGCGCCCAATTTCGACAGCGAAAAAAACCCGCAGGCCTCGGTCGACTCGGCCGATGGTTTTGCGCCGGTGGAAGTGCCGGGTGGCGCAGGGCCATCGGGCGTGGCGAATGCGGGCGGCAACCCGCGCGCGGCGCGCGCTGTCGCGAGTGCCAATGCATCCGCCAGTTTGCGGTTTGGTGGCAGCGCCTCGCTGTTGGTGGACGCCCATGTGTCGCTCGGTGCGCCGACGGCTTTTGCCTCGGGCTCGGCGTCGTTGGGTGCGGGGATCGGGGCGGGGGCTGGCATCGGTG
>NZ_SCML01000031.1 GCF_005503365.1 Hydrogenophaga sp. 2FB
CGACACCCCCATTCCCACCCTGGCCAAGAGCGACCAGAACCTGGTGTGGCTGGACTGCGAGATGAGTGGGCTCGACCCCGAAAAAGAACGCCTGCTGGAAATTGCGGTGGTCATCACTGGCCCGCAGCTCACGCCGCGCGTCGAAGGCCCGGTGATCGTGGTGCACCAGAGCGACGCGGTGCTCAACGCCATGGACGCCTGGAACAAGGGCACGCACGGCAGGAGCGGACTGATCGACAAGGTCAAGGCCAGTACGGTGAGCGAAGAGCAGGCGCAGGCCGAGTTGCTGGCGTTCATTGGCAAGTACGTGCCGAAGAACGGCTCGCCGATGTGCGGCAACACCATCAGCCAGGACCGCCGTTTCCTCGTGAAGTACATGCCCAAGCTGGAGGCCTACTTCCACTACCGCTGCCTGGACGTGAGCACGCTCAAGGAACTGGCCAAGCGTTGGCGGCCCGAGGTGTATGACTCTTTCAAGAAGCACCAGAAGCACACCGCCCTGGCCGACGTGCACGAGTCGATCGACGAGCTCGAGCACTACCGCACCCATTTCCTGCGCTGATTCGGCGTTGTTTCCCCTGGTTTCCCCCCCTATGCGCGGCGTGAATGCCGCGCGGCACGTTTTCCAACTTGATCTTCCGCTGAGTTCAGCATGACAAAAAAATCCCGCCGACGGTTCCTGTTCAAGCACCAGGAGGTGCTGCAACTGATCGCTGCGTTGTTGTTCCTCTTGCTGGTCGGGGTCTACGCCTCGCTGACCGGCGCGTCCACCGCGGGCCTGAGCACGTCGGCCGTGTGGCTGTTGATCGTGGCCGCCTCCGTGGGCGCCTACATGGCCATGAACATTGGCGCCAACGACGTCGCCAACAACATGGGGCCAGCCGTGGGGTCGGGCGCCATGACCATGGGCTGGGCGATCCTGATCGCCGCCATCTTCGAGGCCCTGGGCGCCATCGTGGCCGGTGGTGACGTCGTGAGCACGATCAAGGGAGGCATCATCGACCCGGACGCCATTTCGGACCCGGCGCTGTTCGCCTGGGTGATGTTCTCGGCCTTGCTGGCCGGCGCGCTGTGGCTGAACCTGGCCACCGCGCTGGGCGCACCGGTGTCCACCACCCACTCCATCGTGGGCGCGGTCATGGGCGCGGGTATCGCGGCCGGCGGCTGGGGCCTGGTCCACTGGGAAACCATCGGCCAGATCGTGATCAGCTGGGTGGTCTCGCCGCTGGCCGGCGGTGCGATGGCAGCGGCCTTCCTGTACATCATCAAGCGCAGCGTGACCTACCGCAGCGACATGATCGAAGCCGCCAGCCGCGTGGTGCCGATCCTGATCGCCACCATGGTGTGGGCGTACACCACCTACATGCTGCTCAAGGGCCTGGGCCAACTGGTGCAAGTGGGCGTGGTGCAGGCCTTGCTGGCCGGCGTGGTGCTGGCGGTGGTGGTGTGGGCGCTGATCCGCAAGCCGATCGCGGCCATGGCACGGCGGCACGACAACAGCAAGAAAAGCGTCAACCGTTTGTTCACCTGGCCGCTGATCTGCTCGGCCGCGCTGCTGAGCTTTGCCCATGGCGCCAACGATGTGGCCAATGCCATCGGGCCGCTGGCCGCGATCTACGAAGCGGTGAAAGAGGGTGCGATCGCGACCTCGGCCGGCACGCCACTGTGGATCATGGTGCTCGGTGCCCTGGGCCTGGCGGTGGGGCTGACCTTGTACGGCGCGCGCCTGATCAAGACCGTGGGCAAGGAGATCACCGAGCTGGACAACATGCGGGCCTACGCCATCGCCATGTCGGCCACCTTGACGGTGATCGTCGCATCGCAAATGGGCATGCCGGTGTCGACCACCCACATCTCGATTGGCGCGGTGTTCGGCGTGGGCTTTCTGCGCGAGCTGTTGAAGGTGAACTACGCCAAGATGGAGGCGGTGGTGCGCGCCGGCCACCAGGGCGCCGACCGCGATGTAGTGGAAGCCTATCTGAGCCAGTTCGAAGCGGCCGAGGTGGGCGAGAAGAAGCGCATGCTCGCCGAGATGAAACAACGCGCCAAGCAACGCGAGCTTGCCGCGGTCGAAGACGGTGCGGTGTTCGCCAAGAAGGAACAGAAGGCGTTCAAGAAGGCCTACAAGAAGGAAATCGTGAAGCGCTCGGTGGTCATGCGCATCGTGGCCGCGTGGATCATCACGGTGCCCGCCACGGCCGTGCTGGCGGCCATCGTGTTCTACATCGTGCGCGCGGTGCTCAACTGACGGATGCGCGCCCACCGGGCGCGCATCAGCTTGCTGTGCCCTTCAGCAGCCGCTCGAACATGTCGGTCGGCCCCATCTGACCGCCCTTGAGCATGAGCTCCAGTCCGTCGAGCGATGGCTGGTCGCTGCGCGCGCGGCTCAGCGTGACGCCCGGCGCCAGCACGCCCTGACAGGTCAAACCCCAGATGCCGAGCCGCTGCACCGCGAGGCTGGAGGTGTCGCCACCCGCGATGCCGACGCGGCTCAGGGGCTGGCCGGTGTTGACGCGGGTGCGCACGACGCTCGCCACGAGATCACCTGTGGCGGACGCGATGGCGTGGGCGTCGAGGTCGGCGTGGCGCGTGCGGGCTTCCGTGTGCAGCAGCACGTGTTGTCGCGCGGCGAGACCGGCGAGCGCCGCATCGCCGCACGCCGTGGCATAGCCGGGCTCTTCGAGCAGGCGGCGCACGTCGACGGCAATCTTTTGAAACGATGCCGCGGCCGCCACCTGCGCCGCGGTCTGCGGTGAGAGGCTGCCGGCGAACGCGAACACCGGCGTGCTGACGGGTTCTGGTGCGGGCAGGGTGGAAGCCTGATCGGTGGCATTCCAGTGCGCCGCGAGCGCTTGCACCACACCACTGGGTCCGACCACCAGCAGTGGCGCCTGCTGCGCGCTCTGCCAGATCAGGCGGCCCACCGGGGCGAGGTCTTTCGATTCCGACACATCCATCAGCACCGCGTCGGGCCGCGTGGCCAGGACCTGTTGCAGCGCGGCGTCCTGCGCACCGAGTGGCCGCGCGTGACCCGGGTAGTGCAGGGCGGCGACTTGCAAACCCTGTGCTTGCAGATGCCGGCGCAGATCGGCCTCGCCCATGGGTGTGACCGGGTGCTGGCTCATCGTGGGATGGCGGTCGATGCGGTGCACCTCACCGCCCGCTCCCGCGGCCGCGAACAACTGGCTGAAGCAGCAGTAACGGCCGATGTTGGGCTGTCCGCCCACGATCGGCACCCAGGCGCTGTGGATGTGCTGGTTCAGCACGCGCACTGCCTGGCCGATGCTGCCGACGTGGGGCGCGCTGTCAAAGGTGGAACAGCACTTGTAGTGGACCACCGGCGCGCGCAATGCGGCGAAGAAGCGGCCCACGGGTTCGAGCTCGTCCGCCATGGCCTGCGGGTCCATGGCGCGCGCGGCACCCGCGATGCCGATGGCGTCCAGCGGGCCGGCGGCCTGCAGATGCGCCGCGCTCGGTACGCCCAGAAAAAGCAGGCTGCGCAGCCCCGCCTGGGCCGCCGTGGCCAGGGTGTCGGTGGCGCCCGTGAAGTCGTCGCCGTACCAGGCCAGCCGTGGGGTGTTCACGCGATCTACTTCGTCTTGGGGCCGAAGAACGCCAGCGCGGCCGCCAGCTCGGGGGCTTCGCGCGCGGCGTCGGCGAGCGCCACGCCGGCCCGCGCGGCGGCCCAGGCCTGGCGGATGCTCGCCACGCCGGCCGCAGGGCCGTTGGGGTGCGCGAGGATGCCACCGCCGGACATGAACATCAGGTCGTCGGTGCCCACGGCGGCCCAGGTCGCCGGCACGGTGCCGGCCCACTGGCCCGACGAGAACGCCGGCATCACGGCGTCGGCGTGGCCGTCGGTCAGGGGTGCGAGACAGTCTTGCGCCGACTCGATCACTTCTTCATCCGGTTGCGAGAACTTGCCTTGCAAGCCGTGCACGTGCATGTGGTCCACGCCGGCCAGGCGCCACAGCGTCTGGTAGGCCTGGAAACCGATGCCCAACAGCGGGTGGCGTGCGAGCGCGCCAAAGCCGTTGCGGTGGCCGTGGATCGCCAGCGGCGTGTGGCGGCGCAGGGTCTGCAGGGCCGAGTAGCCGCACCAGTTCAGGCTGGCCATCACACACGAGCCACCTTCGCGTTCCACGAGGTCGGCGTGGCGGCGCATGGCGTCGGTTTCGTCGGTGATGTTGAAGGCGACCATCACGTGTTTGCCGGTGCGCTGCTGGTGCTCGCGCACGACAGCCATGACGGCGGGCACGCGCTCGGCCAGCGGGGCGTGCGCGGGGTCGGCACACACCTCGTCGTCCTTGATGAAGTCCACGCCGGCGGCGCAGAGTTGCGCGACGAGCTCGGCGGTTTGCGCGGCGGAGAAGCCCACGTTGGGTTTGATGATGGTGCCCACCAGCGCGCCGCTGGACACGCCCGTGCGCTGCCGCGTGCCGGCGATGCCCAGTTGCGGCATGTCGAATCGCGCACGGTACGCAGCCGGCAATTGCATCGATTCGAGGCGCATGCCAGTAACCTCGCCGAGGTCGTACAGGTTGCCGCTGACCGTGGCCGCCAGCGTGGGCAGGTTTGCGCCGATGTTGGCGGTAGGGAAAGCGATGCGCACGCGCGCGCGCCGCCACGGACCACCGCGCCCCTGCCGTTCCAGCAAAGCGTTGGGCAGGCTGGGGGCCGTCGCATCGGGCAGCGGCTCGATGTGTTCCACCGTGGCGCGGGCGCGTTCGCGCAGGTCATCGGTTTCGCCCTGCACGCGGGTGAAGGTGCCGCAGGACTGTTCACCCGCCATCACCTCGGCCACCTGCGCGGGCTCCAACGGGGTTTCGATCAGGTAGGTGGCGTGCAGGCGCTCGGCGGACGTGGTCATGGGGCGGTCAGATCTTGCTCAGGTCGGGGAAAGGGCGCACGGGCTCGGTCACGCCGTCCCAGGTCTTCGACGATTCGCGGATCAGGTCGAACATGCGGCCCTTGGGACCGGCCACTTCCGACAGCTCGATCACGGTGCCCGGGTGGTACTCGGTGTCGAAGTAGATGAAGCGGCCACGCTCGCCCACCTCGCCCTGCATCTTGGGCTTGAAGCCCTCGGCCAGCAGTCGCTTGAGGTCGGCGTCGTAGTCGCTCGTCCAGTAGGCGATGTGCTGCAGACCGGTGCGCCCGGCCTGCAGGAAGTCGCGGTACATCGAGGGCACGTCGTTGCGCGTCTGGATCAGCTCCACCTGCACGAAGCCCGAGTTCGCGAGCGCCACCGAGTTGTGCGGCTCGTAGTCCTTGCCGTCGTACTGGTAGTTCTTGATCGGCACGCGCGGGTTGTAGTACCAGGGGCCCACGCCCAGCGTGCGGCTCCAGTAGTCCATGGCGGCTTCGATGTCGTGCACGACATAACCGAGCTGGCGGATTTCTCCGAAATGGCGACTCATGTGTGGTTCTCTCTCAGGTGCAAATGCGGAGTCAGACGATGGCGTTCACTTCGCGCCGTCGACGATTTCCTTGGGGATGGGCACGCCGGCGTGCTTCAGGTGGATGGCGTTGAGCTTGCCGTTGGACAGGTTGGTCTTGACCCAGCCATTGACCCAGTTCATCAGCTCGGGCTGGTTCTTGCGCATGGCCACGGCGAGCTGGTAGGACTGCAGGATGAACTTCACTTCGAAGTCGCGCGCCGGTGCGCGCTTGGCGATGGCCGCGATGATCGGCGGCGTGATCGCGACGATGTCGGTCTGGCCGCTGGCGGCGGCCGTGATCGAGGCGGCTTCGTCGTCGAAGCGCACCACCTTGGCTTGCGGTGCGCGCTCGGTGACGATCTTGTCTTGCGGGCCACCGCGCGTGACGGCGATGGTCTTGCCGGCCAGGTCGTCGATGCCGGTGATCTTCAGGCTCTTGGGCGCGCCCACCGCAGCCTGGATGGCTCCATAGGGAACCGAGAAGTCCACCGCCTTCTGGCGCTCGGGCGTGATGGACAGGGACGAGATGATCAGGTCGGCCTTGTTCGACAGCAGGTTGGGGATGCGCGCGGAGTTGGTCGAATTCACGATCTCCAGTTGCACACCCAGGTCTTTGGCCAGCAGCTGCGCGGCTTCCACGTCCGAGCCCGCGGGGTTCACCTTGTCGTCCACGTAGCCGTAGAAGGGCGCGCTCAGGTCGATCGCGATGCGGATCTTGCCTGCTGCCTTGATGTCGGCCAGGTCGGCCATGGCCGGCAGGCACAACGCGCCCAGGGTGGCGGCGAGGACGGTGCGGCGCAGGATGCGGGACGTGTTCATGGTGTGTCTCCAGGTGTTGTGGGAAGGAACGAGGGAAAAGGGAACGGTCAGAGACCGTGCGAAAGAAACTCGCGCAGTTCGGGCGTCTGCGGGTCGCGCAGCATGGTGCCGGGCCCGGTCTCCCAGACCTTGCCCTCGTGCATGTAGATGATGGTGTCGGCCACGCGCGCGGCGAAGTCCATTTCGTGCGTCACCAGCACCATGGTCATGCCGCCTTCGGCCAGTTGTTCGATCACGCGCAGCACCTCGCCGGTGAGCTGCGGGTCCAGCGCGGAGGTGACTTCGTCGAACAGCATCACCTGCGGCTCCATCGCGAGCGATCGCGCGATCGCCACGCGCTGCTGCTGCCCGCCCGAGAGTTGTTCGGGATAGGCCTGCGCCTTGTCGGCCAGGCCCACCTGGCGCAGCGTGCGTTCGGCGATCGCCTTGGCGTCGGCCGCCGAGAGGTTCTTCACCGCCTTGGGCGCGAGCGTCACGTTCTGTTCCACCGTGAGATGCGGGAACAGGTTGTAGCTCTGGAACACGATGCCCACGTCCATGCGCAGCTTGCGCAGGTCGATGGCCGGGTCGTGCACCGCGTGGCCGCACACCTGGATGGTGCCGCTGTCGATGATCTCCAGCCGGTCGATGCAGCGCAGCGCGGTGCTTTTTCCCGAGCCGCTCTTGCCGATGATGGCCACCACCTGGCCCTTGGGAATGGCGAAGGACACGCCCTTGAGCACCTGGTTCGCGCCGAAGCGCTTGTGCACGTCCTTGAGTTCGACGACCGTGGTCATGGCGTTGTTTTCTTTCATGTCTCGCTCGGAATGCGGGTGCCCACGTGCAGTCGCTGTTCCAGCTTGCGGCTCCAGACCGACAGCGGGAAACACATCGCGAAATACAGCGCCGCGATGATCAGGTAGACGAGGAAGGGTTGAAAAATCGAGTTGTTGATGAGCTGGCCGGCGCGCACCAGCTCGACGAAACCGACGATGGAAGCGAGCGAGGTGTTCTTCACGATCTGCACCATGAAACCCACCGTGGGCGGCGTGGCGATGCGCAGCGCCTGTGGCAGCACCACCAGTCGCATGCGCTGGGCGCGCGACAGTGCCAGACACTCGGCCGCTTCCCATTGCGTGCGCGGCACCGACTCGATGCAGCCGCGCCAGATCTCGCCGAGGTACGCGCTCACGTAGACCACCATCGCGATGCTCGCGGCCACCAGGCCCGGCAACTCCAGGCCCATGATGCTCAGGCCGAAGTAGCACACGAACAGCACCACCAGCAGCGGCGTGCCCTGGATCAGCTGGATCCAGCCGATCGCCAGCCAGCGCACGGCCTTGTTGGGGCTGATGCGGCACAAGGCGATCACGCCACCCGCCAGGCCACCGCCGATGAAGGCGATCAGCGACAGGCACACCGTCCACAGCACACCCACCGCGAGGAACTGGATGTGAAAAAGATTGAGTCCACCGTCGATCATTTGCTGGCTCCTGCACCGAGCCGGCGCTTGCGCGTGAACACCATCTGGCCGAACAGCCACAGCCCGGCGCGCATCAACAGCGACAACAACAGGTACCCCACGGCCACCAGGATGTAGGCCTCGAAGGGACGGAAGGTTTCGGACTGCACGCGCGCCGCAATGGCGGTGAGTTCCTCCACCGAAATCTGCGACGTGATCGACGTCGCCAGCATCAGCAGCACGAACTGGCTGGTGAGCGCGGGGTACACCTTCTCCATCGCCGGGCGCAGGATCACGTGCCAGTACACCTGCCGGCGCGTGAGCCCCAGGCACTCGGCCGCTTCGAGCTGGCCCTTGTGGATCGAGTCCATGCCCGCGCGCATGATCTCGCACGAGTAGGCCGCCACGTTGATCACCAGCGAGACCAGCGCCGCCGTGAACGCCGACACCTTCCAGCCCAGGCTGGCCAGGCCGAAGAACACCAGGAACACCTGCACCAGCAACGGCGTGTTGCGGACCACTTCCACATACGCGCCGCAGAGCTTCGAGAGCCAGCGCACCTCGCCGCGCCGGCCCACGGCGAGCAAGGTGCCGATCGCAAACCCCAGCACCGTGGCCGGGAACGACAGCTGGATCGTCATCCAGGCACCCTCCAGGAACAGGGGCCAGGCCGCCAGCACGCTGGCGAAATCGAATTCGTAGTTCACGCGAACCGTTCCTCGTCAGCCGCTCAGAAGCGGGAACGCAAGGCAGCCGTGGCGGCGGAAAGTGGATCGCATGTTGTCTCCTGGAACCCCGTCGGCTGCTGAGGCCATCCGGTTTGTTGTCTGATTGGATTTGATGTGTTGATGCATCAGAATCGAGATCGATGTTATCGTTTGACGCCA
Organism: Hydrogenophaga sp. 2FB; assembly: GCF_005503365.1. Lineage (GTDB taxonomy): Bacteria > Pseudomonadota > Gammaproteobacteria > Burkholderiales > Burkholderiaceae_C > Hydrogenophaga. Next base: position 8,589 of record NZ_SCML01000031.1, read on the forward strand.
TCAGATACCAGTTGAAGTATTGATGGTTTTTGATTGATTTACCGCATGAGCAAAGCCGCCCGCATCCCCGACATCGCCCACATGGCCGGCGTCTCTACCGCCACGGTGGACCGCGTGCTCAACCGGCGACCCGGCGTGCGCCGGGCCACGGTCGAGCGCGTGATGCAAGCCGCCGAGCGCCTGCAGTATTTGCCCGATGCCGACGTGCGCGCCGCGCTGCAACCACCGCCCATGCAGCTCGTCTTCCTGCTGCCCGCTGGCAGCAACCGCTTTCTGCGCATGCTGGGCGACACCATCGGCTATTCGCAGGAACACTGCACACCCTACAACGTGCAGTGCCGCGTCGAGTTCGTCGAAGGCTTCAACCCCGAGGTGCTGGCCAAGGCCTTGCTGCGCCACGGTGCGCGCGCCGACGGCATCGCCTTCATGGCGCTCGAACATCCGCTGGTGCGCGACGCGGTGGACCAACTGGCCGAGCGGGGGGTGCACACGGTCACCCTGATTTCCGATCTCTCCGGCGCGCGCCGCGCCGCGTACGTGGGGCTGGACAACCGCGCCGCTGGCCGCACCGCCGCGTACCTGATCGCGCGCTTCATCGGCGAGCGGCCCGCGCAGGTGGCGATGATCGCCGGCAGCCTGAGCTACCGCGCGCACGAAGAACGCGAAATGGGCTTCCTCTACCTGTTCAAGGAATCCTTTCCGCGCATCGAGGTGGTGGGCCTGCGCGAAGGCCACGACGATGCCGAGCGCAACTACATCCTCACGCGCACGCTGCTCGACCAGTACCCCGACCTCGCCGGCATCTACAACATCGGCGGCGCGTCCGACGGCGTGGGCCGCGCGCTCAAGGAAGCCGGGCGCGACCAGAAAGTGGTGTTCATTGGCCACGGCCTTTCGCCCGACACGCGCGGGCTGCTGATCGACGGCACCATGGACGCCGTCATCAGCCAGAGCCCGCAGGGCGCGATGCTCACCTGCGTGCGCATCTTCGCCAACCTGCGCGACGGGCGCGACGCGCTCACCGGGGTTGAAACGGTGCGCGGGCAGATCATGTTTCGCGAGAACCTGCCGTAGACCGCTCAGCGGACTTGCCGCGGAATCGCGGAAACCCCCTGGGGTTTTCCCGAATCTGTGCCATAATCGTGGGCTTCGCAGGCAACTGCGATGATTTGTGCATCTGCCTCACACACCAGGCTCCCCGAACACCCGGTTGGCACGTTGTCCGTCAAGGACTTCACCAACTCCAGCGGATGGGGCCTTCGCTCCCGGCGTCACGCTTCTTTCTGTGACCCAAGGCGCGTCGATCGTTTGATGGTTGATGTTTTGTAACCACGAACGGATCCGACGCCACGGAGCTGCCACCTTTTCAGGTCGGCCGTCCCTTCAACGTTTGCATTCGATCAATTGCGCCTGATGGCGCATGGACGAACATGAGCGACTCTTTTGAAGCCCGCGGCGATTTCACGCCCGAAACCCTGTCTGCCGATACGGACGCAGACACCTCCACCCCCATGACCGCTGAAGCCGTCGAGCCTGTGGTGCCGGCCGGCCCCAACGGCTTCGAACTGCTGGGCCTCGCGCCCGAGCTGGTGCAAGCTTGCGTGGACCTCGGTTACACGCAGCCCACCGGCGTGCAGAACAACGTGATCCCCAAGGCCTTGCTGGCCGAAGGCGAGCAGCGTTTTGCCGACCTGATGGTCTCCAGCCAGACCGGCAGCGGCAAGACCGCCGCCTTCCTGCTGCCCGTGCTGCACACCCTGCTGCAGCAGCGCGCCGCCGCCGATGCCAAGGAACGCGCCGAACGCGAGCAAGCCGTGGCCGATGCCCTGGCCCGTGGCGAAGCACCGCCCAAGGCGCCCAAGCGCAAGGACCCGACCAGCTCGCGCAACTTCAAGCCCGCCACGCCCGGCGCGCTGATCCTGTGCCCCACGCGCGAACTCGCGCAGCAGGTGGCCAACGACGCCATCGACCTCGTGCGCCACTGCCGCGGCCTGCGCATCGCCAACGTGGTGGGCGGCATGCCTTACCAGTTGCAGATCGCGCGCTTGCAGAACGCCGACCTCGTCGTCGCCACGCCGGGCCGCCTGCTCGACCTGCAGCGCTCGCAGCAGCTCAAGCTCGACCAGGTGCAGTTCCTGGTGGTGGACGAAGCCGACCGCATGCTCGACCTCGGCTTCTCCGACGACCTCGCCGAAGTCAACGCCCTGACCAGCCAGCGCCGCCAGACCATGATGTTCAGCGCGACCTTCGCGCCGCGCATCCAGCAACTCGCCATGCGCGTGATGCACGAGAACGGCAAGCACGCGCAAAAGGTGCAGATCGATTCGCCGCAAGAGCAACACGCCAACATCAAGCAGGTGCTGTTCTGGGCCGACCAGGCCGACCACAAGCGCAAGCTGCTCGACCACTGGTTGCGCGACACCACCATCAACCAGGCCGTGGTGTTCTGCAGCACGCAGATCGAGTGCGATGGCCTGGCCAACGACCTGCAGCAATCCGGCTTCGCCGCCGTGGCACTGCACGGCGCGCTGAACCAGGGCATGCGCAACCGCCGCCTGCAGGCGCTGCGCGCTGGCCAAGTGCAGATCCTGGTCGCCACCGATGTTGCCGCTCGCGGTATCGACGTGCCCACCATCACCCACGTCTTCAACTTCGGCCTGCCGATGAAGGCCGAGGACTATACGCACCGCATCGGCCGCACCGGCCGTGCGGGCCGCGATGGCCTGGCCGTCACGTTCGCCGAGTTCCGCGACCGCCGCAAGATCGGCGACATCGAAGCCTTCACGCGCCAGCGCCTCAACGTCGAGACCGTGCCCGGCCTCGAGCCGCGCCAGCGCGCGCCGCAACCCGAGTTCGGTGGCCGTGGCCGCCCGGCCGGTCGTGGTGACCGCTTCGGTGGTGGTGGTGGTGATCGCAACTACGCCGACCGCAGCAACTTCAATTCCCGTGGTCCCGCACCGCGCGGCCCGCGTTTCGAAGGCCGTCCGGAACAAGGCCGCTTCGATGCACCGCGCGCCGAGCACGGCCGCCCCGATGCGCGCTTCGACCCGCGTTTCGAAGGCCGCGCCGAGCCGCGCAGCGAGAACCGCTTTGACAACCGCGGTGAAGGCCGTGGTGACCAGGGCGGCTACCGCAACGACACGCGCCCCGCAGGCCGTTCGTTCGACCGCGCACCGGGCGCCCGCCCAGGTTTCGGTCCCAAGCCCGCCGGTGGTTTCTCCAGCTTCGGTCGCAGCGACAAGGGCGGCGAACCGCGCGGTGGCTTTAGCGACCGTGGCAACGCTGAACGCGGCGCCATGCGCGGTGGCGAGTTCGCACCGCGCCGCCCCGAGGGCGCTCCGTCGCGTCCGATGGCGCGCCGCACGCCGCGCTGAGGCGGTCGACAAGGGCTCGCATCAAAGCCCTTGCGCCCGAGCCCTGACGGTTAATCCAAAAAGGAAGCCCCTCGGCGCGAGCCGAGGGGCTTCCTTGTTTGAGAGGTCAAGGCGTTCTGCTATCTGCCCTCTGCCATCTTCACGGCGAATTGTTTGAATGCAAGAAGTCTGTCATGCAGTCGGCGTGGAACTCTCAGTTCGATGGATTTGTCGGCGGCGATGGTTGTAGCGACGCTGATGTAGTCGTTGTCGTGGTGGTCGTCGTGATGGTTGTGTTGGCGTCGGAAATGGCGAAGGGCGGGTTGTTGACCAGATGCCGGTTGCGCTCGAAGACGTCCACCACCTGCTTCTGTGCATTCAAAATATCCGTCGCATCGAATTGTTCCGCGAGCAAGGCGCCCAGGTTGTTCAAGAGGCTGGTGTGCACCACCAAGGGGATGCCCCGCTCCTCTGCGTGCTGGGCGGCCAGGAGGTAGGCCACCTGACGCCCCAGCTCCTGCACCATGACACGGCCGTGGTCGAGTTGCTGCTGTGGCGCCGAAAGCATGGCGTTGGCCTTGGGCGCGACCAAGGCGAAGCCGGGTTCGAACGGCTTCTGACGATCGATGTCCTCGGGCATTCGCGTCCTCAAAGCGAACACGTACTTGCCCGACCCAGGCTTCAGGGGGTCACCCTCCTCGGGAACCTTGGTGGTGATCCGCTCGCACCCGTAAATCTGCTTGTCAGGACCTGTGACGAAGAGTTCGTGGTGCCGGGGCAGGGTGAGTTCCTTGACTCTCGGCAGCTTCCACAAGGCTTCGGTCAAAGCTACCGTCGCCTGCAGCTCCGTCACGCAACCCTCCAGATCGACCTTCTCGAGGAGGGCGAGTGCGCCCTCTGGATGCGCTTCTTGCGCCAACTGATCCAGCTGGCTGGCAGGGAGAAAAACGTTCTTGATCACGATGGTTGTCAGGGAAGGCGTCTCCTTGCTGCTGCTGCTGCTGCTGCTGCTGCTGCTGCTGCTGGATCGGCTTTCCTTCATCCTGGTGACCGCTTCCTGTGGATCCAGGTCGGAGCCTTGTTGTTGAAGGTCCTCCAGCTCAAGCACTGTGGGCGGCCAGTTGAATGTGATGCGCACCGTTTTCAGCGTGGGGCATTCCAGAGCGAGCGCGAAGATATGCGATTGGAGTTGCATGCCCTTCGGACTGAGGGTTGCGAGCCCGCCGGTCACCACCAGTTCGGTCAACGCTCCATGCTTTTTCAATGGGCTGAGGAGCAAATCGTCCACGTCGCCAACCATGAGCCAGGGTGCGCTCACCTCGATCTTCTGCAAGGACTTGATCTGACGGACTGTATTGATGAGGATCGGCAGCTCTTGGCCCGCAGTTCCTATTTGGGAGCCCCGCCGAAAGCTGACCGATGTCAACACCGCCCCCTCCCAGGTGGGGTCGATGTAGAGCTTGAGGGTCTCATGCAGGCGCAATAGGCCAGAGTTCTCCAGGGCGAGATGCTTCAGCGTTCTGCAGAAGGCCAGATCGTTCAACACCACCTTGAAGTTGCCGATCGCATCGTCGGAGAAAGCACCATGAAACCATGCGTCTCCCAGCGTGATCGACGCCAGTTGGCTCGACTTCCAAAAGTCGATCTCCGACGGCGCGGCCGGTGGCGAAACGAGATGGAGGTGGGTGGTGCCTGCTTTCAACAAGCCGGCCAGACCGACATTCAACGCCTCCGGCAAAGACATCAGAGGGTCGTGGAGGTTTTTCAGGACGACTCTCTGTGCGTCGATCTGGCTGAAATGCTTGTGCACTTCTTCTACGGTGTAGATGCTCCAGGGCGCCCAGTCGGAGCGCACGCTCAGGGTCAACGAAGATGCGTGGGGCGGCTCTTCCGGGCTTGTCCACTTGGCCATGGTCTCGTTGAAGAAGTTGCTGACCTTCACCAGCAAATCAAGTGCGTAGGCATTGGCGAGTGCAGAGCAAACTTGCGCGGCGCGTTTTTCCCAATCGGCGTCCGGTTTGACGTTGTCGGAGATATCCCCCAGGGCGGTGAGAAATTGTTGAACGGTTTCCGGGTGCCCGAGTCGCATGGCTTGCTCGTCTCGCAGCCATCGCATATTTAGCGACCCATTTTCCAAAAGGTGTTCCGTCTCGGTCTTTGGAACAGGGGGCAGATCCGAAGCGCCAATGGATGGCCGGGGTGATTGGGGCGTGTTGGACACGTTGCTCATCAATGCTCTCCTTCGGGTTGAGGTAGAGCATTTGTAACTTCCGCCTTTGGGCGGTTCAAACGCGCCGTGCAACCATCGAGCTCGAAGCTTCGTGTGATGTTCGGCGGAGGAGCGGTTGGGCCGCAGAACACGTACAGCGGTATGGTGCGCCGCTGTTGTGGTGGCCGTGGGACAAGCCTTCTTGCCTACCCGCCCAGCACCTTCCAAAGCGCGATGCGGTTGGCCTGCTCGGACAGGCGCAAGGCGATCAGGTTCTGTTGCGCCGCGTACAGGCTGCGCTGTGCGTCGAGCACCGTGAGGTAGTTGTCCACACCCGAGGTGAAGCGCGCTTCGGACAACTCGAAGGCCTGTGCGTTGGCTGCCACCACCGCTTCCTGTGCGCTCAGCCGGGCCTGCCATTGCTCGCGCTCGGCCAAGGCGTCGGACGCTTCGCGGAACGCGGTCTGGATGGTCTTCTCGTACTGGGAGATCGCGATCTCGCGGTTGGCCTTGGCCACGTCCACCGCCGCACGGCCGCTGCCGCCGTCGAAGATCGGGAAACGGATCTGCGGCACGAAGCTCCAGCTGCCGTTGCCGGTGCCGAACAGGTTGTCCAGCTCGCGGCTGCCGGTGCCCACGCTGGTGGTAAGGCTGATGGTCGGGAACAGCGCGGCTCTGGCGGCCGCCACGTTCGCCGCCATGGCGCGCAGGTTCAGTTCGGACGCGCGCACGTCGGGGCGCGAGAGCAACACGGTGGATTCGAGCGTGGCCGGGCGTTCCAGCAGGGAGGCGGGCGCCTGGGTGCCTTGCAAGGTGTCGGCCGTGGGCAGCCAGTCGGGATTCAAGCCGTTGCCGACCAGCAAGGCCAGGGCATTGCGGTCCTTCGCCACCTGCGCGGTGAAGGCCGCCACGTCGCCGCGCGCGGTCTCGACCGTGCTGCGGTTCTGAGCGAGCACAAGGCCGGAGGTGGCGCCCAACGCGTGGATGCGCTCGGTGAGCTGGTAGGCCTTTTCACGGCCGGCCAACGTGTCCTGCGCCAGCTTCAGGCGCGACTGGTTGGCGGCCAGGTTGAGCCAGGCGTTGGCCACGTCGGCCACCAGCGTGATGCGCACGTTCTGCTGGTTCGCCTCGGACTGCAGGAACTGCTGCAGCGCCGCGTCGTTCAGGTTGCGCACGCGGCCCCACAGGTCCAGCTCGAAGCTGGTGATGGCCAGTTGCGCGGTGTACTGGGTGCTGGTGGTGGGGTTGCCGGAGTTGGAGAGGTCCGCCGGCGTGCGGGCCCGGCTGCCCTGGGCGTTGGCCGCCACGGTGGGCAACTGCGCGGCGCTGGTGATGCCGTACTGCGCCCGGGCGCGCTCGATGTTGAATAGCGCGGTGCGCAGGTCGCGGTTGTAGGTGAGCGCCTGGGCGATGGTCTGGCGCAGGCCGGGGTGTTGCACCCAGACGAGGGCCTGCGCTTCGTCCAGCGCCTTTTGCGTGGCGTCGGCCGGTGCTTGCGGCTGGCCAATGACGGGAGCGACCACGCCTTGCACATCGGGTTGGGCCGGTGGTGTCAGCGCGCAACCGGCCACGAGCGCTGCGCTCAGCAGCGTCAAAGGGGTCCACAAGCGAAGGTTCACGGTGCGGCTCGGAAAACGGTTCGGGCTGCGCGGCATCAGGCTTCTCCCTGCACAGCGAGTTGCGCGGCCGTGGCGGCGGGCGGGGTGGCGAGTGGGGCCGTGGGCGAGGCCGCGGGCGGCGTCGCGAGTGGGACGTCTTCGGGGGCCTTCTGTCGGCGGTTGACCCAGCTGCGCACCAGCAGGAAAAACACCGGCACGAAGAACAGGCCGAGCATGGTGGAGAGCACGGTGCCGCCCAGCACGGCGGTGCCGATGGCCTGGCGGCTGGCAGCGCCCGGGCCGGTGCCCAGCGCGAGCGGCAGCACGCCGAAGCCGAAGGCCAACGAGGTCATCAGGATCGGGCGCAGGCGCCGTCGCACGGCTTCGACCACGGCCTCGAACACGCTGCGGCCCTGGTCCTGCAACTGCACCGCGAACTCGACGATCAGGATGGCGTTCTTCGACGCCAGGCCGACGGTGGTGAGCAGGCCGACCTGGAAGTACACGTCGTTGGACATGCCCCGCGTGTAGGTGGCCAGGAGCGCGCCGACCACGCCCAGCGGCACGGCCAGGATGACCGAGAACGGCACGCTCCAGCTTTCGTACAGCGCGGCCAGGCACAGGAACACGAACAGGATGGAGATGGCGTAGAGCAGCGGCGCTTGCGCGCCCGACTGGCGTTCCTGCAATGAGGCGCCGGTCCATTCGTAGCCGATGCCCAGGGGCATCTCTTTCATGATCTTTTCCACCGCACGCATGGCGGCGCCCGAACTCACGCCCGGCGCGGTCAGGGCCAGCATTTCCATCGCGGGCGCGCCGTTGTAGCGCATGAGCTGCGGCGCGCTGCTGGTCCAGGTGGTCGAGGTGAAGGACGACATCGGCACCATTTCGCCGCTGCGGTTGCGCACGGCCCACTGGCCGATGTCCTGGGGCAGCATGCGGTAGGGCGCATCGCCCTGCACGTACACGCGCTTGACGCGGCCGTTGTGCACGAAGTCGTTCACATAGCTCCCGCCGATGGCGCTGGAGAGCACGCTGTTGATGTCGTTGGTGGCCACGCCCAGCGCGGCGGCCTTGCGGTCGTCGATCACCACCTTGAGCTCGGAGGTGACGTCGAAGTCGGTGGTGCGCATGTTCACCAGTTCCGGGCGCTGGTTGGCCAGCTCGATCACCTTGTCTTTCGCGGCGCGCAGCGCGTCGTTGCCCAGGCCGTTGATATCCTTGAGCATGAAGTTCACACCTGCGTCCGAGCCCAGGCCGCGAACGGCGGGTGGCATGGACACGAAGATGCGCGCTTGGCGGATGCGCGCGAGTTCCTTCGTTGCCTTGCGCGAAATGGCTTCGGCGCTCTGCTCGGGGTTGGGTCGCTCGTCCCAGGGCTTGAGGCGCACGAAGATGTTGCCCGAGCTCTGGTTGCCGCTGTTGCCCGCGAGCGAGTTCACGCGCAGCACGTCGGGCTGGGCCTGGAAGTAACGTGTGATGTCTTGCAGCACCACGTCCAGCTGCGCGTCGGACGAGCCGGCGGGCAGGGTGACGCTGGCGGTGATGAAGCCCTGGTCTTCGACCGGCAGGAACGAGGTGGGCAGCTTCTGGAACAGCAGCACCACGCCACCGATGATCAACACGTAGATCAGCAGCATGCGCTTGGCGCGTTGCAGCAGCCGGCGCACGGTGCCCTGGTAGCGCGTGGCGTTGCGGTCGAAGCCGGTGTTGAACCCCCGGAAGAAACGATCGACGTGGCCCAGCCAACCCTTGCGCGGCTCGCCATAGTTGTGCTCCGTGGGCTTGAGGATGGTCGCGCACAGGGCCGGGGTGAGCGTGAGCGCCACCAGCACCGAGAACGCCATGGCCGAAACGATGGCGACCGAGAACTGCCGGTAGATCACCCCCACCGAGCCCGAGAAGAAGGCCATGGGAATGAACACGGCCGCCAGCGTGAGGCCGATGCCCACCAGCGCGGGCGTGATTTCCTTCATCGACTTGATGGTCGCTTCCTTGGCCGGCAGATGCTCCTGGTGCATCACCCGCTCCACGTTTTCCACCACCACGATCGCGTCGTCCACCAGCAGGCCAATGGACAGCACCATGGCGAACATGGTGAGCATGTTGATGGAGTAGCCCATGACGGACAGCACGCCGAAGGTGCCCAGCAGCACCACCGGCACGGCGATGGCCGGGATCAGCGTGGCGCGCAGGTTCTGCAGGAAGACGTACATCACGATCACGACCAGCAGCAAGGCCTCGAACAGCGTGATGGCCACTTCCTTGATCGATGCCTTCACGTAGGGCGTGGAGTCCGAACTGATGACGCCGGTGATGCCGTCGGGGAAGAAGGGCGCGAGTTCGGCCATCTTGGCGTTGATCGCGGTGGCCACCGCCATGGCGTTGGCGCCGTCGGCCAGCACGATGCCCAGGCCGGCGCCGGGCTGGTTGTTCAGGCGCGACTTGACGGTGAGGTTGTCGGCGTCGAGTTCCACGCGGCCGATATCGCCCACGGTGACCACCGAGCCATCGGTGGCGGACTTGAGCACGATGTTGCGGAATTCTTCAGGCGTCTTGAGCTTGGTGCGCGCCGTGATGGTGGCGTTGAGCATCTGGTCTTTCACCGCCGGCAGCGCCCCGAGCTGACCGGCCGACACCTGGGCGTTCTGCGAGTTCAGCGCCGAGATGACGTCCGAGGGCATGAGCGCGAACTGCTCCATCTTGGCCGGGTCCATCCAGATCCGCATGGCGTAGTTCGTGCCGAACACGTTCACGTCGCCCACGCCGTCGATGCGCGAGATCACATCGACCACGTTGCTGTTGATGTAGTCGCCAATCGCCACCTGCGTCACCGACGGGTCGGGCGAGGTGAAGACGAAGGTCATCAGGTTGTCCTGACCGCCCTTGTTGACGAACACGCCGCGGCTCTTCACGGACTCGGGCAGGCGGTTCATGGCGGCCTGCAGCTTGTTCTGCACCTGCACCTGGGCCACGTCGATGTCCGTGCCCGGCGCGAAGGTGAGCTGCGTGCGCGAGCGGCCGGCGGAGTCGCTGGTCGAGCTCATGTAGAGCACGTTGTCGATGCCCTTGAGCTGCTGCTCGATCACCTGCGTGACGGAGTCGGCCACGGTCTCGGCCGAGGCGCCGGTGTACAGGGTGTTGATCGACACGCGCGGCGGCGCGATGTCCGGGTACTGCTCCAGCGGCAGAGTGAAGATCGACATCGCCCCCGCCAGCATGATCACGATGGACAGCACCCAGGCGAAGACGGGGCGGTGAATGAAGAACTGGGCCATGGAGCAGCGTTTCGGAGGTCGGTTGGTTCAATGAGTCAGGGTGTTGCCGTGGGTTCCACCCTGCCGCTGCGCGCTCAGGGAGCGGGGCGTTTCGCCGGTGCCTTGCCGCCGGACGCATCCGCCTGCGCAACCACCACGCGGTTGCCTTCCACGCGCATTTCGAGCGGCGTCACGCTCTGACCCACGCGGGCTTTCTGGAAGCCGTCGACCATCACCCGGTCGCCACTCGCCAGGCCTTCGGCCACCAGCCACTGGGCGCCCAGGGCCTGGCCGAGCTTGATGGGGCGCTTTTCGATCTTGTTCTCGGCCGTGATGACCTGCACGCTCGGGTTGCCAGCCGGGTCGCGCCGCACGGCGGGCTGCGGCACCACGATGGCGTCGCTGGCTTCGCCGGTGGCCAGCTGCGCGCGCACGTACATGCCGGGCATCAGCACGCGGTCGGGATTGGGCACGGTGGCGCGCAGGGTGATCGCGCCGGTGGTCTGGCTCACGCTGGCCCCGGTGAACTGCAAGGTGCCCACGTGGGGGTACTTGCTGCCGTCTTCCAGGATCAGGCGCACCTTGGCGGCATTGCCTTCGACCTTGCCGAACACGCCGGCCTGCCATTGGCGGCGCAGCTCTAGCAGCTCGGCGCTGGACTGGGTGATGTCGACCAGGATCGGGTTGAGCTGGCTGATGGTGGTGAGCGGCTGCGTCTGGTTGGCGGTGACCAGCGCACCCGGCAGCACGGTGGACAGATCGATCTGCCCGCTGATGGGCGCGGTGATGCGGCTGTATTGCAGGTTGATGCGGGCGTTGTCCAGCGCGGCTTGCGCGACGGCGACGTCGGCCGCGCCCTGGGCCGCCTGGGCCTGGCTTTCGTCGTTGGCCTGGCGGCTGATGGCATCGATCTTCACCAGCTCGGCATTGCGCGCGGCGTTGGCTCTGGAGGTTTGCGCGGAGGCGCGGGCCTTGGCCAGCGCGGCTTCGGCGCTGGAGACGGCCGCCTGCAGCGAGCGCGAATCGATCTGGTACAGCGGCTGCCCGGCCTTGACGATGGCGCCTTCGGTGAACAGGCGCTGCTGCAGGATGCCCGAGACCTGGGGCCGCACTTCCGCACTCTGGGACGCCTTGGTGCGGCCGGTCAGGTCGGTGTGCAGGCCTTGGGCCTTCGGTGCGATGGTGATGTAGCCCACGCTCGGCGGCGGTGGAGGCGCGGCCGCGCTGCTGGCGTCCTTGCCGTTGCACGCCGCCACCATCGCCGCCACGGCCAGCGCCGTGCCGACCCCGGCCCAGCGCCGGGAGACCGTCTGTCGAGCAGGGCGCGGCGTGGCGGACGGGTGCTCGGAAGCCGGCTTTTCGTGATCGACGGAGTGCGGGGATGTGGATGGCATGGGGTTCAGGACGGACATTCGGGAGACGAGACGACGCGCATGGGGCCGGCTGCTGGCCGGGCGTGGGTGCCCTACAAGTAACCGATTATTTGCAAACCAACATGTCGGTTGTGTAAACCCGGCATGAAGGTCGCATAAAAGTGCTCCGCGCGCACGGCCCTTGTGAGAGACCGGGTGCCGGAGCGTTTTAATCAGACCCGCGGAGAACCCAGGAGTTCTATCAGATTCCCGACCAATTCGTTATTGGTGAGAACCGTCGAAGCGCGCGGCGTTGACACTTTCGTCACGCCCCGGCTTGGTGCAGAGGCGGCTTTAGCTCGCCTGCAGCGCCTTTAGCCGCCCGCTCGTCTGGTTGGCGAGGTCCTGCAGGTCGGCCAGGTAGCGCTCGACCAGCCATCCCCGGCTGCCCGGACTGACGCGGCGGTCAGAGACCCGACGTCAGCTTGAGCCCGACCACGCCCCCCAGGATCAGCGCGATGCAGAAGAGCCGCAAGGGAGCGGCCGAGTCGCCCATCACCGCGATGCCCAGCAGGGCGGTGCCCGCCGCGCCGATGCCGGTCCACACGGCATAGCCGGTGCCCACGGGCAGCGTGCGCAGCGAGAGCGAGAGCAGCACCACACTCGACACGCCCGTGGCGAGCGTGAGCAGCGAAGGCCACAGACGCGTGAACCCCAGAGAGGCCTTCATGGCCAGGGCGAATGCGATTTCTAGAAGGCCGGCGATGCCGAGCAGGACCCAAGCCATGGGTCTCAGGCCTTGACGGCGGCGGGCGTGGAGCGGAATGCCACGCCGAACCGGTTGAAGGCGTTCATCAGGCCGATCGCATAGGTGAGGTCGGCCAGCTCCTTGTCGCTGAATTCGGCTGCGGCGGCCGCGTAGTCGGCATCGGGAATGCCGGTGGAGGCCACGCGGGTCACGGATTCCGCCCAGGCCAGTGCGGCGCGCTCGCGTGGGCTGAACAAGCCGCCCGCGTCGTGCCACACCGCCACCAGGGCAAGCTTGTCCGCCGACAGGCCGGACTTGAGCAGATCGCGGCTGTGCATGTCGAGGCAGAAGGCACACCCATTGATCTGCGACACCCGCAGGTAGACCAGATCGACCAGGCCTTTGGCCAGGCCACTTTTCTGAACACTGACATACACGCCGCCAAAGGCTTTGAAGCCCTCGGGAGAGGCCTGTGCGTAGTCGATGCGATTGCTCATGATGGATCCTTGAAGTGCTGTTGTGGAAGGACGCCATCGTGCCGAATCATGGCCCTGTCAGAAAGAACCAAGATGGGTGTTTTTGACTGGTCCATGATGCATCTCTCGCGGGCACGTTCCTACAGCAGGGTCAGGATCCGCCTGCCGAGTTTTTCGGCGCCCGCCCGGGCATCGATGTTCGTGAAACCGAGCAGCAGGGCCGAGTCCACCGCCGAGTCCATCGCCCAGTCCGACAGCGCCTCCGCATACAGGCCGGCGTCTCTCAGGCGTGCCACCAGCCGGCGATCGGAGCGGCGTGCCTTCAAGCGCAGAACCAGGTGCATGCCGCCCGGCGGTGCGTCGATCGTCATGTGCCGCCCCAGCACGCTTGAGAGGCCCGCCGTCGCCGCCGCCCGGCGTTCGCCATAGAGCTTGCGCATGCGCTGGACATGGCGCGCGAAGTGCCCCTCCTGGATGAACGCGGTGACGATCGCCTGCGTGAGCGCCGGACTGCCGCTGGCAAAGACCTCGCTGACTTGCTCGAAGCGCTCCACCAGCGAAGGCGGCACGACCAGGTAGGCCAGCCGGATGCCCGGAAACAGCACCTTGCTGAACGTGCCGGCGTAGAGCACGCGGCCCTCACGGTCCAGGCTCTTGAGCGCGGGCAGCGGGCGGCTGACATAGCGGTACTCGCCGTCGTAGTCGTCCTCGACGATCCAGGCCTGGGCCTGCGCGGCCCAGTCCAGCAAAGCCTGGCGGCGGGGCAGCGACAAGGACACGCACAGCGGACTCTGGTGCGCCGGCGTCACCACGGCCGCGCGCGCGCGTGGCGCCACTTTCATGCCATGGGCCACCACCATGCCCTCGCCATCCACCGGCACCGGCACGGCGGTGATGCGCCGGCCCGCCAGCAGCTCCCGGGTGGGTGGGTAGCCCGGGTCTTCCAGCCAGACGCGATCGCCTTCCTTCAGCAAGGCATGGGCGATCAGTTCCATGCTCTGGCGGTAGCCCGAGGTCACGAACACCTGCGATGGCGCGCAGGCGATGCCGCGCGAGACCTGCAGATAGGCGGCGATCTCGGCGCGCAATGCGGGCAGGCCCTGCACGGGCGGGTGTGCCATGTCGGCGGCCTGGGTGGATCGAACACAGCGCGCGCCCAGGCGCGCCCAGATCTTGCGGGGAAATGCGTCCAGCGCCGGCAGGCCCATCTGGAACGGCAGGATCGAATCGGGTCTGAAACCCGCCGCGGCGATGCCGCTGCGGGCCGCGGGTGCTGGCAAGGCCACGGGCATCCGCGGCTTGAGGCCCGGCGTCACGATGGTGCCGGCCTGACCGCGCGCCTGGATGTAGCCCTCGGCGCTCAACAAGGCATACGCCGCCTCGACGGTGCCCCGGGCCAGGCCCAGTTCGGTCATCAGCGCGCGCGCCGACGGGATCCGGTCGCCCGGTTTCAGCACGCCACGGTTGATGGCGCCCCGAAACCGTTCGTGGATCTGGCGGTACAAGGGTTCGTTGGACGACGGGTCCAGTGGCGACAGGGGGCTGGGTGGTCTGTTTTTCATGGCCTATTCATCTTATCGATTCATGGATCTTTCGGATGGTCCATGAAAGACCAAGAATGCCGCTCCATGAACATCCTCCACATCAGCTGCAGCCCGCGCGGTCCAGCCTCCGAAAGCCGCCGGCTCGCCCGGCAGATCATTGAGCACCTGCGGCGCGCCGACCCCACGGCGGTGCTGGTCGAGCGGGTGCTGGACCCCACCGTGGTGCCGCACGTCGATGGCGACTACGCCACGGCGCTGGGTACCTCGCAGGCCACAGCCGACGAGGCCCGTGGTACCGGCAGCATGGCCACGTCGGAGGTGCTGATCCGGGAGCTGGAGCGCGCCGACGTGTTGGTCATCGGCACGCCCATGCACAACTTCACCGTGCCTTCCGCGTTGAAGGCGTGGATCGACCACATCGTTCGCGTGCGCCGCACGTTCGACATGGGCAGAGAAGGCAAGGTCGGCGCACTGCGCGACCGCCCCGTGTTCGTCGCGGTGTCCTCGGGCGGCGCTTATGCCGGGGACCGCGCGCGCCAGCCCGATTTCCTGACGCCGTACCTCCAGGCGGTTCTGGCCGTCATCGGTCTGCGCGATGTGAGGTTCTTCTCCGTGGAAGGCACCGGCGCTGGCGCGGATGCCCTGGTGCGTGCCCGGTCGCGGTCCGAGCAGGCGCTTCAGGCGCACTTCGCGGCGGCGCACCCGCGCGCGCTGGCCTGAGCGGCTACGCCACCTTGTCCGCCGCGCGCGCCACGCAGTCCTGCAGCCACACGTGCGCGGGGTCGTGGTCGTTGCGGCTGTGCCAGACCGCGCGGAAGGTCGACAGCGCGGAGGGGTAGGGCGGCGGGCGCATCAGCAACTCGCCGGCGGCGGCCAGGTCCCGGGCCAGCGACGACGGCATGATGGACAGCATGTCGCTGCCGCGCAGCAAAGCCGGAATCGCCAGCGAATGCGGCACGGTGGCGCGGTAGCGGGGCGCCGCGCCCACGGCGGACAGGGCTTCTTCGAGCGCCTGGCGGTCGAACATCTCGGCCTGCCGCGCCAGACCTCGCTCCAGGATGAAGCCGCCCACCGCACCTTCTTCCTGCCCGCCCACCGACACCGTCACCAGGGGGTAGCGCGCGAGGTCTTGCAAGGCCAGCTTGCGGCGCGCGGCGGGGTGACCCTTGCGCATCACGATCAGCTCACCCTGCGTCATCAGCGTGCGCGAACTCAACCGCGAGGGCACCTGCGCGAAGATGCCCACCGCGAGATCGATGCGGCCCACGTCGATCTGCTCCGCCAGGTCGAGGCGCGTGGACGGGCGGATCACGAGATCGATGCCCGGCGCCTCCACCATCATCAGGCGGCTCAGCTCCGCCACCATCACCGCGGTCAGGTGGTCGTTGGCGGCGATCACGAAGCGGCGCGCCGACCTGCCCGGGTCAAACGGCTCCACCCCCAGCGTCGCCTCGATGCGGCGCAACGCGTCGCGCAGTTCATCGGCCATGGCAACGGCGCGGGCCGTCGGCACCATGCCCTTGGCGGTGCGCACGAACAGCTCGTCACCGACCACCTCGCGCAGGCGCGTGAGCGCATGGCTTACCGCCGACTGGCTCAGGTTCAGCCGCTTGCCGGCGCGCAGCAGATTGCGGTCTTCGTGCACCGCGTCGAACACCTTGATCA
Source organism: Hydrogenophaga sp. 2FB (assembly GCF_005503365.1). Classification (GTDB taxonomy): domain Bacteria; phylum Pseudomonadota; class Gammaproteobacteria; order Burkholderiales; family Burkholderiaceae_C; genus Hydrogenophaga. The sequence continues at coordinate 24,791 of NZ_SCML01000031.1, forward strand.
GGTTCAGGTCGATGCGTCCGATGCTCATGCGGGGCCCTTTTCATATTGCATGGCGTGCATTGTGCTCTTGCAAAACCAGCGCTTCCATTCAAGTTGGCGGATGGCGATCATCCAACCCATCACCCACCCCGAAACCTGACGGAGCCCCACATGAACACCCTCTCACGTCGACACTTTGGCGCTGGCGGCCTAGCGACACTGGCCGCCGCGGCCTGGCCCATGGCCACCTGGGCGCAGGCCTCCGGATCGCCCCGCCGGCTCATCGTCGGTTACCCCGCGGGCGGCACGCTGGACCAGACCGCGCGCCGCGTGGCCGAGGCCTGGCGCAAGGCCGGCACGACCTTCATCGTGGACAACCGATCGGGCGCCGCGGGCCGCCTCGCCAATTCACAGCTCAAGCGCGAGCGCGGCGACGGCAACACGCTGCTGTGCACGCACACCTCGGCGCTGAGCATCTACCCGCACGTCTACACCAAGCTCATGTACGACGCCGTGGCGGATTTCGTGCCCATCACACCCGTGGTGTCGGCGACCTGTGCGCTGGCCATCAGCAACGCCGTGCCCCCGTCCGTCAAGACGCTGGCCGACTATGCGAAGTGGGTGCAGCAATCACCCGACCGCGCCATGTACGCCTCGCCAGCGGCCGGCTCCATGGCGCACTTTCTGGGCTTCCAGTTCTCCGAGGCGGCCCACCTCAAGCTGCAGCACGTCGGATACCGCGGGTCCGCGCCCGCCATGAACGACATGCTGGGTGGCCAGATCCCCGCCTACATGGGCTTCGTCGCCGACTTCCTGCCCTACATGCAGAGCGGCAAGCTGCGCATCCTGGCCGTGAGCGGCGAGAAGCGTTCGCGCTTCATGCCCGGCGTGCCGACCTTTCCCGAGCAAGGCCACGGCGCGATCACCGGCATCGAGAGCTACGGCATCTTCGCGCCGCCCGGCACGCCCGAGGCCATGGTGAAGACGCTGCACGACGAGGTGCTGGCGTCCACCCGCGACCAGACGCTGGTGGCCGGGTTCGAGGAGGTCGGCCTGGAGCTGTTCACGCTCACGCCGAAGGCCTACGAGCGCTACATCCAGACGGAACGCGACAAATGGGGCCCGGTGGTGCGGGCCTCGGGCTTCAAATCGGAGGAATGACCATGCCGCACGACAGCCATGACGACCGCGAAGAACTGATCCGGCGCAGCATCGCCTTTCTGGGCGAGGTGAAGGACATGACCGCGGGAACGGAGGTGGAGCGTTGGCTGAACACCGTCCACGGCCCCGGCAGCGAGGTGTATGACAACCTCGCGCGCCTGGTGGAGGCCGGTGTGCGCGATGGCTGGGCCGCCAACGTCGAGATCAGCGGCCCCCACTACCGCCGCAGCCGCATCCTGGAGCCCTCGGAGCGCACGCACTGGTTCAGCATCACCGCCGTGTACATGGACAGCACCGGGAACACACAGGGCAACCCGGGCCACACCTTTCGTGGCCAGTACCACGCCCACCCCTACGGAGAACTGAACATGGTGATTCCCCTCAACCCCGGCGCCGCGCTGGCCGGCCCGAACGGCTGGTGCGAAGCGGGCTGGACGGCACCCGGCCCCGGCAGCCACCACTACCCCGAGGCCCGGGGCGGCGCGGTGATCGCGCTCTTCTATCTGCCGGCCGGACGCATCGCCTACCACCCGCCACCGACGGAAACGCGCGCGGAGGCGGCCACATGACGGGCACACGCACAGAAGACACCACGCGCGTGGTCGACGGGGTGCTGCGCGCGCGCCGCAGCCTGCGCGCCTTCCGTCCCGACCCGGTGCCACGCGCTCTGCTGGAGGACATCCTGGACGTGGCTTCCAGCGCGCCCAGCAACTCCAACACCCAGCCGTGGCGGGTCCACGTGCTGGCCGGCGCGGCCAAGGATGCGATCGGCGACGCGCTGGTGGCCGCCTTCCGCGACAACAGCCTGCCACCGTCGCCCCACTTTCCCGAGCCGCTGCCCGAGGAGCATGCCCAGCGTCAGCGGGACTTTGGCGCGACGTACTACCGGACCCTGGGCATCGACATCGCCGACATGGCGAGCCGGATGCGGCAGACCGAGAAGAACTTCCACTTCTTCGGCGCGCCGGTCGGTCTGATCTTCACCATCGACCGCCGTCTGGCGCCACACAGCTGGCTGGACCTGGGCCTGCTGGTGCAGAACGTGATGATTGCGGCCACCGCGCGTGGCCTGGGCACCTGCCCGCAGGTCTCGTTCGCCCGCTTCCATCCGGTCCTCGCGCAGCACCTGGCGATGACCGAGCACGAGGTGACGGTGTGCGGCATGTCCCTGGGTTACCCGGAGGCGGAGGCGGCCGTCAACCGCATGGCGATGCCCCGCCGCGCGCCGCGCGACTTCGCCAACTTCGAGGGCTTCATGGCGCCCTGACGGGCCCGCCCGACCGTGCCGCCGGGGCAATTCCAAGAGGAATCAAGGGTTTCCCCTTGGTTTTTTCGGCCAGGTTTTCCTTTTGCGGGAAAATACTTGGCATGCAAACCAATTCGACGGACCCCCTCGGCAGCGATCCTGCTCAAGCCCGCGCCCGTTTTGGTTCCTTGCTGGGCGGTGTTTACCGCCAGTGGCGGCGGCAGGTCGATCTGAGCTTCAAGGACCTGGGCTTGTCCGACGCCACGCGGCTGCCCTTGCTGGCCTTGCATGTGCACCCCGGCGCGCACATGCGCCAGAAAGACCTGGCGCAGGCCCTCCACCTCGACACCTCTTCCCTGGTGCGCGTGCTCGCGCAGCTGCGGGATGCGGGGTATGTGGACTGGGAATTCCACGCGGACGACCGGCGCGCGAAATGCATCGCGCTGACCGACCTGGGACGCGAGGTTGCCTCGCAGATCGTGGCCAAGAGCCTTGAGATCGAACGCTCGATCCTGTCCGACCTCACGCCAGAAGAGCTGGCGGTGACGCGGCGCACGCTGGAAAAGATGTCGCGGCGCTTCGAAGCGCTGAGCGACCCGAACCCGGGTGACGGCGGTCCGGCCCACCCATCCAAGACACCACCTTCTAGACGGTAACCAGCAGATGAAGTCAAAAGATTCGCCCCATGTGAGGGTGGGTTTCGCCCGGATCCGCCCGCTGTGCATGCAACCGGTGCGCGCGGCGTCATGAGTTCACCGGCTTCTCCTTCCGGGCCCACACGAGGCGCGCCGCTGTGGCTGCTGGTGCTGGTGACGCTCAGCGGCACCATGGCCATGCACATCTTCGTCCCGGCACTGCCGGTGGCGGGGCAGGCGCTGGGCGCGTCCGCGTCGAGCATGCAGCAGACCATCACGCTCTATGTGCTGGGGCTGGCGGTCGGGCAGCTCCTTTACGGCCCGATCTCGGACGCCACCGGCCGGCGACCGACCCTGCTGCTGGGGCTCGTGATCTATCTGGCGGCCAGCGTGGTCGCCTTGTTCGCGACCTCGGTGGACGTGCTGTCGGCGGCCCGCTTGCTGCAGGCGGTGGGTGGCGCCGCCGGCCTTTCCCTGGGGCGCGCCATCGTTCGCGACACCGCGAGCCCGGCCCGGGTCATGAAAGACCTGGCGTTGCTCAACCTGCTGTCGCTGGTGGGCCCGGGGCTTTCGCCTGTTGTCGGCGCGTACCTGGCCGACCATTTCGGCTGGCGTTCGATCTATGTGTTTCTCGTGGTGTTTGGCTGTGCGGCGTTGGTGTTCACCGTGTGGCGCTTGCCGGAAACCAACGGGGAGCTGCGGGCCTTGAAAGTCCGCACCGTCTCCAGCGGCTACTTGCAACTGTTCTTCAACCGCCGTTTCGCGGGTTTCACGCTGGGCGGTGCCTGTTGCACCACCGTGCTGTTCCCCTACCTCGCCACCGTGGCCTACATCGTGCATGAGCAGATGGGTCTGCCCATTCGCACCATCGGCTGGTTCGCGGCCATCACCATCGCGGGCGCCGGTCTGGGCACCTTGTTGACCCGGCGCTTCTCGGGCTCCAGGCCGGCGGAGCTCTTTCTCATGATCGGTGTGGGCTTGCAGATCGCCATGGCGGTGCTGTTTCTGGTGGTGTACGGCCTGGGCTGGTTGTCCCCGGCATGGTTGGTGGGCATCACCGTCACCATGACCATGGGCTCGGGCATCGCCAGCCCCGCCGCCCTGTCACGCTCCCTGGCCGTGGTGCCATCGCTGGCGGGTTCGGCGGCCGGCGTCTATGGATTCACCCAGATGACGGTGGGTGCGCTCGGCAGCTTCGTGGTCGGCTACGGAAGCGACCCGGTGGTCGCCTGCGCGCTCACGCAATTCGCGCTCGCCACGATCGCGTTGGGCTGCTTCAAATGGGCGCAGCCCCGCGCCAGCGTTCCTTGAAGTGACCCGGGCGCCTGCGTACACTCCCACACCCTGCCACAAACACTGCCCCACGTGACCGATTGGAAAACCCAGCAAATGATCAAGGCCTCCGGCTGGCCGCTGGCGCCGGAGCTGCTGGCGCCGGACGCCGACTTCAACGCCCGGCTCGAAGGCGGTCTGGTGCCCTTGCACTGGGCCTGCGCCGAAGGCAAGGCCGGGGTGGTGAAGTACATGATCGAGCACGGTGCCAACGTGCTGGACGTGGCCGACGATTTCGGCCGCACACCCTTGTCGATGGCGATGCGCTCCGGCAGCTTTCAAACCGTGATGCTCGTGATCGACCGCCTCAAGGCCATCGGTGCGCCGCCCGCCGATGAGGCGCTGAAGAAGCACCTCACGAAACTGTTCAGCCACAGCCATGCCGATGCGAAAAACCGTTTGCTGCAGACGCTGAAGGACTGGGACCGCATCGCGAGGAAGGCGCCGCCGCCCCCGCCGAACTGACGGCGGCCAACGCTGGCAGAATCCCCGGTCCTCGACGGCGCCGCCTGCCGGCACCGTTGCGCTTCTCCCTCACGCCCACCCACCATGCAATCTCCGCCCGCCGGCATGCTCGGCATCGACTTCGGCACGTCCAACTCCGGCGTGTCCTGGGCCGCGCCCGGCGGCACGGCGCGCCTGCTGCCTCTGGAGGGCGAGGCCACGTCCATGCCGACGGCGGTGTTCTTCAATGCCGAAGACCGCCTCACCCACTTCGGGCGCGACGCCATCGCGCAGTACCTCAGCGGCACCGAGGGGCGCTTGCTGCGTTCGCTCAAGAGCCTGCTGGGCAGCCCCTTGCTGAACGAATCCACGGTGGTCAACCACGAGCAGATCAGCTTTCAGAAGATCGTGGAAATCTTCCTGAACCAGTTGCGCGAGCGTGCGGCGCAGGCGCTGGGCCAGGCGCCGCGCCGCGTGGTGATGGGCCGACCGGTGCATTTCGTCGACGACGACCCGGCGCGCGACGCGCAGGCCCAGCAGTCGCTGCACGATGCGGCGCTGGCCGTGGGTTTTGACGACGTGTCGTTCCAGCTCGAACCCATCGCCGCCGCGCTGGACCACGAGCGCCGCCTCACGCACGAGAGCCTGGTGCTGGTGGTGGACCTGGGGGGCGGCACGTCGGACTTCACCGTGGTGCGCCTGGGCCCGCAGCGCATGGCGCGAACCGACCGCGCCAGCGACGTGCTGGCCACGTCCGGCGTGCACATCGGCGGCACCGACTTCGATCACCGCCTGAGCCTGGGCCAGGTGATGCCGCTGCTCGGTTACCGGCACCACGGGCCGGACGGCCGCGAGGTGCCCAACCGCGTGTTCATGGACCTGTCCACCTGGCATCTGATCCAGTGGCTGTACCTGCCCCGCGCGCTCAGCCAGGCGCAGGCGCTGCGCACCAACTACACCGACCAGCGCCTGCACCAGCGGCTGATGCGCGTGCTGCAACAGCGCGACGGCCACCGCATCGCGCACGAGGTGGAGCAGGCCAAGATCCGTTGCTCGCAGCACGAAGCCGAGACGGTGGTGGACCTCTCGGGCGTGGAGCCCGGCCTGGCCGCGCCGCTCGCTCCCGCCGACATGGCGGAACACCTGGGCGTCCTGCTCACGCGCACGGTGCACTGCGCGCGCGAATGCGTGCGGCGCGCCGGCCTGCAGGACACCGCGCTGGACGCGATCTACCTCACGGGCGGTTCGTCGGCCCTGCGGCCGTTCCAGCACGCGCTGCAGCGCGCGTTCAAGGACGTGCCGCTGGTCGAGGGCGATCTGTTCGGCGGTGTGGCCTCTGGGCTGGCTTACTCGCGGGTGTGACATTCGCGGGGATGAACGGCGCGGAATGCGCGTTTGTCTGACATAGGGGGTTGCCGGCCCGACCTAGCATGCAGCATGCAGGTCCTCACCGTGAACATCCACAAGGGATACGACGTCTTCAACAGCAAGTTCGTGTTGCACGGGTTGCGCGAAGCGGTGCGCGCGGTCGGCAGCGACGTGGTGTTCCTGCAAGAGGTCAACGGCGGCAGTGGGGCCAGTGCCGCGCAATACGAGTTTCTCGCCGACCAGATCTGGCCGCAGCACGCCTACGGCCGCAACGCCGTGGCCGAGGGGCTGGACCATGGCAACGCGGTGATGTCGCGGTACCCGGTGCTGCACAACGAGAACCACGATCTGTCGATCGATGGCTTCGAGCCGCGCGGCATGCTGCATTGCGTGCTGGCCGTGCCCGACAGGGGGCCCGAAATGCATGTGATGTGCGTGCACCTGGGGCTGCGCGAATCGCACCGACGCCGGCAACTGGCCCGGATCTGCGACATCGTGAGCCGCCACGTGCCGGACGATGCGCCGCTGGTGGTGGCCGGTGACTTCAACGACTGGCGCCTGAAGGCCGATGCGCTGCTCGCGCCCAGCGGCCTGCGCGAGGTGTTTCGCCAGGCGCATGGCCAGCACGCGCGCAGTTTTCCTTCGCGCTGGCCGTTGCTGCGGCTGGACCGCATCTATGTCCGGGGCGTGGGCTACGCCGCACCGGTGCCCCTGGCACGCCGTCCCTGGGACCGGCTGTCGGACCACGCGCCGCTGGCCGCCGACATCGCGCTGGAGGCCGCGCCATGAACTCGCATTGGGTGCCTGGCAACCGCGTCACGCTGCTGGAGAACGGTGAGGGCTACTACCCACGCGTCTTCGAGGCCATTGCCAGCGCCGAGAAAGAGGTGCTGCTGGAGACCTTCATCCTGTTCGACGACAAGGTCGGGCGCCAGCTGCACGAGGCCTTGCTCAAGGCCGCGCGGCGCGGCGCGCAGGTGCACGTGCTGGTGGACGGCTGGGGCTCGCCCGGATTTCCGGCCTCGTTCACCGAGCCGCTGCTGGAGGCGGGTGTGAAGTTGCGCGCCTTCGAGCCGGTGCAACGCGTGCTGGGCGCGCGCGTCAACCTGCTGCGCCGCATGCACAACAAGATCGTGGTCGTGGACGGCCGGGTGGCCTTCGTCGGTGGCATCAACTACTCGATCGACCATCTGGTGGAGTTCGGCGAGCTGTCCAAGCAGGACTACGCGGTCGAGGTCACGGGGCCGCTGGTGGGACAGATCCAGGCCTTCTGCCGCGCCAACATCGACACGCCGCAACCCACGCGCGGCCAATGGCTGCGGCGCTGGCGCGCGAGCCTGCGCCGCAAGGGCGTGGCCGAGTTGACCGGTGAGGGTGCGCTGGCCGCCTTCGTCACGCGCGACAACAACGAGCACCGCACCGACATCGAGCGCCACTACCGCGCCGCGATCCGCAGCGCGCGAAAGCGCGTCCTGATCGCCAACGCGTACTTCTTTCCGGGCTACCGCTTCCTGCGCGACCTGCGCGGCGCGGCACGCCGGGGCGTGCAGGTCGATCTGTTCCTGCAAGGCCGGCCCGACATGCTGTGGGTGAAGCGGGCGAGCGAGCTGCTCTACCGCCACCTCATCCGCGCCGGCGTGCGCATCTACGAATACAACGAGCGGCCGCTGCACGGCAAGGTGGCCGTGGTGGACGACATCTGGGCAACGGTCGGTTCGAGCAACCTCGACCCCACCAGCCTCAGCCTGAACCTCGAAGCCAACGTGGTCGTGCGCGACGAAGCCTTCGCGCGCCACCTGCGCGAGCGCATCGACGATCTGCTGGAGACCTGCTGCCAGCGCGTGGAGCTGCCCACGCCCGGCAAGCTGCACTCGGCCTGGATCGCGGTGCGCAGCATGGTGGTGTTCCACGTGCTGCGCCGCTTCCCAGACTGGACGCGAAAGGCGTCCACGAAAGAGCCCCGTGTGGTGGCCATCGGCCCGGAGACCGCGCCATGAGTCCGGCGGCGCAGGGCGCGTGGCGCTGGTTCAAGCGCCTCGCGCCCTGGGTGTTGGCGGTGTTGGTGCTCTCGCTGGTGGCGCAACAGGCGCGCGCAGTCGACTGGCCAGCGGTCTGGACAGCGCTGCAGAATTTGTCGGCGACGCGGCTCGTCGTGGCCGTGGCGCTGGCGTTGTTGAGCTATGGGGTCTACGCCGGCTTTGACCTCGTCGGTCGCTATCTCACCGGTCACAAGCTGTTGGTGCCACGCACCCTGGGCACGGCCGCCATCTGCTACGTCTTCAACCTCAACTTCGGGGCGCTGGTGGGTGGCTTTGCGATGCGGCTGCGCCTCTACACCCGTTGGGGCCTGAACGCGGCGACCGTGGCCAAGGTGATCGGACTGAGCATGGTCACGAACTGGCTGGGCTACCTCTGGCTGGGGGGCGTGGTGCTGCTGTGGTGGCCGCCGCAGTTGCCCGGCGGGTGGGCGCAGAGTGACGCGGTGATGCGCACAGTCGGCGTGGTCATGATCGCGCTGGCGCTGGCCTACCTCGGCATGTGTGCGTGGTCGACTCGGCGCACGCTGCGCTGGCGTGATCACACGCTGGCTTTGCCGGGCGGCGCGTTGGCCGCCGCGCAGGCGCTCACCGGCGCGACGAGCTGGATGCTGATGGGCGGCATCATCTGGGTGTTGTTTGACGGGCGCGTGGCCTACCCCGTGGCGCTGGGGGCGTTGTTGATGGCGGCCGTGGCGGGCGTGGTCACGCACGTGCCCGCGGGCCTGGGGGTACTTGAAGCGGTGTTCGTGGTGGCGCTGGCGGGCGTCCTGCCGTCCACCGAGGTGCTGGCAGTGGTGCTGGCCTACCGCGCGATCTACTACCTGCTGCCGTTGGCGATCGCGTTGCCGGCATACATGTGGGCCGAGGCGGTGGCGCGCCGGCGTGGGTCGATGAAGGCCGCGACGCACAAAAAAAAGAGGGAGGCCGTTGCGCCTCCCTCCTGAGCCATCGGGCCGCCCCGACCACCTGAACCTCAACCCACCTTGCGCTGAACGTCGAGCGAGCCTTCAGGGTCAACGCCATTGAGTTCCTGCAACAACGCGGCCATGCGTTGACGGGCGTGTTGGGCCGCGCGTTCCTTGACGTGGCCGAATCCGCGCACCTCTTGCGGTAACCGTGCCAGTTCCAGCACCAGCGGGTGGTTGGCCGCATTGAGCTGCTGCATCGCCTGGGTGATGGCCTCGCGGTACTCGACGATCAGGGCGCGCTCCATGCGGCGCTCCGCCGTCTTGCCAAAGATGTCCAGCGCGGTGCCGCGCAGGAACTTGAGCCTGGCCAACAGCGGGAAGGCGTGCCCCATCCACGCGCCAAAGCGCCGCTTGACCAGATGCCCGTGCGCATCCGTCTTGCTGAGCATCGGTGGCGCGAGGTGGTAGGCGATGGTGTAGTCGCCCTCGAACTGGCGCGCCAACTGTTCCTTGAACTGCGGGTCCACATACAGACGGGCCACTTCGTACTCGTCCTTGTAGGCCATGAGCTTGAACAAGGCGGTGGCGACGGCTTTGCTCAGGCTGTCCGGCAGCCCTTTGGCCGCCACCTGTGCCGACACCGACTCGACGAAGCCGGTGTAGCTGCCCGCGTAGGCATCGTCCTGGTAGTCCGCCAGGAACTTGCGGCGGCGCTCCACCAACTGGTGCAGCGACTCGGGCATGTGCACCACGACCGCCTGCTCCATGCTGGCATGCAGCCGCGCGCTCTTCAGATCCACCGCCGCCACACGGCCCCAGTCAAACGCCTTCTGGTTGGACTTCACGGCCACGCCATTGAGTTCGATGGCTTTGAGAATCGAGGCCCGGTGCAGCGGGATCAAACCCTTCTGAAACGCATAGCCCAGCATGAACATGTTGGTGGCAATGGAGTCGCCCATCAGGCCCGTGGCCAACTGCGTGGCGTCCACCAGGTCGAAGTGGCCACCGGTGGCGTCGGCGAGCAACTGGTGCAGTTCCTGGGTGGGGAAGGTCCAGTCGCGGTCCTTGGCAAACTGGCCCGGGGGTTGTTCGTGGGCATTGACCACCGCCGTGGTGCGCACCGGGTGCGTCTTGCCGATGGCATCCGCGGACCCGGCGGTCAGGATGTCGCAACCCAGGATCAGATCGGCTTCACCGGTCGGGATGCGCTGCGCCTTGATCGCGGAAGCGGTCTGCGCCAGGCGCACGTGCGATGTGACCGAGCCGTTCTTCTGGCTCATGCCGGTCATGTCGAGCACGCTGGCACCGCGGCCTTCGAGGTGCGATGCCATGCCCAGCAAGGCCCCGATGGTGATCACGCCGGTGCCGCCGATGCCGGTGATGAGGATGTTGAAGTTGTCGCTGCCGCGCGGCTGCACGAACACCGGCTCGGGCAGGGTGGTGAAGTCGACTTCGGGCCGGGTGGCGGGCGCCACCGGCTTGCGCACTTTCGCTCCCTTGACGGTGACGAAGCTCGGGCAGAAGCCCTTCACGCAGGTGGTGTCCTTGTTGCAGCTGGACTGGTCGATCACGCGCTTGCGGCCGAGCGGTGTTTCCTTGGGCAGGAGAGAGGTGCAGTTCGACTGCACGCCGCAGTCCCCGCAGCCTTCGCACACCAGCTCGTTGATGAAGGTGCGTTCATCGGGATCGTGCATCTCGCCCTTCTTGCGGCGCCGCCGTTTTTCCGCGGCGCAGGTCTGGTCGTAGATGATGGCGCTCACGCCCTTGACCTCGCGCATCATGCGCTGCACGTCGTCCATCTTGCTGCGGTCGTGCACCTCGATGCCTGGCGGCAACACGTCACGGTCCGCATGTCGGCCGACATCTTCCGAGACGATGGCGATCTTCACCACGCCTTCCGCCGCCAGCTGCCGCGCCATGCCGGCCACATCGATCTGCCCGTCCACCGGTTGGCCGCCGGTCATGGCGACCGCGTCGTTGTAGAGAATCTTGTAGGTGATGTTGACCGGCGCCACGCGGCTGGCCGCGACCGAGGCGCGAATGGCGAGATAACCCGAGTGAAAGTAGGTGCCGTCGCCCAGGTTGGAGAACACGTGCGGCACCTTGCTGAAGCTGGCCGCGCCGATCCACGGCGCGCCTTCGCCGCCCATGTGCGTGGTGAGCTTGTTGAATTCGGGGTAGATGGCCGTGGCCATGACGTGGCAGCCAATGCCCGCGAGGGCGAAGCTGCCTTCGGGCACCTTGGTGCTGCTGTTGTGCGGGCAGCCCGAGCAGTAGTAGGCCGGGCGGGTCGGGGTGCCGATGCTGCGCTTGAGCACCTCTTCTTTCGCGTCCAGAAAGCTCAGCCGGGTCTTGATGAGGTCTTGCGTGTGGGTTTCGATCTGCAGACGGTGAATGCGCGCGGCGATCACGCGCGCGACCTGCGCCACGGAGAAGTCGGCCTTGGCGGGCAGCAGCCAGTCGCCACGGCCGCGCGCATTGCGCACGTTCCACTCGCCACGCTCGTCGAACTTGCCGATCACGCGCGGGCGCACATCCTCGCGCCAGTTGTAGAGCTGCTCCTTGAGCTGGTACTCGATGATCTGGCGCTTCTCTTCCACGATCAGCACCTCTTCCAGCCCTTGCGCGAATTCGCGCGTGACCTCGGGCTCCAGCGGCCAGGGCATGGCCACCTTCAGCACGCGAATGCCGATGTTGGCCGCGAGCTCGGGCGTGATGCCCAGTTCTTCCAGCGCCTCGAGCACGTCCATGTAGCTCTTGCCGCTGGCCACGATGCCCAGCCGCGCCCTGGGTGAATCGATGACGATGCGGTTGAGCTTGTTGGCGCGGGCGTACGCCATGGCGGCGTAGATCTTGTAGTCCTGCATCAACGCTTCCTGTTTGCGCGCCTGCACGCCCAGGGTGTCGGTCGAGAGCCGGCAGTTCAGGCCGCCTTCGGGCAGGTCGAAGTCGGCGGGAATGATCGTCTCCACCGCGAACGGGTCGGCGGCAATGGTGGCACTGCTCTCCACCGTGTCGGCCAGGGCCTTGAAACCGATCGGACAACCCGAGAAGCGCGACATGGCCCAGCCATGGATGCCCAGCTCGATGTATTCGGCCACGTTGCACGGGTACAGCACGGGGATCATGGCGGCCGCGAACACGTGGTCGCTCTGGTGCGGCAGCGTCGACGAGTAGGCGCCGTGGTCGTCGCCGGCGATGAGCAGCACGCCGCCATGGCGCGCCGTGCCTGCGTGGCTCATGTGCTTGAGCACGTCCACGCTGCGGTCCACGCCGGGGCCTTTGCCGTACCACAGGCCGAACACGCCGTCGTAGTCGGACTCGCCCAGCAGATGCACCTGCTGTGAACCCCAGACGGCGGTGGCGGCCAGGTCTTCGTTGACGCCGGGCACGAACTTGACGTGGTGAGGTTCCAGCCATGGGTGGGCGTGCCAGAAGGCCTCGTCCAGACCGCCCAGGGGCGAGCCGCGGTAGCCCGAGACGAAGCCGGCCGTGTTCAGGCCGGCGCGCTGGTCGCGCAGGCGCTGCACGATGCACAGCCGCACCAGGGCCTGGATGCCGCTGAGGTACACATTGCCTTCGGTGGCTTCGTACTTGTCGTCGAGCGTGGTGGGCCGCAGAGACACGGCGGAGGGAGAGGCGTGGGGCATGGCAGTCCTTTGGTGAGGCGATGGTTCCCGTTGCACGGGTGGTGCTTGGGCGTTGTCCGCGTTGCCGGGTAGGGCAACGAGGACTGAGAAACAGAACCGGTAAACCGGTTCAGGGTCGGCATCCGACGCACCTTGATTTTTCTGGATAGGCAGCCAAAAGAGGTTCTCTTTTTGGGCTCGTTTGCCAGAAAATCAGGAAAACTTTCTTTCAAATGGAGAAATGGCAGTGGATAGTCTCGATCTGAAAATCCTCTCCGTGCTGCAGCAGGACGGGCGGGCCAGTCTGCAGAGCATCAGCGAGAAGGTGGGTTTGAGCAGCACACCGTGCTGGACGCGCATCAAGCGCATGGAGGAGTCGGGCGTGATCGAGGGCTACACCGTGCGCCTTCGGCCCGAGGCGCTGGGCTTTCAGGACACGGTGCTGGTACAGGTCACGCTGGACAGCCACTCCGACAACACGCTGGAGAAGTTCGGCGAAATCCTGGCCTTGATTCCGGAGGTGCTGGAGTGTTACCTCGTCTCGGGCGACTGCGACTACCTGCTGCGGGTCGTGGTCAAGGACACCAAGGACTACGAACGCCTGCTGCGGGAGAAGTTCTACAAGATCAAGGGCCTTCGCCAGACCCGATCCAGCTTCGTGTTGCGGACCTTGAAGAAGGCGGACTTGCCGTTGGCCTGAGCCGTCTGTACGGCCTGCTGCAAGGCTTGCCGCAAGAGATTCGGGCGCGCTGTTCTGACGACGGACCGAGCCCCTTGATCGGTGATGGAAGGGGTGGTGGGAACGCGCGTTGCCGGGCGGATGGACCATGACGGACGCTCTGTTTCAGGACCGCCGCGGTGCGGGCCGCGCGTTGGCGCAACGCCTGAGCGGCTATGCGGACCGCCCGGATGTTCGGGTGCTGGCGCTGCCCCGCGGCGGGGTGCCGGTCGGTTTCGAAGTGGGCCAGGCACTGCACGCGCCGCTGGACGTTCTCGTGGTGCGCAAGCTGGGCGCGCCAGACCACGAAGAGCTGGCCCTGGGCGCGATCGCACCGGGTGTGTGCCACGTGAACCAACGTCTGGTGCAGGAGCTCTGCATCGACCCTGAAAGGCTCGACCGGATCGTCGAGCAGGAGCAGGTCGAACTGGCGCGGCGCGAGCGCCTGTACCGCGAAGGCAGGCCCCCGCTCGATGTGCACGGCGCTTGCGTGATCGTGGTCGACGATGGGCTGGCGACCGGCGCGACGATGCGCGCCGCCGTGCTGGCGCTGCGGGCGATGGCGCCCGCGCGCGTGGTGGTTGCGGTGCCTGTGGCCGCGCAAGACACGTGTGCCGCCTTGCGTTGCGAGGCGGACGAGGTGGTCTGCGTCGCCACACCCTATCCGTTCGTGGCCGTGGGCCTGTGGTACCGCGACTTTTCACAGACCAGTGACGACGAGGTGCGCGACCTGCTGGCGCAGGCCGCGTCGCCATGATGCAAACCTGCTCTTTAGGAGATGACCATGAACAAATACGGCCCCAAGGCGTCCGAGAAGGTCGAGAAGACCCTGCACGAAATGAAGGAAGGCAAGCTCAAGTCCGGCTCGGGCAAGAAGGTGACGAGCCGCAAACAGGCCATTGCGATCGGCCTGTCGGAGGCGCGCGAGGCGGGCGCCAAGGTGCCCAAGCGTTCTGCGAAGGCGCACTGACCTCGGCCTGCGCGCCGGGTGGTGCGCGCACGCCAACGGGCACATGCATTGCCCCCGGAAATCCAGATGTCGCCAGCCCTGACACGGTGGCGGCATCTGCATCTGTGGACCGATCATTGAAAGGACATTTCCATGAATCAGCAAGGCAACCGGGGTCGCCAACAGGGTGGCTCCCAGCAAGAGGCCTACAGCCAGCAATCCCGCCAGCAAGGGGGCGGGAACGACCCGTCACGCCAGCCGCGGGGCGACTACGGCGGCAGCGAGCGCGGGTACCCCCCCGGGGGCAGCGGCGACTGGCGCCGCGAGCAGGACTACCGGGGCGGCTACCGGGACGATCAGGGCATGCAGGCATGGCGCTCGCGCAGCGAACAGGAGCGCTTTGGCGCCCCGGGTCAACCACGCGATCCGTATGAGAGTGACCAGGGCGAGTCCTATGGCAGCGGGCGGCAACAACACAGCCAGTGGAGCGACTACGGCGACCAGGGTCGGGAGTATGGCCAGTACGGCTTGCATGACCGCGATGACGCTCGCTATGGCCCGTATGGCCAGGATCAGCGCCGCCCCAGTGCCCTGGACCGGGACTACCGCGGCGCCGGCTACGCGGGCCCTGGTGGTTATGGCGGTGGCTATGGCGGCCCGGAGCCCGGCTATGGCCGTGGGCGGTGGAGCAGCGGCCAGCGCGAGAGCGAGCAGTTCGACCCGGACTACGACCAATGGCGGCGCGAACAGCTCCGGGCGCTGGACGACGACTACAACCAGTGGCGCCAGGACCGCTTCAAGAAGTTCTCTGAAGAGTTCTCCACCTGGCGCTCCAACCGCGGTCAGCAGCAACAGCAGTCCACCGCGGGCACGAAGACCGAGGCCGGGACCACGCCGGGCAAGACCCACAAGGACAACAGCTGACGCCGCGTGCACCGCACCTGAAGCCGGGATCCCTCCCGGCTTCTTTTTCGTGTGGTGCCGTGCGCGTCAGATCGCGCCCACGCTGCCGGTGACGGGCAGCACGATGCCGGTGATGTAGCCCGAGCAGACCGACGATGCCAGGAACACATAGGCGGGCGAGAGTTCTTCGGGCTGGGCGGCGCGTTCGAAATCGGTCTTCTGCCCGAATGTCGCCACCTTCTCGGCCGGCAGATCGGTCGGGTTGAGTGGCGTCCACACCGGACCGGGCGCGACCGCATTGACGCGGATGCCACGCGGCAGCAGGTTGCTCGCCAGGGATTTGGTGAACGCGTGAATCGCGCCCTTGGTCGCGGCGTAGTCGAGCAGGTGGGCACTGCCGCGCAGGCCCACCACCGAGCCGGTGTTGATGACGCAGGCGCCTTCCTTCAGGTGGGGCAGGGCGGCACGCGTCATGCGGAAGTAGCCGCCCAGGTTGGTGTCCCAGGTTTCCTGCAGGCGTTCGTCGTCGATGTCTTCGATGGAATCGGCGTGCTTCTGGAAGGCGGCGTTGTTCACCAGCACGTCCAGCCGGCCAAAGGTTTTCACGGTGGCGGCGACGGCCTTCTTGCACGAGGCCAGGCTTTTCACGTCGCTCTGCAGCACCAGGCACTGCCGGCCTTCGGCCTCCACGCAGCGCCGCGTTTCTTCGGCGTCGTCCTGGGACGAGAGGTAGGTGATGGCCACGTCGGCGCCCTCGCGCGCGAACAGAATGGCCACGGCGCGGCCGATGCCCGAATCACCCCCGGTGATCAGCGCCGCCTGGCCTTGCAGCTTCCTGCTGCCCAGGTAGTCGGGCGCGAGGAAGCGGGGGCGGAGCTTGAGGTCCGATTCCTGGTCATCGACATCCAGGTGCTGCGCGGGCAGCTTCGCGGGCTGGGCGCGAGCACCGGTTTGCGCGGGCGGTTTTCTGGCGTTCGATGCGCCCGATGACTTCTTGTTCCGGTCAAGACGGTCTTGTTTTTTCTGGATGGCTTTCTGCTTCTCAAGTGTTGCGGTGATGGGCATGGCGCACTCCCGTCAGTGGTCGGACCCCGGTGGGGCATGGCGCGTGCCAGGGGGTGGAAAGGCGAAGCGAGACGCGCTACGAGATCGCCCCACGGTAGATGGCCCCAACCGCCCCCGCTGCCATGAACAGGAAGAGCGCCTGTCGTGTTGATCGGGGCGTCAGCTTGTGCCGCAGGAACGAGCCCACGGCCAGTCCCAGAATGCAGAAGGGCAGGGCCCACAGCGCGGTCGTCAGCAGCCTCTCCTGTTGCAGCAAGCCGGCTGTGGCGAACACCGCGGCGCGCACCAGGGCGCTGCAGAAGATGACCGTTGCAATGGTGGTTCTGAACACCTCGGGGTTCACCAGACGGCGGACGAGATACGTTGTGTAAATCGGCCCGCCGGTACCGAAGAGTGCACTGAACACGCCGCCGACGAGCCCGGCGGGAGCGGCCCAGATGGGTGGCAGCGCGTCCAGCTCCCGCTGTGACGAGGCCCATGCCCGTCCGATGGCGAACAGCACAAAGGTGCCCAGCCCGATCAGCAGCCATCCCGAAGAAACGCTCGAGAGCACCGTCGTGCCGATGGCCACGCCCACGAGCATGAACGGCAGCAGCCTGCCGAGTTCCGCGAGCGAGACGCCGCGCGGATTCCTCAGCACCACGGTGGTCGTTGCCACGATGTCCAGGAGCAGCACCAGCGGGACCGCAAATTGCAGCGGGACCACCTGCACAAGCACAGGCACGGCCACCATCGCTGCGCCAAATCCCGTCGTCCCGAAGACAGCGTAGGCGACCGCGATCGTGGCGAGAACAAGAGGCAGGCTGTCACCGCTCATGGACACTCCGGTGGATTCAGGTGGGGGAAGGCCGATCCGCTTGCGCGGATCGGGGCGAGGCTCAGTTGGCCTTGATGCCGCGCTTGGCGACCAGCACCTTCCAGCGCGTGGACTCCTGGGCAATGTCCTTCACGAGCTTTCCTTGTTCCGAGATCGCTGGCGACATGCCTTGTTCGGCCATGTAGCGCTTCATGGTGGGCTGAACGACGGCTTCGCGCAGGTCGGCATAGGTCTTCCCTGTGATGGCGTTCGACGTGCCCACGGGCGCCATCAAGCCGAACCAGCCGACAAACTCGAAGCCCGGCAACCCCGCCTCGCTCGCGGTGGGCACATCGGGCAGCAGCGCAGAGCGCTCGGTTCCCGTGACGGCCAGCGCGCGAACGCGGTTGCCCTTGAGCAGCGGCGTGATCGCATTGATGTTCGCCACGGCCATCTGCACGACGCCCGCCATCAGATCGGCGTAGGCGGGGCCCTCCCCCTTGTAGGCCACGTGGGTGAGCTGCAGACCGCTGGCATCGGCAAAGGCTTCGCCGGCCATGTGCACCTGGCTGCCGTTGCCGGCGGAAGCAAAGTTCAGCACGTGCGGATTTGCCTTGCCGTACGCGATGAGTTCCTTCAGCGTTTTGGCAGGCACGTCGGCGTTGACCGTGACGACCATGGGGCCGTTGGCGACCTTCGAGATGAGCTCGAAGCTGTCGGCGGAGTAGGCGAGCTTTGAATAGATGAACGGGTTGACGGTGAACATGCTGCCCGATGCGAGGAGCAGTGTGTAGCCGTCCGCCGGTGACTTGGCGACGATTTCGGCACCGAGCGCACCACCGGCTCCCGGTCGGTTGTCGACGATCACCGGTTGCTTCCAGAGCTTGCCGAGTTCGACGGCCAGCGCGCGTCCCAGCAGATCGGTCGCACCACCGGCGGCGAATGGCACGACGATGCGCACCGGTTTGTCCGGCCACGCATTCGCTTGGGCCCACGCTGGCGCGGCGAAGAACGGGGTCGACAGGGCCATCGCGAGACAAGTGGCTTGCGTGATGCAGCGTCTGCGATTCGCGCGCTCAAACGGGCGGAGAAATGGACCCGTGCTGGTGGTGTGGGAAGCCGTGGAATTCGGAACGTTCATCGTGTCTCCAATCTGTGTTTCGGTACTCGCGACCACCTGATCGCGCTGACAAACTTTAGGGACTCACGTGCAAATCAAGAAGCGACTAATTCTTGTCTCAGTGATGAGCAGCGGTCGTCATCTCCTGTCGACAGGCGTGACTTGAACTACCGCGCAACGCAGTACTTTTCTCCCATGAAAATGAGGCCGCTTACGCCGGTCCGAAGAAGCGTTGGAAGGTGCTGTTCATCGCACGCTCGTGATGAACAACGATGTGAAAGGGGCGTGAGATGGCAGGGAGGTCCGTGCACAGCTCGACCAGCGCGCCGGTGCGCAATTCCTCGGCGACGAGCAAGCGGGAAAGACAGCTGATGCCAACGCCCAGCACAACGGCCCGGCGGATGGCCTCCGAACTGCCCAGCACCAGCGGGCACTTCAATGGACCCAGGTGTGGCAGCAGAGCGCTTTGAACGGCATCCCGCGTGCCGGATCCTTCTTCACGGACCAACCACGTGGCGTCGCGCAGCGTCGCCAGATCGAGTGGCACATGCGGTGGAAATTGCCGCAGGGTGAGTGGGTGGTGGGGCGCGGCCACGACGATCAGCTCATCGTCACGCCAGTGCGTGAGGACCAGTCCGGGCACGTTGCTCGGACCCTCGACAACACCCACATCCGCCTTGAAATCGGTGATGGCGCGCAGCACCTCTGACGTGTTCCCGATCTGTATGTCGACACGGGCGCAGGGATGGATGCGGAGGTAGTTTGCGAGCAGGTCCGGGACCAGGTAGTTGCCGACCGTGGAGCTGGCCGCAATCTTGAAGTGACTCGATGGGTTGGGTCCATCGAAGTCCTGGCTGATGGCGCGCGCTGCCTCCAGCAGGGTCATGGCGCGCACGTTGAGTGCCCGCCCCGATTCGTTGAGCACGAGCTTCTTGCTGACGCGGTCGAAGAGCTGCAAGCCCAGCGTCAACTCGAGGTCACTGAGCGCTGCACTGGCGGCCGATTGCGAGATGGATACGTCGGCGGCTGCGCCGGACGTGGAACCGGTGCGCGCGATCGCTGCAAAGATCTCGAATTGACGCAGTGTGAATCGCAGCGCAGCCATGTACCCTCATCGATTGCGTGCGGGACGCGGTCGGGGTTCTCCCGCCTTCGTGGGCGCGGGCCTGACAGAGACGGCCCGCAGGGCGTCGATCAGGAAACGGGAGAGATGCGCGCGCGGATTGTTGCGCGGCACCAGGACACCCAGCCGGCGCGTCAGCGGAGGGTTGCCAAACGGAACGGCACGGATGGACGGGGGAAACTCACCCTCAACCGCTCTTGAGGGAATGATCGAGGAACCGAGGCCGTTGGCGACCATGGCCACCACACCTTCCAGAGTGTCGATCTCCATGACCGATCGCACCGTGATGTCGCGACGGACGAGCTCTTGCTGAATCAGATTGCCCACGCGCGCAGAGCGGTTGAACCGGATGTAGGGCGTCTGCTCGAGGATCTCCTGATCCGTGGCTGGGTCGGTGCTCTGGTGGGTGATCACCATCAGCGACTCATCGATGAAGGGGAAGAACTCGAGGTCTTCGCGCGGCGTGCCGGGCTCCGTGACAATGGCCGCGTCCAGCTGGCGGTGAAAGACCGCTTGCTCGAGATCGTGGCTCAGTCCGGTGGTCAGGTGGATGTCCACCCGGTGACCCATCTGTTGCATGTGTTTCAGTGCCAGCGGGAGGACACCGGAAACACAGGTGTGCACCGCGCCCAGCTTCAGCAGACCGCCCGACGCGTCGCGCTTGAGCGATTCGCTCATGCTCTCCCAATGGGCAATCAACTCGCGGGCGCGGTGCGTGAGCACCAGGCCAGAGTCCGTCAAAACCGGCGGGCGCCGGCCGCGGTCGAACAGCGAGGTGCCGAGTTCTTCTTCCAGCCCGCGCATCTGCATGCTCACCGCGGGCAGCGACAGGCCCAGCGCCGCCGCGGCTTCCGCAAAGCTGCCACGGTCGGCGATGGTGATGAGGGTGTAGAGGGTCTTGACGTCCATGGCGGTCTGCGTGTTTTGTTTCAGCAGCCTTGAGCGTATCGTCTTTGCCCTTGGGTCACGCAGAACGCTCAGATGCCCAGCAACTTCCGGGCGTTTCCGCCCATCACCTTGGCGAGGTGCTCGGGTTTGATCGGCAGGGTCTCGAACCAGTCCTTGTAGTCCTTGACGGGGCAGAACGGGAAGGAGCTGGCATAGAGCATGCGATCCGAGAGAAAGGTGTCGGCCGCGCTGACGTACTGCTCCCAACCCGGCATGCGCGAGAAGTACATGTCCGGCGACAGGTACATGTTGGGACGGCGAAACGCGATGTGCAGGATCTCGGTGACCCAGGGCCATCCGCCATGCGCGACCACCACCTTGAGGTTCGGGAAGTCGGCCAGCACACGGTCCGTTCGGATGGGATCGGAGTAGCTCAAGTCCGGACCCGCTGTGCCGCCCACCATCATGATCACCGGGACCTTGCGGTCTTCGCAGTGGGCATAGATCGGGTACAGGCGCCGGTCGTCCGCATACATGGGATTGGGATAGGAGCCCGGCTCGATGTTGATCAGCTTGAAGCCCGCCGCCAGCGCATTGTCGATGGTCTGGCATGCGCCGACCCGCGACGTGGGATCGATCGATGCCGCGCCAATGAATCGATTCGGGTGCTCCTCGACGATCCGCTGCACGTCCTCATTCGGCACGCTGCCCAAGGTACCGGCCAGACGGCCCACGACCACCCCGCGGTCGACCTTGGCCTGGTCCATCTCCTGGAGCAGCAGGTCCATGGACTGCTTCTGCGCGGCGATGGAAGGTGTGAAGCCGACGGTCCGGGTGAATCCGTCGCGGCGTTCCCCTGCGGAATACATCAGGGTGTCGCGGAACCCGCCAACGGGTGGGCGGATGCGAAAGTCAATGATCATGGGAGGGTCCTGCAGGGGCTTGCTGAGTTGCGTGTGAGGGGAGGGCATGCGCGGTCTACATCACTTCGTTGCGGCGGTCATCCGTCTCGCCATACCGGTGCAGCGCGGGTGGCTTGAGGCCGGCATACAGCTTTTCGATCCCGGCGTTGATCACCTCGCCGTGTTGCGCGAACAGCGAGTTGCCCTGCAGGTCGCTCTCGACAATGAACGGCCCGAAGTTCTCGACCTCGAACACCCACATCGCCTGCGCGATGCCCAGCTCGTCCAGCCAGAACACGTCGCGCACGCGCTTGATGCCGCGGCCCAGCAAGGCACCCGTTCCATACCCCACGGTGGTGAGGTAGATGGCGCCGTTGGGCGCCAGGATCTTCTTGTAGTCCTCCGCCGGCATGCCGCCCTTGCCGATCAGGATGCGTGCGCCGGTGCGCTCGAGCCAACCCGGAATCCACTTCGAGAAGCGGAAGCTGGCGGTGGCGGTCACGGCGCCGACGTTGTAGCCACCCTCGTCGTTGGGCGCGGCCGCGGGCGAGCAATGGAAGTTGACGTTGCTGATGGACCTCAGATCCAGCGGCAGGGGCACGCCGTTCTCGAGCACCTTCTTGTAGACACCTTCTCGCGCCGTGTAGACCACGCCGGTGAGGTAGACCGCGGAGCCCAGCTCGAGCCTGGAGATGTCCTCCGTCGTCGCGGGCAGGTTGAGATGAAACACCTTGATGTCATCGGCTTCGTTGTTGTCTACCATTCGACTGTCTCCCGACGCATGTAAGGGGTGAACCACAGAGGATCCGTGCGGTATTCGATCTCGCCGTTCGGATGGATGCGCGCCGTGGCGCGGCGTGACGAGAGGCAGAACGTGTGGATGCTGATCGGCATGCCTCCCGTGTGCGTGTAGCCGACCTCGATGTGGCAGTCGACCACCATGGAGGAACCGACGAAGCCCATGGCGCCCATGCCGATCGAGTTGCCCAGCTGCTTGAGCTCCAGCTCCAGCGCGGCGATCTTCGGATCGGGATTGCGGTCGCCGACCACGCGCAGGCAGGCAGCTTGTTTGCCGAGCTGCATGCAGGTGTCTTTCGAGCCGCCGAGACCGATGCCGACGATCGCGGGCTGGCAGGCCAGGCCGCGTTTGCCGAAGGCGATCAGGGTGTCGAGCACGAAGCGCTTGATGCCGTCGATGCCATCGCCCGGAAACAGCATGCGGTAGTCGGTGCCGAACAAGCCACCCTTGTGAACGGTGGTGATGTCGATCCAGTTGGCGTCGGGCTCGAACGAATACTCGATCTCGGGCGCGTTGATGCCGACGTTGTTGTTGTGGTCCGTGCGCCAGAGGGGATGTACCCGGTTCGGGCGCAAGGGCACCAGTTGCGTCGCATCGGACGTGGCCTTGCGCAGTGCGCGTTCGACGGCGACGAATCCCGATTCCACCGAGGCTTCGTTGCCGACCTTGACGTAGTACCGCGGCAGGCCGGTGTCCGCGCACATGGGACGCCGATCTTCATCGGCCGCCTCCCAGTTGTCCTGCATGGCGTGGATGACGAAGCGCGGCAGTTTGCCGGTCTCCTTCTTCTGCGCTTCCTTGATGCCGTTCTTGTAGTCGACCGGGATCTCGATCGCGGCGCGCCGCATGATCTCCAGTGCGGCTTCGCCGACTTTGTGGATGGGTATCTTCATCGTGTGAATCCTTACGCTGGGGTCTTTGGCGGCTGGCCCGCTTCGCCGGTGATGAGAGAGGTGCCGGGCCGGACGATGTCGAATGACACGGGAACCATCTCCAGGTCGATCTCGTCGCCATTCGCGGACACGCGGGTGTAGCAACTGGTCTCGAGATCGCCGGGCTCCGGGAAGTCCTCGCGGAAATGGGCGCCGCGGCTGTTCTCGCGGGCAAGGGCGGAGACCGTGATCACTTTGGACATGTCGACCAGGCTTTCGAGGTTGAGCCAGTCGTGCCAGGTCAGGTTGTAGCGACGGTCGCTGTCGGCGACCCCGATGGCGCGCAGGTCGGCACGGTGGCGCGCCACGGATGTCAGGCCGCGTTCCATCGCCTCGCGCTGGCGCAGCACGCCGACGTCGTCCCACATGGTTCGCGACAGCGCGTCGCGCAGCTCATGGATGGCCCCGGAGGGGCGTGAGAACGGGTACTCGGCGCGCTCGATGCCTTGCTGGATCACGCGGTTGTCCAGGTCTCGCCAGTGCGTCACGCGCGACGCATACGCGGCCATCGAATCGCCGGCGATGCCGCCAAAGACCGTTGAGTTGGCGACGCCGTTGCCCCCCAATCGGTTCGCGCCATGGACCCCGCCGCAGTCTTCGCCTGCGGCAAACAAGCCGGGTGACGCGGTCGAGCAGTCGACGTTGAATTCGACACCGCCCATCAGGTAGTGCGCGGTCGGCACCACCTCTACCCGTCCGCCGGCGAGGTCGAAGCCGCAGTCCTTGCAGCGGTTGACCATCCCGGGGAAGGTCTTGGCGACCTTCTCCGGTCCGAGGTGGCTCATCTGGATGTAGACACCGCCCATGGGGCCCGTGCGGCCCGCGCGCATTTCGGCGTAGATGCCGCGGCTCACCACGTCGCGCGTGGCCCGCTCGCCGCGCGCGTCGTAGTTCGCCATGAAGCGCTCGCCGTCGCCGTTCAGGAGATACCCGCCCGCGCCGCGCAGTCCTTCTTCGAGCACGGTGCCGGTCATGCGGGTGTCGGGCCCGCCCAGGAGCCCGGTGGGATGGAACTGCACCATCTCCATGTCCCTGAGCTTCAGCCCGTAGCGCATCGCCATCGCGAGACCGTCGCAGGTCTTGTCGCCGGAGGGCGTGTGGTAGCGGTACATCGTCGGGCCGGCCCCGGTGGCCAGCAGCACCGCCTTTGCCTGGACGACGCGGTATTCGCCGGTCCGCATGTCGATGAACAGAACGCCCGCAATGCCCGATCCATCCGCGGCCGGGATCAGCTCGATCGCGCGGTGCTCTTCGAGCTCTTCCACGTCCAGGGCGCGCACCTGTTCCATCAAGCGGTTGATGATTTCGATGCCCGTCAAATCTGCCTTGTGAACGGTGCGGTCAAAGCTCTGGCCCGCGAACGCTTTCTGGTGCAGCGTGCCGTCAGGGTTGCGATCGAAGAAACAACCGATCTCGTTCTCGAGTTCGCGCACCCGTTCCACGGCACCTTCGACCAGGCGCCACGCGAGGTCCTGTCGCGGCAGCCACTTGCCGCCTTCGATGGTGTCCATGAAATGCCGCTCGACCGAGTCGCCTGCCGACAAGGCCACGTTGTAGCCGCCCTGGACCATGCGGGTGCAACCGCATTTGCCGAGCAGTCCCTTGACCGCGACGCTGACCTTGAGCGCGGGGTTTGCCTTCTTGGCGTGCAGTGCTGCAAACAGGCCAGCGCCACCGGTGCCCAGGATCAGGATGTCTGTTTTGTGGTGACGGATGTTCATTGGACGACTCTCGCGGCGAATACCAAACCGATGACGAACGAAACGATCCCGCCCCACGTGATCCAGGACAGTCGGGCATCGCGTGTGGTGCTCCAGGGCAGCAGTTCCATGGCCAGGAGCCGCAAACCGAAGCACATGTGGATGGACAGCAGAATGACCAGTCCCCATTCCCCGAACTTGAAGGCGCCCATCTCGGCGAGCTTCAGGAAGCCATCGAGCCGTTGGGATTGCTCGAGCGCCAGTCCGAGGACGTAGAAATGGGCCGGCAGGAAGATGCCCAGCGCGAGCCCGGACAGGCGGTGGCCCAGAAACGCCCAATACGCCTTGTGATTTCTGGGCGACTTCATGAGAGCAGCCCTCCAACCGCCACCACCGCACGCAAACCCATGAACAGCAGCAGCGCTGAGAAGGCGGCGCTGATCATGCCCGCTGTCGTGCGGGACAGCCTGGCCCATTCGATGAGGATGTTGCGCACGCCGATGGGCACGTGTATGCCGACGCTGACGACGAACAGCGTGTAGAAGCTGATCCAGCCCCAACTGCCTTGCGTGCGCGACAGGATCTCGCCGGCGGTCAGCCCGCCTTGAACGGCGTACACGATCAGACCGACGTGGATCAGGACGAACGGCGCCATGATCATCGCGGTGAGGCGCTGGAGCGCGAACAGTTTCTGCTCCATGTCAGCCTCCCTTGAGGAACAGGGTGAGGGCGTTCTTCTTGAGTCCCGCGATCGAGCCTGTCGGGCTAAGTTCGACCGGGCAGTGGGTCATGCAGCTGCCCTGGCTGTGGCAGGAATTGCAGCCGCTGCCGGAGGTGGCTTTGCGCAGCACGTCGGTCGGGTCCGCGTGGCGCTCGTCGTTGAACAAGGTCCAGGCCCGGTTCAACGCCGCCGGCCCGAGGTAGTCCTTGTTCCACGACACGACGTCACAGGCCGCGTAGCAAACGCCGCAATTGATGCATTCGATGGCTGCGTCTGCCATCTTGCGCTTGCGGCTTTGCGGCAAGACATGCGCGGGCGGGTCGTGGCGGGTGGCGGTGCCCACGAAGGTGTTGCCCGCCTGCTTCCACTTGCCAAAGAACTCCGCCATGTCGACGACGAGGTCCTTGACGTGCGGCATGTTGCGCAAGGGCTCGATCACGATCACGCCGTCTTCTTCCACGCGGCTGACGTGTGTTCTGCAGGTCCAGCGTGGCTTGCCGTTGACCGTCATCGCGCAGGAACCGCAGACGCCCACGCGGCACGCGAAGCGATAGGACAGTGTCGGCTCCTGGGTTCTTTGCACCTCGGTGACCACGTCCAGCACCGTCTGGTTTTCCCGCCAAGGCACGGCGTACGTGGCGTGATCGCCCGACCCCGGGCCGCGGTTGATACGGACCTTGAGCATCCGTTGTTCTGTTTCTGGTTTGTTGTCCATCGTGGTGATCCTTGCGTGGCCGGGTTCGTCGATGGCGCAAGTTTATAAGTTAAGAAAAATAAAAACAAGACATATCAAGTTAAGTTGTTGCGATTTAAATCATGGGGTTTTCCCTGGGTATCAGTGTTTGAAGGTGGCAGGTGACGCACGTGGTTTTCCGACGGCGATCGAGCCGATGAAGGGCACCTTGCAGACGAAAAAAAGCAGCCACCCGAGGGTGGCTGCTGGCTGGTTTCACAACGTTCCGTGTGTGCCCGTCAACGGCGTCGAGCCGCGCGGGTGGGGTGCACCACGGCGCCGCTTGCTTGGCCGTGGGGACTGGGTCAGAGAGGCGCTGGCGACGGGATTTGACGTGTCTTTTGCGCGTGCCATGCCAAGCCGAAACAAAAAGGGCCTTGTGCGAACAAGACCCTTTGAATCGTGGTGGTGGAGACGAGGAGGATCGAACTCCCGACCTTCGCATTGCGAACGCGACGCTCTCCCAGCTGAGCTACGTCCCCATCGCCGGAAATATTAGCAAAGAAGCGCCGTTTCAGGTCATGCCATTGCGGCTGGCGAGTTCGACGAACAGCGCCGAGTGGTCCAGGTCGGACAGGCCATGGTCGACGGCTTGTGCATACAGCTGCTCGAACAATTGCGTGATGGGCGCGTCGAACCCCACCTCCTGTGCGGTGGCCATGGCGTTGCGCATGTCTTTGAGTTGCACCGACACCGCGCCGTGCTTGGTGAAGTCGCGCTCGATCATGCGTTGGCCATGCACTTGCAGGATGCGGCTGTCGGCGAAACCGCCGGTGATGGCCTCTTTGACTTTGCCCATGTCGGCGCCGCCTTTTTCGCACAGCAGCAAGGCCTCGGCCACCGCGCCGATGGTGATGCCCACGATCATCTGGTTGGCCAGTTTGGCGAGCTGGCCAGCGCCGTGCGAGCCCACATGCACCGGTTTGCCGAGCAACTCGAGGATGGGTCGCACGCGTTCGAACTGGGCCGGCTTGCCCCCCGCCATGATGGCCAGCGTGCCTTGTTCGGCGCCCAGCGGGCCACCCGACACAGGCGCGTCCAGGTGGTGCAAGCCCTGGGCCGACAGGCGCGTGGCGTGGTCGCGCGCCTGTCGCGGCTGGATCGACGACATGTCCACCACCACCGCGCCCGCGCGCATGCCTTGCGCGGCGCCTTGGTGGAACAGCACGTCGTCCACGACGCTGCCGTCCTCCAGCAGCAAGATCACCACGTCGGCCTCGGCCACCGCTTGCGCGGGGGTGTCGGTCACCGTCGTGCCCATGGGCAGCAGGCGCTCGGCCTTGCTGCGCGAACGGTTCCATGCGCTGACCTGCAAGCCTGCTTCGCGCAGGCGGCGCGCGATCGGGAAACCCATCATGCCGATACCCAGCACGGCCACGCGTGTCGAGGTGATCGGATCGCTGGACGGGGGGGCGGAGGTGTTCATGTGGGTCCGGTGGGATCTGAAACAGGGGCCACGGCCTGCGTGGCACCCAGTCAATGGTAGGCAAAAAAAGGCGGTTTCCGGGCCAGGCCCGGAAACCGCGCTGAAGTGGGTCGACTACGCGAGTAGCCGATGACCACGGAGTTGTGAGGTCCTGGGCTTGCGCGCCCGTGGTGGGGGAGTGACCGCCCGCGTCCGGGCGTTCAGCTCTGTGCTCAGCAAATGGCTGGCTTGTTGGCCGTGTTGGCGCATCAGTGCGTCGGCGAGCGCCACGTCGCCGCTGGCCACGGCCCGGGCAATGGCTTCGTGCTCGTCCCACACCGGCTCGCGCACAAAGTCCGCTTGCAAGGCCGCGCCCATGGCGCGGCGGATGTGGTGCCAGTGCAGCAAGGCGCTCTGTTCGATGAGCGGGTTCTGCGTCGCGCGGTACAAGGCGGTGTGGAAGGCGAGGTCGGCATCGATCATGGCCTTGATGTCGCCGCGCTTCACGGCGTCACGGCCGCGCGTCAACAACGCCGGGTCGAGCACCGTGCGGCGCTCCGTCGCCAGCCGCACGGCCAGGCCGTCGAGCGCGCCGCGCACCTGGTACACCTGCGCGATCCAGGCGGTGTCCAGCGGCGTGACCTGCAGACCGCGGCAACGCCCGGCCGGTCCGTGGGTCTGGGGTGCATCCTGCACGAAGCCGTCTTTCTTCAGCAGCCGCAGCGCCTGCATGACCGGCTGGCGCGAGACCGCGAGTTGCGCGGCCAACTCGTCCTGGGTGATGCGCTGTCCGGGCGCCAGCGAGCCCGCGCTGATGGCGTCGAGCAGTGCGCGGTAGACCTGATCGGTCAGATCGGGTGCGGCACTTGGCTGAAGGGACGGAAGCGGCTGGGTCATGGGCAGTTTCGAATTCCGTATACAGAATACGGTAAATACCACCGGGGGTGTTGAAGAACGAGAGAAAAACCCCATGACACAATGCGCCCACATGACGAATCCCGCCTCTTTTGACCCCGCCTGGCTCGAGCGCGAGTACAACAACCGCGCTCGGGTGCCTGAGCACCCGGCCTATTTCGAGCGCTGGGCGCGCGACTCCGCCCAAGCGCGCGAGAGTGGCCGCAGCCTGATCAACCTGAGCTACGGCCACGGCGCCGGTGAGACGCTGGACGTGTTCCCCGCGCGGCGCAAGCCGGGGGCACCACCCGCACCGGTGCTGGTGTTCATCCACGGCGGCTGGTGGCGCAGCCTGGACAAATCCGACCACTCGTTCATCGCCCCGGCCTTCGGGCAACACGGCGCATGCGTGGTGATGCCGAATTACGCGCTGTGCCCGGCGGTGACGATCCCGGATATCACGCTGCAGATGGTGAAGGCGCTGGCCTGGGTGTACCGCCACATCGCCGCCCATGGCGGTGATCCGGATCGCATCACGGTGGTGGGGCATTCGGCGGGCGGCCACCTGGCGACCATGATGCTGGCGTGCGACTGGACCTTGGTGGGCGACGATTTGCCCGAGTCGCTGGTGAAGAACGCGCTGTCGATGTCGGGCCTGTTTGATCTGGAGCCGATCATGCACACGCCCTCGCTGCAGGCTTCACTGCATCTCACACCCGAGCAGGTGAGAAAGGCCAGCCCTGCGCTGCTGCCCGCGCCACCCCTGCGCGAGCGCGGCCGCGGCGAGTTGGTGACCGTGGCGGGTGCCGAGGAAAGCAGCGAGTTCCTGCGCCACAACCGCCTGATTCAGCAGGCCTGGGGTGAGACGGTGGTGCCGGTGTGCCAAGCCTTGAAAGGGTTGAACCACTTCAGCATCGTCGATGCGCTAGCCGATTCGAAACACCGGCTGCACAAGATGGTGCGGTCTTTGCTCTCGGTCTGAGGGGGTTCTGTTTTTTTGTTTTTGGTGCCGTGTCGCGCCGTGTGGCTCCGGTCATCGGCGACCACGGGGCACGGCTCCGCGGCTGTCCCCCGAGTCGGCTTCGCCGCCTCTCCTCCTTTACGCCGCTGCGCCGTACCCCATGGCCACCGATGACCTCGTTGGCACTCGAACAAGGGGTGCGCCACCCGTCCACGAGCCCGCGAGGTAGCCGACCGAAACGGCTAGCGAGAAGACACCCCAGTGAAGAGGGTCACATCAACAGATGCTCACCCGCGTTGTCCCCACCCAGGATCACGTAGTTCACCTTGCGGATGTCCATCAACTTCGTACCACCGGCGTAGCTGATCGAACTCTGCACGTCCTGCTCCATCTCGATCAGCGTGTCGGCCAGGTGGCCCTTGATCGGCTCCAGGATGCGCTTGCCTTCCACGTGCTTGTACTCGCCCTTGTTGAAGTCGCTGGCCGAGCCGTAGTACTCCTTGTACCGCTGACCGTCCTCTTCCACCGTCAGGCCCGGTGACTCTTCATGGCCGGCGAACAGCGAGCCGATCATCACCATCGACGCGCCGAAGCGGATGCTCTTGGCGATGTCGCCATGGCTGCGGATGCCGCCGTCGGCAATGATGGGTTTGGTCGCCACGCGCGCGCACCACTTCAGCGCCGAGAGCTGCCAGCCGCCGGTGCCAAAACCGGTCTTGAGTTTGGTGATGCAGACCTTGCCCGGGCCCACGCCGACCTTGGTCGCGTCCGCGCCCCAGTTCTCCAGGTCGATCACCGCCTCGGGCGTGGCCACGTTGCCCGCGATCACGAACGACGTGGGCAGTTTCTGCTTCAGGTAGCCGATCATGTTCTTCACGCTGTCGGCATGCCCGTGCGCGATGTCGATGGTGATGTACTCCGGCACCAGGCCCTCGGCCACCAGCGTGTCGACCGTGGCGTAGTCGGGTGCCTTCACGCCCAGCGAGATGGACGCGAACACGCCTGCGGCGTGCATGTCGCGCACGAACTGCACGTTGTCCAGGTCGAAGCGGTGCATGACGTAGAAGTACCCGTCCTTGGCCAGCTTGGTGCAGATCGGCACGTCGACCACGGTCTTCATGTTGGCGGGCACCACCGGCAGGCGGAACTTGCGTCCGCCGAGCTCCACACTCGCGTCACATTCCGAACGGCTCTCCACGCGGCACTTGCGCGGCAGCAGCAGGACGTTGTCGTAGTCAAAAATTTCCATTTGAACCAAGCTCCAGAAAGCTGTTGTTGAACAGGTGAGCGCTTGGTCTGGCCGGCTTTCTGGCCAAGGGCTTGTCATGCCGTGGCCAAAAAAAACCGGGCGCAAGAAGCTTGGGCCCGGTGCCCGATTCTAGGCGCAATGGAAATGACCCCCTTGTCCATGGGTTATGCAGGGCCATATGAGACCCATATGGATTTCCACATGAGGCGTGCCGGCGCTTCCTACAATCAACCCATGTTGTTTGAAGACCCCGTTGCCCCGTCCTCCCCGCTGCTCGCGGGCCTCAATGCCGAGCAAGGCGCCGCCGTGGCGCTGCCGCCCGAGCATGCGCTCATCCTCGCGGGCGCCGGCTCGGGCAAGACGCGGGTGCTCACCACGCGCATTGCGTGGCTGCTGCAGACCGGGCAGGTGTCGCCCGGCGGCATTCTCGCGGTGACCTTCACCAACAAGGCCGCGAAGGAAATGATGACGCGGCTGTCCGCGATGCTGCCGGTAAACGTGCGTGGCATGTGGATCGGCACCTTTCACGGCCTGTGCAACCGCCTGCTGCGCGCGCACCACAAGCTGGCGAATCTGCCCGCCACGTTCCAGATCCTGGACACGCAGGACCAGCTCTCGGCCATCAAGCGCCTGTGCAAGCAGTTCAACGTCGACGACGAGCGCTTTCCGCCCAAGCAAATTCAGTACTTCATCAGCGGCTGCAAGGAAGATGGGCAACGCCCGCGCGACGTGGTTGCGCGCGATGAGGAGACGCGCAAGAAAGTGGAGCTGTATGGGCTCTACGAAGAACAGTGCCAGCGCGAAGGCGTGGTCGACTTTGGTGAGCTCATGCTGCGCAGCTACGAAGTGCTGCGCGACAACGACCCGATCCGCGAGCACTACCAGCGGCGCTTTCGCCACATCCTGATCGACGAGTTCCAGGACACCAACCGCCTGCAGTACGCCTGGATCAAGATGTTCAGCACGCCACCGCTGGCGGGTCTGGGCGATTCGACCAACGCGGTGTTCGCCGTGGGCGACGACGACCAGAGCATCTACGCCTTTCGCGGCGCGCGCGTGGGCAACATGGCCGACTTCGTGCGCGAGTTCAACGTGCGCCACCAGATCAAGCTGGAGCAGAACTACCGCAGCGCGAGCAACATCCTGGATTCGGCCAACCAACTCATCAGCCACAACACGCACCGCCTGGGCAAGAACCTGCGCACCGACGCGGGCGCAGGCGAGCCGGTGCGCGTGTTTGAAGCCACCAGCGATTTCGCCGAAGCGCAGTGGATGGTCGACGAAATGAAACAGCTCGCGCGCGAAGACGTGCCGCGCAGCGAAATGGCCGTGCTCTACCGCAGCAACGCCCAAAGCCGCGTGGTGGAAACCGCGCTGTTCAACGCGGGCTTGCCGTACCGTGTGTACGGTGGCCTGCGCTTTTTCGAGCGCGCCGAAATCAAGCACGCGCTGGCTTACCTGCGCCTGCTGGAGAACCCGCACGACGACACCAGCTTTCTGCGCGTGGTGAATTTCCCGCCACGCGGCATCGGTGCGCGCAGCATCGAGCAGTTGCAGGACGTGGCGCGCGCGTCGGGCTGTTCGCTGCACGATGGTGTGAGTGCGGTGACCGGCCGTGCCGGTGTCGCCATTGGCGCGTTCGTGGCCAAGCTCGATGTGCTGCGCGAGCGCTCCGATGGCATGACCCTGTCCGAGATCATCGAGCTGGTGCTCGCGCACAGCGGCCTGGTGGAGCACTACCGCAACGAGCGCGAAGGGCAGGACCGGGTGGAAAACCTGGAGGAACTGGTGAGCGCCGCCAAGAGCTTTGTCGGCATCGAAGGCTTTGGCCGCGACGCGGTGGCTCGCTCGGGAGATGCCCCAGGGCAAGCGCTCACGCAGAGCCCGGCGAGCCAGGGGCTGGATGCGTCTTTGCCCATGCTGGACGAAGCCCTGGCCCCCGATGCCGAAACCGGTGAGACGATGAGTCCGCTCGCCGCCTTCCTCACCCACGCCGCGCTCGAGTCCGGCGACAACCAGGCTCAGGCCGGGCAGGACGCCGTGCAGCTCATGACGGTGCACGCCGCCAAGGGCCTGGAGTTCGATTGCGTGTTCATCACCGGCATGGAAGAGGGCCTGTTCCCGCACGAGAACTCGATGAGCGACCGTGATGGTCTGGAGGAAGAGCGCCGGCTGATGTACGTGGCGATCACGCGCGCGCGCAAGCGGCTCTACCTCAGCCACTCGCAGACGCGCATGCTGCACGGCCAGACGCGCTACAACATGAAGAGCCGCTTCTTCGACGAGTTGCCCGAGGCCTGCCTGAAATGGCTCACGCCGCCACAGCCGGCCTGGTCCGCGCCGGTGGCGGGTGGGGGCGGGCAGTGGCAGAACGGCCGCCGCAACTTCGGCGCGCCGGCCGCGCTGCAGCCGTCGTGGTCGCCGGGCTTCAAGGAGCGGGGCGACCCCAAAGGGCTGGGCCAGAAAGCCCCCGAGCCCGATCGCGGCACCGAGATCCGCGCGGGCCTGGCCGTGTTCCACAACAAGTTCGGCGAGGGCAAGGTGCTGGCGGTGGAAGGCGCGGGCGACGACGCCCGCGCGCAGGTCAACTTCACGCGCCACGGCACCAAATGGCTGGCGCTCAGCGTGGCCAAGCTCACGCCGATCGAGTGAGCTGAGCCAGCGGCGCCGGTCAGTTCGCGCCGGTGGCTTTGGACACGTAGGCCGCGAGCGCGGCAATCTGCGCATCGCTGAGCTTGCCGTTGTAGGACGGCATCTGTCCGATGCCATTGCGCAGGGCGGTGGCCACGCGCTTGGCGTCGGGTTTGAGCTCGTCCAGGCTCGGGCCCACGGCGCCTTCGGCCCCGGCGTCCTTGAGCGTGTGGCACACGGCGCAGGCCGGCACCGAACCTTGCATGAACAAGGCCTTGCCTTGCTGCAGTAGGGCGGCGTTGTCGGCGGCCGATGCCGGCAGTGCGATGGCGGCCAGCGCCCAGGCGGCGATGCCCAGGGCAGTTGTGTGGAACCGACGCGTCATGCCACGCTCACTTTCACGGCGTGGTCGAGCCAGCTGGTGTTGTTGTAGCCACCGGCGTTTTCCACGCGCTGCTCGGGCTGCACGTTGCCGGCGGTGTCGGTGGCGCGGCTGGCCAGCGTGAACTGGCCCGCGGGCAGGCGTGCCGCGAACACGAACTGACGCCAGGCAAAGCGGCCCAGGTCGGGCCCCACCAGGCGCGCGAGCTGCCAGGTCTTGCCGCCATCCAGCGACACCTCGACCTTGGCCACGCCATTCATGCCGCCGAACGCCACGCCATGGATCTGCGCGTCGCCCGCTTTCAGGGTAGCGCCGTCCGTGCCCGGCCCGTTGATCCAGGACTTGACCGACATCTCCTGCACCGATGGCTGCGAAGGGTCGCCCTTGGCGCCGGGTGGGGAGATGCGGTAGCCGTGCGACATGATGCGCGCGTCGGTTTCCTTGGCCGTGAAGGCCAGGCGCTTGATGTACTTGATCTGGTTCACGCCGGTGTAGCCCGGCACGATCAGGCGCAGCGGGCCGCCATGGGCCAGCGAGATCGGCGTGCCGTTCATTTCCCAGGCCAGCAGGGCATCGTTCATGGCGCTGGCGGGCACCGAGCGCTCGACGATGATGCTCTTGGGGTCCAGGCCATCGGGCAGCTTCTCGCCACCGGTGCCGGTGAGGTGGAGCATGCCGGCGTTCAGGCCGCCGAGCGCGTCGACCACCCAGCGCACGGGCACGCCGCTCCAGACCACGCAGCCCGCCGCGCCTACCTGCCACGGCGTGCCGCTGGGTTTGCTGGGGAAGTAACCGCGGCCGTTGCCGGAGCACTGCATCACCATGGCGGTGGTCTCGATGCCCATGCGCTTGAGGTCGCCCAGTGTGAGCTTGCGCGGGTTCTTGACGCCTTCGATCTCGATCACCCAGGCGTCGCGGTCGGCCAGGATGGCGGCGTCGGGCGCGGGCAGGTTGTTGCGCAGGTAGAGCTGTTCCGACGGCGTGATGACGCTGGTGCCGAACGCGCTGCGTTTGGTCTCGATGGTGGTGCTGCTGTGCACGATGAGGCTGGGCGCATCTTTCCAGCCGACATACGCGGGCAGCGGCTTGGCCGCGCCGGCCACGGCGGGTGCCGGCGTTTCGCCAGCCGCGGCGGCCGTGCGGCCGAAGCCGGCCAGGCCGGCGGCGGCCAGAGCGGCACCACTGCCAGCGAGCAGCTGGCGGCGGGGGAGCGACGTGGGTTGTGGGTTCATCTCAAGGTCTCCGAGGGATGGGGCGTTGTGCGCCGGTTGGGGTGAATGGATGTGCGGGTGTGGATCGGCGGGCGGTTCAGCCTGGTCGAGCCACCGGTGCGCGTTGCAGCGCGGCCTGGGCCACCGCCAGGGCTTTCTTCTGCTGGGCCACCAGCAGCAAGGGCTTGCCCTCGCGCGAGCGGATCACTTTCCAGTGCGCGCTGTTCCACCAGCCACTGGACTCGCTCAGGTCCACGGGCTGGTCGAACGCGTACACCGTGACCATGCCGCCCTTTTCGAAGAAGGTGGTGAGGTGGTAGGCCGTGTGACCCTCGATGTCGCACGGTCGCATGAGCTGCGGGAAGCCGGGCAACACCTTCGCGTCGGGCATGCCCAGGTGCGCCAGCAGCTGGCGCGGGTCCATGAAGCTGCCGCGCAAGGTGCGCTCGTGGTACTCGTGATCGATCGCGTTGCGCACCACCGCGGGCGGGCGCATGGCCAGCACCGCGCCGGTGCCGGTGGCGGCCAGCAGCAGGCCGGCAAGGAAGCGCTGGACCGGGCGCCGCTTGAGCAGAGGCGCAGGTCGGCGGAACAGGTGGGGTGGGGCTTCGCCCGGTTCGTAGGCCAGGGCCAGTTCGGCGCGCGCGCGCAGATCGAAGGCGCTGTCGTCGCGCGCGCTCGTGGGGTGTTGATCGTCGTGGCTCATCTCAAACCTTTCGCAGGCGTGCGCCCGACATGCCAGTAGCCTGCGCGGGTACAGGTTGAGGGGGTGTCGTCATGGCCGACTTGAGGGCGTCGCGCGCCCGCGCCAGGCGCGAGAGCACGGTGCCCGGCGCGATCTCCAGCGCCTCGGCCATGCGGGCGGTGGGCATGTCGTCGAAGTAATAGAGCACCAGCACCTCGCGGTGGATCGGTGCGATGCGGCTCAGCGCCTTCACGACGTCGAGCTTGTCGTCCAGCCCGTGGTCGGGGGCGGCCTCTTCCGGGTGGTCCTCATCGTTGAGCGACACCACATCGGCGGGCGCGAGATGGCGGAACGCGCTGCGCCGCATGATCTGGAAAAGCCAGGCGCGGGCCAGCCCGGCCTCGCGCAGCTGGTCGCGGTGGCGCCACGCGTTGGCGAAACAGTCCTGGACCACGTCCTCGGCCAGGGCGCGCGAACCCGTCAGCGCCCACGCGCTGCGAAACAGGAAGCGGTAATGCTCCCGCACCCAGGTGTTGTATCGGGACTCGGCAGACTGGAACATGGTGATCTAGAGCGCCAGTAGACCCGTTCCATTCCCTCCGCTTGAAAAAATAGTTGTGAGGCGGGCCGTTGCGGCCCACCCCGATCCGCCGCAGGGCGGGTCGTGGGATCAGGTCCCGATCACGCCACCGTCGTTCTTCGTGATCACGATCGTGGCGGAACGCGGCCGTTGGCCCGCGCCGTAGCCCGCGTTCGCCGGCCACCGGCTCTCGAACTTCGACGGGTCGTTCACATCGGCCATCCTGGTGTTCTCACCGGCGTGCTGGACGTTCACGAAGATCGTGCGGCCATCGGGCGTTTCGGTGATGCCGGTGATCTCGGCGCCTTTCGGGCCCACCAGGAAGCGCTTGAGCGTGGCGGTCGTCTGCGGTTTGCCGACGTGTGTCGTCACGGTGCGCTCGCCGTGCGCCAGCGCCTTGCTGCCACCGTCGCCACGCTGGCCGGGCAGGGCAGCGAGCAGCATGCAGTTGGTGGTGTCGGTGTAGGCGCCGTCGTCGGTCTGGATCCAGCACACACCGGTGGCTTTGCTGAACACCAGGCCATCGGGCGAGGACAGGTCGTTTTCCGCGGTCAGGTGCGAGAGGTTGACGGTCGACTTGTCGGCACCGGCTTCGGCGCCGAACAGGTAGATGTCCCACAGGAAGCTGGCGTCGGTCGGGGCCTTCTCGGCCAGGCGCACGATGTGGCCGTTCACGTTGCCCTTCTGTTCCTTGCCGGCCTTGAGGTCGGTGTAGGCGCGCGGGTTGGCCGGGTCGGCGGTGGCCGGCGTGCGGTTGCTGTTGTTGGTGAGGGTGATGTACACCTCGCCGTTCTTCGGGTTCACGCCGCCCCATTCCGGGCGGTCCATCTTCGTCGCGCCCACCGCGTCGGCGGCCAGGCGGGTGAAGACGGCCACGTCGGCGTTGCTCTTGAATTCGAAGTACGAGCTGTTGGCGATGACGGGGTTGTCCATCGACAGCTCCAGCCACTCGCCGCTGCCGTCGTCCTTGAAGCGCGCCACGTACAGTGTGCCCTTGTCGAGGTACTTGTCGCCCGCGGCGAGGCGGTTGGCCGGCCTGGCGTCGGCCGCGTCCCACTTCGCGTCGGACACGAACTTGTAGATGTACTCGCCGCGCGAGTCGTCGCCCATGTAGGCCACCACCGGCTGGCCGGTGGTGGCGCGCGCGAAGGTCGCGTTTTCGTGGCCCAGGCGGCCGAGCGCGGTGCGCTTGCGCAGGGCCTGGCGCTTGTCGTAGGGGT
The DNA here is from genome assembly GCF_005503365.1 of Hydrogenophaga sp. 2FB. GTDB lineage: Bacteria > Pseudomonadota > Gammaproteobacteria > Burkholderiales > Burkholderiaceae_C > Hydrogenophaga. The sequence goes on from NZ_SCML01000031.1 coordinate 62,099, forward strand.
CGATCTCGACGATATAGCCGAAGGTGTTCATCTCGTTGCGGAAGTCGTCCTTCGCGCTCGCGCCGATGGCGCTGTTGTTCCAGCGCGTGTAGGTGTCGCTCGCGCCACCGCTTTCCCAACCGTGGCGGCTGGCCGCGCCGGCCTTGCGGCCGTAGCGGTTGAGGGCCTGCACCTGCTTGTCCTTCTTGCGCGCGTCGTCGTCCTTGGCGTCGCGGAAGAAGTAGCCGAACCAGTTCTCTTCACCCGAGATGAAGGTGCCCCAGGGCGTGCGGCCGGTGCCGCAGTTGTTGAGCGTGCCACGGGCCTGCGTGCCGTCGGGGCTGTACTTGGTCACCAGGTGCTCGCTGCCGCGCGCCGGGCCGTGGATGGCGGTCGGGGTCATGGTGGTCACGCGGCGGTTGAACGCCGAGCCCGGCTTCGCGGCCCAGGCCTTGCCGTCGGTCTGCACCTCCACGACCGCGATGCCGTGAATCATGAGTTCCTTGTCGATCTCGGCCGCCGGGCGTGGCAGTGTGGACGTGCCGCCGTTGGCGTGGATGAAGAAGGAACTGAGCTTTTCGTCGGTGGTGGCCTCGTGGTTCATGGCCAGCAGGCCGCGCGAGGCGAAGGTGTCGGACGGCTGGCCCGAAGCATCGAGGCCGAACCATTCGATGCCATCGTGGTGGTCGCCCGCACGGTTGCCGAAGTCGGCGTCGGTGCCATCGTTGCGGTAGGCCGGTGTGTCGGCGGTGAGCGGATCGCCCAACGCGTAGATCACGCGCGCGGTGTAGCCGGCGGGCACGCTGACCTGGTCGGCCATGGTCTTGGCCACGGGCGCGAAGCCCAAGGCGTTGACGGGCGCGACCGGACCCAGGGTGCTGCAGCCGCTCAGGGCTGCAGCGCCGCCCAGCGCCGTTGCGCTGGCGGCACCCACACCACCGCGCAGCAGGCTGCGGCGGCTCAGGCGGGCGTGCAGGACATGGTCGAACGCGGGGTTGGCGCTGGTGTTGGAATCTTCGTCGTTGAAATGGGCGTGGGGCATGGCGATGACCTTGGGTGAATGGATCACCTCGGATCATGTGCAAGCCGTGTGAAAGTCTGGTGACAGATCGGGTCGTTTTCCGTGACGGCGCGCGGCCAGGCACTCACGCCGTCTGGGCTCGCCGCCACGCGGCGGGTGGTTGACCCACCAGGCGCTTGAAGGCGCGCGCGAAGGCGGCCTCGGAGTCGTAGCCCACCTCCTGGGCGATGGCGGCCACCTTGGCATTGCCCTTGCGCAGCAGTCCCGCACCCAGTTGCATGCGCCAGTCCGTCAGGTACTGCATCGGCGCCTGCCCGGTCAGGTCGACGAAGCGATCGTGCAGGGCCGATCGCGACAGCCCTACCTGCCGCCCCAGCTCCTCGACGCTCCACGGGTCTGCCGGACGCTCGTGCATCAGCGCGATGGCCTGTCCGACGTGCCGGTCGCGCAGGGCGCCCAGCCACCCCGCCGAGCCCGGCGGCAGCGATTCCAGGTAACGCCGCGCCGCATCGACAAACACGAATTCGCTCGCGCGCTCCAGGATGGCGGCGCTGCCGGCGCGGCGCTCGCGCGACTCGGCCACCGCCTGGTCGAGCAGTTGCGTCGTCCATGTCCCCAAGGCGCCGGCGGGCAGGTGCAACTGGGGTGGCAAGGCGTTGATCAGTGGGTTGAAGGGCTTCATGTCGCAGGCGACAAAACCGCACACCACGACCGAGCGTGCGTCGTCGGCAGGGCCCGGCAGGCCGGGCCGCAGCACGCCGCGGTGGTAGGCCACGGCGATCGGCTTCGGATCGTTGCGTGTCTCGTACCGCCAGCTGCTCTGATCCTCGATCGCATGCATGCCCGGCGCGCTGGAAATCACGTGACCGTCACCGCGCGGAAACATGATGATGTCGCCGGTGGCCAGCCGCACCGGCGCCTGGCCGTCCGACGCAGCCCAACCTTCGCCCTTGGCCATGAGGTGGTAGGCGAGCACATGGTCGGCGCCCGGCATGAGCGCACCGGCCAGCATCGGCGACGGCGGCGTCTCGGCCGCCCATTCGCCGTCGAAGCTCACGTAATAAAAGATCGCGCCGCGCAGGCGCACGCTGCGCAACACGTCGGACAGGGGATCGTGGCTCATCGAAGACTCCTGCCGTGAGGGGTTTCGATCAAGTCGCCCGGACGCACGGCATGGACCAGGCCTTGCAGGCCGCCAACGGCGGACGCTCGAGCAAATATGCCCAACAGAAGGTGAAGCGTCAATGGCGGCGATTTTCCAGAATGAATCCATCGGCGCCCCCCGCGTCGATGCACCACCCAAACCCCTTCTCAGGAGCCCCATTCCATGAACGCCGTCATCGAAAAACCCGCCCCGGATTTCACCGCCATCAAGCAACGTCAGCAGGCCACCTGGGCCAGCGGCGACTACGCCGCCATCGGCACCACCTTGCAGATCGTCGGCGAGACGCTGGCCGAAGCCGCCGATGTGCGCGCCGGTCAGGCCGTGCTCGACGTGGCCGCCGGCAACGGCAATGCCTCCCTGGCCGCCGCCCGCCGTCACGGGGTGGTCACGTCCACCGACTACGTGCAGGGGCTGCTGGACAAGGGCCGCGCCCGCGCGCAAGCCGAGCACCTGCCGGTGCAGTTTCAGCTCGCCGATGCCGAGGCGCTGCCCTTTGCCAACGTCAGCTTCGACCTTGTCATGTCCACGTTCGGCGTCATGTTCACGCCCGACCACCAGCGCGCCGCGAGCGAAATGCTGCGCGTGACGCGCTCCGGTGGCCGGATTGCGCTGGCGAACTGGACACCCGCCGGCTTCATCGGCCGCCTGTTCAAGGTGATTGGCGCCCACGTCGCCCCGCCGGCGGGCGTGCAGTCGCCTGCGCTGTGGGGAACCGAGCCGCATATCGTCGAGCTGTTCGGCGCCCAGGCCGCGCACATCGAATGCCAGCGCCGGCACTTCCATTTCCGCTACCACTCGCCAGCGCACTTCGTGTCGGTGTTTCGCGAGTTCTATGGCCCGGTGCACAAGGCCTTCGCAGCGCTCGACGCCGCCGGTGCCCAGTCGCTCGAGCGCGCCATCACGGCCCTGCTCGAGGAGTTGAACGTGGCCGGCCCCGGTTCGCTGGTGGTGCCCAGCGAGTACCTCGAGATCGTCGTCACCAAACACTGAACAGCACTCCCACGGCTGTGGCGCAAGCCACGGTCGCGGTGAGGGCCTCCATGGAGATCAAGATGCATGAACCTATTCTGGAAGCCGACTACGTGATCGTCGGCGCGGGCGCCGTGGGCATGGCCCTGGCCGACACGCTGGTGGCGGAGACCTCGGCCAAGGTCGTCATCGTGGACCGGCGCGCCAAGCCCGGCGGCCACTGGAACGACGCCTACCCCTTTGTGCGCCTGCACGGTCCCTCGGTCACCTATGGCGTGAACTCGACCCCGCTGGGCAGTGGCCGCATCGACACGGTAGGGCTGAACGCGGGGCTCAACGAGCTGGCCAGCGGCGCCGAAATCTGTGCCTACTACGACCGCGTGATGCAGGACAGCCTGTTGCCCAGCGGCCGCGTGACCTGGCTGCCCTTGCACGATGTGGACGAGAGCGGCACGGCCACCTCGCTGGTGAATGGCCAGCGCCGGCGTCTGGTGGCCGGACGGCGCTGGGTGGACGCGACACAGGCCGACACCCAGGTGCCCTCCACCCACGGCCCGCGCTTCGCCGTGGCCCACGGGGTGACGTGCCTGACGCCCACCGAACTGACGCAGTGGCGGCAGCCGGCGGCGGGCCACGTGATCGTGGGGGGCGGCAAGACCGCGATGGACACGGCCTTGTGGCTGCTCGAGCACGGTGTGGACCCCGATGCCATCACCTGGATCCGTCCACGCGAGGCGTGGCTGCTCAACCGCGCCAACGTGCAGCCCACCGCGGCGTTCGCCCACCAGGCGCTCACCGCGATGGTGGCCGAATTCGAGGCTGCGCGCGATGCCACGTCGTTGCCCGATCTGTTTGCCCGTCTGGAAGCCGCGCGCTTGCTGCAGCGCATCGACCCAACGGTTCAGCCCACCATGTACCGCTGTGCCATCGTCAGCGAGGCCGAACTGGCGCAACTGCGCAGGATCAAAAACGTCGTGCGCCTGGGCCATGTGCGGGCCATCGAGATCGATCGCATCGTGCTGGAGCACGGCGAGATCGCAACCTCCGCCCGGCACGTGCACGTGCATTGCAGCGCGGGCGGTTTGCCGCGCGGTCCGCTGCAACCGGTGTTCCAGGGACAGCGGCTGGTGCCTCAGTACGTGCGCCGCTGCTCGCCGAGCTTCAGCGCCGCGTTCATTGCCCACCTGGAGGCGACGCTCGACGACGAACAGGAAAAGAACGCCCTGTGTGAACCCGTGCTGGTTCCGCGGGTGCCGCTCGACTGGCTGCGCATGCACCTGCAGACCGCGAAGAACCAGTTGCGCTGGTCGCAGCGCGCGGATGTGCAGGACTGGTTGCGGCGCTCGCGGCTGGAGGCCTACACGGGCCTGTTCGAACGCATGCAGCGCGAGGCCGACCCAGCCTGGGTGGCGTTGCAGTCCAGGCTGAAGCAGGTGCGCGGCCCGGGATACGAACGCCTGGCCGAGCTGTTGCGCACCGCGCCTGCAAGTGCGAAGCCAGAAGCCCGGGTCACGGGCAGGGCGATGTTCGAGCAGGCCGGTGCGCTGGAAACGCGGTGACCGGTGGCGGGAGCCGGCCTGATCAGGCCGGCTCCCGCCTCAGCAGGGCCTCGCCCACGCGGACGCGGTGGCCCGTGTCCACGCCTTCGTGCAGTGCAAAGCCCGGCGGTGCGAACACCAGGATGGTCGAGCCGTGCTCGAACCAGCCCATCTCGTCGCCTTTCTCGTAGCGCGCGGCGCAGGGCAATTCGTGCGGGCCGCGGTACCGCGCGTTGAGCGCCACGTCCACCGCGCGCAGCCGCATGCTGGCCACGAGGATGGCGGCCACGGGTACCAGCAGCAGTGGGGTGCCATCGGCCAGGCGCGCGTGCAGCGCGGCGCGCTCGTTCTTGCAGAACAGGCGCTCGATGCGTTTCAAGGCGATCGGGTTCACGTTCCAGGTATCGCCGCTGTGGTACGTCACGTGCTCCAGCGACAGCGCGGCCGGTGCGTGGAAGCGGTGGTACATGCTGGAGGTCAGACGCAGCGTCACATAGCTGCCGCCCCGCAGCGTGTCGATCATCGATTTCGCACGTTCGTCATTGCCGAGCAGGTCCGCGAGCGGGTACGGGAAGCCCTTGGCCTGGAACACCTGCGCGCCCGCGTCCTCGCCGATGCGGCCACACGCACCCACGATGGCATCGCAGGGGCTCGTCAGCACATCGGGGCGCGGATCGATCGGGCGCAGGCCGGGTTTGAGCTCGCGCACGAAGCAGTCGTGCAGGCTGTCGAACGAGGTCTTCCTCGCCTCGCTCAGGTCGAGGTCGGTGAACGTGCGCCACACCGCCATCGACGCACCCCGCACCCACGGGTGGCGGATGCGGCTGAGCCAGCCCATGAAGCGCGTGAGCGCGGCGCGTGGCACGCGGTTGGTGAGCAGGAAGTTGATGTCTTCGTGGAGCGCGAGGCGCTGCAGTTGTCTTGAGAGATTCATACGAGCGTCATGTGAGCGACCTACAAACGACACACATCAACCGCTTGGGAGCGCTTGCCGCATGTCCTACTTTTCTTACGCATTGCCTTTGGGCTCGCTGGTGCTGGCCCTGCCGTACCTGCGACAGCGCCTGCAGCTCTCGCGCGCCAAACACCGCTCGCTGGCTGGCCATTCGCGCATGGCCAAGCGCCTGGCGACCTGGCTGCCGGGCTACGCCTACGGCGAGACGAATTTCTTCGATTGCGATGGCGCGCCGGCCGACATCGCCGGCCTGCGCCGCACCTCGTTCGACGCGCTCTCCGCCGGCTTCGCGCAGCGTTACGCGCAGAGCCTGGCGCTGACCGCGCAGGCGCGCGAAGGCCTGGCCGACCTGCAGTTCACCGGCAGCTACCGCGTGCCGTTCCAGTTCAGCCCGATCGTGCGCGAGCGCCTCAAGGTGGGTGCCTTTGTGCAGTCCGCCGATGGCGTGCACGTGACCGACCTGGATGGCAACCGCTTCATCGACCTCACCGGTTCGTATGGCGTGAACGTGTTCGGTGTGGACTTCTACAAAGCCTGCATGGCCGAAGGCGCGCAGATTGGCGCGTCGCTCGGCCCGGTGCTCGGCGCCTACCACCCGTGTGTGGCCGACAACGTTGCGCGGTTGGAGGCGGTTTCGGGTCATGAGCAGGTGTCGTTCCACATGTCGGGCACCGAGGCCGTGATGCAGGCCGTGCGCCTGGCCCGGTACCACACGCGGCGCAAGCACCTGGTGCGCTTCTGCGGCGCGTACCACGGCTGGTGGGAGGATGTGCAGCCCGGCCCCGGCAACCCGATGCCGCCGCGCGAAACCTACACGCTCAAGGACATGGACGCGCGCAGCCTGGACGTGCTGCGCACGCGGCGCGACATCGCCTGCGTGCTGGTCAACCCCTTGCAGGCGCTGCACCCCAACCGCAACGCGCCGGGCGACTCCACGCTGGTGGACGGCAGCCGCAGCGCGGGCTACGACCGCGCGGCCTACACCGCGTGGCTGCAACAACTGCGCGAGGTCTGCACCGAGCGCGGCATCGTGCTGATCTTCGACGAGGTGTTCCTCGGCTTTCGCCTCGCGCCGGGTGGCGCGCAGGATTACTTCGGCGTGCGCGCCGACCTCGTCACCTACGGCAAGACGCTGGCCGGTGGTTACCCGGTGGGCGTGGTCTGCGGGCGCGCCGATCTCATGCGGCGCTTTCGCACGGAACGCCCGGCCGACGTGTGTTTCGCGCGTGGCACGTTCAACGCGCACCCTTATGTGATGGGCGGCATGAACGCCTTCCTGCGCCGGCTGCAGACGCCGGAGATCCTGGCCCTGTACGAGGACCAGGACGCGACGTGGAACGCCCGCGCGAAACGCTTCAACGACACCATGGCCGAACACGGCTTCCCGGTGCGCGCGGCGAACCTGCAGAGCATCTGGACGCTGAGCTACACCCAACCCGGGCGCTACCACTGGATGTACCAGTACTTCCTGCGCTGGCATGGACTGGCCTTGAGCTGGGTGGGCACGGGGCGCCTGATCTTCGGCCTGAACCTGCATGACGATGAATTTGAAGAGGTTCTGCAACGCTGCGTGGCCGCCGCGCGCGACATGCAGGCGCAAGGTTGGTGGTGGACCTCGTCGCAGCTGTCGCACAAGAGCATCCGCCGGCAGGTGCTGCGCGAGTTGCTCGCGCAGCGTTTCTCGCGATAGGTCAGTTGCGCTGAGCAACGCCGGGGTCGATCAACTGGCCGCGCAGCAGAAACAGCGGCGCCTTGTGGTACAGCTTGATGTCGTGGAACGGGTCGGTCAGGATCTTGGTCATCCACACCAGGCCGGTCTTCACATCGGCGATGAAGAACAGGTGCACGGTGCGAAACAGCAGACCACCCACGCCGAGCGCCAGCCACAGCGTGCCGACCTGGCGGATGAAGCCCATGCCATCGGTGTGCGGCTCGAACAGGCCGAACACACCCGGCAAGGCCCACACCAGCAGCGGCGTGCCGGCCCACAAGGCCATCAGCACGACCTTGCGGCGCAGGTTGTAGCCGACCTTGATCTCTTCCTTGTGTTCGTGCGTGGCCTGGTTCACGTGGTCGTAGCCCTTGGGTTCGAAGAAGAAGTGGCCGGCCTGGCGGCTGGTCATCGAGACCAGCCACGCGATCAGCGCGGCGAGCACCGGGTCGGTCCACAGCAGCGCGTAGGCGATCACGAAGCTGACCGCGCTGATCAGGTGCAGCGTCTGGTTGATGCGGCTGTGGTGGTAGTAGCGGTGGTCGTCCCAGCGCTGGATGTCCAGGGTCTTGAAAAAATCGTTCACGGGGCAGGCTCCGGTGGATGGCGGGGTGGTGTCAGTCGCATGACATGGTGGTCAACGCATGTGAAAACCCGGTGACAGCCGCGCGCTGTCATCAGACTGTTGCAATGCCTGCGGAAGATGGGCGCATGACGACCATGCACTCGGATCAGATCGTGGTGGAGGAATACCCGGCCAGCAGCCCTTCGCTGCGGCTGTCGGTGGTGAGCGAAACCTGGCCGCCCGAAATCAACGGCGTATCGCTCACGCTCTCGCGGCTGGTGCAAGGCCTGTGCGCGCGCAACCACCAGGTGCAGCTGATCCGGCCGCGCCAGACGCGGGTGGACCAGGCGATGCGCCACGAGGGCTTTGAAGAAGTGCTGATGCGCGGCATGCCGATTCCGCGTTACCCCGAACTCAAGCTCGGCCTGCCGGGCAAGCGCGCCTTGATCCAGGCCTGGACGCTGCGCCGGCCCGATCTCGTGCACATCGCCACCGAGGGGCCGCTGGGCTGGTCGGCGCTGCAGGCCGCGCGCACCCTGCGCCTGCCGGTCACGTCCGACTTCCGCACCAACTTCCACGCCTACAGCGAGCACTACGGCGTGGGCTGGTTGCGCAAACCCATCGTGGCCTACCTGCGCAAGTTCCACAACCTCACGCACCTCACCATGGTGCCCACGCAGGCGCTGCGCGCCGATCTCATGGCCATGGGCTTCGAGCGCGTGCAGGTGGTCGCGCGCGGTGTGGACACGCGCCTGTTCAGCCCCGAGCACCGCAGCGACACCTTGCGTGCCTCGTGGGGTTCGACGCCGCAGAGCACCGTGCTGCTGGCGGTGGGTCGCCTGGCCGCAGAGAAGAACCTCGACATGGTGCTGCGCGCCTTCGAGGCCATGCGCGCGGTGCGCGACGACGTGAAGCTGGTCTTCGTGGGCGACGGGCCGATGCGCGAGAGTCTGCGGCAGCGTTGCCCGGACGCGGTGTTTGCCGGCATGCAGAGCCAGCAGGCCTTGGCCACTTACTACGCATCGGCCGATCTGTTCCTGTTCCCCAGCACCACCGAAACCTTCGGCAATGTGACCATCGAAGCGCTGGCCAGCGGCACGGCCGTGCTGGCCTTCAACACCGCCGCCGCGGCCGACTGGGTGCAGCACGAGGGCAATGGCTGGCTGGTGCCGGTGAACGACGAGATGGCCTTCCTGCAGGTGGCGACCGACCTGGCGTGCCAACCGCAGCGCATCGCGCAGGCCGGTGCGCTCGCGCGCTCGCAAGTGGCGCGGCTGGACTGGCAGCAGATCGCGTGCGAGGTCGAGACCCTGTTCCTGCGCGCCACGGGCTCGCGTGTGTGACACCGTGATGAAGCCCGACCGGTGGAGCGGACCGTTGGGGGCATTCGCCCGATTCACGGAGGCGTCATCGTTGCTTTGCACACTGCGCTGGTCTTTCAACCACCCCGCACGGAACGATCCATGTCCCACGACCACGACGACGACAACTTCAATGACTCCCCGAACGAACACTTCCAGCAAGTGCTCGAGCGCGGCACACGCACCGCACTGACCCGCCGCAACCTCATCCGTGGCGGCGTCGGTCTGGCCGCCTTGTCCAGCCTGCCGTTCCTCGCCGCATGCGGCGGCGGCAGCGGTGGTGTGGACCCGGCCCCAGGGCCCGGTGTGCCGGCCGACAAGGCGCTGGGTTTTGCCGCCATCGACAAGAGCCTGCTCGACGACGTGATCCTGCCCGCCGGCTACACCTACCGCGTGGTGCACGCCACGGGCGACCGGCTGGTCTCCAGCATTCCCGCCTACAGCAACCTCGGCACCGAAGCCGACGAGTGGACCATGCGCGTGGGCGACCACCACGACGGCATGGACCTGTTCTACGTCAACGCTGGCGGCAACTACTCGGCCACCGAAACCAACCGCGCGCTGCTCGTGATGAACCACGAGAGCTCGGCCGACGCGCACTTCTTCCACGCCAACGGCCAGACCTCGGGTGGCGTCTCGGGCAAGAAGTTCAGCCAGTTCGACAGCTGGGACCTGGGCGTGCGGCCCGAGCTGGAAGTGCTAAAGGAAATCAACCACCACGGCGTGTCGGTGGCCGAGGTCGGCAAGAACGGCGCGGGCCAATGGGAATACAAACTCGATTCGATCTACAACCGCCGCGTCACCGGGCAGTCGCCCATGCGCATCGCCGGCCCGGTCGCGCACCTGGCCGACATCCACGCCTTCATGGTCACGGCGCACGACACCACCGGCGCCACCTCGCGCGGCACGCTCAACAACTGCGGCCACGGCAAGACGCCCTGGGGCACCTACCTGGCCTGCGAAGAAAACTGGGCAGCCTATTTCTTCATGCCGGCCGGATCGGTCGACGTGGACGCGAAGACCAAAGCCTCGCGCCAGCGCTATGGCGTGATGCGTGCGCCCAATGCCGCGGGCACCGCCGGCTCGCAAGGCTGGTCCAACACCGCGACCGCAGCCGTCGACAACCGCTTCAGCCGCTGGGATGTGGCGGCGCCCGGCGCTACCGCCGCCCAGGACTTCCGCAACGAGCCCAACACCTTCGGCTTCATCGTCGAGATCGACCCCGTGACCAGCGGCACACCCGCCAAGCGCGTGGCCCTGGGCCGCTTCGCGCACGAAGCGGCCGTGTGCGGCCTGCCCGTGGTGGGCCAGCCACTGGCGTTCTACATGGGTTGCGATTCGCGCAACGAGTACGTCTACAAGTTCGTCTCCACCGCGGTGTGGAGCGCGTCCGACGTGGGCGGTGGCATCGCGGCCGGCAACAAGTACCTCGACGAAGGCACGCTGTACGTGGCGAAGTTCAACGACAACGGCAGCGGCGAGTGGCTGGAGCTGAACATCGCCAACCCGCTGATTGCTGGCTACGCCGCTTACACGTTCGCCAACCAGGCCGACGTGCTGGTCAACGCCCGCCACGCCGCCGATGCGATCGGCGGCACCAAGATGGACCGCCCGGAGTGGGGCGCGGTGAACCCGGCCAACGGTGAGATCTACTTCACCATGACCAACAGCAACGCCGCCAGCCGCCCCGTGGCCGGCACCAACGCGGTCAACCCGCGTTCGTACGCCGACAACGACGGCCGCCTGCAGACCGGCAACCCCAACGGCCACATCGTGCGCTTCAAGGAAACGGGCAGCGCGTCGAACGCCACGACCTTCACCTGGGACATCTTTCTGTTCGGCGCGGAAGAAGACGCGAGCGACGACATCAACCTCTCGGGCCTGAGCGCGAAGAACGACTTTTCCTCGCCCGATGGCCTGTGGTTCAGCAAGGCCACCGGCATCTGCTGGATCCAGACCGACGACGGCGCCTACACCGACCAGAGCAACTGCATGCTGCTGGCCGCCATTCCCGGCGCGGTCGGTGATGGGGGTGCGATCACGGTGAACAACAGCATCGGCGCTGCTGTCGGCACGCAAGGCACCTTCATCGGCGCCGCGTTGGGCGATGCGAAGCTGCGCCGCTTCATGGTGTCGCCCAAGGGCGCGGAGGTCACGGGCATCACCGAGTCGGCCGATGGCCGCGCGATCTTCGTGAACATCCAGCACCCGGGCGAGAACACGCCCGCGCTGGGGGCCGGCCCGTTCGCGTTCCAGAGCCAGTGGCCAGGCAACTCGCCCAGCGCGCCGCACGGCCCGCTCGGCCGCCCACGTTCGGCCACGATCGTGATCACGCGCACCGACGGGGGCGTGATCGGTCTTTGACGCTTTACAGACCTGAAGCGAAGGAGCCCGGCACCGCCGGGCTTTTGGGTTTTTGGGATGGGCGACTCCCGGCAAATCATCTGCTGCCGCCTGAGGCTCACAAGCGGCGCAGCGAAGTAGATGCTGCCAACTACTGCATCGGCGGTATTCCCTTTCGGGTAAGCCTTTGATGTGATCTCGGCCGATCACAACAACGTCGTCTCAAGGGAGTCCCTCATGAACAAGAACCGCCACCGCGTGGTGTTCAACGCCGCGCGCGGGCTGCGCATGGTCGTCGCGGAATGCGCGCGTGCGCTTGGCAAAGCCAGCACGGCCACCGCAGCGGCCCTCATCACCGCCTCGCTGTTTCCCGCCCACGCGCAAATCGCCGCCGACCCCGGCGCCCCGGGTCGCCAACGCCCTACCGTGTTGACGGCCCCCAACGGCGTGCCCCTGGTCAA
>NZ_SCML01000032.1 GCF_005503365.1 Hydrogenophaga sp. 2FB
ATTAAAGTAATTCCATAGGTCATACTCCTATGTATGTTTATGTTGACTTGGAAAAAGAATGGGAATATTCTTGCGGCCACGAACGAGGGCAGCAGCCCTCGTGGACGGGAACAACAAGGCTTTGGCCGAAGGGTGAACCCGTCGAAGTGGGGCAACACATCAAAGCAAAGGAACAAGCAATGAAAGCAGTTCGCGTAGAACCGAGCCCGCAGGGCGGCAAGGTCGAGTGGCAGGAGGTCGCGACTCCTGTGGCAAAGGCTGGCCAAGTGCTAGTCAGGGTGCGTGCGGCCGGTGTGAACCGCGGGGACATCAACCGGGTGCGTGAAGCACGCTCGGGCGCGGCCTTCACGGCAGGCATCGAATTCGCTGGCGAAATCGCCGCAGTGGGGCCGCAGGTGACGGGCTGGTCCGAAGGTGAGCGCGTCATGGGTCATGCGAGGGGCAGCCAGGCGGAGTATGTGCTGTGCGATCCGCTGGCCATGATGCGTGTGCCCGATGGCCTCTCCTGGGCGGAGGCGGCGGCGTTTCCCAATGTGTTCATCACCGCGCACGATGCGGTGGTCACCAACGGCAAGGTGCGTGCGGGCGAATCGGTGTTGATCAACGGTGCCTCAGGCGGAGTCGCCGTGGCGGCCATCCAGATCGCCTCGCTGCTGGGCGCCTCGCCGGTGATCGCCTCGTCGCGCTCGGCGGCCAAGCTCGATCGCTTGGCGCGGTTCGGTGTCGATGTGGGCGTCAACGCATCGAATGAATCCCAAGTGGATGCGGTCATGGCCGCCACCTCCAACCGCGGGGTTGACCTCATTGTCGACACCGTAGGCGGAACGGTCTTTCAGGCGAATATGGAAAGCCTCGCGGTCAAAGGCCGTCTGGTTCATATTGCCCGTCTTGGCTCGGCCAAGGCCGAAATCGATCTCGGCACGCTTTGGCTCAAGCGCTTGCAGTTGATCGGGGTGACGTTCCGAACCCGCACCGAGGAAGAACGCCTGGAGTGCATCCAGGCATGCGCGCGCGACATGCTGCCGTTCCTGCAGGCCGGCAAGGTCCAGCTGCCCATCGACCGGACCTTCTCCATCGCAGCGGTGGTGGAGGCGCAGGCCTGGATGCAGCGCGATCAGCACATCGGCAAGATCATCCTTCTCGTCGATTGAAAAAGGAGCCACTCATGAGCATACAGATCACACCGTTGACGGGTTCGGTTGGGGCGTCAGTTGAGGGCGTCAATCTGAACGAGCCGATCGACAAGCCCACTTTTGACGTGCTGCATCGCGCCTTTCTCGAGCACGGCGTCCTGGTCTATCGCAAGCAGTATCTGCAGCCCGCGGCTCACGTGGCGTTCGCTGGGCTGTGGGGAAATCCGGCGCAAAACAACCCCCTGTCGCCCAGCGTGCCAGGTTTCCCGGGACTCATCCAGGTCACGAAGATTCCCAAGGAAACTGCCTCCACCGAAGCCTGGCACTCCGACTCCATCTACACGCCAGTGCCGCCCAAGATTTCCATCTTGTCGGCCGTCGTGGTGCCGCGCGGCGGCGACACCATGTGGTGCAACCAGTACCAGTCCTATGACCGCCTGTCTCCGACCCTGCAGCAAATGATCCAGGGCCTGCGCGCGCGTTTCGAAGGACTGCGTCTGGCCAGAATGCGCGGCGCCGGAGAGGTGCCTTCGGCAGTTCACCCTATTGTGCGCACGCATCCTGAGACCGGTCGAAAAGCTCTCTACGTCGGCCACCCCGATACTGCACATTCCATCGAAGGAATGACCCTGGCCGAGAGTCGCCCGCTACTGGACTTTCTCTACGAACACTCCACCACCCCGGACAACGTCTACCGCCATATGTGGCAGCAGGGCGACGTCGTCATGTGGGACAACCGCTGCACCATGCACTATGCCGTGCATGACTACGGCGAGGCCGAGCGTGTGCTCAATCGCATCACCCTCGAAGGCGACACCCCCCGCTGAAACCTTGCTGCCTGCGTTTCCGAGGTCCTCGGTGCCGAATTGCAAAGATCTTGATGTGGACGAACAGCCCGTGCAGGAGTCGGATGCCGTCTTCATCTCGACGTCCGACGCCAATCGTTATTGCATCAATCTCGCCCGGTTTGATCTGGTGTCGGTGCGTCTGGCCGTCCTGTGTGCCGATATGGGCTCACTGTCGGCCGCGGTCAAACGTTTGCATTGTTCGCTGTCCACGGGCAGCTACCGGCTGAGTATGCTGGAAGACGCACTTGGTACTCAACTGTTCATGAGGGATCACCGAGGACTTCACCTGACGGATACTGGCTCATTGTTGGTTCATCACTGCAGGGCCATCCTGGTTCACGTCGAGTTGATGAGTCAGCACGTCGCACCAGATCTTCGCCCCGTCGAAGATCTGGTGCGACGTCCGAAGGTCGAAGTGCCCCTAGATATGAAGCTTCAATAGGTTGTATCCGGCCTTCGTCCGGATTGGGTTTGAGAGACTGGAAATCGCCAAACACCCAATCCACTCAGGACCCCAACCGGACGAACTCCTATAGGCATGCTCGACTTACCTTCGCTCGCCGATTCGAGATGGTCAACAGATGACCTTGGCGAATCTGGATGCGCCTAGGCCGCTGCTGCCTAAGGAGTGACAGCGCAAACCGCCCTCAAGTGGCTAGGCCAGCATCTCTCAGGCGGCGAAGCCTCCCTGGCCGATGCGTCCTCTAGGCCGGCACGCTCAAGCAGTGCTATCGACTAGTTCAAGGCCTTACTCATAGTAGAACTACGCAAACGCCGCATGCTGCAGTCGCGAATTGCGCGCTACGTAGGCATCTCGACGACCACCGTGAGCCGGGTATTGGCCCGTGCGGGGCTGCCTCAGATCATGGACTGTGTTCGGGCGATAGGGTTTGAGATTTTTCGAAGGTTCGCACAAACCCTTGGAGGTCTGAAGGCATGCGCTACCTACGATTCGTCGGCTGCATTTGCAGCGTTCGTCAATCGCACAACCGTATGGATCCCGCAAATGAAAAAATCAATCTTGTTGCTATCGGCGTTCGGCGCAGCGTGTGCGGCCAACGCACAGACTTCGGTCACCCTGTACGGTGTCATTGATGTGGCCGTCACCCGTGGGAACGGATCGGTGAGCGATCGAACCATGCTCGGCCGCGGCGCTCTGAGCCCCAACCGTTTCGGCTTACGTGGCAACGAAGATTTGGGCGGTGGTATGTCCGCCGGCTTTGCACTCGAAGCCGGCTACAACGCCGACGATGGAACGGGCGGTAGCACCAATACCAACAATCAGAACTCGGGCGTCGTATCGGGTGGATTGGTTTTTAGCCGTGCCTCTTACCTCCGACTGGGCGGGGCCTGGGGCGAAGTCCGGGCCGGACGTGACTATGTTCCACAGTACCTAAACTTTGGTATCGGCGATCCGCTCGGGTTGGTGGGTGCGGGCGCTGCCTTGAATTACACCAACATCATCACGGGGCCGACCAGTGCTCGTGCCTCCAACGGCCTCTTCTACTACTCCCCGAGCATGCTTGGTGGTCTGGTGGTCAATCTGGCGCACTATCGTGGTGAGAACATGACTGGCATCCCGACCGAGGATGACGGCACCGGTAATGGCATTCGCCTGTCCTATCAGGCGGGAGCTTTTGTCGGCGGTGTGGGCTGGGGTCAGACTCACTACGCCGCGGGGGATGCCACGCAGCGCAACGTCGCAGCGTCCTACGATCTGGGCGGCGTCAAACTGATGGGGATGCTCAGCCGCGATCGTCTCGGCACCTTGCAGTCGCGCGGGGGCGTCTTCGGCGCGCATGCGAAAGTCGGTGCAGCGGGTTTGTTGCGCGCAGCCTACTCGACTCACCGCACCAACGCGGTGGGTACGCCCGAGTCGAAGAAGCTGGCACTGAGCTATGTGCACAGCTTCTCCAAACGAACCGCGCTGTACACGACCGTCGCGCGCGTGAGCAATTCGGGTGGTGCTTCGGTGGCTCTCAACGGTGCCCGGACAGGCGCCAACCGCATCTCCACTGGATGGGATGTGGGCATGCGACATAGCTTCTGAGGCAGCCTTCGCGTGGCGACATGGCTTCTTGCCATGTCGCCTGGATGCTTCCTTTGGCATTTCCTGGATAGGCTCGTGCCATCTCTTGATCCGGGAGCGGGATCCGCTTAACAGTGGTGCATCGCTTGCACGCTATTAGTGGCTGCTACGCGTTGTGCACGATGTGTAGGTGTGGGGCAGGGCGTTGCGGTAGTTTTCAAACGGGTGTGATGCCAGCTCGCGCCAAGAAACGATAACAAGGAAAAGAACCATGCAGATTGGCGTACCCGCTGAGACCATTGCGGGTGAGACCCGGGTGGCCGTCACGCCGGAAACGGCAAAAAAATACATCGCGCAGGGCCACACCGTGCGCGTGCAGTCGGGCGCCGGCGTTGCCGCCAGCGCGACCGACGCGGCCTACACGGCCGTCGGTGCAGAAATCACCGACGCCGCCGGCGCGCTCGGTTGCGACCTGGTGCTCAAGGTGCGCACGCCCAGCGACAGCGAGCTCGCGCAGATGAAGTCGGGCGCGACCGTGGTCGGCATGCTCAACCCCTTCGACGCTTCGGGCCTGCAGCGCATGGCCAGCGCGGGGCTCACCGCCTTCGCACTCGAAGCCGCGCCGCGCACCACGCGCGCGCAGAGCATGGATGTGCTCTCGTCGCAAGCCAACATCGCCGGCTACAAGGCCGTGATGCTGGCCGCGCACCACTACCAGCGCTTCTTCCCCATGCTGATGACGGCGGCGGGCACGGTCAAGGCCGCACGTGTCGTGATCCTGGGCGTCGGCGTGGCCGGCCTGCAGGCCATTGCCACGGCCAAGCGCCTGGGCGCGGTGATCGAAGCGTCCGACGTGCGCCCGAGCGTGAAGGAACAGATCGAGTCCTTGGGCGGCAAGTTCATCGACGTGCCGTACGAGACCGCCGAAGAGAAAGAAGCGGCCGAAGGCGTGGGTGGTTATGCCCGCCCGATGCCCCCGAGCTGGCTGGAACGCCAGAAGGTCGAGGTGGCCAAGCGCGTGGCCCAGGCCGATGTGGTGATCTCCACCGCGCTGATCCCCGGGCGTGCCGCGCCGGTGCTGATCACCGAAGACATGGTCAAGGCCATGAAACCGGGCAGCGTGATCGTGGACATTGCCGCGGGCAAAGGCGCAGACGGTGTGGGCGGCAACTGCCCGCTGTCCGAGGCCGACAAGACCGTGGTGAAGCACGGGGTGACCATCGTGGGTGAAACCAACCTGGCGGCCATGGTGGGCGCCGATGCGTCCGCGCTGTACGCGCGCAACGTGCTGGACTTCCTCAAGCTCGTGCTGCCCAAAGACGCCACGGCGGTGCAGGTGGACATGGACGACGACATCGTTGCGGCCTGTCTGATGACGCAAAACGGCGAACTCAAAAAAAGAATGCAGTGAATTTGTAGGGCGGACCTTCAGTGCTGTCCCCAACCCATCAGGAAATCCCATGGAAGCCGTATCCCCCACCGTTCTCAACCTCATCATCTTCGTGCTGGCCATCTACGTGGGCTACCACGTGGTGTGGAACGTCACACCCGCGCTGCACACGCCGCTGATGGCCGTGACCAACGCCATCTCCGCCATCGTGATCGTCGGTGCCATGCTGGCCGCCGCGCTGACCGAGACGAACCTGGGCAAGACCATGGGCGTGCTGGCCGTGGCGCTGGCCGCGGTCAACGTCTTCGGTGGCTTCCTCGTCACCCGGCGCATGCTGGAAATGTTCAAGAAGAAAGAACGCAAGGCACCCGCAGCGATTGAAGGGGCCGCGAAATGAGCATGAACCTCGTCACGCTGCTGTACCTCGTCGCCAGCGTCTGCTTCATCCAGGCCTTGAAGGGCCTGTCGCACCCGACCACTTCGATCCGGGGCAACATCTTCGGCATGACCGGCATGGCGATTGCCGTGTTGACCACCGCCGCGCTCATCATCGAACTCTCTGGCGGCAAAGCCCAGGGCATGACCTGGGTGCTCGGTGGCCTGGTCGTGGGTGGCGCCATCGGCGCCCTCATGGCCAACCGGGTCGAGATGACCAAGATGCCCGAACTGGTTGCCTTCATGCACAGCATGATCGGCCTGGCCGCGGTCTGCATCGCCGTGGCCGTGGTGGCCGAGCCCTGGGCGTTCGGCATCGTCGCCAACGGTGCGCCGATCCCGGGTGGCAACCGCATCGAACTCGCGCTGGGCGCCTTCATCGGCGCGGTCACTTTCTCTGGCTCGGTCATCGCCTTCGGCAAGCTCTCGGGCAAGTACAAGTTCCGCCTGTTCCAGGGCGCACCGGTGCAGTTCCCCGGCCAGCACAAGCTCAACCTGCTGCTGGGCCTGGCGGTGGTGTTCTTCTGCTTCGGCTTCTGGCACTCGCAGAGCTGGATGGACATCGTGCTGGTGATCGCGCTGGGCTTCATCCTGGGCGTGCTCATCATCATCCCCATCGGCGGCGCGGACATGCCGGTGGTGGTCTCCATGCTCAACAGCTACTCGGGCTGGGCGGCGGCGGGCATCGGCTTCAGCCTGAACAACTCCATGCTGATCATTGCCGGCTCGCTGGTGGGCTCGTCGGGCGCGATCCTGAGCTACATCATGTGCAAGGCCATGAACCGCTCGTTCTTCAACGTGATCCTGGGCGGCTTCGGTGGTGAGACCGCGACCGCCGGCGGCGCCAAGGCCGAAGCGCGCCCGGTCAAGAGCGGCAGCGCGGACGACGCGGCCTTCGTGCTGGGCAACGCCGAGACCGTGGTGATCGTGCCCGGCTACGGCCTGGCGGTCGCCCGTGCGCAGCACGCGGTGAAAGAGCTGGCGCACAAGCTGACCGAAAAGGGCATCACCGTGAAGTACGCGATCCACCCGGTGGCCGGGCGCATGCCGGGGCACATGAACGTGCTGCTGGCCGAGGCCGAGGTGCCGTACGACCAGGTGTTCGAGATGGAAGACATCAACGGCGAGTTCGGCCAGGCCGACGTGGCGATCATCCTGGGCGCCAACGACGTGGTGAACCCCGCCGCCTTGCAAAAGGGCAGCACGATCTACGGCATGCCGATCCTGGAGGCTTACAAGGCCAAGACGGTGATCGTGAACAAGCGCTCCATGGCCGCGGGTTACGCCGGCCTGGACAACGAGCTGTTCTACATGAACAAGACCATGATGGTCTTCGGTGACGCCAAGAAGGTCGTCGAGGACATGACCAAGGCCATCGAGTAAAAACTACAGCCACACTCCCCCTGCTACGGCCAGCGCCAAGAACGTCGCACCCCACGTGGCGGTTCATTTAAAGGATTGACCGTGGGCATTGTGGTGTGCGACGAACTGGTCGATGCGCTGCACAAGCTGCTTCACACCAGTGAACGAGCCACGACGGCAGGCCTTGTCGGTGATCAAGGCGAAGAAGCGCTCCACCTGATTGAGCCAGGAGCTGCAGGTCGGCCGGCCGCAGGACCTTTGGAAGGAGGACGAATGCAAGCGGTACACAGAGCGGCTTCGGGGGACGATGACAGCGCTGTTCGATCTAGCGCAGCAGGGCAAGATACGTCCGACGTCCTCCGCCTGCTATCCGTTAGAGGACTTCAGAACCGCGTTTGAAGCGGTGGAAAAACGTCAGTCGTTCGTATGCAACCAAGAAACCCGACGTAGCGTGCGCTAAGGCAGACAAGATATCGATGCGCTGCCGCAAGACGCCCTGCCTGAGGCCTTCCTCGCTCTTGGATCGGCCGCCCCGGAACTGTAGAAATAGGCGGTTCCAAACACAGATCCATGGATGATCTCTGAGGAGATCGCATAAACACCTCCATAGGCACCGATTCGGGCTCCGCCAGCAGCGCGCACCTTCTCACCAATCAGGCGAATGCGGCTTGGAATATCAAGACTCGTCCACCACCCTTGTCTCTCGCCTGAAAATTCGGGGAACTCCTGATCCAATACGGGCTTGATCTTCTCTTGCGAACCAATCGCGATCATGAAGTCGCCGCTAAGAACCAGAATCCATCCGACGCTTGATGGCTTGTATGGCGGCTTGGAGCTGCCCGTTGAGCTACCTGCTCATTGGGCAGCAGGGGCGTGTCACCCTGTGCATCGAAAGCAAAGCCCAACGGGCTAAGCAACCCGTCCGGGAAACTGGGGGAAGCCCAGCAGGCCGTCTTGGAAGTCATTGCTGAGCACGTCCCACGGCAAAATCTTTGGCATCGGTATGCTCCAGCTGGTTGGCAAGTTTGCGGGCGGGTCACGCCTGTGTGAAGTCTCTCAAATCTGAGCCAGTCAGAGATGAAGGCCGGGAAACCATTGACAAGGTACTCAACCCGTAGGGCTTCGGCGGAGGCCCAAAGGGCGACGACGGTCCCCAGAGGGCGCGCAGACCAGCTGTGAACCCGTGGAGTTAAGGCGCGGTCGCTAACAGTTGTGACTGATAACGGATTCAAAATCTGGTGACAGGGTCAGTCCCGGACGAAGACGCAGTGCTCTCCCCGGGCGACGTTCCAGTTGACTCCTTGTCTGCGCTAGCCGTTCCATCCTGTGCCGCGAGGTGTTTTTCAAGCAGATGTGACTCCTTGGGGGCGTCCACTTCACAGTCGATTGTTGAGGAGGGCGAGAGCAACTTGTGAATTGAGAGTATTCGAAGGAGCGACATGATGCGGCAGAAACTGTGTGTTCAGGGGGTCACGCGTTGCCAAGCAACTTGGTTTTTCTCGTCTTGTATTCGACGGCGTGTTGATAGGGCAGCGTCACTATATTTTTACTTGCTAGCCACTGTTTATCGCGCTCGTCAGTCTTGAACATGTATAGACGGCGGAGCGTCAACATCTGGAGCACGCGCGCGGCGATGAAATCACTTCCAAAGTCGTCCAAGAGCTTTTCCATCTCTCGCTGCGGTAGTCTCCCCGGACTATCCAACTTCACGCCGGTGGCAATAAGCCGCGCTGCGGGAGACCCGATGGTTCCGGCCGCTGCACGTATGTCATCAATAAGTGCGTCGGAACTTGTCGAGACAATTGCCTTCAACAGGAAGCCTGCCGTCGACGTCTGCAACAGCCAAGCGACGAGTTGCTGCGCAATCTTTTTGCGCTCCTCCTCAGTCCCCGACTCTTTGCGCTTTGCCAACATGTCTGTCAATTCAGTCAAAACCGCTGCTTGGTCATTTGTGAACAAGTTGAAGTAGGCGGTAACCGCTCTCAAAGGGCCGTGCATGACCTTGCTCAGCAAGTCAACGCGTTGATTTCTTGGTATGCGCTCGATTTGATTCTTGAGGATTTGACCAAGAATCTCAACTGCTTTGAACAGTGAGATGACGTGCGCAACAAACTCGTCTTCCTCCAGGTCTTCCTTTCGGTCTGCTAACCCGTCACTACCGTCATCAAGCTCGTCTCGGCGGTGATTTGCTTCTTGCCTTGCCTGCTCTGGGCTCTTGCCCGAGTACGTCAATGCAGGGAGGTCTTTGACGAAGTCTCTGATTTCGACGGTGTCCCTTCCTGTGAACTCAACTGCACGGTATGCCGAGAATGGCTTCTCCACCGCGTCTACTACGCACCGCAAGAATAACGGGTCTTCAAAAGAATGATGCGCTAGGAATAGCACCGTATTTGCGTTTTCTCGCACATACAGATGCGCGCAGCACTTATGCACATACGCCTGCACTTCCAAATCATTCATTTTTCTGGAGAGGTATTTCCCCTTCAGATAGTAGTAGATGTAGTGATACCGGAAGCGGAAGAAGTCCCCATGCTGTGCAAGTATTCGTGCCCTTACAAGCGAAGCGACTCGGGCGGATAGTTCAACACGTACTTGCTCTTTTGAATATCGCTCATTGAACGTGCGGAACTCTTCCTCAGAGAGCTCCTTGTTCTCCGTGGCATGAAGCTGCCACGCAAGATGCGCACAGTATTCAATAATGCCTGTCCATTGATTCCGGGGAATTTGCGCCGACTCCAACCCCGCCTTTAGCAGAAAGTCGTAGTACTCGCTGAGTCCACTTTCCTCAAATCCTCCTTGAACGCCTGATTCGTAGCTTTGCAGCAAGGTCAGGAGATACAAGGGAAGCGATGGCACGATGTTTTTTGCCATCACTTCATTGAGGACGCGCTCTGCGGCATCGCACCGCTGAAGGAGCTGTCCTTCATCAAGCGAGCCGTCGGATGAGGTCCGCAAGAGCCACCGTTTGACAAGCTCTGCCCGCTTGGCAAAACCAAACGGCAGGAGCTTGAACTCTTCGAGGTCGGCGAGCTTTCCCTCAGTGTGAGGGCGAATTGTTCCACTGAAATCGAAGCTATCGTTTGCAGTAAACAAAAATCTGTTGAATCGGGATGAGGCCATAACCAAAAGCTTGGCGCGAGACGCACCATGGCGAATGGGGCCATCATCGAAATCATCAAGAAGCAAAAGCTTGTTGGTCTTCGGTACTTGGGCGTAACGTGCGCTGCTCCCTGGCCCATACTGCGATTCGACGGCTTTAGCAACTGCTTGGTCGAACTCTCTCTCGGAAACAGTTCTTAATTCAGCCCCTCTAAGGTAGACCGGGACGAGGCCTCTTTCATGGAAATGCTTAAACAGCATGTACAAAAGACTGGTCGCCCCAGACTTCTCCTCTCCCGTCAAAAGCACTCCTCCCTCTAGACGGGACGAGCCATGAAAAATGGTGGTGTTGAGTGGAACCTTAACCCTGCGTTCATCGTTGGACTGGTGGGCATGAACATCGGGGTAAACATACAAGTCTCGCAATGCGAGTGGAGCACCCCGGGCACCAAAAATCCCCCCGGGGTCGGAAAGTAGTTGCTCGAAATGGGAGCTAATTTCGAACTCGTTCCGGACCTTTTTTGGAAGCGTTCTGAAATCAGACCACGAACCTTCTTCGGTTGCGAGGTAGCGCGCTGCACCATCCCACTTGTAGCGGGTATTTTGATAGGTGCCTTCTACGAGGTTGAAGATTGCGACGTTGAAAGATGACTCAGCGAGGCCGTGATGTCCTTGGAGAACACATCCTTCGATATATGCACTATGGCCGGTCTCCGCGTTGATGTCTTCACCCACTCCGCCTACATGCTCATGGCCAGAGACAACCACATTTGCCAAGCCGCGAACAAGTTGTCGCAACGGGTGGTACATCGTTTGGCTGAACCAGTTCAGCGGATGATGCATAAGGACAACCCTGTAGTCGGCAACATCGTTGCGACGATTCTTGTAGCGTTCGACAGGGAAAATGAGTGTTCCAGGTGTTTCGTGAATGTTCGAACACCACGACACGTTGAGGGAGTCAAAAATGAGCTCAACACCCTCGACTGAGAATCTATGTGAAGTCCATAGTTGGTCTCCAACTCTGGTTTCCCCGGGGCTTTCGAAGCTTTCAGAAAAATCGCGATATGCACCTTGAATCGAGGCGCCAAGAGCGATGACGTCATCGTCCAGCTTCTCAGGTTTTTCTCGAATGGCGTCAAGAGTGAGTTGCCTGGGTGCATTGCTCAGGGAGAAGTCACAGTCGTGATTTCCGGGAGCCATGACAAAGTGCACAGGCAGGTCTTTCTCCGCCTGAATGCTTTTTCGAATTGACTCGAAAAGTCCGCGCGCCGTCTCGTATTGGGCTCTGTCGCCGCTATAGGCAATGTCACCGGTAACAGCGACGAAGACGGCAGTTGCTTCTGGCAACGACGCAAAAGTGCAGGCCGCTATTTGGTCCCCTTGTTTGAGGATTGGGTCCTTGTCGCCTCGAATGTGAATGTCGCTAAGGTGCAGTATCAGAACCGTCATATTCTTTCCACATGAACAACATCATCCAGGCCACCTGCACCGCGGGTTAGCTCAAGGTGCCGGACCAGGACTCAAAGCACCCTTTCGTTGTGGGTAGCAATCCGCGGCTGATATGCCGAGAGCCCACTCAACGGCCAACGTCCGCAGTTTTCTCTGCTTATGGGTCCCGCTTTCTCAGCTTTTGAGGCTACCTACAGGCGCCTCAAACGTCGATATTCCCCGCCCGCAACGCGTTCGTCTCGATGAAGTCGCGCCGCGGCTCCACCTCGTCGCCCATCAGCATCGTGAACACGCGATCGGCCTCGATCGCATCGTCGATCTGTACGCGCAGAAGGCGGCGCACGTTCGGGTCCATTGTCGTTTCCCACAGCTGCTCAGGGTTCATCTCGCCCAGGCCTTTGTAGCGCTGGCGGCTGGTGGTGCGTTCGGCTTCGCTGATCAGCCAGCGCATGGCCTGGCGGAAGTCGTTGACCTTCTCTTCCTTCTGCTTGTCGCCTTCGCCGCGCAGCACTTTCGCGCCCTCGCCCAGCAGACCACGGAAGGTTTCGGCGGCGGTGGCCAGCGCGGCGTAGTCGGCGCCGTGCACGAAATCTTGCGTGAGCACGCTGCTCTTGATGTTGCCGTGGTGGCGGCGGCCGATGCGCAGGATTGGCTTGTCGGTGCGCACGTCGAACTCGGCCGCCACTTCGGCGGGCACGCCGGTGGTGGTCAGTTCGCGCAGTTTGACCTGCAGCGCCACGGCGCTGACTTCGGCCTGCTCCACACTGTCGAGATTGAGCGACACACCATCGGCAATCGCGCGCAGGGCCTCGGCGTCCATGAAGTTGGACAGGCGCGCGATCACGCTTTCGGCGATCTGGTGCTTGCGCGCGAGTTCGCCCAGCGTGTCGCCGCTCAGCGTGGCTTGCGTGGCGCCACCGGTGAACACGCTTGCGTCTTTCAGCGCAATACGCAGCAAGAAGCCATCAAGCGCCGAGGCGTCCTTCAGGTACAGCTCTTCCTTGCCGGCCTTCACCTTGTAGAGCGGCGGTTGCGCGATATAGATGTGGCCGCGCTCGACCAGCTCGGGCATCTGGCGGTAGAAGAAGGTCAGCAACAGCGTGCGGATGTGGGCGCCGTCCACGTCGGCGTCGGTCATGATGATGATGCGGTGGTAGCGCAGCTTGGCGACGTTGAAGTCGTCCACGCCCGCCGTGCCGCCCACGCCCGTGGCCTTGCCGATGCCGGTGCCGAGTGCCGTGATGAGCGTCAGGATTTCGTTGCTGGTGAGCAGCTTCTCGTAGCGCGCTTTCTCCACGTTCAGGATCTTGCCGCGCAAGGGCAGGATCGCCTGGAACTTGCGGTCACGGCCCTGCTTGGCGGAGCCACCGGCGGAGTCGCCCTCGACGATGTAGATCTCGCACAGCGCCGGGTCTTTTTCCTGGCAGTCGGCCAGTTTGCCGGGCAAGCCCATGCCATCGAGCACGCCTTTGCGGCGCGTCATTTCGCGCGCCTTGCGCGCCGCTTCACGCGCGCGCGCCGCTTCAACGATCTTGCCGCAGATGATCTTCGCGTCGTTCGGGCGCTCCTGCAGGTAGTCGGCCAGCAGGCGGCTCACGATGTCTTCCACTGGGCCGCGCACTTCGCTGGAGACCAGCTTGTCTTTGGTCTGGCTGGAGAACTTGGGCTCGGGCACCTTCACGCTCAGCACGCAGCACAGGCCTTCGCGCATGTCGTCGCCCGTCACTTCCACCTTGGCCTTCTTGGCCATTTCGCTTTCTTCGATGTACTTGTTGATCACCCGCGTCATCGCCGCGCGCAGGCCGGTCAGGTGGGTGCCGCCGTCGCGCTGCGGGATGTTGTTGGTGAAGCACAGCACCTGCTCGTTGTAGCCGCTGTTCCACTGCATCGCGACTTCCACGCCGATGTTCGTGCCCTGGTCGCTCTGGCGATCGCCCATGGCGTGGAACACGTTGGGGTGCAGAACGGTCTTGCCCTTGTTGATGAAGTCGACGAAGCCCTTGACGCCGCCGGCACCGGAGAAGTCGTCTTCCTTGCCGCTGCGCTCGTCCTTCAGGCGGATGCGCACGCCGTTGTTGAGGAACGAGAGTTCGCGCAGGCGCTTGGACAGGATCTCGTAGTGAAAGTCGGCGTTCTCGCGGAAGATTTCGTAGTCGGGCAGGAAGTGCACTTCGGTGCCGCGCTTCTCGGTCGCGCCTGTGATGCGCATGGGCGAGATTTCAACACCGGTAGGCGTGGACTCGATCACGCGGTTCTGCACGAAGCCGCGCGCGAATTCGAGCTGGTGCACATGGCCTTCGCGGCGCACCGTCAGGCGCAGCCACTGCGAGAGTGCGTTCACGCAGCTCACGCCCACGCCGTGCAGACCACCCGAGACCTTGTAGCTGTTCTGGTTGAACTTGCCGCCGGCGTGCAGTTCGGTCAGCGCGATCTCCGAGGCAGAGCGCTTGGGCTCGTGCTTGTCGTCCATCTTCACGCCGGTGGGGATGCCACGGCCGTTGTCCACCACGCTGATGGAGTTGTCGGTGTGGATGGTCACGACGATGTCGTCGCAATGGCCGGCCAGCGCTTCGTCGATCGAGTTGTCCACCACCTCGAACACCAGGTGGTGCAGGCCGGTGCCATCGGACGTGTCGCCGATGTACATGCCCGGGCGTTTGCGCACGGCTTCCAGACCTTCCAGGATCTGGATCGAACCCTCGCCATAGCCTTCGCTGGCGCCGGCCTGGTTGGCGTCAATGACGGGTTGGAAATTGGAACTGTCGGCTTGGGCCGCACCGGTGTTGACGGATTCGGCGGGCTTGTTGGCGTCGGACATGGTGAAGTTTCTCGATCTCAGTAAACGCCAAACCCGCGGTGTTCGCGGGTTTGGAAGGCGCAGGCAAGCGGAGTGGCTGGCCTCAAATGCGCATGGGCATGACAACGTATTTGAAGGCGTTGTCGTCGGGGTTGGTGACCAGCGCGGAGCTGTTGCCATCGGAAAGTTCGATGCGAACCATCTCCTGCGACATGTTCTGCAGCGCGTCGATCAGGTAGGTCACGTTGAAGCCGATTTCGATGGTGTCGCCACCGTAGTCGATGTCGAGCTCGTCGACCGCTTCTTCCTGCTCGGCGTTGCTCGAGGCCACGCGCAGCGCGCCGGGCTCGACGTTCAGACGCACACCCTTGAACTTCTCGCTGGTCATGATGGCCGTGCGTTGCAGCGAGGCCAGCAGCGGCTGGCGGCCGAGCGTGACGATGTTCTTGTGGTTCTTCGGGATCACGCGGTTGTAGTCGGGGAACTTGCCCTCGACCAGTTTGGTGACGAACTCCATGCCGTCGAAGCTGAACTTGGCCTGGTTGGCGGCGAACTGCATCTCGATCGCGCCTTCCTTGTCGGAGAGCAGGCGCTGCAGTTCCAGCACGGTCTTGCGCGGCAGGATCACTTCTTGTTTGGGCACTTCCACATCCAGCGTGGCGGAGGCAAATGCCAGGCGGTGGCCGTCGGTGGCGACCAGGCTGAGCTGCTTGCCTTCTGCCACGAACAGGATGCCGTTCAGGTAGTAGCGGATGTCGTGCACGGCCATCGCGAACGACACCTGGCCCAGCAGGTTCTTCAACGTTTTCTGCGGCACGGAGAACACGGGGCCGAAGCTGGCCGACTCCTGCACCAGCGGGAAATCTTCGGCGGGCATGCTTTGCAGCGTGAAGCGGCTCTTGCCGCCTTTGAGGATCAGCTTGCCGGCGCTCGATTCCAGGCTCACCGTCTGGTCGCCCGGCATGGTGCGCAGGATGTCGATCAGCTTGCGCGCGCCCAGCGTGGTGGCGAAGTTGCCGCTGTCGCCGTCCAGCTCGGCGGTGGTACGGATCTGAATTTCCAGGTCGCTGGTGGTCAGCTGCACCTGCGAACCGGTCTTGCGAAGCAGGACGTTGGCCAGGATCGGCAAGGTGTGGCGGCGCTCCACGATGCCCGCCACGGATTGCAGCGCGGCCAGTACTTTGTCCTGGGTCGATTTCAAAACGATCATGTCAGACTCTTTCTTCTCTGGTTGCTTGTCGGCCGGCCCCTGCCTCCCGGTGGCCCCGTTTCGTTGTGTGGGCCAAATCCCCGCTATTTTCGCTTTTTTGTGGCCTCATCCCTTGAGCGTCTGTTCCAGCACGTGCAGCTGCTGGTTCAGCTCGGTGTTCTGCTGGCGCTCGGCCCCGATTTTGCGCACCGCGTGCAGCACCGTGGTGTGGTCGCGGCCACCAAACAATTCCCCGATTTCGGGCAGGCTCTTCTGCGTCAGCTCCTTGGCAATGAACATGGCGATCTGGCGCGGGCGGGCGATGCTGGCCGGGCGCTTCTTGCTGTACATGTCGGCGACCTTGATCTTGTAGAAATCGGCCACCGTTTTCTGGATGTTCTCCACACTGATCTGGCGGTTCTGGATCGACAGCAGGTCTTTCAACGCATCGCGCGCGAGCTGGATCGAGATTTCCTTCTGGTTGAACCGCGAATAGGCCAGGATCTTGCGCAGCGCGCCTTCGAGTTCGCGCACGTTCGAACGCACGTTCTTCGCCACGAAAAACGCCACTTCCTCGGGCATCACCGCGTTCTCCACCGCCGCCTTGTTGATCAGGATGGCAACGCGCATCTCCAGCTCGGGCGGCTCGATGGCCACCGTCAGGCCCGAATCGAAGCGCGACACCAGCCGTTCGTGGATGTCTGCCAGGCCCTTGGGGTAGGTGTCGCTGGTGAGCACGATATGGCTCTTTTTGGCCAGCAGAGCCTCGAAGGCGTTGAAAAACTCCTCCTGGGTGCGCTCCTTGTTGGCGAAGAACTGCACATCGTCGATCAACAGCAGATCGAGCGAGTGGTAGCGCTCCTTGAATTCATCGAAAGTCTTGCGCTGATAGGCCTTGACCACATCGGAGACAAACTGCTCCGCGTGGATGTAGAGAACTTTGGCCTGTGGACGGTCTGCCAGCAGGTGGTTGCCGATGGCATGCACCAGGTGGGTTTTGCCCAGGCCCACGCCGCCGTAGATGAACAGCGGGTTGTAGAGCTGCCCCAGGCTTCCCGCCACGTGCATCGCCGCGGCGCGCGCCATGCGGTTGGCCGAGCCTTCCACGAGGGTGGAAAACGCCAGCGCCGGATTCAGCCGCGTCTTGGGTCCGCTGGGCACGGCGACTTCCACCGGCGCCAGATCGGGCAGTTCCGCCAGCACAGGGTCTTGCGTCGCGCGGGGCAGAGGTGAGGTCCTGCTGGGTCCTTCGCGCGGAGCGAGCACCAACTCAAGCGTTACTGGTGTACCCTGAATGCCCTCCAGCAAGGCGGTGATGCGGGACGCGTATTGAGCCCGGATCCAGTCCATCTTGAACCGGTTGGCCACGGCCAGGACCACTCGGGAGCCGTCGGGTGCGACGGTGGCGGACAGGGGTCTGATCCAGGTATTGAACTGTTGTTCGGGAATCTCTTGCGACAGCCGGTCCATGCAGGCAGGCCAGAGCGAGACCGTGCTCGATGCGCTGTCGGCCGGGGAGGTGTCAGGGGGAATGCCCTCGATCATGCTGGAATAGGGGAACCGTTGGAGTTGTGGACAAATGTCTCGGGGCAATCCGGCCATTGTAGAGCGCCAGACAACTTATCCACAAGGCGGTCGGACGGCTGCGAAAGCCAAGCCGACAACCTGCCCGATAAGCCGCTTTCTTCAAGTGGCACGCGCGCACCGAACGCCAAGTGCTTGCCGCACCTTGGTTTTATTTGCGATAATTGCGGGTTTCCCCGATTTCAACAGACGACCATCATGAAACGCACTTACCAGCCCTCCAAGATCCGCCGCGCCCGCACCCACGGCTTCCTCGTCCGCATGAAGACCCGCGGCGGCCGTGCCGTGATCAACGCACGCCGCGCCAAGGGCCGCAAGCGCCTGGCCGTCTGAGGCTTCGCGTGTTGTTCTGCCGGCGTCCACTCGCTCGGCTCCCTCACCGCGTGACCCGGACGATTCGGCGGTGATCCAGCGGCTGCGGTCCCGGCAACAGTTCCAGGCCGTGATGGCCGGTGCCCCCGTGGCCAAAACCCCCCACTTTGCCTTGCACCGCGCCGCGCTCTCCAGCGCGGGTGAGGGTCGGGCTTTGTTCCCCGTGGCCGATACCTGGCTGGGTGTGATGCTGCCCAAGCGCTGGGCCAAGCGCGCCGTGACGCGCAACGCCATTCGCCGCCAGATCTACGAGATCGCCCGCCACCAGGCCGCGAGCCTGCCCCAGGCTGCGCACGTGGTGCGCCTGCGCAGCGAGTTCAGCCGCCAGCAATTCGTCAGCGCCACGTCCGACGCGCTCAAACGCGCCGTGCGCGCCGAACTTGAACAGCTGTTGGCGCCCCGCTCCGCGTCACGCACGGCGAAGCCTGCGGAGGTCCGCCATGCTGTCTGACTGGCCGCGTCTGGGCCTGCTCGGTCTGGTCAAGGGGTACCGTCTACTGCTCAGCCCGTGGCTGGGCAACGCCTGCCGGTTCGAGCCGTCGTGCTCGCTCTACGCCATCGCCGCACTGGAGCGCCATGGCGCGGTGGGTGGCGGCTATCTCACATTGCGGCGGCTGGCCCGCTGTCATCCGTGGTGCCAGGGCGGCCATGACCCGGTGCCCACCACCACGCCCCGGCTGTTTTCCAGCCTGATTTCTCCTTCCTGCGAAAAGAAGAACCTGTCATGAATGACATCCGTCGGTCCATTCTGTGGGTCATTTTTGGTTTGTCGATGGTCCTCATCTGGGACAAGTGGCAGATCCACAATGGCCACAAACCCACGTTTTTCCCGGGCGCTGCGCCTGCCGTGACGGCACCTGCCGCATCCACCAGCCAGCCGGCCGCAGGCAGCACCACCGCTGGTGTGCCGGCGGCCGCTGCCGGGCAGAACGCCGCCGCGACTGGCGGTGAGGCCCCGGTTGCCGCCCCTGGCGCCGTGGCCCAGCGCCACGAAGTCACCACCGACCTCTTCAAGCTGGTGTTCAACAGCGAGGGCGGTTCGTTGATCGGTTCGCAGTTGCTCAAGCACGCAGAGGCCACGCGCCAGAGCAAGGACCAGAGCGAGCAGCCGTTCACGCTGCTCACCCAGGGTGGCGAGCACATCTATGTGGCGCAGACCGGCCTTATCGGTGGCAACTTCCCGACCCACAAGACCCCCATGGCCCTGGTGGGCAACCCCACAACGCTCGCCGATGGCCAGAACGAGCTGCAGGTGCGCTTCGAGTCGGCCGAGGTGGGCGGCGTGAAACTGGTCAAGACGTACACCATCAAGCGCGGCAGCTACGCCATCGGCGTGCAGCACGAGGTGCAGAACGTTGGTGGGCAGGCGGTGAAGCCGCAGCTGTACTTCCAGTTGGTGCGCGACGGCAGCAAGCTCAGCAGCGAGACGCCTTTCTATTCGACCTTCACCGGCCCAGCCGTCTACACCAACGAGAAGAAGTACCAGAAGGTCGAGTTCGCCGACATCGAAAAGAACAAGGCCGAGTTCGTCAAGTCGTCGAGCGACGGTTACGTGGCCATGGTGCAGCATTACTTCGCCTCCGCCTGGTTGCTGGACGATGGCGTGGCG
Source organism: Hydrogenophaga sp. 2FB (assembly GCF_005503365.1). Taxonomy (GTDB): domain Bacteria; phylum Pseudomonadota; class Gammaproteobacteria; order Burkholderiales; family Burkholderiaceae_C; genus Hydrogenophaga. The sequence continues at coordinate 19,297 of NZ_SCML01000032.1, forward strand.
CGCGAAAACTTTGCGCGCAAGATCGACAACAACCTGTTCTCCGTCGGCAGCATCACCTCGCTTGACAGCATCGAGCCGGGCCAGAGCCTGAGCCGGCAGTCGCGCTTGTTCCTGGGACCCCAGGAAGAGAAGGTGCTGGAGAAGATTGCCCCGGGCCTGGAGTTGGTCAAGGACTACGGCTGGCTCACCATTCTGGCCAAGCCGCTGTACTGGCTGCTCGAGAAGATCCACGGTTTTGTGGCGAACTGGGGCTGGTCCATTGTGCTGCTGGTGGTGCTGATCAAGGCTGCGTTCTATTGGCTCAACGCCAGCGCGTACCGCAGCATGGCCAAGATGAAGAAGATCAATCCACGCATCATGGAAATGCGCGAGCGCCTCAAGGGCAACCCGCAGGCCATGCAGCAGGAAATGATGAAGATGTACCGCGAGGAAAAGGTCAACCCGTTGGGTGGCTGCTTCCCGATCCTCATCCAGATCCCCGTCTTCATCGCGCTCTACTGGGTGCTGTTGTCCAGCGTGGAAATGCGCAACGCGCCGTGGATGGCCTGGATCACCGACCTGTCCTCGCCCGACCCCTACTTCATCCTGCCGCTGGTGATGACCATCACCACCATGATCCAGACCGCGCTCAACCCGCTGCCGCCAGATCCGATGCAGGCCAAGCTGATGTGGCTCATGCCGCTGATGTTCTCCGTCATGTTCTTCTTCTTCCCGTCCGGCCTGGTGCTGTACTGGATCACGAACAACGTGTTGACCATCGCACAGCAGGCGTTCATCAACACGCGCATGGGCGTGCCGTTGAAATTCAACATGCCCAGTTTCAAGTGACTCCCTGCGCCGCTGACGCGGCTTCCCCCTGAAGGGGGCGGCGTCTTGGGCCGGTGGAGCCGGACCCATGACGCCCCTGGAGGAGTTTTTTTCTCCGGTGAAGGGCCTGCGTTGTGCAGGCCCTTTGTCTTTTATGCTCGCTCGTTATGCTCGCTGCCTCGCGTGACCCCATCGTTGCCATCGCCACCGCGCCGGGTCGTGGCGGTGTGGGGATCGTGCGGGTGTCCGGGCGAGGGCTGGAGCCCTTTGTGCGGGCCTTGTTGGGGCGTTCACCGAAACCCCGCGAGGCCACCTATTTGCCTTTCTCGGATGTCGTCGGCCAGCCTATCGACCATGGTCTGGCCCTGTGGTTTCCCGCTCCGCATTCCTACACCGGCGAAGACGTGCTTGAGCTGCAGGGACATGGCGGGCCCGTGGTGCTGCAGTTGTTGCTGGCGCGCTGTCTGGAAGTGGCGCGCGAGGCCGCGTCCACGCTGCGCCCGGCGCGCGCCGGCGAGTTCACCGAGCGTGCGTTCCTCAACGACAAGCTCGACCTGGCCCAGGCAGAGGCCGTAGCCGACCTGATCGATGCCAGCACCGAGGCAGCCGCGCGCAGCGCCTCGCGCTCGCTCGCGGGCGTGTTCTCCGATCGCATTCACGGCCTGCGCGATGCGTTGATCCACCTGCGCATGCTGGTCGAGGCGACGCTGGATTTTCCCGAGGAAGAGATCGACTTTTTGCAGAAGGCCGACGCCACCGGGCAGTTGCAACGCCTGCAAGAGGCGCTGGCGGGCGTGCAGGCGCAGGCGCGCCAGGGCGCACTGCTGCGCGATGGTTTGCAGGTCGTCATTGCGGGTCAGCCCAACGCGGGCAAAAGCTCGCTGCTCAACGCCCTGGCGGGCGCTGAACTCGCCATCGTCACACCGGTGGCGGGCACCACGCGCGACGTGGTGCAGCAGACGATCCAGATCGAAGGCGTGCCGCTGCATGTGGTCGATACTGCGGGCCTGCGCGACAGCGCCGACGTGGACGCCGTCGAGAAGATCGGCATCGAGCGCGCGTGGAGCCGCATCCAGAAGGCCGATGCGGTGCTGTTCCTGCACGACCTCGGCCGCCGCGACAGCGTGGGTTACCGCGAGGCCGACGCGTCGATTGCTACCAGCCTGGCTTCCACGCTGCCGCATGGCGTGCCGGTGCTGCATGTCTGGAACAAGCTCGACCAGGTGGGCGGCGACGCGCCCGCCGCCGTTCAGGCGCAGTCGGACGCGCTCGCCATTTCCGCTCGCGACGGTACCGGCCTGGAAGCCTTGCGCCAGCGCCTGCTCAAGCTCGCCGGTTGGCAACAACACGGGGGCGACGGCCTGTTCATGGCGCGAGAGCGGCATCTGCAGGCGCTACGCCGTGTCGGCGAGCACCTCGACGCTGCCAGTGACCTGCTGCGCGCGCGCGCCGAGCACCTTGATCTGCTCGCGGAAGAGTTGCGCCTGGGCCAGCACGCCCTGAGTGAGATCACAGGGGAGTTCACCGCCGACGACCTGCTGGGTGAAATCTTTTCGCGTTTTTGCATCGGCAAATGAGGCCGGGCGTACCGCCCGTGGGTGATCGCCGACCGTCGAGAGTGCAACTGTAAGCAGCGGTAAAGGCAGGCTTGCGTGCCGCTGCGGCGCACGGTTATCTTGACCGCATGAACGCCCAGCTGCCTCCGTCCGCGCGCTTTGACATTCAAGGTCTTGCCCAGGCCATGCGTGCGAGCAATGCGTTGGACGCCATGCCTCTGAACCTGAATGACAGCCAGTGGCCCCTGTTGGCGAACTACCTGCAACCCGCGGTCTTGCAGCAGGGGCAGGTGCTGCTCGAACAGGGTGTGAAGGACCGCACCGTCTATTTCGTCGAAAGCGGCTCGCTCTCGGTGCACTACGAGGATTCGCGCGATCGCGTGCGCATTGCCGTGGTGGGCGCCGGTTCCTTGCTGGGTGAGGGCGCGTTCTTCAGCCACCTGCCGCGCAGCGCCACGGTGCACGCCGGCAGCGACTGCCGACTCTGGTGCCTGACGCCGCTGCGCTTTCGCGAGTTGTCGACGCGTTACCCGGAGATCGCCCTGGAGGTTGCCGTGGCCATGTCGGCGGTGCTCGCGCGGCGCATGTACAACCGACCCAAACGGGTGGCGGTGACTTGAGTCTGGCTCGGTTGCGCACCCGAATGAAGGCGCTTTTGCGCCGTTTTTTCAACCCTTTGCGTGCGCGTTCATGAAGCACACTCACCTCATGTCTTTGATGAATTGGCTCCAGGCCAAAAAGTCCGCCGTTGGCGGCAAGGGCTCATTCACCAGGGCGCGCAAACGGTTCAGCCAGACCACGCTGCCGTTGATTTCACCTCGGCGCGGACGCCGCATCCTGCGGCGCGACCAGCTCTTTTCGGTGGTCCGCGAGTCGCTCATCCGCGCCGGCGTGCTGTCCACCAGCTACGAATTCAAGGTGCTCACGCTCGATGCCAACGGCGACAGCTTTCTGGTGCTGGTCGATCTGGCTTTGCCCGCGCAATCCATGCCCGACGAATACCTGCTCGAGATCGAGCGCTGGATCCAGCAAAGCGCGAAGACGCGGCACGAGATGGCGGTGCGCTCGGTGTACTGGCGCCGCAAGGCGGTGCACGACCAGGTGGGCATGGCGTTGAGGGCTGCGGTGAAGGTGCAGACGCGCCGCGAGACGGTGTTGATGGCGCCGGGCATGGTGCCCACCATGCCGCCGGTCGCCAAGCCGGCCGGCGGTCCCGCTCAACCGGTGGGCGACGATGAGGTGCAGGCCTTCAGGCAAGCGCTGCGGAGCGTGCCCGCGCCGGCGTATCGCACGCCGGCCGAAGCGAGGATGGAGATGCCGCCCGAAGCGCTCAGCGACTTCGACGCACTGAGCGACACCCAGCACGGCAAGCTCTGAAGCCGCTGCCGGCCGGTCAGTGGCCGGCGAAATCCAGCAGCGTAAAAAGTTGGAGACCGGAGGCGCGCAGCTTTTGCGAGCCACCGAGTTCGGGCAGATCGACGATGGCCGCGCCTTCCATCACTTGTGCGCCCAGTTTCTCCAGCAGCCGCCGCCCGGCCATCATGGTGCCGCCGGTGGCGATCAGGTCATCGATCAGCACCACGCGGTCGCCCGCCTTGACCGCGTCGGTGTGCAATTCCACGGTGGCGCTGCCGTACTCGAGCTCATAGGTTTCTTCCACCGTGGTGAATGGCAGTTTGCCCTTCTTGCGGATCGGCACAAAACCCACCCCGAGCTCGTAGGCCAGCACCGAGCCGATGATGAACCCACGCGCATCCAGCCCCGCCACCACGTTGGGGCGCAGCGCGGGATCCATGTAGCGATGCACAAAGGTGTCGATCAACACGCGAAAGACCTTGGGGTCCTGCAGCAAGGGCGTGATGTCCCGGAATTGCACGCCCGGCGCGGGCCAATCGGGCACGGTGCGGATGTGCGACTTCAGAAAGGCAGAGGTGTCCATGGGTTCGGTCCGAAAGGGACGCCCATTATCGGCGTGCGCAAAAAAAACCCCGGTGCGAAGACCGGGGCGGTAGACCATGGTGACCCTGAGTCAGACCATGGGCAGAAAACGGAGGCCCCTCTGCGGGCCGTGGAAGGCATTGTGCTGGCGGGTGCGACGCCATGGCCGCGCTTCCCCGTTGTGCGGCAGCGGGTGGCCGACGAAGTGCGCGCCGCGCTTTCAGCCCATCAGCACCTTTTGCTCGGCCAACGCCAGCGCGGGCGCCTTGCCACTGATCACCACGGTGTCACCGCCTTCGAACACGGTCTCGTCATCGAAGGGGGGTGATCGCCCGCTGGCGCGGCGCAGGCTCACCACCCGCACACCCACCGCATGCAGAGCCAGGCTGCCCACCGTCTTTCCGACGTTTCGCCCGCCGTTGGGCAGGGTGATGGTGGTGAGGCGTTCGTGGTCGATCTCGTCGGCGCCGTCGTCGTCGGCGCCGTGGAAGTAGCCGCGCAGAAGGTTGTAGCGCGCATCGCGCTGGTCCTGCACCACGCGGATCACGCGCCGCATGGGCACGCCCACCAGCGCCAAGGCGTGGCTGGCGAGCATCAAACTGGCTTCGATGGCCTCTGGCACCACTTCGGTGGCGCCGGCACCGCGCAGCTTTTCAAGGTCGGCGTCGTCCACCGTGCGCACCACCACCGGCACATGGGGCGCCTGCGCGTGGGCGTGGTGCAGCACTTTGAGTGCACTGGCGGTGTTCAGGTAAGTCACCACCACCGCGCTGGCGCGGTGCAGGCCGGCCGCCATCAGCGCCTGCAGGCGCGCGGCGTCGCCAAACACCACCGAATGGCCTGCAGCGGCGGCCTGGCGCACGCGGTCGGGGTCGAGGTCCAGCGCCATGTAGGGAATATGCTCGGCTTCCAGCAAGCGCGCCAGGTTCTGCCCGCAACGGCCATAGCCACAGATGATCACGTGCTTGTCCGCGTTGATGGCCTTGCGCGCGATGCTGGTCATCTGCACCGATTGCATCAACCAGTCGCTGCTCACCAGCCGCGTGACAATGCGGTTGGCATACAGGATGGCGACGGGTGTGAGCAGCATGGAGATCACCATGCTGGCCAGGATCGGGTTGAACAGCTGCGGCGGCACCAGGTCGTTCTGCCCGGCCAGCGTGAGCAACACCAGGCCGAACTCACCGGCTTGCGCCAGGTACAAGCCGGTGCGCAGCGCAACGCCCGCGGGCGCACCGAAGCTGCGTGTGATGCCGGTGATGAGCGCGAGCTTGAAGGCGATCGATCCCGTCAGCAGCAGCAGCACCATGGGCCAGCGGTCGAGCACCAGACGCCAGTCCAGCATCATCCCGATGGTGATGAAAAACAGGCCCAGCAGCACGTCGTGAAACGGCCGGATGTCGGTTTCCACCTGGTGCTTGAACTCGGTTTCGGAGATCAGCATGCCCGCCACGAACGCGCCCAGCGCCAGCGAAAGGCCGGCGTGTTCGGTCAACCACGCCAGGCCGAGCGTGATGAGCAGCAGGTTGAGCATGAACAGCTCGTCGCTCTTGCGGCGCGCCACCTGTGTCAGCCACCAGCGCATGAGCCGCTGCCCGCCGGTGAGCAACAGGCCCAGCAGCAGCACCGCCTTGAGCGTGGCCCAGCCCAGCGCGCGCAGCAGGAACTCGGGCTCGGCGGCCAGCGCGGGAACGATCACCAGCAGCGGCACCACGGCCAGATCCTGGAACAGCAAGATGCCCAACACGCGTTTGCCATGCTCGGACTCCAGCTCCAGGCGTTCGGCCACCATCTTCATCACGATGGCCGTGCTGCTCATCGCCATCACGCCGCCCAGCGCCAGCGCGGTCTGCCACGACACGTTCCACCAGGTTGGCAGGACCACCGTGAGCAGCAGCGAACCCAGGGTGGTCAGCAGCACGGTCAGCACCACCTGCGACATGCCCAACCCGAACACATGCCGCTTCATGGCGCGCAGCTTGGGCAAGCTGAACTCGAGCCCGATCACGAACATCAGGAACACCACGCCGAATTCCGCCAGATACTGGATGCCCCCCGAGTTCTGCGCCAGCGCCAGCGCGTTCGGGCCGATCAGCACGCCCACGACCAGGTAACCCAGCATGGGTGGCAGGCGCAGCATGCGGCAGACCACCACTCCCGTGACGGCAGCCAGCAGGTACAGCAGGGCGATGTCGAGGGAGTTCATGAACCGATGGTACTGGCTGACCGAGCGCGCTGTGACAGCCCCGCGGCGATAATTGCCGCATGACCGTGCCCCACACTTTCGAGCCCGCCCGTGCCATGGCGATGGCGCAGGACACCCTGAGCATCGAGGCGCAAGCGGTGACCGCCGTGGCGCAGCGCCTGGACGCATCCTTCGCCCGCGCGATGCAACTCGTGCTCGACATCCCGGGGCGCGTCGTCGTCATGGGCATGGGCAAGAGCGGCCACATCGGCCGCAAGATCGCCGCCACCCTCGCCTCCACCGGCACGCCGGCCATGTTCGTGCACCCGGCCGAGGCCAGCCATGGCGACCTGGGCATGATCACCAGCGCCGACCTCGTGCTGGGCATCAGCAACAGCGGCGAAAGCGAAGAGCTCACGGCGATCCTGCCGTTGATCAAACGCATGGGCGTGCCATTGCTGGCCATCACCGGCCGCCTCGATTCCACCCTCGGGCGCCACGCCAACGTCGTGCTCGATGCCTCGGTGGACAAGGAAGCCTGCCCACACAACCTCGCCCCCACCGCCAGCACCACCGCGCAACTCGCGCTGGGCGACGCGCTGGCTGTGGCCTTGCTCGACGCGCGCGGCTTCAAGGCCGACGACTTCGCGCGCTCGCATCCGGGCGGCGCGCTCGGGCGCAAGCTGCTCACGCATGTCAGCGACGTCATGCGCAGCGGCGACGCCGTGCCCCGGATGGCCCCGGACGCCGGCCTGATGGACCTCATGCGCGAGATCAGCGCCAAGGGCCTGGGCATGAGCGCCATCGTCGACGCCGATCAACGCGTGCTCGGCATCTTCACCGACGGCGACCTGCGCCGCCTGATCGAAAAGACCGGCAGCAGCGCCGACCTGCGCTCCATGGTCGCGCGCGACGTGATGCACGCCAACCCGCTGACCGTGCGCGAAGACGCCCTCGCGGTGGAAGCCGCCGGCCTCATGGAAGCCCGCCAGATCACCAGCGTTCTGGTGGTCGACAGCGCCGGCCGATTGCAAGGCGCGCTCAACAGCAACGACCTCATGCGCGCGAAGGTGATCTGACCGTGACCCCGCTGCGCCCCGTGCTGAACTTTTCCCCCGCCCTGCTGCTGCGCGCCCAAGCCGTGCGCGTGGTGTTCTTCGACGTCGATGGCGTGCTCACCGATGGCGGCCTGTACTGCGGCGACACCGGCGAGACCCTCAAGCGCTTCCACACGCTGGATGGCTACGGCATCAAGCTGCTGCAGCGCGCCGGCATCACGCCCGCCGTGGTGAGCGGGCGCGATTCGCTTGCCCTGCGCACGCGCCTCGCGGCACTCGGCGTGGTGCACCTGCGCCTGGGCACCGAAGACAAGGCGCCAGCGGCCGAAGCCATCCTGAGCGAACTCGGGCTGGACTGGAGCGCGGCCGCGGCCATGGGCGACGACTGGCCCGACCTCCCCCTGCTGCGCCGCGCCGCGCTGGCCGTGGCGCCGCCCACCGCGCACGCCGAGGTGCTGGCCGTGGCCCAGCACGTCACCCAGCGCCTGCCGGGTGCGGGAGCTGTGCGGGAGCTGTGCGACCTGCTGCTGATCGCCCACGGCCGCTACGCGCTTGAACTGGAAGCGGCCTCGCGGTGAGCACCTCGGATCCCCTCGACTTCTTCGACAGCGTCGATCGCACCGCCGCCGAGCCGCGGGCCCCGCGCCGCAAGCGCAAGCTCATGGACAGCCTGTCGATCTACCTGCCCGTGATGCTCATGGGCCTGCTGGCGCTGGCGTCCTACTGGCTGCTGCGGGCCACGCCGGCGCCCCAAGCCGCCGAGCCACCGCGTGCCGTGAGCAGCGAGCCCGACTACTTCATGCGCCGGTTTTCGGTCAAATCCTTCGACGCCAAAGGTGAACTCAAGACACAGGTGTCTGGCGCGGAAGCGCGCCACTTTCCCGCCACCGACATGGTCGAAATCGACAGCGCGCGCATCCGCCACATCGGCGACAACGGACTGCCCATGCTGGCCAGCGCTCGCCTGGTCACCACCAACGGCGACAACACCGAGTTCGTGCTCGAAGGCAACGCGGTGATCGTGCGCGAGGCCGGCACCGGGCTCGACGGCAAGGCGCAACCACGGCTGGAGTTCCAGGGTGAATTCCTGCACATCTACCTCGACCCGGACCGCATCGTCTCCGATCGCCCGGTCGTTCTCCTGCGCGGCAGCGACCGCCTTGTCGCCGACAGTCTGGACTACACCGGCGAGGACCAGGTGGCGCGGTTCAAGGGCCGTGTGAAGGTCCAGTTGGCGCCTCGCTGACAACAGCCCCACCCCCATCGACCCCATGGACCCCACGCCACCCCAGCCGTCGAGCAGCCATGGGCCGCTGGTGTTCATCACCGGCGCATCCAGCGGCATCGGCCAGGCCTTGGCCGAGCGCTTTGCCCGTGCGGGCTACCGGCTTGCGCTGGTGGCACGCCGCACCGACGACATGCAGGCCTGGGCGGCTGCCCGGGGCTATGGCGATGCACAATGCCGCGTCTATGGCGCCGACGTGGCCGACACCCAGAGCATCGTGGCCGCGGGCCAAGCCTGTCTGCAGACCCAGGGTGTGCCCAACGTGGTGATCGCCAACGCCGGCATCAGCGTGGGCATGGACACTGCCGAGCGCGCCGACATCGACGTCATGGCGCGCACCTTCGCCACCAACAACACCGGCCTGGCCGCCACATTTCACCCCTTTGTGGACGCGATGCGCGCGCGCGGCGCCGGCGCGCTCGTGGGCATTGGCAGCGTCGCGGCCATCCGGGGCCTGCCCGGGCACGGCGCCTACTGCGCCAGCAAAGCCGCCGTGGTGGCCTACTGTGAAAGCCTGCGTGGCGAACTGCGCGGCAGCGGCGTGGCCGTGGTCACCTTGCTGCCCGGCTACGTGGACACGCCGCTCACGCGCGAGAACCGCTACAGCATGCCCTTCCTGTTGAGCGCCGAGGCGTTTGCCGATCGCGCGTTCAACGCCATCCAGGCGCGCACCAGCTACCGCGTGATTCCCTGGCAGATGGGCGTGGTGGCCAAGCTCTTGCGCCTGTTGCCCAACGCGGTGTTCGACCGCCTGCTCGCCGGTCGCCCGCGCAAACACCGCCAAGGGGAAGGTCGCTGATCCGGCCCGGAACAAGCCGGGCCTTGCGACCATGAAAAAAGCCCTGGGGCAATGCCGCAGGGCTTTTTGACGTGTCGGCCGTTCAGGCCGACAGGTTCGGGAGATCAGTAGCCGCCGCGGCCACCGCCGCCGCCGCCTTCACGACGGCCACCGCCGCCGTAGGGGCTGCGGAAACCGCCTTCGCCGCCGCCGCCACCACCAAAGCCGCCGCCACCGCTGCGGCCACCGCCGCCACCGAAGCCACCGGTGCGGGGAGGACGTGCCTCCATCGGACGGGCTTCGTTGACCACCAGGCTACGACCACCCAGGGACTGGCCGTTCATGCCTTCGATCGCGGATTGCGCTTCAGCATCGCTGCCCATTTCCACAAAGCCGAAGCCCTTGGAACGGCCGGTTTCGCGTTCCATCATGACCTTGGCGCTGTTGACAGAACCATAGGCGCTGAAAGCTTGTTGAAGGTCTTCGTCACGCACGGTGTAGGGCAGGTTGCCCACGTACAGTTTGTTGCCCATGGATGGGACTCCTAATAACACTGAGAAAAATAGCGATGGAGCCCCGTAGCACACAAAACCTGTAGCGCGCGAAACCAACCGATCACTTGTCAAAACGAGCGCCTACGACGCTCGCCGGGCGATTATGCGCTGAATGTCCCGCAAGTACTAACTATTTTTCAGGATGTGCAAAGCTGCAAAAGCGCCGATGCGTGGCCGCAACACGCACTGGGGTTACTGCGGAATCTCACGCCAGGGCACTTGAACTTATACTGTCGCCCCAGCGCCGATTTGTTCCAGATTGCGGGCGCTTTAAAAATGCCGCTAAAGGGGAGATTCCCGGTCTCGCTCTTGGCGGCACCGGGTTTTTTTTTGGCGGTCACCGCCCCCAGGACAGACCTTGATCGTCACTCCTAGTACTTTTCGCTTCACCGAGGCGCTGCCGCTGCGCAGCGGCGCCGTCCTCCCAGCCTACGAGCTGGTGGTGGAAACCTATGGCACGCTCAACGCGGACCGCTCCAATGCCGTGCTGATCTGCCACGCGCTCAACGCCTCGCACCACGTCGCGGGCTGGTACGCCGACGAGAACGGCCAGCCGCTCGCGCGCAGCGAAGGCTGGTGGAACAACATGATCGGCCCGGGCAAACCGGTCGACACCGACCGGTTTTTCGTCATCGGCGTCAACAACCTGGGTTCCTGCTTCGGCTCCACCGGCCCCACCCACACCAACCCCGCCACCGGCACGCCCTGGGGCGCGGACTTTCCGGTGGTCACGGTGGAGGACTGGGTCGACGCCCAGGCGCGGTTACTCGACCGCATGGGCATCGAGACCCTGGCCGCCGTCATGGGCGGCAGCCTGGGCGGCATGCAGACGCTGAGCTGGACCTTGCAATACCCCGAGCGCGTGCGTCACGCGGTGGTGGTGGCCAGTGCGCCCAACCTCACGGCGGAGAACATCGCCTTCAACGAGGTGGCGCGCCGCGCCATCGTGACCGACCCCGATTTTCACGGCGGCCACTACCTGCGCGAAGGCACGCTGCCTCGGCGCGGGCTGCGGATCGCCCGCATGATCGGCCACATCACCTACCTCAGCGACGACGTGATGAACGAGAAATTCGGGCGCAGCCTGCGCTCGATCGATGCCGACGACCCGACAGCCGCGGCCGAGCTGGCTTACCGCTACACCACGCAGGATGTGGAATTCCAGATCGAGAGCTACCTGCGGTACCAGGGCGACAAGTTCAGTGAGTACTTCGACGCGAACACCTACCTGCTGATCACGCGCGCGCTCGACTATTTCGACCCGGCGCGCGAGTTCGACGGCGACCTCACCGCCGCGCTGGCGCGCGCCCGGGCGAAGTTTTTCCTCGTGAGCTTCACGACCGACTGGCGCTTTTCACCCGCCCGCAGCCGCGAAGTCGTCAAGGCCCTGCTCGACAACCGCCGCGACGTGAGTTATGCCGAGATCGATGCGCCGCACGGTCACGACGCTTTCCTGCTGGACGATCCGCGCTATCTGAACGCGGTGCGCGCCTATTTCGATCAGACCATCTCCGGAGGCCTGGCATGAGCGAGAAGCCCTTGATGGAGTCCATTGCCCGCCTGGTGCCGCCGGGCTCGCGCGTGCTCGACCTCGGTTGCGGCGACGGGGCCTTGCTGGCCCATCTGCAAGGCACGCGCGGGTGCAGCGGCTACGGCGTGGAGATCGACGACGCCAAGGTGCTGGCCTGCATGCGGCGCGGCGTCAATGTGCTGCAGCTCAACCTCGAAGATGGCCTGACCATGTTCGACGACGACGCTTTTGACGTGGTGCTGCAGATCGACACCCTGCAACACCTGCGCAACGCCGAGACCATGCTGCGCGAAACGGCGCGCGTGGGACGCCTGGGCGTGGTGGCCTTCCCGAATTTCGCGCATTGGCCGAACCGCTTGCACGTGCTGCAGGGCCGCATGCCGGTGACGAAGCGCCTGCCATACCAGTGGTACGACACGCCGAACATCCGCGTGGGCACGCACGCCGATTTCGAGGTGCTGGCGCGGCGCAATGGCTTGACCATTGAAGACAGCTTCGGGCTGCACGAGGGCCGGGAGGTCCGCGTGCTGCCGAACCTGATGGCCAGCACGGCGGTGTTCCGCTTCTCGAGCTGAGCGGGCGCTTCTAGCGCCCTCTCCCGGGGAAGAGGGCTGGGGTGAGTGCACGCTCACCGGGGGTTTCCCTTGCTCGGCACCCCTGCCGCCGACGAATGGGGGTCATTTCCGGCCTTTTTCCCGCTTCAGCCGCCGCCGTCGTGGCCGATATCCCATGGACCAACCCGTCACATCGAGGACCGATCCATGGACATGCGCAACGAAGCCACCCACCTAGCCCGCAACGACAGCACCCGGGCCACCGCAACGCAGCAGCAGGCCGGCGCCGAATTCCTGACCTTCCGCCTGGGCGGCGAGGAGTACGGCATCGACATCCTGCGCGTACAGGAAATCCGGTCCTACGAAGAGCCCACCCGCATCGCCAACTCGCCTTCGTTCATCAAAGGCGTGGTCAACCTGCGCGGCGTGATCGTGCCGGTGGTGGACCTGCGCATCAAGCTCGGTTGCGAGAAGGTCGAATACAACGGCTTCACCGTGGTGATCGTGCTCAACGTGCACGGCCGCGTGGTCGGCGCGGTGGTGGACTCGGTGTCGGACGTGCTGGAGCTCGCTGGCGACGTCATCAAACCCGCACCCGAGATGAGCAGCAACGTGGACACCACGTTCATCACTGGCATCGCCAGCGTGGGCGAACGCATGCTGATCCTGATGGACATCGAAGCCTTCATGTCCGGCCGCGACATGGGCCTGACCGACAGCGCCACCCAGGCACTGCAGTAAACAAGCCGGACCACAGCGCCTGCCGCCCATCGCACCCGACCCGGAGTTTCCACACATGTCCTTCCATCGACTCAAGATGAGCCAGCGGCTGAGCCTCGGCTTTGCCAGCGTGCTCGTGCTGCTGCTGGCGCTGACGGCCCTGGCGTGGAACGCACTGCGCACCGCGCAGGTCGCCACCGAGCGGGTGGTCGTGCTGGAGCAGCACGCGGCGGCGATCAACGAGTGGGCAGCGGGCACGCGGCTGAACATCAACCGCGCACTGGCGGTGGCGAAGTCGCGCGCCGATCCCGACGTCGACGCCCATTTCAAGCCCCTGGTGGCGCAGACCTCGGCGCGCATCAGCGAGTTGCAGAAAACACTGGAAGCGGAGATCACGAGCAGCGAAGGCAAAGCCTTGCTGGCCAGGATTTCCGACGCGCGTGGCGACTACATGGCCGTGCGCAAGACCTTCTTCGACACGCTCAAGGCGGGTGACCTCGACACGGCGATCCGGCAGTTGAACACCACCGTCATGCCCGCTGCCGACCGCTACAGCAGCGCCCAGGGTGAGTTGCAGGCTTTCCAGAACGGCCTGGTCGAGGCCGCCGTGGCGCAGTCGGCCACCACCATTCGCCAGAGCGTGATGTGGCTTCTGATGCTGGCCGCCGGCGCCGTCGCGGTGGCCACGCTGGTGGCCTGGCGCATCACGGTGTCGGTGACGGCGCCGTTGCACGAGGCCGTGGCGATGGCCACGGCGGTGGCCAGTGGCGATCTGACGCGTGAAGTGAAGACCGATCGGCAGGATGAGTTGGGTGCCCTGCTCAATGCCCTGAACGCCATGAAGGTGTCGCTGATCCAGACCGTGAGCCAGGTGCGCAGCGCCACCGACAGCATCAACACCGCGTCGGTGGAAATTGCCTCGGGCAACCAGGACCTGAGCGCGCGCACCGAACAAGCGGCGAGCAACCTGCAGGAAACCGCCGCCAGCATGGAGCAACTCACCAGCACCGTGCGCCAGAGCGCGGATGCGGCACGCCAGGCGAACCAGCTGGCCGCGAGTGCGGCGGAGATCGCCGTGCGCGGTGGCGAGGTGGTCGGTCAGGTCGTGACCACGATGGACGAGATCAACCACAGCAGCAAGAAGATCAACGACATCATCGGTGTCATCGACGGCATCGCGTTCCAGACCAACATCCTGGCGCTGAACGCGGCGGTGGAAGCCGCGCGCGCGGGTGAACAGGGCCGGGGCTTCGCGGTGGTGGCCGGAGAGGTGCGCAACCTGGCGCAGCGTTCGGCGCAAGCGGCCAAGGAGATCAAGGGCCTGATCGGTGCGAGCGTGGACAAGGTGGAAACGGGTTCGCGCCTGGTGGCCGAAGCGGGGCAGACCATGAGCGAGATCGTGGGCTCGGTGCAGCGCGTCTCCGACATCATTGGCGAGATCACGGCGGCCTCGGGCGAGCAGAGCGACGGCATCGGCCAGGTCAACGTGGCGGTGACCCAGCTGGACCAGATGACGCAGCAGAACGCCGCGCTGGTCGAAGAGAGCACGGCGGCCGCCGAGAGTCTGAAGGACCAGGCTGCGCGCCTGGTGCAAGTGGTGCAGGTGTTCCGCCTGGACAGCTGCAGCGCGGCCGTCCCGGTGCAGGCCCCGCCCACGCTGTCACGCCGCGTTGTGCCAGGGCCCATGCCCATGCCGGCCAAGGCCGCGCCGCGCCAGCTGCCGGTCGAACGCCCGCGCGCGGCGGCATTGCCTGCGCCGAGCGCACCCACACCGAGCGCGCCCGAGCGGCGGACGCCGATACCCGCAACGGCGAGCGTGACCCCGCCCGCCGCCAAAGCCGCCCCGATCGTGGCCACCGCTGCCAGCAGCAGCGAAGGCGACTGGGAAAGTTTCTGAATCGACGGCCGATTCCCCTTTCAACAGCGACACAAGAAAGAAGAGAGAGACCGACATGCAACACCTGATGCGACAGTTTTCCATTCGTACCCGCATGATGGGCGCCATTGGCGTCGTGCTGCTGCTGCTGACCCTGGTCGGCAGTGCCGGCTGGTGGGGCATCGGGCGTTTGCACGCGGTCAACGAAACCTTCGTGGCCACCTCGTTCGAGGAGACGCTCACGCTCTCGCGCCTGCAGGTCGCGCTGCGCAACATGGGCAGCTTCGAGAAAGACATGGTCATTGCCTATGAGAAGCCCGAGCAGGTGCTCAAGGCCAAGGCCCAGTGGCTGGCCGCGCGCGACGAGGCGCAGCGCCAGATGGACACCCTGCTCGGCGGCCAGGAAGACCAGGACAACGCGGTGGTGCTCGAGATGAAGAAGCAACTCGAGCAATACGTGGGCGCGGTCGAACCGGTGACGCGCCAGCTCGAGAGCAGCGGCTACGACTCCGCCACCGTGGCCAACCGCATGCTCAACCGCGCGCACACCAGCTTTGACGCCTTGCTGCAGAGCATGCAGCGCGTCGAAGAAACGCTGATGGCCGAGGCCGCCAGCGCGCGCCAGACCGGCAAGGACACCAGCAAACAGGCGCTGATGCTGTTTGGCCTGGCCGTGGCCATCGCCGCGCTGGTGGTGGTGCCCACCACCTGGTCCAACATGGGCAGCATCTGCGGCCCGCTCGACGAGGCACAACAGCTGGCCAGCGCGATCGCCCAGGGTGATCTGACGCGCCCGGTGCACGCCGACGGCCTGGACGAAACCGCCAAACTCATGCGCGCCCTGGGCGACATGCAGGCGTCGCTGGCCCGCATCGTGGGCGAGGTGCGCAACTCCACCGACAGCATCGGCACGGCCAGCCAGGAGATCGCCAGCGGCAACCAGGACCTGAGCGCGCGCACCGAACAGGCGGCGAGCAACCTGCAGCAAACCGCGGCCAGCATGGAGCAACTTACCAGCACCGTGCGCCAGAGCGCCGACGCGGCGCGCCAGGCCACGCAAATGGCCGTGGCCAATGCCGAGGTGGCGGTGCGCGGTGGTCAGGTCGTGGGCCAGGTGGTCAGCACCATGGACGAGATCAACCACAGCAGCAAAAAGATCAGCGACATCATCGGCGTGATCGATGGCATCGCGTTCCAGACCAACATCCTCGCGCTCAACGCGGCGGTGGAAGCCGCGCGCGCTGGCGAGCAAGGCCGGGGCTTTGCGGTGGTGGCGGCCGAGGTGCGCAACCTGGCGCAGCGTTCGGCGCAAGCGGCCAAGGAGATCAAGAGCCTGATCGACACCAGCGTGGGCAAGGTGGAAGACGGTTCGCGTCTCGTCGCGCAAGCGGGTCGCACCATCGGCGAGATCGTGGCCAACGCGGAAAAGGTTTCGGCCTTCATCAGCGACATCACCACCGCCGCGGGCGAGCAGAGCGACGGCATTGGCCAGGTCAACACGGCCGTGACGCAGCTCGACCAGATGACGCAACAGAACGCGGCGCTGGTCGAAGAGAGCGCGGCCGCCGCCGAAAGCCTGAAAGACCAGGCCGCCCGCCTGGCCGACGTGGTGCGGGTGTTCCGCATCGATGCGCCCACGCCATCGTCTGCCGCCTGACGTGATCCTGTTGCCGCTGCCGACATGAACTTCAACCAACGCCTCCTGCTCGCCTTCATCGCCCCCGCCGCGCTCTTCGTGGCCGGCCTGGGGGGCAGCATCTGGTCGCTGACCCAGACGCAGTCCCGGTTCGATCGCTACATCAAGACCGAGCAGGCGACGGCCAGCGGCCTGCAGGACATGTACGCACAAGGCCTGCAGATGGGCCAGGCGCTGCGCAACGTCCTGCTGGACCCGAGCAATGCCCAGGGCTAC
Source organism: Hydrogenophaga sp. 2FB (assembly GCF_005503365.1). Lineage (GTDB taxonomy): Bacteria > Pseudomonadota > Gammaproteobacteria > Burkholderiales > Burkholderiaceae_C > Hydrogenophaga. Next base: position 36,051 of record NZ_SCML01000032.1, read on the forward strand.
AAGAACCTGGACGCCGCGCGCGCGGCGTTCGACGACGCGCACCTGGCCACCCTGGCGGCCGCCAAGGGCACGCCGATCGAAGCATCGCTCGCACCGGTGGCCGGCTTGCGCGCCGCCCAGGCCCAGGCGCAGGACAAGGTGCTGGCACTGGTGAAGACCAGCGTGCCGGATGCCATGCAGCTGCTGAACGCGGAAGAAACACCGGCCTGGCGCAAGCTGCGCGGCGAGCTGCTGCAACTGGGCAAGGCCTCGCAAGAACTCTCGGCACAAACGCACCAGCAGGTCAACGCCGAGGCCGATCGCGCCCGCGCGATGGCGATCGGCCTGGCCTTGCTGGCCCTGTCGGTGGCCGTGGTGTTGGGGCTGGTCGTGCAGCGCACGCTCCAGCGCGAAATCGGCGGTGACCCCGCCGTGGCGCGCGGTGCGCTGCGCCGGATTGCCGACGGCGACCTCAGCGGCGCGACGCCCCCGGTGCGCGACGCCAACAGCCTCATGGGCGCGCTGGCGGCGATGCAGACGTCCATGCGCACCCTGGTGGGCGAGGTGCACGCGTCCAGCGCCGGCATCGAAGTGGCGAGCAGCGAAATTGCCTCGGGCAACCAGGACCTGAGCGCGCGCACCGAGCAAGCGGCGAGCAACCTGCAGGAAACCGCCGCCAGCATGGAGCAACTCACGAGCACCGTGCGCCAGAGCGCCGACGCGGCACGCCAGGCCAACCAGCTGGCCGCGAGTGCGGCGGAGATCGCCGTGCGCGGTGGCGAGGTGGTCGGTCAGGTCGTGACGACGATGGACGAGATCAACCACAGCAGCAAGAAGATCAACGACATCATCGGCGTCATCGACGGCATCGCCTTCCAGACCAACATCCTGGCGCTGAACGCGGCGGTGGAAGCCGCGCGCGCGGGTGAACAAGGCCGGGGCTTCGCGGTGGTGGCCGGAGAGGTGCGCAACCTGGCGCAGCGTTCGGCGCAAGCGGCCAAGGAGATCAAGGGCCTGATCGGTGCGAGCGTGGACAAGGTGGAAACGGGTTCGCGCCTGGTGGCCGAAGCGGGGCAGACCATGAGCGAGATCGTGGGCTCGGTGCAGCGCGTCTCCGACATCATTGGCGAGATCACGGCGGCCTCGGGCGAGCAGAGCGACGGCATCGGGCAGGTCAACGTGGCGGTGACCCAGCTGGACCAGATGACGCAGCAGAACGCGGCACTGGTGGAGGAGAGCGCAGCGGCTGCCGAGAGCTTGAAGGACCAGGCTGCGCGGCTCAACGCATCGGTGGCGGTGTTTCGTTTGTCTGCCGCCTGAGAAGGTGTGAAGGAGCGCGCCTGGCTATAGTGAGCAGGCTCACCGGAGACCTGTTCATGACACCCCAACACATCGGCATCGTCGCCTGCTCGGCCGAGGGCGCCGCGCTTTGTTATCGGACCATTTGCGCCGAGAGCGCGGCACTGCTCGGCCCGCACGCGCACCCCGAGGTATCGCTGCATTCGCTCTCGCTGGCGGACTATGTGGATGCCCTCGATCGCAACGACCTGCAAGGCGTCGCCGACCTGATGCTGACCTCGGCGCGCAAGCTCGCGTCGATCGGCGCGGACTTTCTCATCTGCCCGGACAACACCATCCACCAGGCGTTTCACCTGGTCGAACCGCACTCGCCCAGGCCCTGGCTGCACATCGCCGAGGTGGTGGCGCAGGCGGCCGTGCAGCGTGGTTACCGGCGCCTGGGCATCACGGGCACGCACTGGCTGGTGAACAGCGAGGTCTACCCCGAAAAACTCGCCGCGCACCGTTTGCAAGCGGTGCGGCCGAGCGCGGCGGACCGCGACGCGATCGGCCGCATCATCATGGACGAGCTGGTGTGCGGTGTGTTCAAGCCCGAGAGCGTGGTGCGCTTTCAACAGGTGTTCGCGGCGTTGAAAGACGCGGGCTGTGACGCGGTGGTGATGGGCTGCACCGAGATCCCGCTGATCATGAGCGACGCGAATTCACCGCTGCCCACGCTGGATTCCACACGCCTGCTCGCGCGCGCCGCGTTGGCGCGTGCGGTCGGCGGCTGACCTAGCCGCCCAGCGCCAGCACCAGGGCCGCCAGCGCGGCCGTTTCGGCACGCAGCACACGCGGACCGAGCGTTACCGGCACGAAGCCCGCCGCGCGCGCGAGCGCATCTTCCTGGGGATTGAGCCCACCCTCGGGCCCGCTGAGGAACAAAGCATCGGCCTCAAGCGGCGCCCGGGCGAGCGCTTGTGCCAGAGGCTGGGTGCCCTCGGCCAGCGACAGCAGGCAGCGCAGCGCGCCATCGCCCGACGGCAGCGCCTTGAGCCAGGCCGCGAAATCGGCCACCCCATGCACCGCAGGCACACGGTTGCCACCGCATTGTTCGCAGGCCGCCACCGCGACCGACTGCCAGTGCGCCTGCTTCTTCGCCGCGCGCTCGCCGCTCAGGCGCAGCACGCTGTGCGCGGTGTGCAGCGGTTGCAGGCTGGTCGCCCCCAACTCGGCGGCTTTCTCCACCAGCCAGTCCATGCGCTCGTTGGCCGGCATGCCCATGGCCAGGTGCACCGCGCGCTGCGGCTCGCGCTCGGTGGCGTGGTGGGTGCCCACCGTCACATCCACATCGCTGCGGCCCATGCGGGTGATGGAGGCATCCCACTCGCCGCCGTCGCCGTTGAAGAGCGTGATGGTCTGCCCCGGCTGCAGGCGCAGCACCTGCACGTGGCGGGCGGATGCGGCGGGCAGCGCGAGAGGCTGGCCTTCCAGCAGCGGTGTCGGGCAGAAGAAGCGCGGCATGGCGCTCAGACGCGCCCGAAGGCGTAGCCCGATGCCGCCTGCAGACCTTCGATCTCGTCGAGCATCTTCAGGAACGGACCCAGCGCGCGGTAGCGGTGCGCGGTGTGGCGGATGTAGCCAATGAAACGCGGCGCATCGGCCAGGTACTTGGGCTTGCCGTCGCGCAGCGTGAGGCGCGCGAAGATGCCGGCCACCTTCAGGTGGCGCTGCAGGCCCATCCATTCGACGCCGCGGTAGAACGCGCCGAAGTCGCTGTGCCAGTCTTCGAAGTCCATCAGGCCGGCCTTGCGCGCCTTCTCCCAGTAGCGCACGGTCACGTCGATCACGAAGTCTTCTTCCCAGGTCAGGAACGCGTCGCGCATCAGGCTGGCGATGTCGTAGGTGATGGGGCCATGCACCGCGTCCTGGAAGTCGAGCACCCCCAGCTGCTGCGCCGGCGTATCACCGGGTTGCAGTGGCAACATCAGGTTGCGCGGCATGAAGTCGCGGTGCACGTAGACCTGCGGCGCGGCGAGGTTGTGCGCGACGACGGTGTCGAAGGCTTTCTGCAGCGTCTGTGCCTGCGCGGCGCTCAGCGTGAGGCCTTTGTGCTGCTGCAGGTACCAGTCGGGGAACAGCTGCAATTCGCGGCGCAGCAGCGCCTCGTTGTAAGGCGGCAGCACGCCGGGTTTCGAGGCCAGTTGCCAGGCCAGCAGCGCGTCCAGCGCTTGCATGTAGCGCGCATGGTTGGCTTGCGGGTGGGCAGCGTCGATGCCGTCGAGCATGGTCTGGTGCCCCAGATCGCTCAGCAGCATGAAGCCTTGCGGCGCGTCCCAGTCCAGCACCTCGGGCACCAGCAGGCCGGCGCCGCGCATCAGCTCGGCCACGTGCACGAAGGGTTGGCAGTTCTCGTGCGCGGGCGGCGCGTCCATCACGATCAGGCTGCCACCGGCTTGCGCGTCGATGCGCAGGTAGCGGCGAAAGCTCGCGTCCGCCGAGGCCGGGCGCAGCGTGTCGGGCAACAGACCCAGGCGTGTGGTCAGCGGCGAGAGCCAGGCGTGAAAGGCAGCTTCGCGAGCGGGTTCGGCCCAGGCAACGGCGGGGTGAGACGGGGTCATGCGGGTGCTGGGGTGGGAGGAGTTTTCCGAAGGGCGCGACCGGTGGTCGGGCAGTGGATAATGCCCGAAGATTCTACAAACCCCTCTGCAGGCGGCAGCCGGCTTTCATGCCTGTTCTGGCGGCCTGGCCATCGAAGCCCATTTCCTTGAACCGCCGCAACGTTCCGCCGACCACCCACCGCATGCGCGGCCCGCTCGCCGCCCCGTTGTTCGTGGCAGCGCCCGTGACGCGGGCGGTGCATGGCCTGCTCGCCGTGATCGCCCTCGGCGCACTTGTCGCACCCGGCTGGGTGCATGCGCAGTCGGGCGATGGCGACGAACCCGTGGCGCCCGCGCCAGCGGCTCAGCTCAAGAGCAGCGGCATGTTGCAGGAGAACCTGCCCGAAGATGTGCAAAAGCAGGCGCCGACCTTTGTCTCGGGCGACCGCCTGGAGAGCCAGACCGACAGCGTGACCACCGTCGAGGGCAACGCCGAGCTGCGCCGCCACGACATGGTGATCAAGGGCGACCGGCTGGAGTTCGACCAGCGCAACAGCGAGGCGAAGGCCACGGGCAATGTGTTGATCAACCGCGGTGGCGACCGCTTCGAAGGCCCGGAGCTGCAGCTCAACGTGGACACGTTCAAAGGCCAGTTCGAGAAGCCTGAGTTCACGTTGCTGCAGAACGAAGGGAAGGGCGACGCCAGCCGGATCGATTTTCTGGACGAAGACCATGGCGTGGCGCACAACGCGCGCTATTCCACCTGCCCGCGCACGCCCGGTGCCGACTGGATGCCCGCCTGGCTTGTGCGTGCCACCAAAATCGAGTTCGACAACGTCGAGGAAATGGGCAAAGCCACGGGCGGCGTGGTCGAGTTCAAAGGCGTGCCCATCCTGGGCTGGCCGTACTTCACCTTCCCGCTCAGCGACAAGCGCAAGTCGGGCTTGCTGCCACCCACGATCAATCTCGACAACGTCAACGGGCTCGAGCTCACGGTTCCCTACTACCTCAATATCGCGCCCAACCTGGACGCGACGCTCTACCCCACGCTGATGAGCAAGCGCGGTGTCGACCTGGGCGCCGAGGTGCGTTACCTGCAGCCGAACTACGCCGGCCAGGTGCGCGGCGCGTTCATGCCGTCCGACCCGCTGCGCGACGCCAACCGCTGGGGCTACGCCTGGCTGCACGATCAGAACCTGAGTGGCTCGCCCTTGGGGCTGGGTGGATCGGCCGGTTTGCGGCTCGACATCAACCGGGTGAGCGACGACAACTACTGGCGCGACTTTCCGCGCGCCACCGCTTCGCTGACCAACCGATTGTTGGCCGCGAATGCCATCTACAGTTGGGGCCGGGGCCCCTGGGCGTTCAGCGCAGGCGCCTACAAATGGCAGACGCTGCAGGACATCGATTCGCCCATCACGCCGCCCTACGACCGCATGCCGTCGGTTGCGCTGCGCTACAGCCGTGGTGATGCCCGCATCGCGGGCATCAACGACTGGAACTGGTCGGTGACCAGCGAGTACACGCGCTTCGAGTCCAATCCGCTGCTCACCAGGCAAACCAATGGTTCGCGCTCGCTCGCCATCGCCGACCTGAGCCGGCGTTGGGAGGCGCCGGGCTGGTTCATCAAGCCGCGCGCGCAACTGCACGCCACCCAGTACCAGTTCGACAACCCGATCTCCACGGGATCGCGCACCGCTTCGCGCGTGCTGCCCACCGTCAGCCTCGATGGCGGGCTGATCTTCGAACGCGACGCCCGCTACTTCGGCCGCAACTTCGTGCAGACGCTGGAGCCGCGCGCCTTCTTCACCTGGACGCCGTACCGCGACCAGAGCATGCTGCCCAACTACGACTCGGCGGCGAACGACTTCAACTTCGCCACCATCTTTTCGGAGAACGTGTTCGGTGGCAACGACCGCATTTCCGACACCCGTGCCATCACCGTCGGCGCAAGCTCGCGCCTGCTCGACCCGGATTCGGGCGCCGAGATCGTGCGCGTCGGCCTGGCACAGCGTTACCTCATTCGCAACCAGAACGTGTTCCTGCCCAACGCCAGCGGCCTGCCCGGTGGCGACCCGGTGGCCGAACGCTTGAGCGACATCCTGTTCGCCACGCGCGTGCAGTGGAGCCCGAAGTGGATGGTGGACACCAACTTCCAGTACAGCCCAGGTAGCCGCGAGTCGGTGCGCACCACGCTGGCCGCGCGCTATACGCCCAGCCGCTACCGCGTGCTCAGTGCCGCCTACCGCTTGCAGCGCGGTGTGAGCGAGCAATACGAATTCGGCTGGCAATGGCCGCTCAACGACCTGTGGGACACGCCGCGCACCAGCGTGCCAGGGCGTGCCCTCGGTGAGGGCCAGTGGTACGCCGTCGGCCGCATCAACTACAGCGTGCCCGACCGCAAGGTCGTCGATCTCGTGGCCGGTTTTGAGTACGATGCCGGTTGCTGGATTGGCCGCGTCGTGGTCGAGCGCCTGCAACGCAGCGCACTCACCGCCAACCAGCGCATCCTGTTCCAGCTGGAATTCAGCGGCTTCTCCCGTCTCGGCTCCAACCCCTTGAAGACCCTCAAGGAAAACGTGCCGCGTTACCAATACCTGCGCGAAGAAATCAACCCGCCCAGCCGGTTCACACAATATGACTGACCGCTTCATCGCTTCCTCACGCCTGCCCACCTGGTGCTTGTGCGCCTCCCTGTTCTGGGCTTGTGCAGCGCAGGCACAAGGCCTACGCCCGTCGGGCCAGCTCAATCTGCCGCGCAACGCCAGCGCAGCCGCCGCACCGTCCGGCACGCAAGCCACGGCCGACTACATCGTCGCCCTGGTCAACTCGGAGCCCATCACCAACAACGAAGTGCGCCAGCGCCTGCTGCGCCTGGAGCCGCAGCTGCGCCAGCAAGGCGGCGCCCTGCCGTCGCGCGACGTGCTGGCGCGCGAGGTGCTCGAGCAAATCATCAACGAGCGCGTCCAACTGCAACAGGCCACCGAACTCGGCATCACCGTGGACGAAGCCGCTGTCACGCAAGCCGAGTTGAGCGTCGCCGCACAAAACCAGATGACGCCCGAGGTGTTGCGCCGGCGCCTTGTCACCGAAGGCCTGGACATCAACCGCTTTCGCGCCGACCTGCGCCAGCAACTCCTGTTGCAGCGCGTGCGCGAGCGCCAGGTCGAGACGCGCGTGCGCGTGACCGAGGCCGACATCGACGACTTCATCCGCGAACAGCAAGGCACCGGCACGGTCGAGAACCTCGAACTCAATCTGGGGCACGTGCTCGTAACGGTGCCCGAGGGCGCCAGCGAGCAGCGCGTCCAGGAATTGCAGGCGCGCGCGCAGAAGGCGGCCGACCAGGCCCGCGCCGGTGGCGATTTCGCCGCGGTGGCTCGCGAATTTTCCGATGCGCCCGAGCGGGAAAGCGGCGGCCTGTTCGGCATGCGAGCAGCAAACCGCCTGCCCGAGCTGTTCGTCAACGCCACGCGCTCGCTCAACGTGGGTGGCGTGGCCGGCCCCTTGCGCAGCCCGGCCGGTTTTCACGTGCTCAAAGTGGTCGACAAACGCCAGGCCGGCATGCCGGGCACTGCCATCACGCAGACGCGTGCGCGCCACATCCTGTTGCGCACCAGTGCCCAGCTCAGCGAAGCCGACGCGGTGGCGCGCCTGGCCACCTACCGCCAACAAATCGCCAGCGGCCAGGCGACCTTCGAGGCCCTGGCCCGCGAAAACAGCCAGGACGGCTCGGCCAGCCAGGGTGGTGACCTGGGCTGGGCCAATCCCGGCCAGTTCGTGCCCGAGTTCGAACAGGCCATGAGCGATCTCAAGCCGGGTGAAATGTCCGCGCCGCTGGTGTCGCGCTTCGGGGTGCACCTCATCCGCGTGGAAGAGCGTCGGCAGAGCGCGCTGTCGCCACGTGAGCAACGCGAAATGGTGCGCGGTCTGGTGCGCGAGAAGAAGGTCGACGAGGCCTTGACGACCTGGGCGCAGGACGTGCGAGGCCGCGCGTTCGTCGAACTCCGGGAAGCGCCGCAGCCGTGACGCACAAGGCTGGCCGGGCGAGGGACGGCGACAACACATGAAGCACATCGCCCGCAAGCGCTTTGGCCAGCACTTCCTGACCGACGCCGCGATCATCGACGCCATCGTGTCGGCCATCGCGCCTTCACCGGGCGATGCCATGGTCGAAATCGGCCCGGGGCTGGCCGCGCTCACACAACCCCTGGTCGAGCGCCTGGGTCGGCTGGCCGTGATCGAACTCGACCGCGACCTGGCCGCGCGCCTGCGCTCGCACGGGCAGCTCGACGTGATCGAGTCCGACGTGTTGAAGGTCGACTTCAGCGCGTTGGCCGAGCGGCTGGCCGTGCCCAGGATCCGCGTGGTTGGCAACCTGCCCTACAACATCTCGACGCCCATCCTGTTCCATCTGCTCGACCACGTCGCGGTGGTGCAGGACCAGCACTTCATGCTGCAGAAGGAGGTGATCGACCGCATGGTGGCGCGTCCCGCCACCGCCGACTACGGCCGCCTGAGCGTGATGCTGCAGTGGCGCTACGCCATGGATAACGTTCTGTTCGTGCCGCCCGAGAGCTTCGATCCGCCGCCGCGCGTGGACAGCGCCATCGTGCGCATGCTGCCGCTTGCAGAGCCGCCAGCGATCGACATCGGGCGCTTTTCAACGATGGTGCAAGTCGCCTTCAGCCAGCGCCGAAAGATTCTGCGCAACACCCTGGGCCGCTGGCTCGACGAGCAGGGCTACAGCGGTGACTTCGACCTGCAGCGCCGGGCCGAAGAGGTGCCTGTGGCCGAGTACGTCGCGTTGGTGCAAACCACACAGACATAAAAAAGCCCCGACAAGGTCGGGGCTTTTTGCGTTGCACCGCGAGGTGCGTACTGTCAGGCGGCTGCCAGCCAGTAACCCGCGTTGAACGGGCTGCTCATGCGCAGCGCCATCGGGCTCACGTCCAGAATCTTGTCGGTGGGCATGGGCTCGTCGGTCTGCACTTCGATCGGTTCTTCACCCTTGGGGGCGCGCGCTACCGAAAACGAATAGAAGCAGCGGAAGGGGATCTTGCGGTCGGACCAGTAGTCGGCGGCGTCGCGGAAGATGTCGAGCAATTGCTCGCGCGCTTCCTTGTCGAACTTGGCGTGCGCGGGAATGTGTTCCAGCACCACGATGAAGCCGGTTTGCGGGCCCGACTTGTGAACCATGTCGGTCATGCAGTCGTAAAGCGCATCGAAGTTCTTGCCGAAGTGCGAGGGCAAGGTGTACTGCGCTGCGATCAGTTCCAACACGTCCTGCTTGCTCTGGGCTTTGGCCAGGTTGGCGTACAGAAAGTGATGCCCCAAATGCTCGGCCGCAGCCTGCAGGTCTTTCACGCCGTGGGCGCGAATCGACTGAACGATATTGGGGCGTACGTTACGAAGTGGCGTATCCATCTCCGCGTCTCTTTCTAAGGTCAAAGTTAAAAAACTGTTCACACCACCGAAGGGTCACTGCACGATCAGCCGGAAGCTGCTGTAGTGGTCTTCGGTGTAATAACACGCTTCAGGGGCTCGGGGCTTGAACCCGCCACAAACGATCCGTCGGGCTCCCCGGTGTCGCACCCCGGGAGTGGGCACCGTGTATTCCCGGTAGTACCCACGCTTCTCGCCCGGCAACAAGCGTTCGCGATTGCCGAACACCGAGCCGTCTTTGTCGTAGCGGAACGGACCACCTTGCAGAATCCGGCCCATGACCTCCTGGCCCTGCAACGGCAAACCCGACACCACCACCACGGGGTTCGGTCTGACCGTTGCTGCATCGGGGGAGCGGGCCTGCACCGCAACGGTGCCAAGCGCGACGACCATCACGGTCGCTAAGGCCTTGATGGCCACTTCCCTGGTGCTTCTGAAACGAGCCCGGATCTGTTTCAGATCCATGAAATCCCAAGCTCCTGATGACGCCAACCCGCCACTGATTTGCAAAAAATAGCACGAAAGCAGCAATTTTTTCGCATTGAGAGGGCGGGTTAACCCTGAAATCCAAGCGCGCTAGTGTGCCTGAGATGGGGGTGAATTGCAAGGCTTTGCTGAATTCATCAGCAAGCCTTGGCGTCGGAAATGTGTGAAAGAGTTAGTGCTTGCTTTTTCAACGGGCTTCAACGCGACACATTTGCGTCCGCAACCGTCAGGGCTGTCATGTTGACGATCCGGCGCACGGTGGCGCTGGGCGTCAGGATGTGCACCGGTTTGTCCGCCCCGAGCAACACGGGGCCGATGGCGATGTTGCCGCCAGCGGCGGTCTTGAGCAGGTTGTAGGCGATGTTGGCCGCATCAATGTTGGGCAGCACCAGCAGGTTGGCCGCGCCTTTGAGCGGGCTGTTGGGCATGAGCGCAGCGCGCGCGTCGGCGTCCAGTGCCACATCGCCGTGCATTTCGCCGTCTGCCTCCAGCCAGGGAGCCTGTTCCTGGAGCAGCGCGAGCGTGCGGCGCATCTTCACGGCGCTGGGTTCGTCGCTGGAGCCAAAGTTGGAGTGCGAGAGCAGCGCCACTTTGGGCTGCAGGCCAAAACGCAGCATTTCCTCGGCCGCCATGACGGTGATCTCGCACAGCTGCTCGGGCGTGGGGTCGTAGTTGACGTGCGTGTCCACCAGGAACACCTGGCGGCCCGGCAGCATCAGGCCGTTCATGCAGGCATAGATCTGAACGTCTTGTGGCGTGCTGGGGCTGCCGCCAACGCGCTTGCCGATCACCTGGTCGATGTACTTCAGGTGGTGCTGGGTGGTGCCCCAGGTGCCGCAGATCAGGCCGTCGACCTCGCCCTTGTGCAGCAGCATGGCGCCGATCAGGGTGAGGCGGCGGCGCATCTCGATCTTGGCCAGCTGCTGGGTCACGCCCTTGCGTTCGGTCAGGCGGTGGTAGGTCTGCCAGAAGTCGCGGTAGCGGCTGTCCTGTTCGACGTTGACGATGTCGTAGTCGAGTTCTTCGCGCAGGCGCAGACCGAATTTCTCGATGCGCTGGGCAATGATTTCGGGGCGGCCGATCAGCGTGGGGCGCGCCAGGCCTTCGTCGACCACGATCTGGCAGGCGCGCAACACGCGCTCTTCTTCACCTTCGGCATAGGCCACGCGCTTGCGCGCCGCGATTTTTGCCGCCGCGAAGATCGGCTTCATGATGGTGCCCGAGGCGAACACAAAGCTCTGCAGCTTCTCGCGGTAGGCCGCCATGTCGGGCACGGGCCGCAAGGCCACGCCGCTGTCGGCGGCGGCCTGCGCCACGGCCGGCGCGATCTTCATCATCAGGCGCGGATCGAACGGCTTGGGGATGAGGTACTCGGGGCCGAAGGCCAGTTTTTCACCGGCATAGGCCGCGGCCACGACTTCGCTCTGCTCGGCCTGCGCCAGTTCGGCGATGGCGTGCACCGCCGCGATTTCCATTTCGTCGGTGATGGTCGAGGCGCCGGCGTCGAGCGCGCCACGAAAGATGTAGGGGAAGCACAGGACGTTGTTGACCTGGTTCGGGTAGTCGGTGCGGCCGGTGGCCATGATGGCGTCGTCGCGCACCAGCTTCACGTCTTCGGGCGAGATTTCGGGGTTCGGGTTGGCCAGCGCCAGGATGAGCGGCCTGGCCGCCATCTTCTTGACCATGTCGGGCTTGAGCACGCCGCCGGCCGAGAGGCCCAGGAAGATGTCGGCGCCATCGATCACCTCGGAGAGGGTGCGCTGATCGGTCTTCTGGGCGAACTGGATCTTGTCCTCGTCCATCAGCTCGGTGCGGCCTTCGTAGACCACGCCCGCCAGGTCGGTCACCCAGATGTTCTCGCGCGGAATGCCGAGCTTGACCAGCAGACCCAGGCAGGCCAGCGCGGCGGCGCCAGCGCCCGAGGTGACGAGCTTGATCTTCTTGGGGTCCTTGCCGACGACTTTCAGGCCATTGAGGATGGCCGCGCCGACCACGATGGCCGTGCCGTGCTGGTCGTCGTGGAAGACCGGGATCTTCATGCGCTCGCGCAGCTTGCGCTCGACGTAGAAGCAGTCGGGTGCCTTGATGTCTTCGAGGTTGATGCCGCCGAAGGTGGGTTCGAGCGAGGCAATGATCTCGACCAGCTTGTCCGGGTCTTTTTCGTTGATCTCGATATCGAACACGTCGATGCCCGAGAACTTCTTGAACAGCACGCCCTTGCCTTCCATCACCGGCTTGGCGGCCAGTGGGCCGATGTCGCCCAGGCCGAGCACGGCGGTGCCGTTGGTGATGACGGCGACCAGGTTGCCGCGGCTGGTGTATTTGAAGGCGTTGACCGGGTCGGCCACGATTTCTTCGCAGGGCGCGGCCACGCCGGGCGAATAAGCCAGCGCCAGGTCGCGCTGGTTGACGAGTTGCTTGGTGGCGGCGATGGCCACTTTGCCGGGAACCGGGAACTCGTGGTACTTGAGTGCTGCTCGGCGCAGTTCGGCGCGCTTGTTCTCAACGGTGTTTTCCATGCTCATGCTCGTGTCTCCGGCGAGTTGTTGTCTTGCAATGCGGAAATGAATTGCGCATTCTAAAGCGACGATCGGGAAAACCCTTGCTTTTAAAACTGCATCAGGCGTTGAAGTGTTTGTGACATATCAGAAGGGAATGCCGATGCGATCCAGCACCGCTGGCCGCAGTATGCGGCAGCGTTGTGGCCCGAAATGGGGCGGGCAGGGAAAGCCAGGGGGTGGATCGCCGAGCGGCGATCAGGTCGCTGCGACCTGGGCGGGCAGCGAGGCAGGGTGCAACTGCAGGTGCACCACCGCTTGGTGCGGCGTGCATTCCGACCACAGCGCACGGGCGCCGGACTCGCACTGGCCGCATTGCGTGGCCACGCCCAGCTCGAGCTGGATGTCGTCAAACGCCATGCCCGACCGCGCACAACGTGCGATGGTCTGGTCACTGACGCGATGGCAAACGCAAACGATCATGGGTGTTGGAACCGGGTTAAAGGCCGTGCTGGCCGCAACAAGTTCGCAAATGATAATTGATCGTATTCAATAGGCGTAAAAAAGCCCCGTGCAAGGCGGGGCTTTGTGGTGAATACGGGACGCCGCTGGTCAGCTGGTCTCGCCCATCTGGGTTTGCAGGTAGTTCTGGATGCCCACTTTATCGACCAGATCGATCTGGGTTTCCAGGAAGTCGATGTGTTCTTCCGTGTCGTCCAGGATGGTTTGCAGCAGATCGCGCGAGACGTAGTCGCGCACCGATTCGCAGTGGGCGATGCCGTCCTTGATGGTGTGCTGCGCGCCGGTTTCCAGCGCAAGGTCGCTGCGAAGGATCTCGGGCACGTCTTCCCCGATGTTGAGTTTGCCCAGGTCCTGCAGATTGGGCAGGCCGTCGAGCGTGAAGATGCGGTCCATCAGCTTGTCGGCGTGCTTCATTTCGCCGATGGATTCTTCGTATTCCTTGGCCGCCAGCTTGTCCAGACCCCAGTGCTTGAGCATGCGGTAGTGGACGAAATACTGGTTGATCGCCGTGAGCTCGTTCTTGAGCTGGGCTTGTAGATGGCCGATGACTTTGGCGTCGCCTTTCATGGGTGTTCCTTCCATTTTTTTGTTGACAGGCGCGCATTGTGCGCGCAGTGCATCGGCGATTCAGTTTTGAGAATCGGTACAGCTTGCAAATGAGAATCGTTCTCATATAATGGGCCCTCTGCCAGCCAGTCCATGGGCCAAGCCCCGTGGCCATGACGCCAGCCTCGTCCTCCAACCCTCTTTGGATTCAGGTGCCGTCTTGGCTGCTCCCCATCTCAAACTCCCCCATTCTCTTTCCCGCCCCCGCCAGGCGTTCAGCCCGCTGTGTCTGGCCTGCCTTGCGCTCATGGCGGGCTCGGCCCAGGCGCAGACCAGCGCCCCCACCACCTTGCGCGAAGTGGTGGTGAGTGGATCGCGCAGCGAGCGCGCGATCGAGGACGTGCCCGCCAGCGTCGACGTGATCACCGGCGAGGACCTCGATCCGGCGCGCGTGCAGGACATCCGCGACCTGGCGCGCGACATCCCGAACATGAGCGTGCGCCGCGCGGCGCAGCGTTTTAGCGCGGTCAACGGCCCGCAGGTGGGCTCCAACGGGCGCGAGGGCAACGCCGGCTTCAACCTGCGTGGCCTCGATGGCAACCGCGTGCTGCTCACGGTGGATGGCATCCGTGTGCCGCGCGAACTCACCAGTGGCGTGTTCGGCTCGGCCTCGTTCGGTCGTGATTACTACGACCTCGGCCTCATCTCGCGCGTGGAGATCGTGCGCGGCGCGAGTTCGGCGCTGTATGGCTCGGACGGCCTGGCCGGCATGGTGGCGATGTTCACCACCGAGCCCAAGGACCTGCTCAAGCCCGGTCAGGCCTTCGGCGGGCGCGTGGGCCTGAAGGCCAGCTCCGACGACAACAGCCGCGGCGTGGGCGTCACGCTCGTGGGCCAACCCAGCGACACCCTGCAATGGCTGGGCAGCGTGCAACTGGGCCGCAGCGAAGCGCTGGACAACATGGGCGAGAACCACGCCCTCAACAGCGACCGCACCGCACCCAACCCGCAGAAAGACAAGAGCGTCTCCGCACTGGGCAAGGTGGTGCTCACGCCCGGTGGCGGGCAGCGCCACACGTTGGCGCTGGAGCACGTCGACAAGTCGGGCGAGGTCGAGGCCTACAGCGGCCGTACCGCCACCGCAACGGGCACCCTGGATCTGGACGGCACCACCGACATGCAGCGCACGCGCCTGAGCTGGGACGGCCGCTTCAAGCTCGGCACGGCCTGGGCCGATGAGTTGCGTGCCACCGTCGGCTACCAGCAGGCCGAATCGCAAGAGCTGGCGAGCGAGCTGCGCACATCGCCCGCGCCCACCAGCCGCTCGCGCGACGTCGCCTACACCGAGAAACTCTGGCAAGGGGTGCTGCAAGCCGAGAAGACGCGCGCGCTGGGCGCCGACTGGAGCCAGAAGCTGGTCTACGGTGTCGACGTGTCGGTCTCGAAGATGGACAACCTCGTCACCGGCACCGGCGCGCCGGGCTACGAAACCTACCCGCTCAAACGCTTCCCGCCCACGCGCGAGACCAACTCCGCGCTGTTCGTGCAGAGCGAGTTCGCCACCGAGCACTGGAGCGTGATTCCCGCGCTGCGCTACGACCGCTTCGACCTCAAGGCCGAGAGCCACCCGCTGTACCCGTTGCAGCCCGCCAGTCTGTCGGACTCCGCGCTCTCGCCCAAGCTCGGCGTGATCTTCCGGCCAGCGTCGGAACTCAATCTGTTCGCGAACGTGGCCGCCGGCTTCAAGGCGCCAAGCGCGCTGCAGCTCAACAACAACTTCCAGAACATCCCGGCGAGCTACCGCACCATTCCCAACCCGAACCTCAAACCCGAGACCAGCCGCACGCTGGAGTTGGGCGCGCGCGACAAGGTGGGCCCGGTGCAATGGGAAGCGGCGGTGTTCAGCGGCCGCTACAAGGACTTCATCGACGAGCTCGTGCCCGTGAGCGGCACGGCGGGCAACCCCGCCAACCCGCTGACCTACCAGGCGATCAACCGCGGCCAGGTGCGCCTGAGCGGCTTCGAACTCAAGGGCAAGCTCGCGCTGGGCGCGGCGACCGACTTGCGCCTGGCCTACGGACAGACCAAGGGCAAGGACACGCGCCTGGGCGTGCCGCTCAACAGCGTCAACCCGGCGCGCCTCGTGCTCGGCGTGGACCACCGCGTCGGCGACTGGCGCCTCGGCGCGTCGCTGGCGCACACGGCGAAGAAGTCGATGAGCGACATCAACACCACCACGCCCAACATCGCCAACCAGTTCGCGCCACCGTCGTACACCACGCTGGACCTGCGCGCGAGCTGGCAGCTCAACCGTTCCACGCGCCTGAGTGCCGCGCTCCACAACGTGACGGACCGCAAGTACTGGGAGTGGGGCAACGTCATCGGCGTGGCCGCCAACTCGCCGGTGCTCGACGCCTACACCGCGCCGGGCCGCGCCATCTCGGTGGCGCTGGTCACCGACTTCTAGCCTCCGCTTTTCAGACAGCCACTTCACAGGAGCCACACGCCATGCCCGCCGCCACACACGACGCCCGCTTCGACACCCAGGACGAGGAGTACACGCTGCCCAGCATGGAGGCCCTGCTGGCCGGCACGCTCGCGCTCATGACCGGCTACGCGCAGAGCGCGCGCGATTGCCCGCACAGAGCGCTCATGGCGCGCAAGCTGGTCTCCAACCTGCTCTACCTGTCGGCGCACCCGCAGCTCTCGCCGCCCATGCAGATCATGGTGGCGAACCTGCGCACGCGCTGGCAGCTGGAGCTGGAAAACACCGCCGAGGCCGCCGCCGCACAACGTCGACCCACGCCCCTGTGGCACCCCATTCCCACCAGCGTGCAGTGACGCGCCCACCGCCAGGAGAAAACCATGAACACCCACGACATCCGAACCGCTTTCCAGGCCGCACGCGCCAGCGGTCTGCGCGCCAAGGAAGCCGCCGAAGCGATCGGTCTGAGCGAGGGCGCTGCCATCGCAGCCCACACCGGCACGCACGACGCACCCTTGCACGCCACGGGGTTGCGCAGCGACTGGTTGGGTTTGCTGCAGGCACTCGAGGTCTTTGGCCCGCTCATGGCGCTCACGCGCAACGAGACCGTGGTGCATGAGAAGACCGGCGTGTACCAGAAGGTCTCGGCCAGTGGCCCCGTTGGACTGGCCTTGGGTGAAGACATCGACCTGCGGCTGTTCTTCGCGCAATGGCACGCCGGCTTCGCGGTGGCCGAGGCCTTGAAGTCGCGACCCGGCATGGGCCCGCCGAGCCTGCAGTTCTTCGACCGACATGGCGTGGCGGTGCACAAGATCTATGTCCGCGAACAGACCGACCTGAATGCGTGGCAAGCCCTGATCGAGCAGCACACCGACACGCAACCCGCGCTTGAGTTCGTCACACGGACCGAGCCGACGGTACCCGCACCGCAACCCGCACCCGATGTCGCCGCCTTCAGCGCCGCGTGGGGCGCGATGGCCGACACGCACCAGTTCTTTGGCCTGCTCAAGCAGTTCGGGCTCGAACGCCAGCACAGTTTTCGCCTGGTCGAGGGCCGCTTCACGCACCGCGTGGAGAAGGCGGCGCTGCGCGAGCTGCTGATGGAAGCGGCCTTCGATGGCACGCCCATCATGGTCTTCGTCGGCAGCCCGGGCTGCATCCAGATCCACACCGGCCCGGTCCAGCGCATCGAGCCGATGGAGAACCACGGCAAGACCTGGCTCAACGTGCTCGACCCGGGTTTCAACTTGCACCTGCGCGAAGACCTGATCGAACAAGTGTGGGTGGTCGAGAAACCCACCGCCGATGGCGTGGTGACGTCGGTCGAGGCGTTCGATGATCGCGGCGAACTGATGGCCATGTTCTTCGGCGCGCGCAAGCCGGGTCAGAACGAACTGCCCGCGTGGCGCCAGATCGTCGCGCACCTGCAGCAACCCCGCGTGGCGGCCGCGGCATGAGCGCCGGCACCGCCACCGCGCTGCGCGCGGTTGAACTGAAGGCCTTCGTGCCCGCGAAAGATTTCGAACTGTCCAAGCGCTTCTATGCCGAACTGGGCTTCACCCAGCGTTCCGAAGGCGGCGGCGTGGCGTACTTCTGCGTCGACAGCAGTGCCTTCCTGCTGCAGGACTTCTACGAGGCCGCACTCGCCGAGAACCTCGCCATGCACCTGCTGGTGCCGGACGTGCAGGCCTGGCGCGCGCACGTCGACGCGCGGGACATCGCCGGCCGCTACGGCGTGCGCATCACGCCGGTGAAGGCGCAGCCCTGGGGCATCACCGAGTTCGTGGTGATCGACCCTTCGGGCGTGTGCTGGCACATCGGGCAGAACACGCCCGGCTTCGAACCCGTGGGGCGCTTGCCATGACCGTGCCATCCTGTCTCACTCGCCGGCGCGCGCTGCAAGGGCTCTCGGCCATGGCCGTGGCGGGGTCGCCGCTGGTTCTGATGGCCGCCACCGGCGCGCCGCGCCTGATCACCGTGGGCGGCGGCATCACCGAGGTGGTGTACGCGCTCGGCGCGCAAGACCAGCTCGTGGGCACCGACACCACCAGCCTCTATCCCGCCGCTGCGCTGGCCACGCCCAAGGTGGGCTACATGCGCCAGCTCTCCGCCGAAGGCCTGCTGGCGTTGCGGCCCGATGCCTTGATCGCCGGCACCGACGCCGGCCCGCCGGTGGTGCTCGACCAGTTGCGCAGTGCCGGTGTGCGCGTGGAACTTATCCACGCCGACCACAGTTGGGACGAGGTGCGCCGCAAGGTGGCGGCCGTGGGGCGCGCCGCGAGCCGCGAAGCCGCCGCGCGCGAACTGCAAGCGCGGCTCGACGCGCGCTGGCAGGCGGTGGGCGCGCGCGTGCATTCGGCGAAAGGCCCCGGGCCGAAGATCCTGTTCGTGCTCTCGCACAGCGCAAGCCCCATGGTGTCGGGCGAGCAGACGGCGGCCGATGCGATGATCCGTTTCATCGGCGCGCGCAACGCGCTCAGCGGCTTCAAGGGTTACCGGCCCATGACCGCCGAAGCCATGGCGCAAGCGGCGCCCGACATCGTCCTGACCACGACCCAGGGCATCGATGCCATCGGCGGCGAGGCGACATTCTGGCTACGCCCCGAACTCGCGTTGACACCCGCGCACGCGCGCCGCGCTTCGACCAACGCACTGGTGCACCTGGACGCGTTGGAACTGCTCGGCTTCGGCCCGCGCCTGCCCGACGTGGTCGAGCGCTTGCACAACCGCGTGGTGCGTGCGTGAGCACCACGGCGCTGCCCCTGTGGCGCAGGTCGCTCGCGCCACGCCGCCTCCCGGGCCCCGCCTTGCTGTGGTCGCTCGGTGCGCTGCTGCTGGTCACGCTGCTGTGGGCCGCGGGCCAGGGCGCGTACAGCCTGCCCCTGCATGAGCTGCCGGGCGTGCTGCTGGGTGCGCTCACTGGCAACAGCAACGGCAGCGGCGCCGAGCTCGTGTTCTTCAACATCCGCTTGCCGCGCCTGGTGCTGGGGCTGGTGGCCGGCGCGGGTCTGGGCATGGCCGGCGCGCTCATGCAGGGCCTGTTCCGCAACCCGCTGGCCGACCCCGGGCTGATCGGGGTGAGCAGCGGCGCAGCGCTCGCCGCGGGCTTCACCATCGTCATGGGCAACGCCTGGTTCCCCGACATGCCGCGCTCGCTCGGCAGCTGGACGCTGGTGCTCATGGCCTTTGGCGGTGGCCTCGCGGTCACGGTGCTGATCTACCTGCTCTCGCGCGGCGAGGGCGGCACCCGCGTGGGACTGATGCTGCTGGCCGGGATCGCGGTCAACGCCCTGGCCGGTGCCGGCCTGGGCTTGCTGAATTTTTTGGCCACCGACGAACAACTGCGCAACCTGCAGTTCTGGTTGCTCGGCAGCCTGGGCGGCGCGCGCTGGAGCGCGGTGGCCTTGGTTGGTGCCATCACGCTGATCGCGGGTGCGGTGGGTTTGCGCCTGGCGCGCCCGCTCAACGCGCTCGCGCTCGGCGAAGCGCAGGCCGTGCTGCTCGGGGTGTCGATCGAACGCGTGAAGCAGATCGCCATCGTGGCCACGGCGTTGGCCGTGGGTGCGGTCACGGCCACCACCGGCATCATCGGGTTCATCGGCCTGGTCGCGCCGCACATGGTGCGCCTGGTGGCCGGGCCCGATCACCGCTGGGTGCTGCCCGGCTCCGCACTGCTCGGTGCTGTGCTCGTGCTGCTGGCGGACGCGGTCGCGCGCACCATCCTGCAACCCGCCGAGCTGCCACTGGGCGTGCTCACGGCGGTGGTGGGCGTGCCGTTCTTTTTGCTGTTGCTGCGCAGCGCACACGGGAGGCGCTTGTGAACGCGCGCCGCTTCGACGCCGACTGGCGCAGCGCGTGTTGCGAAATGCCCGGTGGTGAAAGTCCGCACTGGTTTGACAGCGGCGTCGAAGCCGATGACCACGTGTTCGACACGCCGACGCTGACCGAGGGCGAAGGCCTTTGCGCGCGAGGCGTGGGCGTGCGCGTCGGCACCAGCACGCTGCTGCAGGGCGTGGACCTGCAACTCGCGCCCGGCGAGGTCGGTGCCATTCTCGGTCCCAATGGCGCGGGCAAGTCCACGCTGCTCTCGGTGCTCGCAGGCCTGCGCGCGCCCGACAGCGGCCGCGTGACGCTCAACGGCCAGGCCGTCTCGCCCGCGCAGGTGCACCAGCTCGCGCGCCACCGCGCGGTGTTGCCGCAGGAGACCGCGGTGGCGTTCGACTTTCGCGTGCAGGAGGTGGTGGAACTCGGGCGCTACCCGCACCACCTGCAGCCCTCACCGAACGAGGCCGCGATCGTGCGGGCGGCGATGCAGGCCACCGGTGTGGCGCACATGGCGCAGCGCGCCATCGCCAGCCTGAGCGGCGGTGAGCGCGCACGCGCGCAACTGGCGCGTGTGATGGCGCAGATCTGGGAGCCCAGCGCCGATGGTGCGCCGCGCTGGTTGTTGCTCGACGAACCCACCGCCGCCCTCGACCTGCGCCACCAGCACGACACGCTGAGCACCGTGCAACGCTGGGCGCGCGAGCAGGGCGTGGGTGTGCTCGCGGTGCTGCACGACCCCAACCTCGCGCTGCGCTATGCCGATCGCGTGTGGGTGCTCGACGGTGGCGCATTGCGCGCCAGCGGCCACCCGGTGCGCGTGCTGCAACCCGCGCTGGTGCAGGGCGTGTGGCAGGTGCAGGCCAGCACCGCGCGCGCGGCCGACGGCGTGCCGCAATTGCTCATCGCGGCCGGCGGTCCGCCCTTGCCAGGGAAGGACCACAACGCATGACATACACCACCACCACGCTGCGCATCGCGCGGCACGACAGCATGGCCGCGCGCGAGATCGCCATCGAACATGCCGTGCTCACGCGCCAGCTCGCCAGTGCGCAACGCCGCCTGAGCGAACAGGTGCAGGCCTGCACGCAGCGCATGGACGCACTCGAGAGGGAGGTGGTGCAGCTGCGCGCGCAGCTCGTCATGGCGCGCAGCTGCATGCTCTGGGGCCTGAACACGGCCGGCGTGATGCGTCCCCTGGCGCGCCGCGCCCGCGTGGCGAGTGCCGCTGCCGAGGCCGTCGCGATGGCCGAGGCCAGCAATGTCATCTGCCAGACCGGCTGCGTCGGCCACGCCCATCCCTGGCTGGAGGCCGATGGCCAGTGCCGCCGGACGGGCGCTTCGTGCGCGCACGTGTCAGGTCACGCCGAGGACGCCGCGTGATGCGCAGGCGTTACATCACCGCCCAGTGGTTGTCGATCTGCAGTTGTTCGGTCCGTGCGGTGGCCTTGGCATCGATGCCTTCGGGCGCACACCACACGCCGTCGGCGCCGCTGGCCCACCAGTGACCTTGCGCGGTGGCCAGCGCATAGGCCTCGCGGTGCGCCACGTTCTGCGACCAGCGCGCATCGGCGCCGAACAGGGCCAGCGAATTCGCGCGTGGACAGCTCACCACGAAGCCGCCTTGCGGCAGCGCGCAGATGTCGCCGCCATAGCCTTGCACGGCGGGCTGCGCCACCGAGGCCTGCAGGCGCTGGCCGTTCCATGCGGCGAACACCGGCGCGCGCTGCTTGGCATCGGCGTCCGGGTGTTCGGCCTGCAGCGCGATGCCCACGGTCGATGACGCCGGGTCCCAGGCCAGGTGGCGGATGCTGAGAAACGGGTCTTCGAGGCGCCATTGGCCGAGCAGCCTGCCATCGCGCGGGTCCAGCGCGACGAGGGAGGCGTCCATGCGGTCCAACTGGCGCTTGCTGCGGCCGGTCTCGGGCAGCGTGGGAATGCCGCCGTTGGCCACGATCAGGCTGCCCGCCGGGATCTCGCCCACGCGCTGTGGCAGCACGATGAGTTCGTGCGGGTCCATGCCGTGGGTGGCCCACTCGGCGGTCTTTTCCAACGTCTTGGCATCGCGCACACCCAGGCGGCCTTGCGCGTTGTCCAGGTTGGTTTCGGTGGTCCACAGCGTCTGTCCGTCGGCGCTGGCGATGGCGTGGCCATTGAAGCGGCGGTCGTCCTCGATCCAGTGCCATTGCGTGCGTCCGCTCACCGGGTGCCAGCGCAGCAACCAGTCGCCCGGGCGGCGCGCGGCGGCGAGCACGCTGCCACCGGCTTCGAGCAACAGCCCATGCGCGCGCGTGGGCACGGCGAGCGAGCGCTGCACCGACCAACGCGCGCCGTCCACGCCGATCACGCCGATGCGGTGTTCGTCCGATGTCTGCCAGGCCGAGAGCAGGCGCGTTGGACGCGCGGGCGTCGCGGCCCAGGCCGGCGCGAGGCCCATTGCGGCAGCGGCCAGCAACCATTGCCGGCGCGAAAGGAGCGCGGGGGGGCTCATCACTCAATCTCCATCGGCGTCGGAGAAGCCCAGGGGCACGTCCAGCGCGGCGGCGACCTCGTTCTGGAACAGCACGGTCACGGCCTTCATCGACTTCGTCAGCGCCAGCAATTCGCGTTCGCTCGAGCGCGGCGTGAGCTTCTCCATGCCGGCATTCACCTGGTCCAGCGCCTGGCCCCATTTCTGTGCCAGCGCCAGTTGCCCCCGTCCCATGAGCAAGGCTTCCATCGGCACCAGCGCCTGGCCCGCGGCGGGCGGCTGCGCGCCGGCCGGCAGGCGGCCTTGCGTGCGCAGGCTCTGCCATTGCGCGCGCCAGTCGCGCAGGTTGCTGTCGCGGTCCAGTCTTGCGTAAGGCACTGGCGTGCCCTTGGCCGCGTTGCCTGTGGTCTGATGGCTGGTGATCGGTTTTTCGATGTGCGCCCAACGCAGCCGCTCCAGACCGGCGAGCCATTGGTTGACCCACTCCGCGAGCGAGGCGGTGGTGACCTCGGGTTCGTCTTCCCACTCCTTCGTCGCCCACTGGCCCAGCTCGTTCTGCAGCTCGCGCGCTTCGGCGGCGATGCCCTGTGCGATCAGCCCGCCGTAGCGGCACGCTTCGGGCGAAGGCGCCTTTCTGGACCATTGCTGCAGCAGCAACTCCAGCGCCGGAAATCCTTTGGCCGGCGTGCCCACGCGGTCCATATCGGCCAGCGTGGCGGGGGCTTTGTCCATCGAGCGGCGCAGCAGGTCCGGGCGCGTGGGCCAGAAGTCGATCTGGCGTTGCGAGCGCCGCGTTACCAGCGGGCCGACCGCGGGGGTGGAGAGGGTTTCCCAACTCACCAGCGTGCTCTGCCATTGCGTTTGCAGCGCGGGCAGCGTGGCTTGTCCCTGGCAGTACTGTTGGGCGGTGCCCACGAGGCGGTCGGCCTCGCTCTGGAACGCCTTGGCCAGCGGGGGCAGGTGGTGCGTGTACAGGCCTTGCAGGGCCTGCTCGGCCGAGTAGTACGGCGCGGCGACGATGGGTGCCGCCACGGTTTGTGCGGAGGCGATGCCGCTGGCGGTCAGGGCCCATGCGAGGGCGCAACGGGTCAGGGTGAGGTTCATAGCGTTTCCACAAAAAGCACCAGCGCCTGTCGGTCGCGGCGGTTCATCTTGAGCACCTGCTCCTTGGCGGCCTGGGCTTCGCCACCATGCCAGAGGATGGCTTCGAGCACGCCGTTGGCGCGGCCGTCGTGCATCAGGCGGGTGTGGCCGTTGACGTCCTTGATCAGGCCGATGCCCCACAGCGGTGGTGTTTTCCACTGGGTGCCATTGGCGAGAAAGTCGGGGCGGCCATCGGCCAGGTCGGGGCCCATGTCGTGCAGCAGCAGGTCGGTGTAGGGCCAGATGCGCTGGCCTTTGAGCGCCGGGCTGGTGAGCTTGGGGAACGGGCCCTCGGCGGTCACGTAGCTCGGGCGGTGGCAGGCCGCGCACTGGGCCTGCGCAAACAGCGCCTGGCCGCGCAGCACCTGCGGGTTGTTCACGTTGCGGCGCGCGGCAGGGGCCAGCGTGGCCTGGTAGAAGATCACCTGGCCCAGGGTGTCGTCGTCGATCTCGGGTTGCTGCGCGACCGCTTTGGACGCGGGCACGATGCCCTGGCTGCCGTTGGTCTTGCCGCCACCGTGCGGCGCGGCCAGGCAGTCCTTCTGCGTCGGCGTGCAGGTCTCCAGCGGGTGCACGCTCGAGGTGATGCCCATGTCGCCATGAAAGGCGCCCGCCGTCTGGTGGGCGAGGGTGGCCACGTTGGCTTTCCAGCCGAAGCGGCCCACGCGCTCTTCCTGCGCGAACACGTCCCACACGCGGTTGGGCTGGCCTTTGACGGGGCCGGGCGCGGCCGCCTGATCGCGCGCATTGCGCAGGATCTCGGCTTCGGGGATCGCTTCGATCAGGCCCGCACCGGCGAGCTGTGGCGCAATGCGCGGGCTCACCATCAAGCCCGGCGCGAACGGGCCGTAGGCGAGGTCGGTCAGCTTGTAGAGCGGTTGCTGCAGCGTGTACCGCGTGCCATCGGCGAACCGACCGTGGAGGGGTTTCTGGCGGATCTCCACGCGGCCTTCGGGCTTCACGCCCTGAATGCCCGCGTTGTTGAACTGGTCGCCGTACACCGGGTCGGGCCGCACGCCGGCCTTGGGGTCGGGCGTGCCCGCGACCGACAGGCGCATCAGCAGCGCCACGGTGCCTTCGGGCTCGGGGCCGAGCGTGTTCTTCCACGCCGGCGGTTCGCCGCGGCCGTCCAGCACGTGGCAGCCGGCGCACGAACGCGCGATGAAGTGCGGCCCCAGGCCGTCGCGCGCGGTGGTCGAAGCCGGTGCCTCGACCCAGTTGCGTTTGAAGAACGAATTGCCGATCACGAAGCGCGTGCGCCCCGGATCGTCCAGGTTGGCCAGGGGAAAGGAGAAGGCGTTTTTGCCGGTGGCGTAGACCGTGGTGGCGCCACCGGTTTTCTCACCCAGCGGATCGGGTGCTTCGTCGGCGTGCAGCCACCACGCGCCGCCGCAACCGGCGGTAAGCAACGCGGCAGCGACCAGCCGCCGCGCGGCGGTGAAAGGCTTCATGGTCGTGGGTTCAGGGTTCCACCAGGGTCAACTTGGCGATGCCCACCGCGCTGGCCGATTCCACCAGCAGCTTGGACTGCGCGACCAGGCTGGCGACGGTTTTCTCCACCGCAGGGCGGCCGGCCGCGCCTTTCGCCAGCGCGCGGTCGAACGGTGCGGGAATGGCTTCGGCCCCCGCCACCGACGCCGCGATTTGCGTGGTGGTCTTCTCGGCAAGGTCCGCCTTCTTCGCGGCGACCAGGTCGCGCACGCCCGGGCCTTGCAGCGTGCTGCCGTCGCGCTTCTTGTACTGGCCCAGCCACACGTTCTGGATGCCGGTGGCGTTGGTAACGATGTCGCGGTGCGTGTTGTCGGAGAAGCAAGAGTGTTCGTCTTCCTGGTCCTGCGAGTTCAGCGCCACTTCCATGCGCTCGCCCGACAGTTCACCGCGCGAGAGCGAGCCCAGGCCGACGATGATCTTGCGCACCGACTCCTTGCCGCCCTTCTCGAAGCGCGCGCGGTAGTTTTTCTGGCTCGGCGCCCAGGCCTTGACGAGGAAGTTGAGGTCGTCGACCAGCAGCTCCGTGGCCACGGTCAGGAACTGGCGGCGGCGATCGGCGTTGGGCGTCTTGCCGTCGACGTAGTCTTCGAACGAGCGGTTGCCCGGGCCGGTTTCGCTCAGGTCCTGGCCCCACAGCAGGAACTCGATGGCGTGCCAGCCGGAGCTGATGTTTTCCTCGCCGCCGCGTTCGTTGAACTTGGCCAGGTTGGTCTTGGTGATCTTGAACTTGGCGTCGTTGATCAGGCCGGCCTTGGGCTTGCCCTGCACGTAGTCCACATAGGCCTCGTCCAGCGGCCAGGCGTTGATCTGGCCTTCGGGGCCCTTGTCGTCGTCGATCGGGCCGCCGTAGAAGCGGAAGGCCTCGGTCTGGCCATAGAACTCGCGCGCGCCCAGCCATGCTTTGCGCGCGGCGGCCAGGCCGTCGGCCGAGGGCGCGGCCACGAAGGCCTTGATGGCGGTCTGCATTTCTTGCGCGGCGGCCAGGGTGTCGCTGTAGTTGGCGTGCACCAGCGCGGCGTAGTGCGTGGCCACGGTGGCGTAGGTGGCCGCTGCGGGTGCGCTGGCGGCAGCGGGCGCGGCGCCCTGGGCGTGGGCGGGTGCGGACAGCAGGGACAGGGAGGCCGACAGGGCCAGAACGAGCAAGGTGGGTTTCATGGCAGGTAGGACTGGGGAGTGGAGGAATCGGGGCCGGCTCGGGCCGGCCGGGGTCTCAGTGTAAATGAGAATGATTCCCGACCACCATTCCAGACCCTCCCGCCGATGGGTCCATCCCCACGCGGCGATCAGCCGCGCATCAGTGCCTCGATCTCGTCGGCCTTTACCGGCACGTCGCGCGAGATCAGCTCGCAACCGGTCGCGGTGACGATCGCGTCGTCCTCGATGCGGATGCCGATGTTCCAGAACGTCTCGGGCACGCCTTCGCCGGGGCGCACGTACAGACCGGGCTCGATGGTCAGCACCATGCCGGGCCGCAGCACGCGGCTGGGCCGGTCCTTGATGGTTTCGCCGCTGAGCGGGTCCTTGCGTTCGCTCACCGTGCCCAGCTCGGACGGTTCCACATAGCTGCCGCAATCGTGCACGTCCATGCCCAGCCAGTGGCCGGTGCGGTGCATGTAGAAGGGGAAATAACTGCGGTTGGCGATCACGTCCTGCGCGTTGCCGACCTTGTTCCGGTCGAGCAGGCCCACATCCAGCAGGCCTTGCGCCAGCACCGCCACCGTGGCTTCGTGCGGGTCGACGAAGCGCGCGCCGGCCCTGGTGGCGGCCACGGCGGCGTCCTGGCTGGCCAGCACCAGGTCGTACAGCGTGCGCTGCGGGCCGGTGAAAACGCCGTTGGCGGGGAAGGTGCGGGTGATGTCGCTGGCGTAGCCGTCGAGTTCGCAGCCCGCGTCGATCAGCACCAGCTCGCCACTGCGAATGGGCGCGGCGTCGGCGCGGTAGTGCAGCACGCAGGCATTGGCGCCCGCGGCGACGATGCTGCCGTAGGCCGGGAATTGCGAGCCGTGCTCGCGGAAGCCGTGCAGCAGCTCGGCGTCCAGGTGGTATTCGCGCACGTCCTGCCCGGCGCGCAGCATGGCCGCGCTGCGCTGCATGGCGCGGATGTGCGCCTTGGCGCTGATCTGCGCGGCGCGGCGCATGGTGGCCTGCTCGTGCGCGTCTTTCACCAGGCGCATTTCGTCGACGATGCCGCACAGGTCGCGCTGCGACTCGGGGCACAGCGCGCCGTAGCGCACGCGGGCGCGCACCGGCTGCAGCCAGCCGTTGATGCGGCTTTCCAGCCCTTCGTGCGTGGCGAAGGGGTACCACACGGTGTGCCGGTTCTCCAGCAGCCTGGGCAGGCGCTGGTTGAGTTCGGCGACGGAAAACGCCTCGCTCACACCCAGGGCCTCGGGCGCGGCCTCGGGACCGAGGCGGATGCCGTCCCAGATCTCGCGCTCCAGGTCCTTGGGTTGGCAGAACAGCGTGGTGTGGCCCTCGGCGGTGATCACCAGCCAGGCGTTGGGCTCGGTGAAACCGGTGAGGTAGTAGAAGTAGCTGTCGTGCCGGTAGATGAAGTCGCTGTCGCGGTTGCGCGGGCGTTCCAGCGCGGTGGGCACGATGGCGATGCTGCCGGCGCCCAGCTGGGCGGCCACGCGGGCGCGGCGATCGGCGTAGAGGGAGGTGTGGGTGGTGGCGTCCATGGGCGCCATTGTGGAGCTTTTGCGCGAGCGTTGCGCGGGGGCTTATTGCAGCTCTGCAAGCCGCTCGGGCGTGCCCACGTCCACCCATGGCCCGTTGTAAAGCTCGGCGCTCACCAGCCCCGCGTCCATGGCGCGGCGCAGCAGCGGTGCCAGCGGCTCGGCCGTGCCTTGCGGGTTGCCCGGGATGATCTCGCACCAGGGCGGCTCGAACAGCTCGCGCCGGTACAGGCCGATGGTGCTGTAGGTGTGCTTCACGTCCGCCTGGCTCAGCGCCAGACCCGCTGGACTCAAGCCGAAGTCGCCGCGCGGGTTGTGCGGCGGGTTGGGCACCAGCCAGATGTGGGCGAGCTGGCCGCTGGCCTGGAAGCGCGCCACGCTGTCGGGCGTGAACGCGAACCCGGGCACGTACACGTCGCCCGCGAGCACCCAGAACACGTCGCCCAGCAGGGGCAGCGCGCGCGCGATGCCGCCGGCGGTCTCCAGTGCGTAGCCGAAGTCCTGGCCCTCGCGCGAGACGGTCACGTTCGTGCCGACGTGTTGGGCCTGCCAGTCGGCGCAGAACGCCTGCAACTGCTCTTCGAGCCAGGCGGTGTTGACCACGAGGCGGGTGAACCCGGCCGCCCGCAGCGATTCCATGGGCCACTGGATCAGCGGCTTGCCGCGCACCGCCAGCAGCGGCTTGGGGGTTTCGTCGGTCAAGGGCCGCATGCGCATGCCGCGGCCGGCGGCGAGGATCATGGCCGGAACAGGGGCCGTGGCGGACGGGTCGGTGGCGAGTCGGGGCATGGGTGGTGTGGGGTGGGCGTGCCGGCACACGGGCCACACGCGTCAGGAATTATGAGCGCGCGCGTGGTTATGGGTTGATTCCAAAGGCTTCAAACGGTCGGGCCGATAAAATCTTGGGTTTTGCGCCGCCGCGCAGTCCCCTTTCCTCCCATACCCCCTGCACTATCCATGTTCGACGCCGCCAGCACCCCCACCAGCACCGCACCCGCCGCTTCGGCCGTCACACCCCAGACCCAGGCCAACGCGATCCGCGCCCTGGCCATGGACGCCGTGCAGGCGGCCAACTCCGGTCACCCTGGCGCGCCCATGGGCATGGCGGACATGGCCGTCGCCCTGTGGGGCCGCCACCTGCGCCACAACCCGACCAACCCGCAGTGGGCCAACCGCGACCGCTTCGTGCTCTCGAACGGCCACGGCTCCATGCTGATCTATTCGCTGCTGCACCTCACCGGCTACAAGCTCCCGATCGGCGAACTCAAGAACTTCCGCCAGCTGCACAGCAAGACCGCCGGCCACCCCGAGACCGGCATCACCCCCGGCGTGGAAACCACCACCGGCCCGCTCGGCCAGGGCATCACCAACGCGGTGGGCATGGCGCTGGCCGAAAAGCTGCTGGCGTCCGAATTCAACCGCGACGGCCACAAGATCGTTGACCACAACACCTACGTGTTCCTGGGCGACGGCTGCCTGATGGAAGGCATCAGCCACGAGGCCGTGGCCCTGGCCGGTGCGTGGAAGCTCAACAAGCTGGTGGCGCTGTACGACGACAACGGCATCTCCATCGACGGCCAGGTGACCCCCTGGTTCATCGACAACACCGCGCTGCGCTTCACCGCCTGCGGCTGGAACGTGATCGGCCCGATCGATGGCCACGATGTGGACGCCGTGGACCGCGCCATCCAGGACGCGAAGAACAACGCCGAGCGCCCCACGCTGGTCATCTGCAAGACGCACATCGGCAAGGGCAGCCCGAACCGCGCCAACACCGCCAAGGCGCACGGCGAGCCGCTGGGTGGCGAAGAAATCCAGCTCACGCGCGAAGCCCTGGGCTGGATGCACAAGCCCTTCGACATTCCGAAGGACGTGTACGCCGCCTGGGACGCGAAGGACGCTGGCAAGGCGGTGGAGGCCGCCTGGAACACCCAGTTCGCCGCCTACAAGGCCGCCTTCCCGGAGCTCGCGAAGGAATTCGTTCGCCGCATGAAGGGCGAACTGCCGAAGAACTTCGCGCAGGTCGCGGTGGACGCTGCCATCGCCGCGCACACCAAGGCCGAAACCGTGGCCAGCCGCAAGGCCAGCCAGCTCGCGCTCGAAACCTTCACCGCCGCATTGCCCGAGTTGCTCGGCGGCAGCGCCGACCTCACCGGCTCCAACCTCACCAACACCAAGTCCACCCCCAGCCTGCGCTTCAACATGGCCGGCGACGTGGTGAAGAACGAACAGGGACAGGGCGGTCGCCACATCAACTACGGTGTGCGCGAATTCGGCATGGCCGCGGTCATGAATGGCGTGGCGCTGCATGGTGGCTTCATCCCCTACGGCGGCACCTTCCTCACCTTCAGCGACTACAGCCGCAACGCCATCCGCATGGCCGCGCTGATGAAGCAGCGCGTGATCCACGTCTTCACGCACGACTCCATCGGCCTCGGTGAAGACGGCCCGACGCACCAGTCCATCGAGCACGCGGCCAGCCTGCGCCTCATCCCCAACCTGGACGTCTGGCGCCCGGCCGATACGGCCGAAACCGCCGTGGCCTGGGCCGTCGCGCTGGAAAACACCAGCCGCCCGACCGCGCTGCTGCTCAGCCGCCAGAACCTGCCCTACGCGCCCAAGAGCGATCTGGGCCACATCAGCCAGGGTGCTTATGTGCTGGCAGAGCCGGCCGAAGTGGGCCTGAAGAAAAAGGCGCAGGCGGTGATCATCGCCACCGGTTCCGAAGTGCAGCTCGCGCTCAAGGCGCAGGAGCTGCTGGCCAAGGAACACAAGATCGCCGTGCGCGTGGTCTCCATGCCCAGCACCACCACCTTTGACCGCCAGACCGCCGCCTACAAGGCCAGCGTGCTGCCCGCTGGCGTGCCGCGCATCGCGGTCGAAATGGGCGTGACCGACGGCTGGTGGAAGTACGGCGTGGCCGCCGTGGTCGGCATCGACACGTACGGCGAATCGGCCCCCGCGCCGGTGCTGTTCAAGCACTTCGGCTTCACCGAACAGAACGTGGCGGACACGGTGCGCGCCGTGCTCGCGAAGTAAGTTTGTTAACCCTTTTTTGAACCTTTCCAGGAGAGACGAGACATGACGATCAAGATCGGCATCAACGGCTTCGGCCGCATCGGCCGCAACGTATTGCGCAGCGCCATCCAGAACTTCAGCGACATCGAAGTCGTGGCCATCAACGACCTGCTCGAGCCCGACTACCTGGCCTACATGCTGCAATACGACAGCGTGCACGGCCGCTTTAAGGGCACGGTCTCGGTCGAGGGCAACACCCTGATCGTCAACGGCAAGAAGATCCGCCTGACGCAAGAGCGCGACCCGGCGAACCTGAAGTGGAACGAGGTCGGCGCCGACGTGGTCATCGAATCCACCGGCCTGTTCCTGGACAAGGTCACCGCGCAGAAGCACCTGGATGCGGGCGCCAAGAAGGTCATCCTGTCCGCGCCTTCCAAGGACGACACCCCCATGTTCGTCTACGGCGTCAACGACAAGACCTACAAGGGCGAGGCCATCATCTCCAACGCCTCGTGCACCACCAACTGCCTGGCGCCGATTGCCAAGGTGCTCAACGACAAGTGGGGCATCAAGCGCGGCCTGATGACGACCGTGCACGCCGCCACCGCGACGCAAAAGACCGTGGACGGCCCGAGCAACAAGGACTGGCGCGGCGGCCGCGGCATCCTGGAAAACATCATCCCCAGCAGCACCGGTGCCGCCAAGGCCGTGGGCGTGGTGATTCCCGAGCTGAACAAGAAGCTCACCGGCATGAGCTTCCGCGTGCCCACCTCCGACGTGTCCGTGGTCGACCTGACCGTGGAACTGAACAAGGACGCCACGTACGAAGAAATCTGCGCCGAAATGAAGGCACAGAGCGAAGGCGCGCTCAAGGGCGTGCTGGGCTACACGACCGACAAGGTCGTGGCCACCGACTTCCGTGGCGACACCCGCACCTCCATCTTCGACGCCGACGCCGGCATCGCGCTGGACAAGACCTTCATCAAGGTCGTGAGCTGGTACGACAACGAGTGGGGCTACTCCAACAAGTGCCTCGAGATGGTTCGCGTTGTTGCCCAATAAGCGCAGCTTTCGCCTTCCTCGAAAAAGCGCCTTCGGGCGCTTTTTTTATGGCCTGGGCGCACCTGCGCGACAGTGGCGGATTGAAAATAGCACGATCGTTCGATTAAATGGGATGGCAGTTTCCAGATCGCCCAGGAGCGCCGCCATGAACACCGCCGACATCGACCCGGACATCCGCATCGAACCCCTCACGCTGACCGCCGCCGATGGCTACGCGCTCGCCGCACGGCGCTACCGCAGTGCCCTGCCGCCGCGCGCCCACCTGGTGGTGGGCGGTGCCACCGCCGTTCCGCAGGGCTTCTACAAACGCTTTGCCGAACACGCGGCGCGGCGTGGCTTCGATGTGCTCACGCTCGACTACCGCGGCATCGGCGAATCGGCCCCGCCCACGCTCAAGGGCTTTCGCATGGACTACCTCGATTGGGGCCGGCTCGATCTGGCCGCCGGTGTAGAAGCCATGCGCCAGGACGGCATGCCGCTGTACCTCGTGGGCCACTCGTATGGCGGTCACGCGCTCGGCCTGCTGCCCCGCCACGACTGGGTCGACGGCGCTTACACCTTTGCCACCGGCGCGGGCTGGCACGGCTGGATGCCCCTGCGGGAGCAGGTGCGTGTGCTGCTGTTGTGGCGCGTGATTGGCCCGGTGTGGACGCGGCAATGGCGCCGGTGGTGCCGCTTCCCGCGCTATTTCTTCGACGATCCGCAGATGCAGGCCACGACCGAGCGCTTCGGCGAGGTGCGCTTTCCCATCGTCGCCGCCAATGCACTGGACGACGCCTGGGCGCCGCCGGCCTCGCGTGACGCTTTCATGGCGGGTTACCGCAACACCTCGGTGCGCGCCGTCACCATCGACCCGCGTGGCCAGGGGCTGGGGCCGATCGGCCACATGGGCTACTTCCGGCCTCAAGCGCTGCCGCTGTGGAACGAAGCGCTCGACTGGTTCGAGGCCCAGAGGTCCGCCGCCACCGGCCGCTGAGCGGACCGACCGTGCAAAGTTGTCGGGATTTCCCAAATCCTTGTTAAGTCCGAGCAATAAAAAAGACGGGCCTGTCAAAATAAGTCGTTACTTCGTTCACCTTTGCTCGCCAGGGAGTTTGGGCCATGCAATCCCCCCGTTCGCGCCGCTGGCTTCCGGCGTCGTTTTTGTGCGCCGCTGCCCTTGTCGGCGTGCTCGCCCCACTGCCAGCGGCAGTGCAGGCACAGGTGTTGGTGGCGAAGGGCGAAGCCACCGGACTGATCATCGGATTGAAGAACTCCCCCACGGCCGACGAAACGCTCATGGGCGCCAGGGTGGCCGGGCGTGAGCGCGCGCAATGGGAAAACGCCGCGCGCCAAGGGCGCGAACGCCTGACCCGCCTGATGAAGAACGCCGGCTTGCCCCAAGGTACCGTGGGCGAAGCCGGCAACGACCAACTGCTGCGTTTCGACCGCCCTTTGCGCGGAGAGGCCCTGGCCAATGCGGTGCGCCGCGCGCGCCTGCACCCCGATGTGGCCTGGGTCGAGCCCGATGTGCTGGTGCCGAGGCTGGCGGTGCCCGACGACCCCGGCTTCGCTCTCCCCACAGGCCAATGGCATTTGCAGGCGCCCGATGTCGGCAACCTCGCCGGCTTGAACCTGCCATCAGCATGGGACGACACCAAGGGAAGCGCTTCGGTGGTGGTGGCGGTCGTGGACAGCGGCATTCGCTTCGACCACCCGGATTTGCCGGTGTTGGGGGCCGGGCGGATGCTGCTCGGCCGTGATCTGGTGAGCGAACTGTCGATTTCCAACGACGGCGACGGCCGTGACGCCGATCCGAGCGATCCGGGCGACGGTGTCAGCGCTTTCGACGCGACCCAACCCGAGTTCGCGGGGTGCAATGCGGCGAACAGCTCCTGGCATGGCACCTTCATTGCCGGGCAAATCGGCGCGGCGACCAACAATGCTTCGGGTGTGTCGGGCCTGAACTGGAATTCGAAGATCTTGCCGGTGCGTGTGTCGGGCAAGTGCGGCGCGCGCCTCTCCGACCTGCTGGACGGACTGCGCTGGGCGGCCGGCCTGCCGGTGTCCGGCCAGCCCACCAACACCAATCCCGCCAAGGTGATCAACCTCAGCTTCGGTGGCGACCGCACCTGCGCGGAATCACCGGGTTACCAGAGCACCATTGACGCGGTCACCTATGCCGGTTCCCTCGTGGTGGTGGCCGCTGGCAACCAGGATCGAGGCCTTACCCGCCCAGCCGATTGCCGCCGTGTGATGACCGTCGCCTCGGTGCGTCGAGACGGTGCCAAGGCCGACTATTCCAACTTTGGCAGCAATGTCGCGCTTGCGGCGCCGGGCGGCTCGGCCGAGGGTGGGGCGAGCACGTACCTGCTGTCGACCAGCAACGCCGGCACGATGGGCCCCGCCGCCCCGGCTTACGAGTACAAGCAAGGCACCAGTTTCGCCGCGCCCCAGGCGGCTGGCGTGGCCAGTCTGATGCTCTCGATCAACCCCTTTTTGAGCCCGCGACAGCTCATTGAGCGCATGAAGGTGGGCGCGCGCGCCCACGTGGCTCTGGGTGGCTTGCCTGCGTGCGGCACGCCGGGGGCGGGCCCATGCAATTGCACGACCGCCACCTGCGGCACGGGCATGCTGGACGCGCACACCTCGGTGCAACTGGCCACCGGCCCCGCCGTGGTGATCAAACCCCTGGGCACGGTCGAGCCGGGCACTGTGATCACGCTCGATGGCAGCCAGAGCGTGGCGATCCCGGGCCGCAGCATCGTCTCCTACCAGTGGGTGCAGGTCAGCGGGCCACCCGTCGCGGTCACAGCGGACCAGACCCCGTCGGCCAAAGCCACGCTGGTGACCGAGGCCACGTATGAGTTCTCGCTCACGATCGTCGACAACCTGGGCCGCAGGGGTGAAGACCGGGTGGTCGGCATCGCCGCCATGCCCGCGCCGCCCGCAGGAGGCGGTGGTGGTGGCGGTTCTACCGGGCAACTCTGGGGCCTGAGCCTGTGGGCCTGGGTGCTGGCGGTGGCGCTTTCGCAGCGCCGACGCCGTCCGCGCTGAAGCTGAGGGCCGTCAGGCGCAGCGGCGCAGCGTTTTGCCCGACATGGCCTTGCCCAACCCGCCCACCGCTGCGCGCTGGGCTTCGGTGATGGCCGGCAAACGCAGCGTGAACGACAGCGACTCGGCACGCTCCTGCGCCACCTTGGCGGTGCGCACGCCACCCTGCTCGACATCGCGCAACGCCTGCTGCGCCGCCGCTTCGGTGGAGTAGGTGCCCAGCGCCAGACCAGGCGCCAGCCCGGGGGCGGTGATTTCGCGGAAGTTCACGCCAATGCCACGCAGCTCATCCTTTTTGCGGTCGACCTGCGCGGCGTTGTCATAGCGGCCCATGTAGACGATCCAGCGAGCGCCGCTGCGGTTCTCGGTGAGCTGCCATTGGCCTGCCGGCAGGCCCAGCAGCGCGAGCTCGGCGCGCAACAGTTCGGCCTGGGGTTCGGTGAAGCCGTTGGCTTGCCAGCACGCGCGGGGTGCTTTGTCGTTCGCGGCCACAGCCGCTGGTGTGGGCGTGGGTGCGGCGATGGGCGCCGCCGCGGGGTTGGGAGTCGGGCTTCCAGGCGCTGCTGGGGTGGGGGCGGGCTCGGCGGC
>NZ_SCML01000033.1 GCF_005503365.1 Hydrogenophaga sp. 2FB
CCCCCAACCACCTGGAGTACTTCCCCATGCGTATCGAGTTCATCGGCAAAACCAAGGCCACCATCACCGCGATCGACATCCAATCCCTGAAGATGGGCCAGACCGACGTCAAGCCGGCCGTGTGCATCCATTTCAGGATCACCCAGGCCAACAGCACCCTGTCGATGTTCGACAAGAACCTGCTGCGCTTCCTGTTCGAGAAGGGCAACGGCGCGTCCACCCAGCAGGCACTCGAAGGCATCCCGGTGGTGTCCGAGTTCGCGCAACTGACCGAGATCGCGCAGAAGCTCGGCGCCTTCAACTGGGACGGCGAGCAGACCGGCAGCACCCTGAAGATCTATCAGGGCGTCAGCGGCCATGAAGACATCAAGCTGAGCGACTGCACGGTGCGCAAGCCGAAGATCACGCCCATGGAAGGCGGCGGCGTTGACTACGATTTCCAGGTGTACACGTCCGACGTGGACCAGGAGACGATCGGCGCGCTCGGCGTGCTCAAGTCCCTGACGCGCGACATCGAACTGGAAGCCGCCCAGCCGGTGAGCAACAAGCAGCGCACGATCGACGACGGCAAGGACGAGAAGAAGCTGACGCCGGCTCAAGCGCTGGCCAAGTCGGTGAAGACCGGCGCGGCCACGGTGTAAGCATGTGGCTCTACACACCATCGAATTCTGTGCCGGCGTCGGAATGCTTGGTGAGGGACTGCGAGCCGGGCTCGAGTTCCTGGGCATCCCGCATCGCACTGTCTGCTACGTTGAGCGGGAAGCTCACGCAGCCGCAGTCCTGGTCGCGCGCATGGAAGAAGGCTCCCTGGATGCAGCGCCTGTCTGGTCCGACCTTCTCACCTTCGACGCTCGACGCTGGCGTGGATGCCTGGATCTCGTCGTTGCGGGATTCCCGTGCCAAGACCTCAGCGTCGCCGGCCGCCGGGTTGGCCTCGATGGCGCGCGCTCCGGCCTCTTCTTCGACATCCTGGACCACGCCGACGCTTGCGGTGCGACAGGACTCTTTCTGGAGAACGTCGGCGGCATCTCTTCTGCCACCGCCTCCGTTGTGGACGAAGCCGAAGGCGATCTCGAAGAGCGCGCGGCCGCCCGAGTCCTGGGAGAACTGGCCGACCGCGGGTGGCATGCGGAATGGCTCACTCTTTCAGCGTCCGACGTGGGCGCCAGCCATGGACGCCTGCGATGGTTCTGCCTGGCATGGAGACCTCCTGTGGCAGACGCCGAGGGCCTCCGAGGAAGAGAGTGGCAGCGGCATGAACGGCAGAGGGGAGCCGAAGCTGAAGGGCCAAGCACTGATGTGGCTGACGCCGGCGGGGATGGCGGGGCTGGACCACACGGGGAAAGCGGGAGCGGGTGGCGAGTTCGCGCAACAGGCAACACGATGGCCAACGCCGATGGTGGGTATGGGCGACAACTCGCACGGCCAAATCAGCGGGGACTTCCGCCGCAACATGGACTCGATCCTGTCGGAGAACTGGCCGACACCCAACGCGGCGGTGTTCGAGCCGAAAGCGACTCCACCGGTGATGGAGCACCGCAAGGCGACCGACCCACAGATTGGGCTGGCCGACGTGGCGGTGCACTGCTTCCAGATGAACAGCCCGGGGTTGGCCAGGCCAACCCCGGCGAGCCGCGATCACAAGGGCCAGGATCTGCCATCGAGGAACGGCGGCGCGAGCTTGAGCCACGCGACGGAAACGGGCGTTTTCTCCCACTCTTCGCACCAGGCCCAGCAGATCCCAGGTGGCCCGGAGTCCTCGCCAGTCACCCCCACCTTGCCCCGGCGCTTGAACCCGCTTTTCGTGGAGTGGTTGATGGGCTGGCCTTTGCAATGGACGAATGCCGTGCCCCACGCCTCAAGTGCGGCGGCAACGGAGTCGTGGCGCTCTGCGCTGCAACAGCATTTGTCGTGCTTGCTCGACGAGCAGGCCTCACCGGTTGAAAGGCTCGCAGCATGAAGACCGCCCACCGTCGCGCCTCGCACGCCAAGCGCGAGCTGCCCAAGTTCTGGCAACCGACCATCACCGCCGACCAGGTGGCCACGTGCCAGCTGGCGCATTGGGATCTGATCGACCGCTTCACCGGTGGCCGGGCCACGCAGGGCGACCTGCTGGACTGGATCGAGACGGGCCTGACCTACAGCGAGCTGATGCGCCTGCTGGAGGCCGACGGCACGCCCTTCACCGAAGAGGCCAAAGCCGCGATCGCCGAGCAGCTGGAGTGCTACGAGGCGGTGCTGCAGCGGTTCCACACCAGCGGCCGGGTGGGCTTCAACGGTGCCCAGCTCCTGACCGCGCGCGCCGCTGCCGAGGTGATGGACCAACTCATTGAAATGGATCGCTTCGGCTTCGCGGTACGCGCGGCGGAGTGGTCGAACGCGCAGATGGCGCGCCTCCAACTCTCGAAAGGAACGACGTGACTGTCAACGCATTCCCCCTCTCATGGCCCGCGCAGTTCCCGCGTGCGAAGTTCCGCGAAGGCGGCAAGTTCAAGACCGCGCTGCCGGCCGCCATCAAGAATGTGCAGACCAGCCTGGCCGGCTTCGCGCGCGACTCTGGCAAGAAGCTCGAAGGCCTCGTGATCTCCAGCAACGTCTCGCTGGGCGACAACGCACCGGCGGATCCAGGTGTGTCGGTGTGGTTCACCTGGGACGGCCTGCAGGTGTGTATCCCAGTAGACCGGTACCACTCGGTGGCGTCGAATCTGCAGGCGATCCACCACATCCTCGAAGCGCGCCGCGTGGAACTGCGCCACGGCACTCTGGCCCTGGTGCGCGCGACCTTCACCGGCTTCAAGGCGCTGCCCGCGCCGGCCGGCAAATCGTGGTGGGAGGTGCTGAAGGTGCCACGCGATGCGAAGCGCGAGGACGTGAAGGCGGCATACCGGCGCATGGCCAGCGCTGCACACCCAGACAAGGGCGGCACCGAGCAAGCCATGGCCGAGCTCAACGTCGCCCAGGAACAGGCCCTCAAGGAATGCACCTCATGAGCGACCATGTTCCAGATCACGAATTGCCGGACGAACTGCCGGAGATCTTCAAAGGCCGAAAGGTGATGGCGGTCCACTACAACTACGGCCGCGACGGAGGCGGCGGCATCTACCGGTGGCACGGCGCGGACGGACGCGCTTGGCCCATTCAGGAGCAGTACGACACCCGAAGGCCAAAGCCGGCCAAGGGTAAGCAGCCCGCCTTCGAACCGTCGAAGACCGGCGCCGTGATCATCGACATCAGCCAGCCGGATGGCTTCTACGGCGAGGTGGTGCCCGGCTACCGCGAGCTTCGCGACGTCTGGAAAAAATGGCGCGCCGAGAAGAAGGCCGTCCAGCTTCAAGAGGAAAACGGCAATGGCTAAGCCCAAGCACATCGACACGCGCGCCCCGAAGGGCGAGTACATCATCGCCTTCGACACCGACGCGGTGAAGGCCACGGGGATCATCACCGGGGTCAAGGTGACGTTGGAGCCAGCGACCCTCGGCCCGGACGAGTCGGCCCGTGTCGACCTCACGGAGCACCCGCTGTACCCGCACCTGCGGCAGTACGTGCTTTCCAACCTGAGGAACACGCGATGAAAGAGCGCCCAATATTGTTTCAGGGCGCGATGGTGCGCGCCATCCTGGACGGGTCGAAGACCCAGACGCGGCGCATCGTGAAGCCGCAGCCTGACAGCCGGCCCGGTATGAACTGCACGCGGCTGATCTTCAAGGACCGCAAGGGCGCGCCGCTGCTCGATGAAGCGCTTGAGGCCCCTGAGCCACGTGTCTATCGTTCGCTCTGTCCCTACGGCGTGCCAGGCGATCAACTTTGGGTGAGGGAATCCCATTGGTGGTTCAAGGATGAGCCCGACCATGAGACCGGCTACTACCCGCCAAAGCTGACCGCCGAGGACGTGGTGTACCGCGCTGACGGCGACGATGGCCGCAAGGTGTGGAGGCCGTCAATCCACATGCCGCGCTGGGCCTGCCGCCTGGTGCTGGAGATCACCGGCGTGCGCGTCGAGCGCCTGCAGGACATCAGCGAGGCCGATGCGCAGGCCGAGGGAACCCCGTGCTACGTGTGCGGCGAGCCCATGACCGGGCTCAGCGAGGACGATTGCCACTGCTTCCACCGCAAGGCCATGCCCAGCGACTACCGCGCGCTGTGGCAATCCATCAACGGCGCCAGCTCATGGGATGCGAACCCATGGGTGTGGGTGGTTTCGTTTCGGAGGGTCGATGGCCAACCTTGAAGCCCGCGCGCGCTGGCACCTGGCGATCGGCTACCCGCCGCCCGGCGAGGAAGAGCCAGCGCTGGACGATGACGACTACGAAGGCGAGTACCTGGGCAGCATCACATGCTGGAGTTGCGGCGGCGAGGGCACCCGCGTCGACTGCATGGATGACCTGTGCCACGGACAAGGCTTCTGCATGCACGGCGACAACCGCATGTGCGGGGTTTGCTACGGGGAGGGCATGCTTTGACCACCAACACACAACCACAAGAGAGATCAACATGAACTTCACACAACCGAAAACCGTGAACCTTGGCGCTCGCTCTGTCGTCGCATGCTCAGATCGCGACGGCCAGGCCAAGTACCAGCTCTGGCTTGGGCTCGATGGCCAGCCCGATGGGTTCGGGACTTTCAAGCTCGTCGAGGGCCAAGAGCCCGAGCGACTTGCTGATGACCATCCGGCGGCCTTGTGGCTGCAGGGCGGCGTGAAACCTCAGGAGAGCCAGCCATGAACATTTCCACGTCCCCGCCCCTGCTCTACCGGATCAACGTCGCCGAGGCAAAGCTGGGCGTCTCACGATCGACCATCTACCGGTTGATCGAGGCAGGCACGCTGAACCGCGTGAAAATCGGGAAACGGGCCTGTGGCGTTACAGCCGCAAGCGTCCATGCCATGATCTCGGACAAGCCGGCCAGCGATTCGATTTCGGGTAGCCAGCCGGGTAGCCAGCCCGCCAAAACCACCCGACTGACCGTCGTAAGTAGTTGATTAAAAACAGATTTCCATACACATGAAACTTGCCACCTGGAACATCAACTCCCTCTCCGTGCGCCTGCCCCAGGTGCTCGACTGGCTCGCCGCCAACCCCGTCGATGCGCTGGGTTTGCAGGAGCTCAAGCTGGTCGACGAGAAATTCCCGTACGACGCCTTGAAGGAAGCCGGGTATCACGCGGCCGTCTTCGGCCAGAAAACCTACAACGGCGTCGCCATCCTGAGCCGCACACCCGTGACCGACGTGGTGCGCAACATCCCGACGCACGCCGACGACCAGTCGCGCGTGATCGCGGGCACGCTAGACACGCCCGAAGGTCCGCTGCGCTTGGTGAACTGCTATTTCGTGAACGGGCAGGCACCGGGCACGGACAAGTTCGCCTACAAGATGCGCTGGCTGGAAGCGCTGCATCGCTGGCTCGGCGAGGAGCTGAAAGTGCATTCGCGCCTGGTGCTGTTGGGCGACTTCAACGTCGCGCCGGAGGACCGGGATTCGTTCGACCCCGTCGGCTTGAAGGACACCATCCATCACACCGTGGAAGAGCGCGCGCACTTTCAGGAACTGATCAAGCTGGGCCTCACCGATGCCTACCGCATGTTCGAGCAGCCCGAGAAAAGCTACTCGTGGTGGGACTACCGCATGCTCGGTTTTCAGAAGAATCGCGGGCTGCGCATCGACCACATTCTCGTGAGCGAAGCGCTGCGCGGCACGGTGACAGCGTGCCAGATCGACCGCCTGCCGCGCAAGAACCCACAGCCCAGCGACCACGCGCCGGTGGTGGTCACGCTGGGGTAACCGATCCAGCGCTGGGCGGCCCCAAGCCGGATCAGCCCCCCGAGGGCAGCGACCCGCATCAGCGGCGGAGCGTGGGGGCCATTCCCTACTCCAGGTTCAGTTCCTGAATCTTGCGGGTGATGGTGTTGCGCCCGATGCCGAGCTTGTGCGCGGCCTCGATGCGGCGACCGCGCGTGTTGGCCAGCGCGGTCTGGATCAGGCGGGTTTCGAAGCGGCGGGTCAACACATCCCACACATCGGTCCGGCCTTCTTCGAGCAACCCCAGGGCCTCGGCCTGCAAGCCGGTTTCCCATGCTGGCGCCGTGGCCCCCTCCAATTCGGGAAACGCCGCGACCGCTTCGACATGGGGCGCAGGTTCCGGCATGGTGGCCACCGTGGGCGGCATGCTGAAGGCGGTCGGCGATGGCGCTGCGATCGGAGCCGCCTCGGGTGCGGGCGTTCGCGCCGTCGAAAGAACTTCAGGCGGCAGGTCCTTGAGCTCGATCACCTGGGCCGGCGCCATCACGGTAAGCCAGTGGCACACGTTCTCGAGCTGCCGCACGTTGCCGGGAAAGTCGAAACTGCCCAGCAACTTCAAGGCCGCATCGGAAATGCGCTTGGGCTCCACACCCAACTGCTTGGCGCTTTGCTGCAGGAAAAAGCGCGTGAGCATGGGCACGTCTTCGCGCCGCTCGCGCAGCGCCGGCAGGCGCAGGCGGATCACGTTGAGGCGGTGGAACAAGTCCTCGCGGAACACGCCTTCCTTGACGCGCTGCTCCAGGTTCTGGTGCGTGGCCGCGATCACGCGCACGTTGGCGCGC
This sequence comes from Hydrogenophaga sp. 2FB, assembly GCF_005503365.1. Lineage (GTDB taxonomy): Bacteria > Pseudomonadota > Gammaproteobacteria > Burkholderiales > Burkholderiaceae_C > Hydrogenophaga. Next base: position 6,579 of record NZ_SCML01000033.1, read on the forward strand.
ACCGCGCTGTGCCCGCCCACGCGGTAGAAGTGGCCATCGGACAGCACGCGCAACAAGCGCGTCTGCAAGTCAAACGGCATATCGCCAATTTCGTCGAGGAACAACGTGCCGCCATCGGCCTGCTCGAAGCGGCCGCGGCGCATGGTCTGCGCGCCGGTGAAGGCTCCACGCTCGTGACCGAACAGCTCACTCTCCAGCAAGTCCTTCGGAATGGCTGCGGTGTTGATCGCCACGAACGGCCCGGCCGAACGCGGTGAGTGCTTGTGCAGCGCGCGCGCCACCAGTTCTTTGCCCGATCCTGATTCGCCGGTGATCAGCACCGTGACCTGGCTTTGGCTCAGGCGGCCGATGGCGCGGAACACGTCCTGCATGGCCGGCGCCTGGCCGAGCATTTCGGGCGCAGCGCTCATGCGCTCTTCCGCCACTTCCTCGCGCAGACTCTCGTCCACCGCACGGCGGATCAGCTCGACGGCCTTGGGCAAATCGAACGGCTTGGGCAGGTATTCGAAGGCGCCCCCCTGAAAGGCCGACACGGCGCTGTCCAGGTCGGAGAACGCGGTCATGATGATGACCGGCAAGCCGGGCAGTTTTTCCTTGACCTTCTCCAGCAGGTCCAGCCCGGAGCCACCGGGCATGCGGATGTCGCTCACCAGGATTTGCGGGCCCTCCTGGTCGGGCGTGTCGATCAAGGCTTTGAGGACATCCTGCGGATTGGTGAAACTGCGCGTGGGCAGGTTCTCGCGCAGCAGCGCCTTTTCGAGCACAAAGCGGATCGACTGATCGTCGTCCACTATCCAGATCGGCTTCATTGAGTTGTCTTCCCTTCGTGTGGCGCGGCGTTCGTGTCAGTGACTGGCTAGGGCAACGGAATCAAGATCTTGAAGTCCGTCTGGTTCGGCACGCTCTCACACTCGATCAAGCCATGGTGCTGCTGAACAAAAGTCTGTGCCAGCGTCAGCCCCAGGCCGGACCCACCATCGCGCCCCGACACCAGCGGGAAAAAGATGCGGTCCTTGATCGAGTCTGGAACGCCAGGCCCGTTGTCGATCACATGCAATTCCAGTGCCAGCCGATAGCGCTGCTTGCCAAACGTTACCTGTCGGCCAATGCGCGTGCGAAACACGATGCGCGCATCGCCCGCGGCAATGCGTTGACCCAGCGCCTGCGCCGCGTTGTGCGCGATGTTGAGCACCGCCTGAATGAGCTGCTCGCGATCGCCGCGAAACTCGGGGATGGACGTGTCGTAGTCGCGCACGACCTTCAAGCCCTTGGGGAATTCGGCCAGGATCAGCGAGCGCACACGCTCACAAACTTCATGGATGTTCACGTCACCCACCACATGCGGGCGGCGGTGCGGCGCGAGCAGTCGGTCCACCAAGGATTGAAGCCGGTCGGCCTCATGGATGATGACCTGCGTGTATTCGATCAGCTCACGCGACTCCAGGTCCATCTGCAGCAGTTGCGCCGCGCCGCGGATGCCGCCGAGCGGGTTCTTGATCTCGTGCGCCAGGTTGCGGATGAGCTCCTTGTTCGCCTGAGCCTGGTCGATCAGGCGCTCCTCGCGCTCCTGCCGCGCCTGCTGCTCCAGCGGCAACAACTCCACGATCACTTCACCCGGGTTGTCCGTCTGCGCGACCACCACGTGCACGGGCAATGTGTCGTGGTTCAGCCGCTTGAGCCAGGCGTCATAGCGCAAGGCGGCGAACTGGTTGCCGCTCGCGCCTTGCAAAGCGCTCTCCAACTGCGCGGGTTCGGTGAAGCAGGTCTGCAACATGGAGCCCGCGATGCTGCGGCGGGACATGCCCAGTGCATCCTCCAAAGCCGCATTGGCAAAGAGCACACGGCCTTGTGGATCGACGACGGCCACCAGGGTCGCCAGCAGGTCGAGCGCCTGGAACTGCGATGGCGCGAAAGATTTGCGCGTTTCGACGGGGCCGTTGGGCTGAGCAGCGGCGTGCTCGGCAGCGGAATGGGGTGAGGGAGCGTTGGGCTTTTTCAAGCCACTTATTTTGCGGTAGAACCGACCGCGTTGGCGGAACCCGGCAAGCGGCTCAGTTCGCGCTGAAGGCCTGCGACATCGCTTTCGGCGCGCGCCACGGCCGCCTTGAGTTCGGCCACGCGATCCAGGTAACGCTGGTAGTTGCGCGATTCAATGCCCTGTTTCTCGGGCTCGCCATTGGCGTACTCCTTGCGCGCCTGGGCGAGGCGCTCTTCGGCCTTGCGCATCTCGGCTTCAAGAATGGCCCGAGCGTCGCTGTCGCGCGCGCGCTGCGCAGCCGGGTCAACACGGTCGTTGCCACCGCTGCTGCGGGCGGAGGCCACAGGGGTGCTGCTGCGCGCGGCCGTGGGCTTGGTGCCCTCGATGATGGTGATGTTGCCGCCGTCCATCACCGTGCAGCCCTTGGCCTTGGCCACCGCGGGGTCGTTGGTGTACTCGTTGCCGCAGCGGTAGATACGCGCCTGGGCATGCACCTGCAAAACGCACAAGGCCAGGGCAGCAACCGCCAGTGACCGGATCGTGAGGAAAGGCATCGGGTTCAAGGTGAGATCCATCCAGGGGGCATTTCGATAGGGGTGCCAACGCTCGAAAAAGCGAATTTCAGTATGACCGAAAAGCCCCGGAAAAGTGCCATGTCGGCACCCGAACGGTGGCGATTGACCGCCCGATCAACAAAAAAGGGCCGCTTGCGCGGCCCCTTTGGGCAAGTCTGCAAAGGCAGCCCGGCCATGCCGGGCACACCATCACAGGCTGTAGTACATGTCGAATTCAACCGGGTGCGGCGCCATGCGGAAACGCGTGACTTCACCCATCTTGAGTTCGATGTAGGCGTCGAGCATGGAATCGGTGAACACACCGCCCTTGGTCAGGAAGCTTCGGTCCTTGTCGAGGTACTCCAGCGCCTGGTCAAGGCTGTGGCACACGGTCGGCACCAACTTGTCTTCTTCCGGCGGCAGGTGGTACAGATCCTTGGTGGCGGCTTCGCCAGGATGGATCTTGTTTTCCACGCCGTCCAGGCCGGCCATCATCAGCGCCGAGAAACACAGGTACGGGTTGGCCGAAGGATCGGGGAAACGCGCTTCGATGCGGCGGCCCTTGGGATTGGCCACATACGGAATGCGGATCGAGGCCGAGCGGTTGCGGGCCGAGTAGGCCAGCTTCACCGGGGCTTCGAAGCCAGGCACCAGGCGCTTGTACGAGTTCGTGCCGGGGTTGGTGATGGCGTTGAGCGCACGGGCGTGCTTGATGATGCCGCCCACGTAGTACAGCGCGAAATCGCTCAGGCCGGCATAGCCGTCGCCTGCGAAGAGGTTCTTGCCGTCTTTCCAGATCGACTGGTGCACGTGCATGCCGCTGCCGTTGTCGCCGGCGTACGGCTTGGGCATGAAGGTCGCGGTCTTGCCGTAGGCGTTGGCGACGTTCCACACCACGTACTTGAGCACCTGCGTCCAGTCGGCGCGCTCGACCAGCGTGCTGAAACGCGTGCCGATTTCGTTCTGGCCAGCACCCGCCACTTCGTGGTGGAACACTTCAACAGGAATGCCCAGCGATTCGAGGATCAGGGACATTTCGGCGCGCATGTCTTGCGTGCTGTCGACCGGGGGCACGGGGAAGTAGCCGCCCTTGACGGTGGGACGGTGGCCGCGGTTGCCGCCTTCGAGCTTGGCGCCGCTGTTCCAGGGTGCTTCGTACTCTTCAATCTCGCACATCACGCGACCGGGTTCGTTGCTCCAGCGCACGCCGTCGAAGATGAAGAATTCGGGTTCCGGTCCGAAGAAGGCGGTGTCGCCCAGGCCAGAGGCCTTCAGGTAGGCTTCGGCGCGCTTGGCGATGGAGCGCGGGTCACGGTCGTAGGCCTTGCCGTCGCCGGGTTCGATCACGTCGCACTGCAGGAACAGCGTGGTTTCTTCGAAGAAAGGATCGATGTTGGCGGTGTTCGGGTCGGGCATGAGCTGCATGTCCGAGGCTTCGATGCCCTTCCAGCCAGCCACCGAAGAACCGTCGAACGCATGGCCCGAGCTGAACTTGTCTTCGTCGAAGTGAGACACAGGCACGGTGACGTGCTGCTCCTTGCCCCGGGTGTCTGTGAAACGGAAGTCAACGAATTTCACTTCGTTGTCTTTCACCATTTGCATCACGTCTGCGACGGTCTTGGCCATCAAAAATACTCCTGTAGCTGGGTGAGTGAAAACTGAAATCGACTCGGGTGATAAGCAGAATTTGTGCCACAGGATGGTTCACGCGCCTGCAAACGGATCACCGACGAAACGGTCGGCGGCGATTATGGCGCAGGCAGCGCGCCATAAAGGTTCGGCGCAGGACTTCTTGCCCCGCGATGGCCCTTGGCAGCACGAAGTTGCCCTGTCTCAACGCCCCAATTCAGTGCGCGCCCTGGATGCACCAAATTGATGCATATTAAGGCCGCACCATTTCGGGGCCCAATCGGGCACCATATGCCGCCAGCCCCTCGAGCAACTGGGGATACGCCGCGCTCACCGCCTCGGCAGCGCCCTTGACGCCCAGTTCGATGTGGCGGCCAAACTCGGGATGGTCCACGCTGGGCAAGCTGAACACCTTGACCGGGTGATCGCGCTCGATCCGCTCCATCAGCGGCGTCAGCAGCGCTTCCATCGCGCCGAACACGATCACCGAGCGCTCCTGCCAAGTGCCTTGGCGATGGAAAGCCGCGTATTGCGTGTCCAGCACACCTTCGATCATGGGCCAGGCCATGACGGGAAACCCGGGCACGAAATGCACCTGCCCGCCACCCGCGCCATCGCACGTGAAGCCCGGTATGCGGTTGTAGGGGTTGGGGATGATGCGGGCGCCCATCGGAAACACCCCCATGTTGAAGCGGTGCACGTTGTCGGCACGCTCGGCATCGAACACCTCGCCGCGCTCGGCTGCCGTCTCGCGCATGCGGGCTTCAATCAGCAGCTTTGCTTCAGGGTGCAATGCCAGGTCCACACCCAAAGCCGCCGCAGCGCATTGGCGGGTGTGGTCGTCTGGCGTGGCGCCAATGCCACCGCAGCAAAACACGGCATCGCCTCCGGCAAAGGCTTCGCGCAGCGCAGCCGTGATGCGCTCGCGATCGTCGCCCACCAGCCGCATCCAGGACAGGGAGAGCCCCCGTTGCGCCAACATCTCGATCACTTTGGGCAAATGCTTGTCGCTGCGCTTGCCGGAAAGAATTTCATCGCCGACGATGATCAGGCCGAAGTCTGGCGTCATGGTTGCACGGGTGGCTGGTTGAGAGAGGGTCCGGCGGCGGACGGTTCAAGCGCCTCGACCACAGGTGCTGCGACCTGCGCGTCAGGGGGCGTATGCGCCCGCAGGCGCTGCAGCATCGCGAGCGTGAAGTGCGCGAACCAGAGGGACGCGAAGGCGAACACCAGGGTGTAGATCCAGATCGCCACCGGGATCAACAAGGGAGCCAAGGCGATGAACATGGCACCCGATGCCCACAGCAGGCTGGGCGCCGCACCCAGATAGCCACAGAGCACACCCATGAGCAGCAAGCTGCCGCGGTGACGCCGCACGATGGACCTGCGCTCCTCGGCGCTGGCGTGCGAAGCAAGCGCGTCGAAGGCAAACACGCGGTAGGTCAACCAACCCCAGATCAGGGGCGGCAGGATCAGCACCAGGGGTGGCACCAGCCACAAAGGCATGGACACCACCAGCGCCACGATCGCCAGCAGCGTGGAACCCAGCGGCCACAACACGCTGGCCAACAGCGTGCCGCCCCGCTTGCGTTCCAGGCTAGGGAAGCGCCGCTGCGCCACCAGGTCGACCATGAAGGGCGTCATGAACATGGCGACCAGCAGCAGGCACAACAGCACGATGACCGGCGTCGCCATCACCAGCACCAGCAGCGGTGCAAACACGGTACGAAGCGAGCCCAGACCTATCCGCTCCAGCCACCCCAGAAACGCCTGCAGCAGGTCAAACGCGTCCAGCCAGGAAGCCACAGCGGTCACCGCGCCTTCCCAGAAAAAGTAGCCCAGGCCAAACGACAGCAGGACCATCAGGATGAGCGGCAAGAAAGACAACGCGATCACGCGCGGATGCACGCAATACGCGACGGCACGCCAGAAAGAATCGAACAACTGCGACATGCCGACGAGAATACAGCAGCTAGGATGGCTTCATGAAGCGCATCGACATCGCAGGCATCGGGCTGGAAGTGGCCCATGTTCCAGGCCCCACCGACAAAACACCACTGGTTTTTCTGCACGAAGGCTTGGGCAGCGTTGCCATGTGGCAGCAACGCGGCCAACACTGGCCCACCGAACTGTGCGCGGCCACGCAACGGGCCGGCTGGATCTTCTCGCGCAGAGGCTATGGGCAGTCCGATCCCGTGGCCGATGTGCGCGGTGAACCTCGCTGGAGCGGCGAATGGCACATCGGCCGCCACGAGCCCGACTACATGCACCACGAGGCCTGGCAGGTGCTGCCCCAACTCCTGGAAAAGCTCGGCACGGCCCAACCGGTGCTCATCGGGCATTCGGACGGCGCCACCATCGCACTCCTGCATGCCAGTCGCGAACCGGTCGCGGCTTGCGTGGCCATCGCGCCGCACGCCTTCGTCGAAGATGTATCGCTGCACGCGATCGCGCGAGCCAAGACCGAGTACGAAAACCCCTCCGGTACTTTGCGCCAACGCTTGGGACGCTACCATGCCGACGTCGACAACGCGTTCTGGCAATGGAACGATGTCTGGCTCAGCCCGGCTTTTCGGGCATTTGACATCCGCGCCCAATGCCAGACCATCACAGCCCCCCTGTTGCTGGTGCAAGGCCTTGAAGATGAGTACGGCACGCTCGCGCAACTGCGGGAAATCGCTCAGGCCGCTCCTCACGCACAACGCGTTGAACTGCCCCAATGCGGCCACAGCCCGCACCGGGACCAACCCGCCGCGCTGACCACCGCCATCGTGGACTTTCTTGCAGATGTCGCTTGAATAGTCGGCTCGAGGATGGTCGGTGCGTCAGGGCTTAGGCACAATTCATACATTCATTCACACGGCACCCCGCCCTGGAATATGCATTAATTCTTTAGGATTCATGGAGCGCGCAAGCACTGCGAAATCGCGCGGAAACCCCAAGAAGTTCACGGCGCGTGTTCGGTGGAATTCCTGACGGCACCATACACTTTGATACAACTCGACGACACCGGCTTCATCACATGAACAACTGGCTCAACCCATGGCTGCTTGCCGTGCTGGCACTGGCTCTGCTGGCGCTGGGGGCATTCCTGCACGGCGTTTGGGCCGACAAGCAGGCCCGGGAACGCCGTCGCATTCCCAAACATTGGCCTCTGAGCACCCGCGCATTGGCCAATAGCGAAGAAGCACGCGTCTGGCATTGGCTAGCCCGGGCCTTTTACGACCACCACGTCATGATCAAACTGCCGGTCACTCGCTTCACGCTCCCGCGCGACCGTGAGCAAGGCATGGACTGGTACAAGCTGCTCGGGGGCGTCTATTGCACCTTCACCGTCTGCCGTGCGGATGGTCGCGTGATCGGCTGCCTGGATGTGCCGGGCAGCGCTGGGTTGCCACGCAGCACCCGTATGCTCAAGCACTCGCTGCTCACCCAATGCGGACTGCCCTACTGGGTGGTGCGTTCCAACAGCCTGCCCGCCGTGGCAGAAATTCGCGCCGAATTCCTGGGCGAATCCGCTCTGAACCATTCGATGCGCGAACGCGAAATGGAAGAGCGCGCGATCGTCGCTGCCCAAGCCAATTTGCGCACCGCCCTTACCCGCCAACGCAACAACCGCCACAGCGACTTCGGCCCACTGTCGAACTGGCCCAACAGCACCACCGGCGATCCGCGCAGCGACTTCAATTCACAGTGGCAGGAGAACTCCTTCCTCATGCCGCTGGACAGCCGCAGGGGCGATCTGCTCTGAGTCGGACCTGATCCCAGGCGCAGGGATCGCTCACATCGGCGTTGCGCCAGCTTTCTGCGTCAACGCCTGCACTTCGCCAGGCGTCAGCCAACGCCATTGACCGGGCGGTAGCTCCGGCCCCAAAACCAGGCTCCCCATGGCAGACCGGTGCAGCGACTCCACCCGGTTGCCCACCGCGGCCACCATGCGCTTGACCTGGTGGTATTTGCCCTCGGTCAGCGTCATTCGCAAATGCAGGGCGCTCGGCGCTTCACAGGACTGGGCTCGTACCGGCTTTGGGTCATCATCCAGCACGACGCCCTCCAGCAAACGGTCGAGCTGCTTCTGATCGATCGGGTGTTTGACCCCCGCCTCGTACACCTTGGGCACATGGTGACGTGGCGAAGTCATGCGGTGAATGAACTTGCCATCGTCCGACAGCAACAGCAGACCCGTGGTGTCGTGGTCCAGCCGCCCAACCGCCTGCACGCCAGCGGCTGCACCGCCACCGCGCTGACGCAAGGGCCCAGGCAACAGGGTGTAGACACTGGGGTGCGCTCCCGGCTTGTGTGAGCACTCGAAACCCGCTGGCTTGTGCAACATGAGATACGCCCGCGCGTGGTATTCCCAGCGTTCGCCCTGCACCGAAAACACCAAACCTTCTTCTTCGAACGCCTCGGTCGCATCGATACACACCGAGCTATCGTGGCCCACCGTCACCAGTCCCTGCTGCACGAGACCGCTGCATATGCGCCGGGTGCCGAAGCCCTGAGAGAAAAGTATGTCTTGCAGTTGCATCATCGTGAGGTTGGCGCTGTGGCGAGCGCGGTAAAAAGCCCGCCCGGCTATTCACCGGGCGGGCTTTGGAGGATGGTGGAGCTGGGGGGATTTGAACCCCCGTCCGCAAGCCTTCTTCGAGCAGTTCTACATGTGTAGCCGTCTGATTTGAGTCTCGCCGCCCGAGTCGCGCAGTGGCACGCTAAATGGGAAGCCAGCATCCTTGAATCTCACCCTGCGCCAAGGTGCCCGACGCAGAGCCAGCCGATGTGAATTACCTCGCAGCCGGGAGATCTTGCGACCCCCTTGCCCAGCCCATCGGCCTGCTGTTGCGAGGCTCACCGGTGTTTAAGCGGCGAGTGCGAAACGTTCGTCGTTTGCAGTTGGTTTTTTTCTGCGGATTAACGAGGTGACAGAACCTCGACATGCCCTGCTGCGCGTCCGAACCCACGTCGAAACCGGTGCAGCCCCAAGTCGTGAAGTTTAAGGCACATCCAGCAATTTCAAGACTTGCATCGGCGAAGAGACCACAGCGTCCGCACCCCACGCAGATGCATCGGCCCCAGGACCCAGGTAACCGTAGCGTGCGGCAACGGTCCGCATGCCCGCAGCTTTGCCGGCGCGGATGTCGCGCTCATCGTCACCGACATAGAGGCACGCGCTGGGCGCCAACCCCAATCGGCGGGCGGCCTCCAGCAGAGGTTCGGGGTGCGGCTTGGAATGTGCCGTCGTATCACCGCTGATGACAACCGAAGCCGTTTCGAAGAGGTCCATAGACATCGTGATCGGCGTGGTAAACCGTTGCGCCTTGTTGGTCACCACACCCCACTGCATCCCAAGCCCAACCAGCAAGGCCAGCAGGTCCGTCACTTCATCAAACGGCCGGGTGCGCTGCGTGAGGCATGCGGCGTATTCGGCAAAGAACTCCTCCTTCAGCAGGTCGTACCCATCATGTTCGGGCGTGACATCAAATGCCGCACGCAACATGCCACGCGCACCCGACCCCGTGTGCGGCCTGTAGTGCTGCAGTGGAAGCGAAGACAAGCCTCGACGCACACGCATCGCGTCTACGGCGGCACCCAGATCTGGCGCGCTGTCGATCAACGTCCCGTCCAGATCAAACAGCACACCCCGAACGCCTTGGAAGGTCTGCATCATGGCTTCCGAGTGGCAAACAGGTAGTTCACGCTGGTGTCAGCGCTCAGCCAATAGCGCCTAGTGATGGGGTTGTATTCCATGCCACGGGTCCGCTCAAGATCCAGATTTGCGGCACGGCAATAACCGGCCAGTTCGCTGGGCCGGATGAACTTCGCATACTCGTGCGTGCCCTTGGGTAGCAGCTGGAGCAGATACTCTGCCCCCAGCACGGCAAACAGGAAAGACTTCGGGTTGCGGTTCAGGGTGGAAAAAAACACCCAGCCTCCTGGCTTCACCAGCGTAGAGCAAGCCCGCACCACCGAAGCAGGGTCCGGCACATGTTCCAGCATCTCCATGCAGGTGACGACATCGAACTCGCCAGGCTGTGCCAGGGCCAGGGCTTCCGCGCTGACTTCCTCGTAACGGACGTTCGGGGTGTTTGCCTCCAGCGCGTGCAGTTGCGCCACGCGCAAGGCTTTCGTGGACAAATCGATACCCGTCACCCGCGCACCCTTGCGCGCCATCGAATCGGAAAGAATGCCGCCGCCGCAGCCCACGTCGAGAACATCTTTGCCCGACAAACCGGCCAGCCCATCGATCCAGTCCAATCGCAACGGATTGATTTCGTGCAAAGGACGGAATTCGCTCTCTGGATCCCACCAACGGTGGGCGAGGTCTGAAAACTTGGCCAATTCGGCCGGATCTGCATTGAGGGTCGGGTTCATGGATTCATTATCGTCAGCACAATAAAAAACCGCGCCGAAGCGCGGTTTTTTATGGAACTGTGTCAATCAGTTCTTGCGGGTGCCAACCACTTCAACTTCCACACGGCGGTTCTTGGCGCGACCTTCTTTGGTCTTGTTGTCCGCCACAGGCTGGGTCAGGCCCTTGCCTTCGGTGTAGATGCGGTTGCTTTCGATGCCCTTGCTCACCAGATAGGCCTTGACGGCTTCTGCACGGCGGTTCGACAGCTTCTGGTTGTAGCCAGCAGCACCGGTGGAGTCGGTGTGACCCACAGCGATCACCACTTCAAGAGCGATACCCGACACCTTGCCGGCCAGATCGTCCAGCTTTGCCTTGCCTTCAGGCTTCAGCACAGCTTTGTCGAAGTCAAAGAATGCGTCGGCAGCGTAGGTCACTTTGGAAGCAACCGGCGCGGGAGCGGGAGCCGGTGCAGGAGCTGCTGCAGCAGGAGCCGGTGCAGGTGCAGCGGCAGGAGCCGGTGCCGGAGCGGCGACTGGAACGATAGCGCCATCGCAGCCTTGAGCGGCCGTGGCAGGCGTCCAGTTGGCATCACGCCAGCACAGTTCATTGGTGCCGTTTTTCCAGACCAGTTCGCTGGTGCCATTGCGCCAGTTGTCGATCGTTTGAGCGCCAGCGGCGGTTGCCATGGCGGCGGTTGCCAACAGCATTGCCACTTTGTTGAGTTTTTTCATGGTTTTCCTCTATATAAGCCGCAGAGAGACTGCGTGACAAGAACGACGCTTCAAGTGACCACCACTAAAAACGCTGGAATTTATTGTGCCACAAGGAGGGAATGGCCAAGCGCTGGACCAAGGCCGCCTCACCGACCAAACCAGCGCCTCGCATCATTCGTTGTTCATGCACAACAAATGCACCGAAGAAGTCCAAAGGGCCCTGGCCCTAAAATCTCAGGTTGCCTTTCAGGTCCATCCACGCATATAGCCGCCGCTCATGACACAGTTTGCCAAAGAGACCCTGCCCATCAGTCTTGAAGAGGAAATGCGGCGCAGCTACCTCGACTACGCGATGAGCGTGATTGTTGGCCGCGCACTGCCCGATGCGCGTGACGGGCTCAAGCCCGTGCATCGGCGTGTGCTGTTTGCCATGCACGAGCTCAACAACGACTGGAATCGCCCCTACAAGAAGTCCGCCCGTATTGTGGGCGACGTGATTGGTAAGTATCACCCCCATGGCGACAGTGCCGTGTACGACACCATCGTTCGCATGGCGCAGGACTTCTCGCTGCGCCACATGCTGGTCGATGGCCAGGGCAACTTTGGCTCGGTCGACGGCGACAACGCGGCAGCCATGCGCTACACCGAAATCCGCCTGTCGAAGATCGCACACGAGATGTTGGGCGATATCGACAAGGAAACGGTCAACTTCGGCCCCAACTACGACGGCTCGGAGAAAGAACCCCTGGTGCTGCCTTCGAGGCTGCCCAACCTGCTGGTCAACGGTTCGGCCGGTATCGCGGTCGGTATGGCCACGAACATTCCGCCGCACAACCTCAACGAGGTGGTTGACGCGTGTCTGCACCTGCTCAAGAGTCCGGAAGCGTCGATTGACGAGCTGATGGAGATCATCCCGGCGCCCGACTTCCCCACCGCCGGCATCATCTACGGCATCAACGGCGTGAAGGATGGCTATCGCACCGGACGCGGTCGCGTGGTGATGCGCGCCAAGTGCCATTTCGAGGACATCGACCGCGGTCAGCGCCAGTCGATCATCGTCGACGAGTTGCCCTACCAGGTGAACAAGAAGACGCTGCAGGAGCGCATTGCCGAGCTGGTGCACGAAAAGAAGATCGAAGGCATCAGCCACATTCAGGACGAGTCGGACAAATCGGGCATGCGCCTGGTGATTGAACTCAAACGCGGCGAAGTGCCTGAAGTGGTGCTCAACAACCTGTACAAGCAGACGCAGCTGCAGGACACCTTTGGCATCAACATGGTGGCCCTGGTGGACGGTCAGCCCCGGCTGTGCAACCTGAAGGATCTGATCCAGGTGTTCCTGGAACACCGCCGTGAGGTGGTGACACGCCGTACGGTCTTCAACCTGCGCAAGGCGCGCGAGCGCGGTCACGTGCTGGAAGGCCTGGCAGTGGCGCTGGCCAACATCGACGACTTCATCCGCATCATCCGCGAATCGCCCACGCCGCCAGTGGCGAAGGCCGAACTCATGGCCCGCCCTTGGGACAGCCAGCTGGTGCGCGAAATGCTCACCCGTACACGCGCGGACGGTGGCGTGATCAATGCCGACGACTACCGCCCTGACGGCCTGGAAAAGGCGTTTGGCATGGGCGGCGATGGGCTGTATCGCCTCTCCGAAACCCAGGCACAGGAAATTCTGCAGATGCGTCTGCAGCGCCTCACCGGCCTGGAGCAGGACAAGATCGTCGCCGAGTACCGGGAAGTCATGGGTGAGATTGACGACCTGCTGGACATCCTGTCGAGGCCCGAGCGCGTGTCGACCATCATCGGCGACGAACTGACCGTCGTGAAACAGGAATTCGGTCAGACCAAACTGGGCGCGCGCCGCAGCGAGATCGAGCACAACGCGCAAGACCTGGCCACCGAAGACCTGATCACACCGACCGACATGGTGGTGACGCTCAGCCACAGTGGTTACATCAAGAGCCAACCATTGTCGGAATACCGTGCGCAGAAGCGCGGCGGCCGCGGCAAGCAGGCTACCGCCACCAAGGAAGACGACTGGATCGACCAGCTCTTCATCGCCAACACGCACGACTACATCCTGTGCTTCTCCAACCGCGGCCGGCTCTATTGGCTCAAGGTGTGGGAAGTGCCGGCCGGCTCGCGCGGCTCGCGCGGTCGTCCGATCGTCAACATGTTCCCCCTGCAAGAGGGCGAAAAGATCAACGTGGTCCTGCCTCTGACGGGCGAGATGCGTTCGTTCCCGGCCGACCGCTACGTGTTCATGTCCACCAGCATGGGCACGGTGAAGAAGACCGCGCTGAACGAATTCAGCAACCCGCGCAAGGCCGGCATCATTGCGGTGGACCTGGACGAAGGCGACTTCCTGATCGGCGCGGCGCTCACCGATGGTGCGCACGACGTGATGCTGTTCAGCGATGGCGGCAAAGCGGTGCGCTTCGATGAAAACGACGTGCGCCCCATGGGCCGCAATGCGCGCGGCGTGCGCGGCATGATGATCGAAGATGGCCAAAGCGTGATTGCCATGCTCGTGGCCGAAGACGAAGAACAGAGCGTGCTGACCGCGACCATCAACGGCTATGGCAAACGCACGTCGATCTCCGAATACACCCGCCACGGTCGTGGCACCAAGGGGATGATCGCGATCCAGCAGAGCGAACGCAACGGCAAGGTGGTTGCGGCCACGCTGGTGCACAACGACGACGAGATCATGCTCATCACCGACAAGGGTGTGCTGGTGCGCACCCGCGTGTCGGAGATTCGCGAAATGGGCCGGGCCACGCAAGGTGTCACCCTGATTTCCCTGGACGAAGGCGCTGAGCTTTCGGGCTTGCAGCGCATCGTGGAGAACGATGCGAACGTTCCTGAACTGGACGACGCGGGCGAGACCGACGAGCCGGGTACCGAAGCATGATGGAGCGCCCCTATAACTTCTCCGCAGGGCCGGCCGCCATGCCAGCCGAGGTGCTGCAGCAGGCTGCGGCCGAGATGCTGGACTGGAACGGCAGTGGCATGAGCGTGATGGAAATGAGCCATCGCGGTCAGGAATTCGGCAGCATCCTGGAAGCGGCTGAGCGGGATCTGCGGGAACTGCTGGTCGTGCCGGATCACTTCCGCATCCTGTTCATGCAAGGCGGCGGTCTGGCGGAAAACGCCATCGTGCCGCTGAACCTCTCGCGCGGTGAAACGGTGGACTTCGTGGTCACCGGCAGCTGGAGCCAGAAGTCACTCAAGGAGGCGAACCGCTACTGCCAGGCGCGCGCCGCGGCAAGCAATGCCGCCGACGGCCACACCACGCTTCCCGATCCTGCGACCTGGCAGCTTTCCAGCGATGCGCGGTACGTCCACCTGTGCAGCAACGAGACCATCAACGGGATCGAAGCGCACGAGTTGCCCGATCTCAAGGCGCTGGGGTCGGACGCTCCGCTGGTGATCGATTTTTCGTCCCACGTGGCCTCGCGCGCAGTGGACTGGTCGCGCGTGGGCCTGGCATTCGGCGGCGCTCAGAAAAATCTGGGGCCAGCCGGCGTCACGCTCGTCGTGGTGCGCGAAGACTTGTTGGGCCATGCCCTGAAGGCCTGCCCCAGCGCGTTCGACTACAAAACGGTGGCCGAGAACAGCTCGATGTACAACACGCCGCCAACGTTTTCGATCTACATGGCGGGCCTCACCTTCCAGTGGCTCAAGCGACAGGCCGAAGGCGGCCTTACGGGTGTGGCCGCCATGGAGGCGCGCAACATCGCCAAAGCGACGCTGCTGTATGGCTACATCGATCAATCCGCGCTCTACTTCAACAAGGTTGCCGCCAACTGCCGTTCGCGCATGAACGTGCCTTTTTTCCTGCGCGACGAATCGCGCAACCAGGCGTTCCTGACGGGCGCCAAGGCGGCAGGGCTCCTGCAACTCAAGGGCCACAAATCGGTCGGTGGCATGCGTGCAAGCATCTACAACGCCATGCCTCTGGAAGGCGTACAGGCGCTGGTGACCTACATGCGCGACTTCGAAAAAACCCAGGCTTGACCCCATGACCCCAACACAGTCCGACGCCCTCGCGGGCCTTCGCGTGCAGATCGACTCGCTCGACCAGCAGTTGCTCGCACTCCTGAACCAGCGCGCGCGCGTGGCCGAGCAAGTCGGCGACATCAAACGCGCGGAAGGCTCGCCCTTCTTCCGGCCGGACCGGGCCGCTCAAGTCATCGAGAAGATCCAGGGCGCCAATCAGGGGCCACTGCTCAACCAGCATGTGGCGTCGATCTGGCGCGAGATCATGTCCGCTTGCCTGGCACTCGAAGCACCCCAGCGCGTCGCCGTGCTCGGACCAGAAGGCACCTTCTGCGAACAGGCTGCCATCGAATTCTTTGGCAGCGCGGCCAACCTGATCTATTGCGCCAACTTCGACGAAGTCTTCCATGCCACCGCGGCGGGCACGGCACAGTTTGGCGTGGTCGGCATGGAGAACTCCACCGAAGGCGTGGTAACGCGCTCGCTCGATCTTTTCCTCCGCTCGCCGGTGCATGTGGTCGGCGAAGTCAGCCTGTTGATCCGCTTCAACCTGTTGCGCCAGCTGAACCACCTGGATGACATCGAGGTGGTGATGGCGCATCCGCAGGCACTGGCGCAGTGCCAGAACTGGCTCTCGCAACACCTGCCCAACGCCGAGCGCCGCGCCGTCTCCAGCAACGCGGAAGGCGCCCGTCTCGCGGCCACGAACCCCGCCTGGGCGGGTCTTTCAAGCGAGCGCGCCGCCGCCCAGTTTGGCCTGCACATCGTGTCCCATGCCATTCAGGACGAGGCCTACAACCGCACGCGTTTCGCCGTGATTTCCCTCCCTCAGACGCTGGCCATGCCGCCCGCGTCTGGCCGGGACTGCACCAGCCTCGTGGTCTCGGTACCCAACCGCCCCGGCGCCGTGCACGACCTGCTGGTGCCGCTCAAGAACAATGGCGTCTCGATGACGCGCTTCGAGTCGCGTCCGGCCAAATCCGGTCAGTGGGAGTACTACTTCTACATCGACATCGCCGGCCATCCCTCGCAGCCCCACGTGGCCGCCGCCTTACAAGAACTGCAGGGCCTGTGCGCCTTCTACAAGGTGCTGGGCGCATACCCGGTAAGTGAATGATGTTTGAACAGTTGGGATTGATCGGCTGCGGCTTGATGGGCGGTTCGTTCGCCCTGGCGCTCAAGCGCGCCGGGCTGGTCAAGCGCGTTGTCGGCTACAGCAAGTCGCCCTCCACCACCGAACGGGCA
Source organism: Hydrogenophaga sp. 2FB (assembly GCF_005503365.1). GTDB lineage: Bacteria > Pseudomonadota > Gammaproteobacteria > Burkholderiales > Burkholderiaceae_C > Hydrogenophaga. Next base: position 23,052 of record NZ_SCML01000033.1, read on the forward strand.
CGCCAGCTCGGCGTGATCGATGTCGAGGCGCCTTCCGCGCTGCTCGCGGTGTCGGGCGCAGATCTGGTGCTGCTGGCCGTGCCGGTTGCCGCCACCGAAGCCACCTTCAAGGCGATACGCCACCTCGTGCGCAGCAACGTGCTGATCATGGATGTGGGTTCCACCAAACGTGAAGTGATCGACGCGGCACGCCGCGTGCTGAAAGACCAGGTCGGTGTGTTCGTTCCGGCACACCCCATCACCGGCAAGGAAGTCGCTGGCGTCGAGCACGCCGACGCCGACCTCTACCATGGCCGTCAGGTGATTCTCACGCCGATCGAACGCACGCTGACGGTGCAACTCGACAAAGCCGCGCAGCTCTGGACCGCCCTCGGGTGCCACGTCAAACAGATGTCGCCCGAAGCACACGACGCGGCCTTTGCGGCCGTCAGCCACCTGCCTCACATGGTCGCGTTCGCACTGATGAACGCCATTCAGGGCCAAGGCGACGGGGCCGATTTTCTCTCGCTGGCGGGTCCAGGCTTCCGCGACTTCACCCGCATTGCGGCCAGTGACCCCGCGATCTGGCGCGACATTCTCATGTCCAACCGCGAGGAGCTGCTGGCCCAGTCGCGGCATTTTCAGCGCGCGCTGCACACCCTGGAAACAGCCATCAACGCCGGCAACCCGGAAGCCCTTGAAGCCCTGATCGAACAGGCCAGCGGAACACGCGCACGCTGGCGCATGACCGCCGTCAAGCCCCGAAGCTGAGCGCCGCCACGAGCGCCGCTGCATTTTTCCCGCACATGTTTGCCATCCCCCATCTCGACATTCCGCCGTTGACCAGCGCGGGTGGCACCGTCCGCCTGCCAGGCTCCAAGAGCATCTCCAACCGCGTGCTGCTGCTGGCGGCCTTGAGCACGGGGCACACCGACATCGCCGACCTGCTCGACTCCGACGACACCCGTGTGATGCTGGCGGCCTTGTCCCAACTGGGCTGCCGCACCGAACCCCAGTCCGATGGCGCCCTGCGCATCCATGGCCTGGGCGGCGCCCTGCCCGTGCGGCAAGCCCAGCTGTTCCTCGGCAATGCCGGCACCGCCATGCGCCCGCTCACCGCATCGCTGGCCTTGCTGGCCGCGCGGCACGGCGGTGAATTCGAACTCAGTGGTGTCGCACGCATGCACGAACGGCCAATCGGCGATCTGGTGGATGCGCTGCGCCAGCTGGGCTGCCCGGTGACGTGTTTGGCCAACGAAGGCTATCCACCGCTGAAGCTCGGCGACGGTCAGACCCGCGCGCTGCAACTCGACCACGCCATCCGCGTGCGGGGCGACGTGTCGAGTCAGTTCCTCACCGCCTTGCTGCTCGCGCTGCCCCTGGTTGCACAAGACCGCGACGTGGTCATCGAGGTCGTTGGCGAACTCATCTCGCGCCCTTACATCGAAATCACGCTGAACCTGCTGGCGCGCTTTGGCGTGCTCGTGCGCAACGACCATTGGCAGCGCTTCACCATCCCGGCCGGCAGCAACTACCGCTCGCCGGGGTCCATCTCCGTGGAGGGCGATGCGTCCTCGGCCAGCTACTTCATCGCTCTGGGCGCGCTGGCACCTGCCACGCCCGGCACCGACGGCATCACCATCGAAGGCGTGGGCCTGGCATCGATCCAGGGTGACATCCGCTTCGTCGAGGCGGCCCGGCTCATGGGCGCCCAGATCTTCGGCGAGAACAACCGCCTGCACATCCGACGTGGCGTGTGGCCGCTCAAGGCCATCGACCTGGACTGCAACCACATTCCCGACGCTGCGATGACGCTGGCGGTGATGGCGCTGTACGCCGACGGTCCGTCCACGCTGCGCAACGTCGCCAGCTGGCGCGTGAAGGAAACCGACCGCATCGCCGCCATGGCCAACGAATGCCGCAAGCTCGGCGCCACGGTGGAAGAAGGTGCGGACTTCATTCGCATCACGCCCCCCGTCGATGCACAAGCCTGGCGCGCTGCGTCGATTCACACCTACGACGACCACCGCGTCGCCATGTGTTTTTCGTTGGCCGCATTCAATCCAGCGGGCCTGCCCGTTCGCATTGAAGACCCGAAATGCGTGGCCAAAACCTTCCCCGACTACTTTGAAACCTTGTTTGACGTGTGCGCCACGCCGCCCGCCAACATCCCCGTGATCTGCATCGATGGCCCAACGGCGTCGGGCAAAGGCACCCTGTCGGCCGAAGTGGCCACCCACCTGGGTTACCACCTGCTCGATTCGGGTGTTCTGTATCGATTGGTGGGTCTGGCCGCCGAAAAGGCCGGCCTGTCCACCCAGGAAGACGACCTCAAAGACAGCGCCCACGCCCAACGCCTGGGCGAGCTGGCCGCCGGATTGCAGGTGCGGTTCGTCGGACTGAAAACCCTGCTGGACGGGCAAGACGTGAGCGACACCGTGCGCAGCGAAGCCGCCGGCATGGCCGCGTCGCGCGTGTCGGCCGTGCCCGCCGTGCGCCAGGCCTTGCTGGACCTGCAGCACGCTTTCCGGCAGGTTCCGGGGCTGGTGGCCGATGGCCGTGACATGGGCACCGTCATCTTTCCCGACGCGCCTCTCAAGGTGTTTCTCACCGCGAGTGCCGAACAACGGGCCCAACGGCGCCATAAGCAATTGATTTCAAAGGGAATTACTGCTAACATCGACAGTCTTTTGGCGGACCTGCGGGCGCGCGACTTGAGGGACTCATCCCGCATGCACGCGCCACTCAAGCCCGCCGAAGATGCCTTGCAACTGGACAACTCCGGCATGGACATCGAGCAATCGGTGCAGCAGGTATTGAGCTGGTGGCAAGGAAAAGCGCCGTTCTCAAATAGTTGAGAGCGCGCTATTGATGGCCCTGACGGCACAGCCGGGCGTTCTCTGCCCGCATGCCCGAAGGTTCTTTTCACTTAACCCCGCGGTGTCACGCACCGCACGTCAACGCCGCCCTCCGTCGATTTCCGCGCAAAACCGGGTCTTTCTCGTGGATCGCGCCGACGCTGAGTGGTTTAGGAAATTCAATGTCTGAATCTTTTGCCGCCCTGTTTGAAGAGTCCCTGAAACGCGCTGAAATGCGCTCGGGCGAAGTCATCACCGCCGAGGTCGTGCGCATCGAGCACAGCCACGTGGTGGTCAACGCCGGCCTCAAGTCGGAAGCCTATGTTCCGCTGGCCGAATTCAAGAACGACCAGGGCGAACTCGAAGTCCAAGTGGGTGACTTCGTGTCCGTCGCCATCGATTCCGTGGAAAACGGCTTCGGTGACACCCTCCTGTCGCGCGACAAGGCCAAGCGCCTCGCCTCCTGGATGTCGCTGGAAAAAGCGCTCGAGTCCGGCGAATTCGTCACCGGCACGACCTCCAGCAAGGTCAAGGGTGGCCTCAAGGTCATGGTCAACGGCATCAGCGCCTTCCTGCCGGGCTCGCTGGTCGACAGCCGTCCGACCAAGGACCTGACCCCGTACGAAAACAAGACCCTGGAATTCAAGGTCATCAAGCTCGACCGCAAGCGCAACAACGTGGTGCTGAGCCGCCGCGCCGTTGTGGAAGCCTCCATGGGCGAAGAGCGCGCCAAGCTGATGGACACCCTGAAGGAAGGCGCCATCGTTCACGGCGTGGTCAAGAACATCACCGAATACGGTGCATTCGTGGACCTCGGCGGCATCGACGGCCTGCTGCACATCACCGACATGGCATGGCGCCGTGTTCGCCACCCGAGCGAAGTGGTCACGGCTGGTCAGGAAATCACCGCCAAGATCCTCAAGTTCGACACCGAGAAGCACCGCGTTTCGCTGGGCCTCAAGCAAATGGGCGATGACCCATGGATGGGCGTTTCGCGCCGCTACCCGCAAGGCACCCGCATGTTCGGCAAGATCACCAACATTGCCGACTACGGCGCGTTCGTGGAACTCGAGCCGGGCATCGAAGGCCTGGTGCACGTGTCCGAAATGGACTGGACCAACAAGAACGTGGCGCCGTCCAAGCTGGTGTCGCTGGGCGACGAAGTCGAAGTCATGGTGCTCGACATCGACGAAGACAAGCGCCGCATCTCGCTGGGCATGAAGCAGTGCCGTGCCAACCCCTGGCACGAGTTCGCCGAAGCCACCAAGCGCGGTGACCGCGTCAAGGGCCCGATCAAGTCGATCACCGACTTCGGCGTGTTCGTCGGCCTGGCCGCCGGCATCGACGGCCTGGTGCACCTGTCCGACCTGTCATGGAACGAAACCGGCGAAGCCGCCGTGCGCAACTACAAGAAGGGCCAGGAAGTCGAAGCCATCGTCCTGGCCATCGACGTCGAGCGCGAGCGCATCTCCCTGGGCATCAAGCAGCTCGATGGCGACCCGTTCACCACCTTCGTGTCGGTGAATGACAAGGGCTCCATCGTGACCGGCAAGGTCAAGACCGTCGACGCCAAGGGCGCCGAGATCGACCTGGGCGAAGACGTTCTGGGCTACCTGCGCGCCAGCGAAATCAGCCGCGACCGCGTGGAAGATGCGCGCAACGTGCTCAAGGAAGGCGACGAAGTCAACGCTGTGGTGGTCAACGTGGATCGCAAGACCCGCAACATCCAGCTGTCGATCAAGGCCAAGGACGCTGCCGACCAGCAAGAAGCCATGGCTTCCCTGAGCCAGCAGTCTTCCCGCGAAAACGCTGGCACCACCAGCCTGGGCGCCCTGCTGCGCGCCAAGCTGGACAACAACCAGAACTGAGCGTAGTCGCATAGGTATCTGGCGAGTTGCTGGCCCTCATGGGCGGCAACCCGTCGGATGCCGATGCCTTCAAGCCCGAATCCAGATCCGACATGACCCGTAGCGACCTCGTTGAAGCACTGGCCGGCCAGTTTGGCCAGCTGACCCACCGCGATGCAGAATTTGCCGTCAAGGCAATCCTGGACGCGATGGGCGACGCGCTCGTCAAGGGTCACCGGATCGAGATCCGGGGCTTCGGCAGCTTCTCCGTGAATCGCCGCTCTCCGCGCATCGGCCGCAATCCGCGTTCGGGCGAAAGCGTGATGATTCCGGAAAAGCGCGTGCCGCATTTCAAACCGGGCAAAGCCCTGCGCGAAGCGGTGGACAAGAAGACGGCCGAGATCCTGGGTCGCGAAACCCAGAAGCGGGCCTGACGCTCGAACCTGCTCGGTACAATCGCCCCACCACAAAAGGGGACGACATGAAATACCTGATGTGGCTGCTCAATGCAGCCATTTTTTTTGTGCTGTTCGCCTTCGCGTTGAACAACCAGGACAGCGTGACGCTGCATCTGTTCTTCGGTGCCAGCTGGCAGGCGCCGTTGGTGCTGGTGATCCTGGTTGCACTCGTGCTGGGGGTGTTCCTCGGCGTCGCCGTGATGCTGCCTCTGTGGTTGCGCGCACACCGCGCGCGCCGTCAGCATGGCGCCTCGCCGTCCGTTCTGGCCAACACCTCCTTTGATGGCGACACCTCGTTGATGCCTCCTCCCACACAAAACGGCCGCCGGCATGGACTTTGATTTCACCTGGCTGCTCTGGTGCCTGCCCCTTGCCTTCGCCCTCGGCTGGGGCGCCTCCCGCCTGGACCTGCGCCAATGGCGCATGGAAAGCCGACAAGCGCCCAAGGCTTACTTCCGCGGCCTGAACCACCTGCTCAACGAACAGCAGGACCAGGCCATCGATGCCTTCATCGAGGCCGTGCAGGGCGACCCCGACACCGCCGAGCTGCATTTCGCGCTCGGCAACCTGTTTCGCCGCCGTGGTGACTACGACCGCGCCGTGCGGGTGCACGAGCACCTGCTCTCCCGCGCGGACATCGGCCGCAAGGACCGCGATCGCGCGCAGCACGCCCTGGCGCTGGACTTCCTCAAGGCCGGTCTGCTGGACCGGGCCGAGTCGGCGTTGAACAAGCTGGAGGGCTCCGAGTTCGAAGGCGAGGCGCTGCTCGCCCTGCTGGGCATCTGCGAGCGTTCACGCGATTGGCCGAAGGCCCAACAGATCGCGCAGCGGCTCGAAGACGCGGAACAAGGCAGCTTTGCCACGCGGCTGGCGCACTACCGGTGTGAGGAAGCGGAACTCGCGCTGCGCGCCAGCGACACCCAACGCGCCTTGGGCCTGCTCGATGCCGCGGTTCGACAGGCCCCACAACTCGCGCGTGGCTGGATGGCCCTGTCGGCCCTGAAAGCGCAGAGTGGCGATGCCGCCGGTGCTTTCGATGCCCTGCTGCAGCTGAACCAGCACGCACCGCAAAGTTTGCCGCTGGCGGCCCGCGCACTGGCCGATCTCGCCCAGAAAACGGGCCGACAGACCGAGGCCATGCGCGTGCTGGAGGCCAGCCATGCGCGAGCACCCTCCATCGATGTCACCGAAGCCCTCGCCAGCCTGGACGCAGACCCCATCGCCGCACGCGCGAGGTACATGGACCACCTCGCACAAGAACCTTCCCTGGTCATTGCATCGCAGTGGATGGCCGGCGAAAAACTGTCCAGCGAAACGGCCCAGGCGCGTGTGCAAGCAACCCTGGACAACGCCAGCGCGCCGCTCAAGCGCTACCGTTGCGCGGCGTGTGGCTTCGAGGCGCGCCAGCACTTCTGGCAATGCCCCGGATGTCAGACCTGGGACAGCTACCCTGCGCGACGGGTCGAAGAACTCTAAGAAAAGAAGCCAACGCTCCGGCAAGACCGGCTCACTTCGCCGCAGAAAGCGCTGGTTGAACCGGTTGGGTGATCGCTACAGGGCCCCGTAGCCACCACCCCCCGGTGTGTGGATCTCGAAGATGTCGCCGGGCCGCATGTCCGCCTGACCGATGTGGCCGAGCTCCTCCTGCGACCCGTTCACCCGTACCACGCGGTTGATCCCCACCTGCCCGGGTTCGCCGCCGGCCATGCCGAAGGCGCCATAGAGCCGGCCATTGGAGAGGATGCTGGCCGTCATGTCCTCCAGAAAGCGCAAGCGGCGCACGCCGCCGTGTCCTCCCTGCCAGCGACCGCTGCCACCTGAGCCCTGGCGAATCTCGTAGCTCTCCAGTCGAACGGGGAAGCGGAACTCCAGCACTTCGGGATCGGTCAGGCGCGAGTTGGTCATGTGCGTCTGCACCACGCTCGTGCCGTTGAACCCTTCGCCCGCACCGCTGCCCCCCGAGATGGTTTCGTAGTACTGGTGCGCCGCATTGCCGAAGGTGAAGTTGTTCATCGTGCACTGGCTGCCCGCCATCACGCCCAGCGCGCCATAGAGCGCATTGGTGATGCAACTCGATGTCTCGACGTTGCCCGCCACCACGGAGGCCGGGGGATTGGGGTTGAGCATGGAACCCGCCGGAATGATCACGTTGAGCGGCTTGAGGCACCCCGCATTGAGCGGAATGTCGTCGTCCACCAGCGTGCGGAACACGTAGAGCACCGCCGCCATGCACACCGCGGTGGGGGCATTGAAGTTGTTGATCTGTTGGGCAGAGGTACCCGAAAAGTCGATGTCCGCACTGCGCTGCGCCGCATCCACCCGGACCGCGACCTGGATCTGCGCACCATTGTCCAAGGGCAGCGTGTACGTTCCGTTTTTCAGCCGCGTGATCACGCGGCGCACAGACTCTTCGGCGTTGTCTTGTACGTGGCGCATATAGGCTTGCACCACCTCCAGGCCGAACTGGTGAACCATCTTGCGAAGTTCCTGCACGCCCTTTTCGTTGGCCGCAATCTGCGCGCGCAGGTCGGCCATGTTCTGTTGCGGGTTGCGCGACGGAAACTCGCCACTTTGCAGCAACGCCACCATGTCCGCTTCGCGCAGCACACCGCGGTCCAGCAACTTCACGTTGTTGATCTGCACGCCCTCTTCTTCGATGCGCGTGGAGAACGGCGGCATCGAGCCGGGCGTCTTGCCGCCGATGTCGGCGTGGTGCCCACGCGAACCGACGTAGAAGGTGGGCTCGTCGCCGAGGTACACCGGTGTGATCACCGTCACGTCGGGCAGGTGCGTGCCGCCATGGTACGGATCGTTCAGCACGTACACGTCACCGCGCTGCATCGTGCCCTTGTTCTCACGGATCACCGTCTTGATGCTCTCGCCCATCGAACCCAGGTGCACCGGCATATGGGGTGCGTTCGCGATCAAATGGCCCTCGGCATCAAACAGTGCGCACGAAAAATCGAGCCGCTCCTTGATGTTCACCGAATAGGCCGTGTTCTGCAGTTGCAGCCCCATTTGTTCGGCGATGTTCATGAACAGGTTGTTGAACACTTCCAACAGAACCGGGTCCACCGTCGTGCCCACGGCATAGGTCACGTCGCGCGGCACGCGGCGGTCGAGCACCAGGTGGTCGAGTGCGGTCAGCACGGCTTCCCAGCCCGGCTCCACGACGGTCGTGGCGTTCTTCTCGGCAATGATGGCCGGTCCGGGAATCACGTCGCCAGGACGGAGATCTTCCCGCACCACCAACGCGGCATCGAGCCACTGGCCACCCGAGTACATGCGCACGGTCTCGCGCCGCGGCACTTCGCGCTTCTCGTGTGTGTCGTGGCGCGGTTCATCGGGCGCATCGCCCGCCACCACCGCTTCCACGGAAACGGCTTCCACCACCAGGTTCTTGCCCTCCATCAGGAAGGCGAAGCGCTGGCGGTACGCGGCCTCGAAGGCGGTCTTGATCGACGCGATGTCGCCGAACGGCACCACCAACGCCGAATCGCTGCCTTCATAGCGCACATGCACACGCCGATGCACCACGGCAGCCCCGCCACCCACCTGCTGCCGCACCAACTCCGTCTCTGCCGCGACAGCCAGCGCATCCAGCGTTTCTGCCACCAGGGGCATCGACGCCGTCGCCAAAGGCGTTTCGATCGCCTGTTCACGGATCACGTTCTGATCGGCCAGCCCCATGCCGTAAGCACTGAGCACACCGGCCAGCGGATGCACGAAAACGCGCGCCATACCGAGGGCGTCCGCCACCAGGCATGCGTGCTGACCGCCCGCGCCGCCGAAACACTGCAAGGTGTAACGCGTCACGTCGTACCCGCGGGCCACCGAGATCTTCTTGATCGCGTTGGCCATCTGCTGCACGGCGATGTGGATGAATCCCTCGGCCACTTCTTCGGGCAGGCGGCCCGTCTCCTGCGCCAACTCGGCGAACTTCGCCTGGACCGCTTCGCGGCTCAAAGCCTCGTCGGCCTTCGGACCGAACACCTTGGGGAAGTAGCCTGGCTGGATCTTGCCGGTCATCACGTTCGCGTCGGTCACGGCCAGCGGTCCGCCACGGCGGTAGCTGGCCGGGCCCGGATTGGCGCCGGCACTCTCGGGGCCGACGCGAAAGCGCGAGCCGTCGAACGACAGGATGGAACCACCGCCCGCGGCCACGGTATGAATGCTCATCATGGGCGCGCGCATGCGCACACCGGCCACCTGTGTTTCGAACTCGCGCTCGAACTCGCCGGCGAAATGCGACACGTCGGTGGACGTCCCCCCCATGTCGAAGCCGATCACCCGGTCGTGCCCTGCCAGACCGGCCGTGCGCGCCATGCCGACAATGCCGCCCGCCGGACCGGAAAGGATGGCGTCCTTGCCCTGGAAGGCGCGTGCATCGGTCAAACCGCCGGACGACTGCATGAAAAACAGTTTGACGCCCGGCATCTCGGCAGCCACCTGCTCGACGTAGCGGCGCAAGATCGGCGAGAGATAGGCGTCGACCACGGTCGTGTCGCCGCGGCTCACGAACTTCATCATGGGGCTCGTTTCGTGCGAGGTGCTCACTTGCGTGAACCCCACTTCGCGCGCCATACGGGCCGCGGCCTGCTCGTGCGCGGTGAACCGGTAGCCATGCATGAACACGATGGCCACGCTGCGCAGGCCTCGGCCGTGCGCGGCCTGCAGATCGGCACGCAGCGCCGCCTCATCCAGTGGCTGCACCACGTCGCCCAAGGCTGCCACGCGCTCCTGCGCCTCGACCACCTCGCTGTAGAGCAACTCGGGCAGCGCGATACGGCGGTCGAACAGACGCGGGCGGTTCTGGTAGGCGATGCGCAGCGCATCGCGAAAACCGCGCGTGGTCACCAGGAGCGTGGGCTCACCCTTGCGCTCCAGCAGTGCGTTGGTGGCCACCGTGGTGCCCATCTTCACGCACTCGACCAGCTCGGGCGTCACCGGCTCACTGGCCTTCAGGCCGAGCAGATGGCGAATACCGGCCACGGCCGCGTCGCGGTACTGCTCCGGGTTCTCCGACAGCAGTTTGTGCGTGACCAGCGTGCCATCGGGCCGTTTGGCCACGACGTCGGTGAAGGTGCCGCCGCGGTCGATCCAGAACTGCCAGCGTTGAGGGGTGGAATTCGCCATGGTGGTGTTCACAAGGATGCCGCGCTGCGCGCCGCCTGGTCGTAGATGCCGGAGAGCACGCGCAACAGGCGCGCGAGCTGGCCGATGTCGTGGTTGAGTGCGTCGTCCGCCTTGAGGGCGTCGATCAGACAGGTCTCGCGGATCTCCCGGTAGCGCGTCACATAGCCTTTGCCCGCGTCGGTGGGCGCGTAGGTGACTTCCTTGCCGTTCTTGCTCGACTCCACCATGCCCAGGGTCTGCAGCTTCTTGAGCGAGTAGTTCACGAGGTGCGTGTCTTCGACATTCATGATGAAGGCGATGTCGGCCAACCGCTTGTCGCGCGCGCGGTGCGAGACGTGGTGCAGCACCAGCACGTCCAGCGCCGTGAGGTCCTTCAGGCCGGCGGCACTCATGCAGTGCACCACCCAGCGGTGGAAGGCATTGCCGGCCACGATCAGGCCGAATTCGAACTCGCTCATCTCCGCGCTGCGCGGCGACACCAGGTGCGCGGAGGACACGATGGGAGGAGAAACCTGCGTGCCTGGCTTGGCACTTGCTCTGGAACGGGCCATGGCGGGATCTGCGTCGTTTTGGTGCGGCGAAGTCTAGGCTTTATGTTGACGATTTGCCAACAATTTATTGACGTTAAGGGAAATCACCGATCACACCACACCCACTCGCCGATAGAGTCCTCCGTGCTGCAAACCGCTGCACGATCCGCGTCCACACCACCTGGAGTCCTCAACATGAAACGTCGCCTGTTCAGCCTTTCCGTGGCCACTGCCGCCATGGCCGTGAGCCTTCCCGCACTGGCCCAGACCAAGTGGGACCTCCCGGCGGCCTACCCGGCCACGAACTTCCACACGGTCAACCTGACCGCGTTCGCCAACGACGTGGACAAGGCCACGGGCGGCAAGCTCAAGATCACGGTGCACGCCGGCGCCTCGCTGTTCAAGGCGCCTGAAATCAAGCGCGCCGTGCAAGGCGGTCAGGCCCAGATCGGCGAGATCCTGCTGGCCAACTACCAGAACGAATGGCAGATGTTCGGCGCCGACGGCCTGCCCTTCCTGGCCGACAGCTACGACGCCGCCATGAAGCTCTACAAGGCCCAGAAGCCACTGCTGGACAAGAAGTTCGCCGAGCAGGGGATGATGCTGCTCTACACCGTGGCCTGGCCGCCCCAGGGCCTGTACAGCAAGACCCCCATCAACAGCGCGGTCGATCTCAAGGGCAGCAAGTGGCGCGCCTACAGCCCGGCCACTGCGCGCATCGCCGAACTGGTGGGTGCGCAGCCCGTTACCGTGCAGGCGGCCGAACTCTCGCAGGCGCTGGCCACCGGCGTCGTCGAGACCAACATGACCTCCGGCGCCACCGGCGTGGACAGCAAGCTCTACGAACACCTGAAGTTCTACTACGACGTGCAGGCCTGGCTGCCCAAGAACGCCGTGTTCGCCAACCGCAAGGCCTTCGACGCGCTGGACAAGCCCACGCAGGACGCAGTGCTCAAGGCCGCCGCCGATGCCGAAACGCGCGGCTGGGCCGAATCGCAGAAGGTCAACACCGACACCCTCGCCACCCTCAAGGCGCGCGGCATGACCGTCACGCCGCCGTCGGCCCAGCTCAAGGCTGACCTCAAGAAGGTGGGCGACACCATGCTCAAGGAATGGCAGGAGAAAGCCGGCCCCGAAGGCAAGACCCTGATCGACAGCTTCGCCCGCTGAACACGTGATGTCCCTGGATGCACCGGCCGCCGCGCGCGGCCCCGTGAGGCGCGCGCTGGACGGTCTGTACGCACTGGGAGGCGCCCTGGCCGCCCTGTGCGTGCTGGGCATCCTGGTCTTGATGGTCTGGGCGTCCCTCGGGCGTTTGCTCGAGTGGCGCGTGTCCTGGGTCAACGACGTGGTGGCCTGGCTGTGCGCCGCCGCCGCGTTTCTGGGCATGGCCTACAGCTTTCGCAATGGCGACTTCGTGCGCGTCACGCTGCTGCTGGAGGTGGCAAGCCCGCGTGTGCGACCCTGGCTGGAGGTGTTCGCCCTCGTGGTGGCAACCGCCATGGTGAGCTACCTCGGCTACTGGGCCGCGCTCTTCACTTACGAGAGCTACGTCTTCAACGACATCGCCGGCAACATGGTCGCCATCCCGATCTGGATCCCGCAGATGAGCGTCGTGGTCGGCACCCTCATCCTGGTGATCGCGGCGCTGGACGAATGCGTCACCGTGCTGCGCGGTGGCCGCCCGAGTTATGTGGTGCGCGTCGAGGAGCGGCACGCGCGCGGTGATTTTTCCGAGGAGCTTTGAATGGGCCTGCTTGAAATCGGGGCCCTGCTGCTCTTCATCATGCTGCTGATGCTCGGTGGCGGGGTCTGGATCGCCATGACGCTGGCCATCGTCGGCTGGGTCGGCCAGGCCTTCTTCACCACCACGCTACCGGGCAAGAACCTCTTCACCGCCTTCTGGGAGACCACGGCCAGCTGGGAACTCGCGGCCCTGCCGCTGTTCATCTGGATGGGCGAGATCCTCTACCGCACCCGGCTGTCCGAGCAGATGTTCGACGGCCTCTCGCCCTGGCTCTCGCGCGTGCCTGGCCGCCTGATGCACACCACCGTGCTCGGCTGCGGCATCTTCGGCTCGGTCTCCGGCTCGTCCGCCGCCACCTGCGCCACGATCGCCAAGGTCGCCTTGCCCGAGCTGGACAAGCGCGGCTATGACCGCAACCTCGCCCTCGGCTCACTCGCCGCAGCCGGCGGCCTGGGCATCCTGATCCCGCCGTCCATCACCATGGTGGTGTACGCCGTGGCGGCCGACGCCAGCGTGATCCGCCTTTTCCTCGCCGGCTTCCTGCCGGGCTTCCTGTTGATGGGCCTGTTCTCCGGCTACATCATCTGGTGGAGCCTGCGCAACCCCGACAAGGTGCCACCGGCCGAGGCGCCCACCACCTTCGCCGAAAAAATGCGGCGCTCCGGCAGCCTCATTCCCTGCGGCCTGCTCATCGTCTTCATCGTCTGGGTGCTGGTCTCGGGCATTGCCACGGCCACCGAATGCGCGGCCTACGGCGTGGTCGGCTCGCTCGCCATCGCGGGCGTGAGCCGGCAGCTGACCTGGCGCAACTTCTGGCAGGGCCTCACCGGCGCCACGCGCGTGAGCTGCATGATCATGTTCATCCTCGCGGGCGCCGCCTTCCTCACCAAGACCATGGCGTTCACCGGCATCCCGCGCGAGCTCGCCGAACTGGTCGAGCGCCTGGACCTCTCGCCCTACGGCCTCATCTTCGTGCTGGTGATCGTCTACCTCGTGCTCGGCGCGGCGCTCGACGGCATCAGCATGATCGTGCTGACCGCCGCCGTGGTACTGCCCATGATCCAGCAAGCCGGTTTCGACCTCGTGTGGTTCGGCATCTTCATCATCATGCTGATCGAGATCGCGGAGATCACGCCGCCGGTGGGCTTCAACCTGTTCGTGTTACAGAACATGACCGGCATCGACAGCAACCGCATCGCCAAGGTCACCCTGCCCTTCTTCGCCTGCATGATCCTGGCCATCGCACTCATCACCGTCTTCCCTTCCATCGTCACCGTGCTGCCCGACCTGTTCATGGGCAAGGAACGGTAGTTGTAACAGCCGGCCCGAGTCGCATCCTCTACACTGACGCATCCCCGCCGCCACCGTGCGGCGGTTTGCTTTTTTTGAGGATTTCCCCGTGTTCAAGAATGTGACGATCTACCGCATCGCGCCCGGCTGGTCCGCGACGCTGGAAGCCATGGAAGCTGCGCTGGACGCAGCCCGTTTCGTGCCCTGCGGCGCTTCGCAGGACAAATCGGTGGGCTGGGTCGAGCCGCGCGGCGAGGCCCATGGCCCGCTGGTGGAATCGGTGGCCGGCCAACGCATCCTGAAGTTTCAGATGGAGACCAAGGGCGTGCCCGGCTCCGTGGTGCGCAAGAAGGCGCAGGAAGAAGCCGACCACATCGAGGCCACCACCGGCCGCAAGCCTGGCAAAAAGGAAACCAAGGCCTTGCGCGAAGACGCGCTGCTGGCCCTGCTGCCGCAGGCGTTCGCGCGCGAAATGAACGTCTGGGTCTGGATCGACCTGCAGAATGGCTGGCTGGTCACCGACGCGAGCAGCCAGGGCAAACTGGACGAGCTGGTGACGGCCCTCGTGCGCGCCTTCGACGGTCTGGCCATCACGCTGTTGCAAACCGCCGTGACGCCGCAGACCGCCATGACGCAATGGCTCTCGGCCACCACGCCCGACGAATGGCCGGGCGGCTTCGCGGTGGAGCGCGAGTGCGAGCTCAAGTCGGGCGACGAGGAGAAGTCGGCCGTGAAATTCACGCGCCACAACCTCGCCACCGAAGAGGTGCGCAAGCACATCACCGAAGGCAAGCTGCCCACGCGCCTGGCCATGAGCTGGGAAGGCCGCATCGGCTTCACCCTCACCGAGTCGCTGGCGGTCAAGAAGATCAACTTCCTCGAAGGCGTGTTCGACGGCCGGGCCGACGAAGGCGAGAACGGCTTTGACGCCGACGTGGCGCTGTCCACCGGTGAGCTGCAGAAGCTCATTCCCGAGCTGATCGAAGCGCTCGGTGGCGAGATGGCTTTCGGCGCAGCGGCTGCGGACGGCGAGGCGACGCCCGCACCGGCCCCTCGCGAACCCGTCACCGCCGACGCGGACGACGAAGGCCCGCCGTTCTGATCGGCATTGAGCCCCCGACAACGCCGTGCACAGCGTCATCGCCATCAGCCTCGGTGCCGTGCTCGGCGCCCTCGCGCGCTGGCGCCTGAGCCTCTGGCTCAACCAGAGCGCGGCGGTGCTGCCCTGGGGCACGCTGGCGGCGAACTGGATCGGCGCCTACGTGGTGGGCGTGGCGGTGGTGTTCTTTCAAAGCCAGACGCAACTCGACCCGGCCTGGCGGCTCGCGGTCATCACGGGTTTCCTGGGCGCGCTCACCACCTTCTCGACCTTCTCGGCCGAGGTCCTGGGCATGCTCCAGCACGGCCGCGTGCTTCTGGCCATCGGCACCACCAGCCTGCACCTGTTCGGCTCGCTGTTGCTGACCTGGCTGGGCATGCGCACAGCGGCGGTCTGGTTCACGCCGGTTTAACCCGGTCAGGTCGGCGCAACGTCCTCGTGCAGGCACAGGTAGTTGCCTTCCGGGTCCTTGAACCAGGCGGCCTTTTCCGAGCCGAGCACACACACGTGGTTGACGGTCTTGAAGTCCGGGAAATCGTAGTCCTCGAACACCACGCCCGCCTTCTTCAACACGCCAATGGTCGCGGCGATGTCGTCGACCTGGAAGCTGATCGCGGTGTGTTCGGCCTTGGTGCCTTCGGGCTTGGGAAACAGCGCCAGGGTGCTGCCACCCACCCGGTAGACGAACTTGCCATCCGGTCGCAAACCGCCGGGCACCAGCCCAAGGCGCCCTTCGTAGAACCCGCGCGCCCGATCCATGTCGATGACCGGGAGCATGGTGGTAACCGCAGCATTGGCCAGCATATGCAGTCCTTTCTCAGCGCAGTGGAACTGGCGTCGAAGAACCCATTCGGGGCTCGGTGAGCCAGCGGTCCAGTATAGGACCGGGCGGCGGATTTGTGGCTCTGTGAGCCACCGAACAGACGCCGCAAAACGCCCGCCGAATACTCACGACAAGGTCGCACCAGGCGACCCGCACGCGACGCTTCCGGGAGACACACCATGGCATCCACGCACAGCACGAACAGCCCCCAGCGCAAGGGCTCGGCCCACAGTCCGCAGTCTCACGTCGACCGGCAGAAAAAGCGGCCGTCCCGCATGGTTCGAGAGCAGCCCGACGACACACCGCGAGACCAGCGCATCCCCGGCTCACCGCTGGGCAGCCGTCAGATGGGCTGAGCATCGTCCTCCCCAGCGGCCCGCCATGCGCGGGCTCTTCTTCGTGTGGACGTGACACGCGAAGCGCGACACACTCCACCAGGAGGTGCGATATGGAAACCGCTGTTCCCGAAGTCACCACGGAATTTCTGCAGGCGTTTGCCGACGCATGGAACCGGCACGATGTGGACGCGCTCATGTCGTTCATGACCGAGGATTGCGTCTTCGAATCGTCTGCCGGCCCCGATGCCTGTGGCGCCCGCTACGTCGGAAGGGAGGCCGTGCGCGCTGCGTTCTCGGACGTCTGGGCCGTCTTCCCGGACGCCCATTGGGCAGATGCGCGCCATTGTGTCCAGGGAGACCGAGGGGTTTCGGAATGGACGTTTCGGGGCACACGGTCGGATGGCTCGCGCGTTGAAGTGCACGGTTGCGATCTGTTCACGTTTCGAGCCGGCAAGATTCTCCTGAAGAACTCCTACCGAAAAAACCGCACGCCCTCCTGAGCCGACGCCCCCACCACCTCAAGGGGACTCCCGGTCGCGCACGTACACGATCGCCTCCGCCCGTGTGTGCACACCCAGCTTGTCGAAGATGCTCGACACCTGGTTGCGCACCGTTTTCTCGCTCTTGCTCAACTGCAACGCGATGGCCGCGTTGTCCAGGCCGAGGGCCACCAGGCGCAACACGTCGCGCTCGGCGGGTGTCAGCACCGCGTTGTCATCGGCCGGCGCGCTGCCCAGAAAGTTGCGCAGTTCGAGCAGGAAGGTGGACCACGCCGGCTCGGTGTCGAGCAGCACGTGGTTGTCGCTCTCCAGCGGCACGAAACGCGCCCCCGGGATCAGCGCCGCCAGTCGCAGCCCTTCGTCGAACGGCACGCGCGCGTCGCCGCGCGCGTGCAACACCAGCGTGGGCACGCGCAATTGGCGCGCGAGTGCGGTCACGTCGACGCGGTGAAACGCGTCGAGCGTGCGCGCAGCGTTCTCGGGGCTGGCGGTCAGGCGCTCCAGTTCGTTCCACCACTGGTGCTGCGCCGGCGTGCCGCCGGGAATGAACTGGTTGGTAAACACCTGGCGGAAGGCGGCGTTGTCGCGGCCCCAGCCCAGGCGGATCAGGTTGACCAGGGTCTCTGCTTCCAGCCGCTCGGCATCGTGGGTGGCGCGCTGCAGCGCGCCGCGCGCGTACGCACCGGGCAGGACCAGGTGCGACACCTTCTCGGGATGCCGCACGGCATAGGCGATCGCCACCGCGCCGCCTTGCGACATGCCGATCAGCGGGAAGCGGCGCAGGCCCAGGCTGTCGACCACGGCCTCGAGGTCGCCCACCCAGGCGTCGAGCGAGAAGTCCGCCACCGCGCTGTCGGACAGGCCGCAACCGCGTTGGTCGTAGCGGATGTACTGGTGGTCGCGCGCGAGCTCGGCCAGCCACGGCCGCCAGACCGGGCTGTGCAGGTCGTGTTCGACATGGCTCAGCCAGTGCGCGGCACGCAGCAGCGGCGGACCCGAGCCGATCGAGGCGATGGCAATGCGCGTGCCATCGGCCGCGGTACAGAAGCGCAGGCTCTGGCGCAGGTTCGAGGGTGGGCTCGGCACGGCGGGCATGCGCCATTCTCGCGCGCCTGGGCCGCGCGTCCTATGCCTTTGCGGCTGCGCTCTACCCACTCGGGGGACGTGGGACATCCACCCCATGCGCCAGCGCGCGCACCGGTGAATCCTTCGTTCACGTCGACACGACGGACCCCACCCGAAAGGAAGCGCCATGCAAACCCACACCACCCCGCTCGACACGCCGCGTTACGCCAGGACCATCGAAGTCTCCAAACGCATCCGCTGGGACATCGACCACGACGTGATCCGTGGCCGCGGCTTCGACCTCAACCACACCTTCCTGCCCGACGGCCTGTCGCTGGCCGACGAACTGCCCTTCCTGAGCCCCGGCGAACACCGCTTCCTGAGCCAGGTACAGGGCCGCACCTACGCCAACATGTTCGGCCTGGTCGAACGCTTCATTGGCGCGAAGATGCTGGAGGTGAGCCGCGACCACTGGCTCGGTGACCAGACCGCGCTTGAAGCCATCGTGCGCTTCACCGACGAGGAATTGAAGCACCAGGAGCTGTTCCGCCGCATCGAGCAGCTGGTGGCGGTGGACATGCCCATCGGCTACCGCTTCGACATCTCCCCCAACGACGTGGCCGCGTTCGTGCTGGGCAAATCCACCTGGGCCGTGCTGGCGCTCACCTGCCACATCGAGCTGTTCTCGCAGGCGCACTACCGCGCCAGCATCGACGCCGCCACGGGCCTGTCACCGCTCTTCAAGGATGTGTTCCTGTTCCACTGGAAGGAAGAGTCGCAGCACGCGATCATCGACGAGCTGGAATGGGCGCGTGAAGACGCCAAGCTGACGTCCGACGCCCAACGCGATGCGGCGGTGGACGACCTGATCGCGCTGGTCGGCGGCGTCGACGGCATCCTGCAGGCGCAGGCCAAGGCCGACGCGGCGTACTTTCTGAACGTCAGCGGCATGGCCGGTGACCGGGAGCACGCCGAGCAGGTGAACGCCACGCTGCTCAAGGCCTACCGCTGGCAGTACATCGTCTCCGGCGCGCTGGAGCCGAGGTTCCAGAAGCTGCTGGGCGGTCTCGTCAGCGCGGCGCAGATGGCGCGCATCCAGGCCGCACTGGAACCGCTCAGTTACGCCGTGCCGGCGCGTGCGCAGTCGGTGCACTGACGCTTGCGTCTTTCAGACGTTCTCCGGTTCGAAGAAGCGCCGCGACAGACCCTTGCGTCCCGGATAGAACTTGAAATACGGCCGCGCCTGGTCCACGGTGCGCGCCACCGAAGGGCGTTCCAGCAAGCGTTCGAAGTAGGCCGCCAGGCGGTCGTGCTCCGGCGCCAACGGCACGTAGGTCACGGCATAGAACAAGGCGGGCGCGGCGGCGCAATCGGCCATGCTGAAGGCGCCGCCCGTCACCCAGTTTCGCCCCTCAAGATGTTGGTCGATCATGGCGTAGGACGACAGCAGCATGTCGCGGGCACGGGTCACGTTGAGCGGATCGCGCTCGGCTTCGGCCCGCAACAGATCCGCCGTGAAGGCCTGCATCGGCGTCATCACGTACAGGTCGAACAGGCGGTCCCACAAACGCACTTCCAGCGCTTCATTCGCATCGTGCGGGATCAGCGTGCGGCCGGGCGCGGCATGTGTGCGCTGCAGGTGCTCGATGATGATGCTCGTCTCGGGAACAACCTCTCCCTTGTCGATCAGCAAGGGCATCTTGCCGGTCGGCCACAGCGCGAGGAACGCGGCACGTTCCGCGGGATCGCCCAGGTTCAGCAGGCGCTTGTCGGCCTGGACGCCCAGCTCATCGAGCGCGATCAGCACCTTGTGGCAGTAGGAAGACAGCGGGTGGTAGTGCAGCGTCAGAGCGGTCATGTTTGTCATCCATCGTTTCCAGATGGAGAATCTTAAGTTGACGCGCCCCACCGTGCGATATCGAACAGACGCCCATCGGCGCCGCTTTCATATTGAGCAGCATGACCGACGTCCGCAAAGGCCAGGCACCCGATCCGCTGACACGCCAACAGTTCAGCGAACGGTTTCGCGCCTTCTTCGTGGACCCGGCGTTCCGCGCCGAGGACCAGAGCATCGAACGCCTCGAAGCCATCGCCTGGGACGCCTACATCGAAGGCCGCAAGGCACCGCTGACGCAGAAGGCGGGCCCGGGCTACGCCGACCCCGAGTACGAGCTGTCGTCCGAATGGGTGGCCACGAAGACCCGCATCGACGCGGCGCAGGCGCGCTGGTCCCGGCCCGAAACACCGTCGCGCGTGCTGCTGATCTGCGGCTCTGCGCGCAACGACGGCACCTGTCCTGGCGAAATGTCCAAGACCTTCCGGCTCACGAAGATCGCGCGGAAAGCGCTGGAGCAGGAAAAGATGGACGTGGACCTGCTGGACCTGAGCCTGCTCACCTCCAGCTACGCGCTGCACATCCACCCTTGCAAGGGCTGCGTGTCCACCGCCCAGCCGCTCTGCCACTGGCCCTGCAGCTGCTACCCCAACCACGCGCTGAACCAGACGCACGACTGGATGGCCGAGATCTACGAGCGCTGGACCGCCGCGCACGCGGTGCTCATCGTCACCCCGGTCTACTGGTACCAGAGCCCGAGCCCGCTCAAGCTGATGATCGACCGCCTGGTCTGCGCCGACGGCGGCAACCCCGACCCGACCTCCACCGGCGGCAAGAACCCCGCCAAGGCCAAGGCCGTCGAGGAAGCCGGCTGGGACTACCCGCAGCACCTGGCCGGGCGGGCCTACGGCGTGGTGGTGCACGGCGACGTGGCGGGCATCGAAGGCACGCGCCGCTCGCTGTGCGACTGGCTGGACTGGATGGGTTTCATCGACGCCGGCGCCCACGCCCGGCTGGACCGTTTCATCGGCTACTACGAGCCTTACTACAACAGCCACGATGCCCTGGACGAGGACACCGGCGTGCAGGAAGAAACGCGCAACGTGGCGCTGGCCGTGGCCCACGCGGTGGTGGCGTTGCGCGCCGGGCAGCTGCAGGCGGTGCAACCCAGGCTGGAGCGTCCCCGGCCCAAGTAGGCCCGCACCCCAACCGGGTTATTCTCCCGGCCAACCGACGGAGCCACGGGCTCGGGTTCCGACCCCCGCCGAACTCTGTGGCCGCGTGAGCGTCCAACCCGTCACATGAACAAGATACTCGTCTGCGCCGCCCTGCTGGTGCTGTCTGTCGGCGCTTCGGCGCAAGCGCTGTGGCGCGGCGTGCCCGCGGGCGCGACCGTGGCCCAAGTCAGCGCCCTCGTTCCCGAGGCCTTGCCCGCACCGGCGGACACGCCGGCCAGCGCCGACGGCCGCGTGCTGCTGCACATTCCCCGCGTCGAACTGGTCGATGCCGACTTCGCGGTGGACTTCGCCTTCGAGCAGGACAAGCTCACGCGCGTCGTGCTGCAGGCGCACACCGATTCGGCCACGCAGGCGCGGGCCATCGCGCAGCGGCTCACGGCCTCGCTGCGGTCGAGCTACGGGCTGGAAATCAGCACCAAGAGCCGGCAGGAACCCTTGACGCCGGGCATCGACCGCAAGTGGTCGTACCGCCGGGCCAGCGTGCACCTGCAGGTGGTCGAGGGCACGGTGGTGCGCCTGCGCTACGGCGCGGAAGCCACCCGGCCCTCCAGCCCGCTCTGACGCCACCCGCGCCGGTGCCGCGTCTCAATTTGAGAATCGTTGGAACCAGAGGCGCGATTTCAGGGTAAACCCGCAAATCACCGCCCGTCGCGCGTGCTCAACTTGTTATGCCCCACCACCACAACAAGGAGACAAACCATGCAGGTTCAACTCACGGTCAACGGCAAACCCGTGACCCTCGACGCGCCGCCCCACACGCTGCTGGTCCAGGCGATCCGCGAACACCTCAAACTCACCGGCACCCACGTGGGTTGCGACACCGCGCAATGCGGCGCCTGCACGGTGTTGCTCGACGGCATGGCGGTGAAGTCCTGCAACATGTTGTTGGCCCAGGTGGCGGGCCGTGACGTCACCACCATCGAAGGCCTGGCGGCCGCCGACGGCACCATGCACCCGATGCAGGCCGCGTTCAAGGATTGCCATGGCCTGCAGTGCGGCTTCTGCACGCCCGGCATGGTGATGAGTTCGGTGAGCCTGTGCAAGTCGAACCCCGGCGCGAGCGCGACCGAGATCCGCGAACTCCTCGAAGGCAACCTGTGCCGCTGCACCGGTTACCAGAACATCGTCAAGGCTGTGCAGCAAGGCGCTGCCAGCATGAAAGCCTGAGGAGCAAAACATCATGGGTGCATCCGACTTCTCCAAACTCCCGCACATCGGCGAATCGCTGCTGCGCAAGGAGGACTACCGCTTCCTGACCGGTGCCGGTCAGTACACCGACGACATCGTGTTGCCCAACATGCACCACGCGGTCTTCGTGCGTTCGCCGCACGCGCACGCCAACATCCGCAAGATCGACAAGAGCGCCGCGCTCAAGGCCCCGGGCGTGATCGGTGTGCTGGACGGCAACGACGTCGCGGCCGACAAGGTCAACGGCCTGCCCTGCGGCTGGCTCATCACCGATACCGCCGGCCAGCCCATGAAGGAGCCACCGCACCCCATCCTCGCCTTCGGCAAGGTGCGCTACGTGGGCGACCACGTCGCCATGGTGGTGGCCGACACGCTGGAGAACGCGAAGAACGCCGCCGAGTTGGTGGACGTGGACTACGAACCACTGGCCGCCGTGGTGGACGTGCGCGACGCGCAGAAATCGGGTGCGCCCACGCTGCACGACGCCGCCGCCGACAACCACTGCTACAAGTGGGCCATCGGTGACCAGGGGCAGGTCGACGCCGCGTTCGCCAACGCCGCGCACGTGACCAAGATCGACCTGATCAACAACCGCCTCGCGCCCAACCCGATGGAGCCGCGCGCGGCCATCGCCACCTACAACCGCGCGGGTGACGATTACACGCTCTACGTGGCCAACCAGAACCCGCACGTCGAGCGCCTGCTCATGACGGCCTTCGTGCTCGGCCTGCCCGAGCACAAGGTGCGCGTGATCGCACCCGACGTGGGCGGTGGCTTCGGCGCGAAGATCTTCCTGTACGCCGAAGACGTGTGCCTGACGTGGGCGTCGAAGAAGCTCAACTGCGCGATCAAGTGGAACTGCGACCGCTCGGAAGCCTTCCTGTGCGACGCCCACGGCCGCGACCACGTGACGCATGCCGAAATGGCGCTCGACAAGGACGGTCACTTCCTCGCCTTCAAGGTGCACACCGACGCCAACCTCGGCGCCTACCTCTCCACCTTCTCCACCGCCGTGCCGACCATCCTGTACGCCACGCTGCTCGCCGGCCAGTACAAGACGCCGCAGGTCTACGTGGAGGTGGACGCGTGGTTCACCAACACCTCGCCCGTCGACGCCTACAGGGGCGCGGGCCGACCCGAGGCCACCTACCTGCTCGAGCGCATCGTCAGCCGCGCCGCATGGGAAACCGGCCTGTCGCAAGACGAGATCCGACGCCGCAACTTCATCACCGAGTTCCCGTACCAGACGCCGGTGGCGCTGCAGTACGACACGGGTGACTTCCCGGCCTGCATGGAGAAAGCGAACGAGCTGGCCGAGATGGCCAGCTTCGAGCAGCGCAAGTCCGCCTCCAAGGCCAAGGGCTTGCTGCGCGGCGTGGGCTACAGCAGCTACATCGAGGCCTGCGGTCTCGCGCCGTCGAACGTGGCGGGTGCGCTCGGTGCGCGCGCTGGCCTGTTCGAATGCGGCGAAGTGCGCGTGCACCCCACCGGCAGCGTGACGGTGTTCACCGGCTCGCACAGCCACGGCCAGGGGCATGAGACCACCTTCGCGCAGGTGGTGGCCTCGCGCCTGGGCTTGGACCCATCGCAGGTCGACATCGTGCACGGCGACACCGGCCGCGTGCCCTTCGGCATGGGCACCTACGGCTCGCGCTCCATCTCGGTGGGCGGTGCGGCCATCATGCGCGCGCTCGACAAGATCGAAGCCAAGGCGAAGAAGATCGCGGCCCATTTGATGGAAACGGGCGATGCCGATGTGGACTTCGCCAACGGCGAGTTCACCGTGAAAGGCACCGACAAGAAGGTCACCTTCGGCCAGGTCGCGCTCACTGCCTATGTGCCGCACAACTACCCGCTGGACAAGCTGGAGCCGGGCCTGAACGAAACCGCGTTCTACGACCCGACCAACTTCACCTTCCCCGCGGGCACGCACATCTGCGAAGTGGAGGTGGACCCGAACACCGGCGTGGTGCGCATCGACCGCTTCACCGCGGTGGACGACTTCGGCACCATCATCAACCCGATGATCGTGGAAGGCCAGGTGCATGGCGGTCTCACCCAGGGCATTGGCCAGGCGCTGCTCGAGAACTGCGTGTACGACCGCGAAACCGGCCAGCTCGTGACCGGCTCGTTCATGGACTACGCCATGCCGCGCGCCGACGACGTGCCCGACTTCCGCCTGGGCCACGTGTGCACCCCCTGCACCACCAACCCGCTGGGCACCAAGGGCTGCGGCGAGGCCGGTGCCATCGGCTCGCCGCCGGCGGTGATCAACGCCGTGCTGGACGCGCTCGCGCCGCTCGGTGTGAAAGACATCGACATGCCCGCCAGCCCCGCCCGCGTGTGGGAAGCCATTCGCTCGGCCAAGCAGTAAGGAGCACACCATGTACGCATTCACACTCGAACAGCCCAAGACCCTGGCCGACGCCAAGCGCTTCAGCAGCGGTGGCGCGCAACCCCTGGCCGGTGGCCAGACCCTGATCGCCTCGATGAAGCAGCGCCTGCTGCGGCCGGAGAACCTGGTGGACCTCGGCGGCATTGCCGACCTGCGCGGCGTCAAGGTCGAGGGGCAGAACGTCGTCATCGGCGCCATGACCTGCCACCAGGACGTGGCCAACAACGCCGACGTGCGCAAACACATCCCCGCGCTGGCGGCGCTGGCCGACGGCATTGGTGACCGCCAGGTCCGCGCGCGCGGCACCATCGGTGGTTCCCTGGCCAACAACGACCCCGCCGCCTGTTACCCCAGCGCGGTGCTGGGCCTGGGCGCCACCGTCGTCACCGACAAGCGCGAGATCGCCGCCGACGATTTCTTCCAGGGCCTCTACACCACCGCGCTGGAGCCGGGCGAGCTGATCACCGCGGTCCGTTTCCCCGTCCCCACCAAGGCGGCTTACGCCAAGTTCCGCCAGCCGGCTTCGCGTTTCGCGCTGGTGGGCGTGTTCGTGGCGCAGACCGCGGGTGGCGCGCGCGTGGCCATCACCGGCACGGGCAACGGCGTGTTCCGCCACAAGGGGCTGGAAGCGGCGCTGGGCAAGAGCTTCACGCCCGACGCGGTGAAAGACGTGGCGATCGACGCCAGCGACATCAGCGGCGACCTGCACGCCAGCGCGGCCTACCGGGCGCACCTCGTCACCGTGCAGACGCAGGCCGCGGTGCGGCAGGCGAACGGTGGATGACGCGGGTGCCCGACGACACCAGCACCATCGACGGCCTCACCCATGCCCTGCAGGGTGTGGGCTACCACGCTCCCCGGCGGCTGGCCACCGCCGTGTTTCTCGCGATGCGCCTGCAGCGCCCGCTGCTGCTCGAAGGCGAGCCCGGCGTGGGCAAGACCGAGCTCGCCAAGGCCTTGGCCAAGGTGCTCGGCCGCCCGCTGCTGCGCCTGCAGTGTTACGACGGCATGGAGCAGCGCGAGGCTCTCTACGAATGGAACCACACCGCGCAGCTGCTGCACATGCGCGCGGCGCAGGCCACGTCCACGCCCGACGAGATCGAGCGCGAGGTCTACCAGGCGCGCTACCTGATCCGCCGACCCTTGTTGCAGGCGCTGCAAACGCCCGAGCCGGGCGCGGTGTTGTTGATCGACGAGGTGGACCGCGCGGACGAACCGTTCGAGGCCTTCCTGCTCGAATACCTGGGCGAATACCAGGTGAGCATTCCCGAACTCGGCACCATCAAGGCCGTGGCCGCGCCACTGACCATCCTCACCAGCAACCGCACGCGCGACCTCAACGACGCGGTGAAGCGCCGTTGCCTGTACCAGTGGCTCGACTACCCCGACCGCGAGCGTGAACTCGCCATCGTGAAGAGCCAGGTGCCCGAGGCCAGCGCGGCGCTCACCGAGCAGGTCACGCGCTTTGTCTCGCGCCTGCGCAACCAGCCGTTCGCCAACGCCTTCCAGCGCAGTCCTGGCATCGCGGAAAGTGTGGAATGGGCGAAGGCTTTGGTGGCGCTGGACACGCTCACGCTGGACCCGGAGGTGATCCAGGACACGGCCGGCATCCTCTTCAAGCAGCGCGAGGATGTGGCGGCCTTGTTGCCGATCCTCGACCAGTTGCTCGCGCCGGAACCTGTATGAATTCGGGGACCTTGCTTGCTTGTTTTGCTTCTGGTTCGAATTCGGGGTCCTTCCTTGCCTGGGTCTTCTCAGGGCCGCTGGTGCGTGTGCCCGTTCTCCGGCGCGGGCTCGCGGGCGTCTGCTCGGGTGCTCATGCACCTCTTCGTCAACACCGCGGTTGGCATGCACGCTCTGTGGCAACCGCGAATGGCGCCTGCGCCCGGACACCCACCCCATCGACCCCAGTGGCACCCAGGCACGCCACCGAAAACAGCCGCGGGCACACCCACGCGCAGCTCAACCCGGTAGCACCCAGATGAGCGCCCGCCACGGCCTTCACGCAGTGGTGCGGGGATGCCCGAGCAGACGCCCGCGAGCCCGCGCCGGAGAACGCGGACCACGCCAGCCGGCAGCGCGATGTGCTGGCATAAAAAAGCGATGTGCAGGTACAAACCAGGCAGAACAAAAATGATCCTGGGCGACGCAAGAAGCGGGAAGCTGCCCGACCACATCACCGCCTTCGGCCGCGCCTTGCGCCGTGCTGGTGTGCCGGTGGACAGCAGCCGCGTGGTGCTCGCCATCACCGCCGCTGAAATGGTGGGCGTGGCGCGCCGCGACGACCTGCGCGCCGCGCTCGAAGCCGTGATGGTCAGCCGCCCGCAGGACATCGGCGTGTTCGACGAGATGTTCGACGCCTTCTTCCGCAACCCCGAACTCGCCCAACAACTGCTCTCCCAGATGCTGCCCAAGGCCGCGAAAGCGAACCCCGTGCGGCGCAAGGCGCGCGTGCAGGAAGCCCTGAGCGTGGCCGGCCTGAAGGCGCGCACGCCCAACCAGGGCGAGACCGAACTGAAGATCGATGCGGCCATGACCGCCAGCGACCAGCAGCGCCTGCGCCACGCCGACTTTGCCGGCCTCTCCGCCAGCGAGTTTCGCCTCGTCGAACAGCTCGTGCGCGAGATCCCCCTGCCCTTGCCGCCCATCCGCTCGCGCCGCGAACGCGCCGCATCGCGCGGCCACCGCCCGAACTGGGCGCGCGCCCTGCAGGAGGCGCGCCGGCACGACGGCGAGCTGCTGCGCGTGCCCATGATGAGCCGCCGGCCACAGCCGCTGCCGTTGCTGATCCTGGTCGACATCTCCGGCTCCATGGAACGCTACGCGCGCCTGCTGCTCGCCTTCCTGCACCAGGCCACGCACGGCACGCCGCGCACGGCCTTCGCTTTCGGCACCGAGTTGACCGACCTGCGCGCCGCGTTTCGCCACAGCGACACCGACCAGATGCTCGAACTCGCCAACGACGCCATCGCCGATTTTGCGGGCGGCACGCGCCTGGGCGCGTCGCTCGCCCAACTGCGCACCCGGCACAAACGTTGCCTCGTGGGCCGGCGCACCGTGGTGCTGCTCATCACCGACGGCCTGGACACCGGCACACCCGAGCAACTCGAAGAAGAGCTGCAATGGCTCGGCCGCCACAGCCGCAAGCTGCTCTGGCTCAACCCGCTGCTGCGCTACGACGGCTATGCACCGCTGGCCACCGGCGCGAGCGTGCTGCACCGCCACGCGCACGGCATGCTCGCCGTGCACAACCTCAGCCGACTCGAAGACCTCGCGCGGTCCATGGCTGCGTTGATGCAACGCGGCTGAAATCCGCCATTTCATTCATCATCCCGACCTGACAGGAGAACCCCCATGGACATGCAAGGCAGCCGCACGCTCGCCGTCACCCAACAACAAGCCTGGGAAGCCCTCAACGACCCGGAGATGCTCAAAGCCTGCATCCCGGGTTGCGAAAAATTCGAAGCCACCGAACCCAATACCTACGCTGTCACCACCGCCATCAAGATCGGCCCCGTGGCCGCGCGCTTCAGCGGGCGCGTGCTGCTCTCCGACATCGTGCCGCCGCAGTCGTACAAGATCGGCTTCGACGCACAAGGTGGCGTGGCCGGCTTCGGCAAGGGCGAGGCCGCCGTGCAGCTCACGCCCAAAGACACCGGCTGCGAACTCGGCTACACCGTGCACTCCACCGTGGGTGGGAAAATCGCGCAATTGGGCCAACGCCTGATCGATGGCGCGGCCAAGTCGCTGGCCGAAGACTTCTTCCGCCGCTTCGACGAAGCCCTGCAGAGCCGCTACCCGAGCGCCGCGACCACCACCGCCGCCGTTGTCGCAGCCCCCGCGCCGGTGGCCAGCAAGGGCATGCCGAGCTGGGCCTGGGCCGCCATCGCGATCGTCGTGGCTGCGGTGATTTACATGACAACGAAAGGATAGAAAGAGTGGAAAACCTGGATGTCACCGTCCTGCGCACGCTGCAAGGCTGGCGCGCACAGGGACGGCGCGCCCTTCTCGCCACGGTCGTGCGCACCTGGGGCTCTTCGCCGCGACCGGTGGGCTCGGTCATGGCGCTGTGCGAAACCGGCGCGGTGGTCGGCTCGGTCTCGGGCGGCTGCATCGAAGACGACCTGATCTACCGCTACAGCCGCGCGCACGGCGCGGTGCAAGGCAGCAGCGCGCCCCCCGGCATCACGCACGAAATTCCCACCGGCCCACCCGAGCACGTGAAGTACGGTGTGAGCGCGGATGAGGCCCACCGCTTCGGCCTGCCCTGCGGTGGCACGCTGGAACTGGTGCTCGAATTCAACCCCGATGCCACCTCGCTCGCCGAGCTGGTGGGCACGCTCTCCAGCGGCAGTCTGGTGGAGCGGCGCACCGAGCTGGCCACCGGCCGCGTGGAACTGCGCGCCGCCGCCACGCCCGCGGCACTGGAAGACGAAGGGGGCTGGCTCAGCAACACCTTCGGCCCCGAGTACCGCATGCTGCTCATCGGCGCGGGCCAGCTCACCGAATACCTCGCCACCATGGCGCTGTTCAACGGCTTCGCGGTCACCGTGTGCGACCCGCGCGAGGAATACCGCGGCGCATGGGCGGTGCCCGGCGTCGAGATCGTCACCGACATGCCCGACGACGTGGTGCGCGCCTTCAACGTCGACCGCCGCAGCTGCGTGATCGCGCTCACGCACGACCCCAAGCTGGACGACCTCGCCCTGCTCGAAGCACTCGAGACCGAAGCCTTCTACGTCGGCGCGATCGGCTCGCGCCGCAACAACGAAGCGCGCCACGCACGCATGATCGAGCACTTCGACCAGACGCCCGAGAGCCTGGCGCGCCTGCGCGGCCCGATCGGCATCTACATCGGCAGCAAGACCCCGGCCGAGATCGCGGTGAGCGTGATGGCCGAGGTGCTCGCGGTGAAGAACGGCGTGCCGCTGCCACGCGACATGGAAGTGGCGAACGCGAAAAACACGCTGTCCGCTGCGGAGGCCTCTGCCCCCACCTGCTTCGTGTCGCCATGAAAACCGGCTTCGTCATCCTCGCGGCGGGCGCCGGCCGGCGCATGGGCGGCGTCGCCAAATGCCTGCTGGAACTGGAAGGCCGCAGCCTGCTGGAGCGCCTGCTCACCCACCTGCAACCGCTGCGCGGCAAAGCGCGGCACGACCTGGTGCTGGTGCTCGGCCACCACGCGCACGACGTCCAGGCCCACGTGACGCGCCTGCCCGATGCGCTTGCACCCTTGTGCGTGATCAACCCCCGGCCGGAAGACGACACCGCGTCATCGCTGCGTGCGGGCCTGCGCGCATTGGCGCACGACGTCAAGCAGGTGGTGGTGCTGCTGGCCGATCAACCGCTGATCGACGGTGCCGACGTGCAGGCCGCGCTGGATGCGTTCAGCGCGCGCGGCCCCGGCATCCGTGTGCAGGTGCCCATGGTGCACGGCCAGCCCGGGCACCCGGTGATCTTCGATGCGAGCGTGCGCGACGCCCTGATCGCCACCCCCATGCAACCCAGCCTGCGCCAGTGGCGCGCCGCGCACCCCGAGGCCGTGCGCCTGTGGGCGGTGGACAACCCGCACTACACGCGCGATCTGGACACCACGGCCGACCTGGAAGCGCTGGTGCGCGAAACGCGCTGGAGCTGGCGCTGGCCCGGAACGGGATAAATCCTGTCGGGTGGGCGGCTCTTCCTGTGCAACACCACGATCGAGAGCGCTCCAGCGGTTCCAACACAGCTTCAAAAAACGCTGCTCTAATGGCAGGGCGCTCCACGGATTCATCATCAGCCCGGCCCCGGCCCAGCCAACCCCCTGACGATCGTGACCCCACAGCCCCAGCCATCGGTTCCTCAGCAGCAGCGTCTGGCCCTGATCGAGCAGGCGCGCAAGACCGTACTGGAATCGCGCGCGCCCCTCCACCAGCCCGTGCTGGCACCCTGGATCGAACGCTCCTGGCGCCGCTGCCTGGAGATCGGACTCGAACCGCACCAGCACATCACGTTCGACACCGTCACCAGCAGTGCGGCGCGCCACGCCATCGACGCCAACCAGCCGCTGCTGCGTGCCGCGGCGCCCGTCATCCAGTCCCTCGCGCGGGCCATGGCGCACACGCGCTACTTCGCGATCCTCACCGACGCCAGCGGCGTGGTGATCGACGTCAATGGTCCGGTGGACCGGCACGACCCCCATGCCATCAGCATCGCGCGCATCGGCATCGATCTGTCGGAGCGCGCCGTGGGCACCACCGCCATCGGCACCACGCTGGCCGACCTGCAACCGGTCTGGCTGCACCGGGGCGAGCATTTCTTCGACGACACCAGCGTCTACAGCTGCGCGGGCGCGCCCATCTGGGGACCGAGCGGCCAGTGCGTGGGCATGCTCGACCTCACCGGCGTCAACGTCATCGAGCAACCCGCGCTCAAGCACCTGGTGACGCAGTCGGCGCGCAGCATCGAGAATGCCCTCACCCTGGGCCAGCCACACCGCCTGCTGCTGTGCCTGAGCTGGCCGGGCCGCATGCCGGGCGACGCCAGCGACGGCCTGGTCTGCGTGGATGCCGACGGCCAGATCGCCGCGCTCAACCGCTCGGCCGCCGACATGCTCGGCATCGCGGCTGGCCTGGCGCCAGGCCACTGCAGCGAGTTGCTGGCGGTGCCGGTGGAAACATTGTTCGACGCGGCACGCCTGCAGCGCGGCCCGCTCGAAGTGCCGCTGTGGTCCGGCCTGCGCCTGAGCGTGCTGGCCCAGCTCAACCCCGGCGGCGAACGCGGCCCGCTGCATGGCACCAGCCATGGCCTGCCGCTCAAGGATGTGGAGACCGCCATGATCCGCAAGGCGGTGGACGACGCGCGCGGCAACGTGAAGGAAGCGGCACGCGCGCTGGGCATCAGCCGTGCGACGGTGTACCGCAAGCTGGGTGCGCAGCGCGAGCGCGGCTGAGCCGCTCGGTCCTCAAGCCGGATCTTGCGCGCCCAGCTCGGCCAGTTCGGTCTCGGTGAACACGCGCGAACGCGTGTGGAACGCCTTGCCCTCGGGGCCTTCGAGCGAGAAGGTGCCGCCGTGGCCCTCGATCACGTCGATGATGAGCTGCGTGTGCCGCCAGTACGCGTACTGCGCCTTGCCGATGTAGAACGGACAGCCGCCGATGTCGCCGAGGTACACGTCGCCCGCGCCGGTGGTGATCTCGCCCAGCAGGTAGCAGTTGGCCGCGCTGTTGTCGCAGCAGCCGCCGGACTGGTGGAACATGAGGCCGGGGCCGTGCTGGCGCTTGAGCAACTCGATCAGCTCGACCGCGGCCGGGGTGGCGACGACTTTTTCAACCATGCGTGTCTCCTTGTGTGAAAGACCAACAGGGAAAGCGGTCGCCCGCCTCCCCTGTTTCACGAACAGAGCCCGTGGCCGGTCAGAAGAACCCCAGCTTGTTCTCGCTGTAGCTGACCAACAAATTCTTCGTCTGCTGGTAGTGGTCGAGCATCATCTTGTGCGTCTCGCGCCCGATGCCCGACTCCTTGTAGCCGCCGAAGGCCGCGTGCGCCGGGTAGGCGTGGTAGCAGTTGGTCCACACGCGCCCGGCCTTGATGGCGCGGCCCATGCGGTACGCCACGTTGCCGTTGCGGCTCCACACACCGGCGCCCAGGCCGTACAGCGTGTCGTTCGCGATCGCCAGCGCTTCGGCTTCGTCTTTGAAGGTGGTCACGGCCAGCACGGGGCCGAAGATTTCTTCCTGGAAGATGCGCATCTTGTTGTGGCCCTTGAACAGCGTGGGCTGCACGTAGTAACCGCCCTCGAGGTCGCCGCCCAGGTTGGCCTGTCCGCCACCGGCCAGCACCTCGGCGCCTTCCTGCTTGCCCAGGTCCAGGTACGAGAGGATCTTGGTGAGTTGTTCCTTCGAGGCCTGCGCGCCCATCATGCTGTCGGTGTCCAGCGGGTTGGCGTGCTTGATCGCGGCCACGCGCTTCAACACGCGTTCCATGAACTTGTCGTAGATGCTTTCGTGGATCAGCGCGCGCGACGGGCAGGTGCACACCTCGCCCTGGTTGAAGGCGAACAGCACCAGGCCTTCGATGGCCTTGTCGAGGAAGCTGTCGTCCTCGTCCATCACGTCGGCGAAGAAGATGTTGGGCGACTTGCCACCGAGCTCCAGCGTGGCCGGAATCAGGTTGTTCGCCGCGGCCTGCGCGATCACGCGACCGGTGGTGGTGGAGCCGGTGAACGCGATCTTGGCGATGCGCTTGCTGGTGGCCAGCGGCATGCCGGCTTCGCGGCCGTAACCGTTGACGATGTTGAGCACACCCGGTGGCAGCAGGTCGGCGATGAGGTCGGCCAGGATCAGGATGCTGATGGGGGTGGATTCCGCCGGCTTGAGCACCACGCAGTTGCCGGCGCCGAGTGCGGGCGCGAGCTTCCACGCCGCCATCAGGATGGGGAAGTTCCACGGAATGATCTGGCCGATCACGCCCAGCGGTTCCTGGATGTGGTACGCCACCGTGTGCTCGTCGATGTGGCTCAGCGCGCCTTCCTGCGCGCGCACGCAACCCGCGAAGTAGCGGAAGTGGTCCACGGTGAGCGGGATGTCGGCGTTGAGCGTTTCGCGGATCGCCTTGCCGTTGTCCACGGTCTCGGCGTAGGCCAGCAGCTCCAGGTTGGCTTCGATGCGGTCGGCGATCTTCAGCAGCACGTTGGCGCGCTCGGCTGCCGAGGTCTTGCCCCAGGCATCGGCCGCGGCGTGCGCGGCGTCGAGCGCGAGTTCGATGTCTTCGGCGGTCGAACGCGCGGCACGCGTGTAGACCTTGCCCGAGACGGGCGTGATGACGTCGAAGTACTGGCCTTTGACCGGCGCCGTCCAGCGACCGCCAATGAAGTTGTCGTACTGGGCTTTGTAGGCGATCTTGGCGCCGGCGGCGCCGGGGGCTGCGTAAAGCATGTTGTCTTCCTCTGGGTGAACGTTGATGGCAAGGCCTGTGACATCAGGCCCTCTGTTCACTTCAAGTTCCATGCCATGGGGTTTGGCGAGAAAAGCGCTGCACGAATGCACACAGGGACCGTGCGGACTGTTCCGCAACCGCGCACACGCGGGAAAGCCCTGTCACAAACCGGCACAACACGCGGCGCACCGAACGCGACAAAAAAAGAAGCCACTGGTTGCGCGTGCAACCCGTGGCTTCCTTGACTTGAAAACGGATCAGGGCGCGGTGAGCGTCAGCCCGTGCTTCTGGAAGATGGCCAACAGTTCGCCGCTGTCGCGCAGGGCCTTCATGGCCTGCTCCAGCGCCTGGCCCAGGTCCTTGTGCTCGGCCTTGACCGCCATGCCCACGGGCCAGCCGGTGTCGGGCACACCACCGAGCGCGAGCGCGCTCAAGCGGATGTGACCTGGGCGCGGCTCGGTGTGCGAGAGCACCGACTCGGCCTGCGCGCGCGTCACGTACGCGGCGGCGGCCTTGCCCTCCACCACGGCCTGCACCGCGAGCTCACCGCTGTTGTGAATGCCGACCTGCGCGCGCAGCAGGCCGCCGCCATACCCCATGAGCGCACTGGCCGCGCCAGCACCGCGCTCGGCCGCCAGCGGCAGGCCCTTGAGATCTTCGGGGCTGCCCACTTCTGCGATGCGGTGCGTGTCGCTCACCAGCACCAGCTGCTGGCGCATGTAGGGCGCGAGGATCAGCACCTGGCGGTTCTTCTGCATCAGGTACTTGTCCACCGGCACCTGCAGCATCACGTCCGCCGGGCCGTAGCCCAGGTAGTGGCCGCGCCAGACCATGTTGCGCAGGTCGTCGTTCATGTTCTCGCCCGCGTCGAACGGCAGCAAGGACAGCTGGAGCTTGAGCTGGCGCGCCAGCGCGCCCGCGATCGACACGTCCAGCCCGTGGATGTGATTGGCGGGGCCATCGGAGAACGGCGCGTTGTCCTTGTAGACCGCCACCTTCAGCGCGCCGCTGGCGCGGATGCGTTCGAGGTCGCTCAAGTCGGTCTGCGCGCGCGCCGACAGCGGCACGCTCGCGGCGAGCAGGGTCGCCAGCACCTGCCGGCGGTCGGGGTGGCGGTGTTGTGCCATGCGGGCCTCCGGTTTCAGGGCTCGCGCCGGGTTTCAAGGTAGGTCTTGATCGACCAGATCGCTTCCTGCGACAGCGTGCCTTCGAACGGCGGCATGTACACGCGCCCGTCGCGCACGCGGCCGCGGCGCACGGTGGCCATGTAGAAGTCGTCCATCTCCTTGAAGCAAGCGGCCTTCTTCGCCGCGTCGGCAAGGCCCGTGCATTCGCCATCGAACTTGCGCAGGTCGGGCGAGATGCCGCCCGAGATCGCTTCCAGGCCGTGGCAGCGCGCGCAGTTCTGGTTGTAGGCCGAGGTGCCGATGCGCAAGGCCTCCTTGTGCGCGGGGCCGGTGCTGTAGGGATTGGCGTCGAGCCACTTCGCGCCGAGCTGCGGCAAGGTGCTGGTGTCCACCGCTTGCGGCGTGACATCGCCATGCGCCATCACCGCCGCCACACCACAGGTGATGGCGAGTGCGAGCAGGCCACGCGCACCGCGCGAGGGGAGAGAGAAACGGGGGATCTTCATGGGCTTGTCTCCGGGTTCAGAAAGGGGCTTTTCCAACGTGGCCTGCAAATAGCGGGCCATCGCTTTCGGAACGGGAGATACGCAAGGGGCGGGCCTGACGGTGTGCCCGGTCAGGCCTGTGCAAGGTGTGCCAATTTGAATCACACCGTTCGCTGTTGAACGCGTCGCGGGTGCCTTGTGTGTCAACTTTGCGCGCCACACCCTGGCACAGGGCATGGCGAGTTCCTTGCTAACACCGGAGTCGAGACACCAGAGGACATGTTGTTGCACCTCGGGATTAACCAGTGTTGCCCACAGGGAGCGTTATGAAGAGAATGGCATGAACCCGCGCGACCAGGACGACAGCCCGTCTGACGACCCGGAGCACCCGCCACGATGGGTGCCCGACTACTGGGGGGGATTCCCCCCGGATCCAGGAGACCACATGAGTGCTGCCCTCTTCACGCCCCCTGGCGGCAGACACGATGCGCCCGCGCCCTCCGGCCCGGACGGCAACGCGCCACCCGATCCCATCGGCCAGGCCCACCGGCGCTCGCAGGCCTATGGCATCGGCGCCACCGACGCACCCGATTTCTCCAGCCCTGGCGTGGGCCTGCTCAACGATGTGCGGGAAGAAAACCGCTTCCTGTTCCAGCACGCCGCACCGGTCATGGAAACGCTGTACGACCAGATCGTGAACACCCACAGCATGGTGCTGCTCACCTCCGCCAAGGGCCTGGTGCTGCACTCGCTGGGCGACACCGATTTTCTGGAGAAGGCGTCGCAGGTCGCGCTCACGCCGGGCATGGACTGGTCGGAGAAGAACAAGGGCACGAACGCGATCGGCACCGCGCTCAGCGAAGAAGAAGCGCTCACCGTGCACGGCAGCCAGCACTACATGGATGCCAACAAGTTCCTGACCTGCTCGTGCTCGCCGATCTTCGACCCGTACGGCCAGGTCATCGGCGCGCTGGACGTGACGGGCGACCACCGCAGCTACCACCAGCACACGCTGGCGCTGGTGCGCATGTCGGCGCAGATGATCG
Organism: Hydrogenophaga sp. 2FB; assembly: GCF_005503365.1. Lineage (GTDB taxonomy): Bacteria > Pseudomonadota > Gammaproteobacteria > Burkholderiales > Burkholderiaceae_C > Hydrogenophaga. The sequence goes on from NZ_SCML01000033.1 coordinate 58,951, forward strand.
AGAACCACATGTTCGCGGACATCTTCCCCAAGGCCATCCGCATCCACTTCCACACCCGCTCCGAGTTCCTCGGCACGCTGGTCGAAGGCATCGCCGTGTTCTCGCCCGAAGGCCGTTTTCTCTCGGCCAACCGCAGTGCGCAATTCCAGTTCGGGCTGCCGTTCAGCGCGCTCAAGGCGCACACCTTCTCGTCGTTGTTCGGCCTGCCGATCTCGGCGCTGTGCGATCTGTTCAGCGGCTCCATGCCGACACCCAAACAGCTGTGCATGCACAACGGCGTGTCGGTGTGGTGCCGCGTCAAGATCAAGGCCACCAATCCCTGGTCGGGTGGCAAGCCCACGGGCGCCGCGCCCGAGACCGCTGCACCCGCCGCCACCGCCGAACCGCTCAAGCCCACCGGCAGGAAGATGCAGTTCTCCTCGCTGCAGTACCTGGACACGGGTGACCCGCAGGTATCGACCGTGATTCACAAATTGCGCCGGGTCTCGGGGCGCGACATCCCGGTGATGATCCTCGGCGAAACCGGCACCGGCAAGGACCTGCTGGCCCAGGCGATCCACGGCGATTCCACGCGCTCGGCGCAGCCCTTCGTGTCGGTGAACTGCGCGTCGATCCCCGACACGCTGATCGAGTCCGAGCTGTTCGGCTACGAAGAAGGCGCCTTCACCGGCGCGCGCAAGAAGGGCTCCATCGGCAAGATCCTCCAGGCCCACGGCGGCACGCTGTTCCTCGACGAAATCGGCGACATGCCCAAGCACTTGCAAGCCCGCTTGCTGCGCGTGCTGCAGGACCGCAAGGTCAGCCCGCTGGGCGCGGGCAAGGAGGTGGAGGTGGACGTGACGGTGATCAGCGCCACACACAAGAACCTCAAGGACATGATCGCGCGCGGCGACTTCCGCGAAGACCTCTACTACCGCCTCAACGGCCTGGTGGTGCGCCTGCCGGCGCTGCGCGAGCGCACCGACTTCGAGCTGGTGGTGCACAAGATCCTCCAGGCGCTGTGCGACCAGGGACAACACGTTGGCATCTCGCCCAACGTCATGGCGCTGTTCAAGCGCTACCAGTGGCCGGGCAACTTCCGCCAGTTGCACAACCTGCTGCGCACGGCCGTGGTCATGGTGGGCAACGACGGCGTGATCGACGTGGCGCACCTGCCCGACGATTTCCTCGACGAACTCGAACACAGCCAGACGCCCGACGGGGTGGACGGCGCGCTGGTCGACGGTTTTGGCCCGGCGGCCAGCATCGAACCCCTGCCCCCGCAGCCCCTGAGCGAGGTCGCGCCCGGCGATGGCCAGCGCCTGCAGGACGTGGCGCTCAGCGCCATGGCGCAGATGCTGCGCCTGCACAAGGGCAATGTGTCGGCGGCGGCGAAGGCGCTGGGCGTGTCGCGCAACACCATCTACCGCAAGAAGGACCAGCTACCGCCCGACCTGCTCGGTTGAAGCCGTTACCAGAGCAGCTTCACACCCAGGCTGCCGCTCACACCGCTGCGCGTGCGCGCGTCGCCCCCCATGTCCCACAGCTTGCCGAGCTCGCCATACAGGCTGGTGCGGGCGCTCACCCGCCAGCTGGCGCCCAGCGCGAGTTCGCTGCTGGTGCCGCCGGTGCGGCTGCTGATGTCGGTGCTGCCGCCCGTCCCGACGAACCGGGTGATGTCGGTACCGCTGCTGCGCTTGTAGAGGTTCAGGCCCCCATAGAGTTGCAAGGGGCCGGGCCCGACATCCCACCGGCCCTTGATGCGCGCGCCCACGCGGGCGATCCAGCCGGCATCGATGTCTTGCTGAACGCTTGCGTTGCTGATGGTGTTGTCGTCCAGGCTCACGCGCTGGTAGGCGAGCTGGAGCTGCGGCTCAAGCACCCAGCGCGGTGCCAGCGCCAGGGCCTTGCCCACTTCGACCGAGGCCACCAGGCTGTCGCCCGTGCCCCTGCTGGCCAGACCCGTGGACGCGTACGCGGTGTAGCCATGATCGGCCACCTGCAGCACGCCATCGACATACAGCCCGTCCGACGGGAGCCAGGTGGCGTAGCCGCCCAGGTACCGGCTGCTCAGCACGTTGCGGCCCGCGGCGTAGTTCACCTCGCCGCTGGCAAAGCCGTTGACCTTCATGTCGCTTTCCAGCTTGCCCACGTAGACGCCGGTGCGCCACTGGGCACCGCCCCACAGGTCGGTGCCGGTCTGGAAGCCGCGGATGCGCCCACTGCTGGTGGGACTGACCGTGCCCTGCTGGGCGATGTCGCGGTCCACGTTGAAGATCCGGCCCCAGGCCTGGCGTTCACCGCCGCCAGCGGCGTCCTGGGCGGCGCGCGGCTCGCCGATGCGCTGCTGCCGGTCGCCCAGCATCGCGAAGTCCAGGGAACGGAACTGTTCGGGCACCACGGCGTACAGCGAGGCCTCGCTGCGGTAGCCCGTGGAGCGCAGGTACCAGTTCTCGCCCGCGCCGCTGGCGTCGCCCGCGTGCAGGCTGTAGGCATAGGCGCCGCCACCCACCTGGCCACCGGGCAGGCTGAAGGCGTCGCGCGTGGTCTGTGCCGTGGTCGTCGCGCCGCCGGTGGCGCTGATCACTTCGATGCCATCGCCCGTCGTGAGCGAACCCAAACCGCCGAGGTTGCTGATCTGCAATTGCGTGGTGCCCGTGGCGCTGGCCGCGGGACCCGCGAACACCAGGGGCGCGCCGGTCGGGCCAACACCCAGGTTCATGGTGCCGCCGTTGCCCACATAGGCGCCGGTCATGGTGAGTGTGGCACCCGACAGCGACACGGTGCCGGCGTTGCTCAGGGTGCTCAGCGTCTGGTCGAAGCTGCCCAGGTCCAGCGCGCCCCCGGCAGCGACGGTGTGGGCCGAGTTGGCGCTGAACACGTTGGCCGCGCCGGCGCGCAGCGTGCCGCCGCTGATGGTGGTGGCGCCGGCATAGGTGCTGGCGCCGCGCAGCGTGGTGGTACCGCTGCCCAGGTGGTTCAGGGTGATGCTGCCCGTGATGGGCGCGGTGAAGTCGTAGGCGCTGGCGTTGTGGTTGAAGTTCAACACCGCCGTGCCTGCGCCGCCGTTGACGACCGAAGCGAGCACCGTGCCCGGTGCGATAGCCGCATCGCCCGCGGCAGCGCCGATGTTCAGCGTGGCGGAGCCGCCGGCGTTCGCCGCGAGGTTGAGCGCTTGAGTACCACCGTTGGCCGAAAGCAGCGCGCCATCGGAGACGCGCAAGGTGGCCGTGCCCGACGCGCCCAGCGCGATGCCGCCGAACGTGGTGCCGATCGAGGAGCCCGCGCCGGTCACCACGCCGGTGAAGCCACCGGGCATCGAGCCCAGGTGAATGACCAGCCGGGCCTCCAGCTTGCCGCCGCCGGACACCTCGAGCGTGCCGCGCTGGTGGATGTACGAGACGGCGGAGGTGAGGGCCGAACCTGTGCCGCTGACGAGCACGTCGGCCACCCCACCGCTGGACGTTGCGGGCAAGGCGCCGCCGAAGCGGATGCCGGATGGCCCGGTAGAGGCCAGCACACCGCCGTCCAGCACGCGGATGTTGACCTGCCCTGCGAGGCCTTGCAGCAAGGTCACCCTGGCATGGGTGCCCACGCCTTGCACGGTGAACGCGCCGGTGGTGCCTGCGGTGTTGCCGACGTTGAAATTGCCCAACGTACCGTAGGACGCACCGGACCGCAGGACCAGTGATGCCCCGCCCACAGACTCGAGGGCCATGGCAAAGCCATTGGGATTGATCGTCACGTTCCCTTGCACCGGCGGCAGCGCGGTGGTGATGGTGAAGCCCGTGGTCAGGTTGATCGTGGACGTCGGGTCCCCGCTCGCGTTCGCCGCGTTGATCGCCGAGATCAACTCTGTTTCGTTGGTGACTGAGAAAGTGGCGGCTTGCGAGACGCCGCAAGCGGTCCATGTGGCCAAGGCCAGTGCTGTGTAACGCGGGTTCAACGGTGGCTCCTTGTGGTGAAAAAATCGGCCCACGAGAAGCGGGCAAACGCCGCCCGCTCTCAAAAACGCAGCAGTTTACAGATGTAAGTGTTCGTCTCGACGACCGATGCCGCCGAAGCCCCCTGGCCGCCGTCGGTCAATGGCCCTGAGCGGGGTTGGCCGTGGGGACCTGCTGCATCCACAGCGGCTCCAGCTCGCGCCAGGCGCGCTGCACGTTGAAATCCTGCCGCTGCGCGTGGCCGGCCCAGTGGCGCCATTCGGGCATCTGCAACATCGGCACGCTGGCGCTCTCGCCCGCGTGGCGGCCCTGGTCCATGGCGCTCAACACCTGTTCGCGCAAGGCCTGCAGATAGCCACGCGTGCTGGCCAGGGCGGCGGGCGCTTGCTCGCCTTGCGCGCTGGACGCCACCGCGCCGATCACGTGGCGCGGTTTCAATGCCTGCAAGCGGTCCAGCGCGGCCAGCCAGGCGTCCACCCTGCCCTGCGCGAGTTCGGGCAGGCGCTCGCCGACGACCAGACCGCCGGCCCACACCACGCCTAGCTGCGCGTGCCAGAGCACGAGGTCGCTCTCGGTGTGGCCCTGTTCCTCGCGCATCACGCGCAGCGGTTGCGCGCCGACGCGCAGCACGTCGCCCTCGGCCAGCGTGCGCGTGGGCCACACGATCGCCGTGCCGGCCATGGCCTCGGCGCCCGCGCGCTCGGTGATGCTTTGCAAGCACGCCGGACAGCGCTGCTCCATCGCCACGCGCGTTCGCGCGGTGGCCAGCACGGTGGTCTGCCCGGCCTCGATGCGGTCGGCCCAGGCGCCATTGGCCAACACGTTCTCGGCATGCGCGTGGGTGTTGACGATCCAGCGCACCTGCACGCCAAAACGGCAGGCCAGCGACGCGCGCACGCGCTGGCCATGGCGGTGGCTCGGCCCCGGGTCGACCACCAGCGCCTCACCTCCGTCGATCAACACCGAGGTCGGCACGACATGCCCCGCGTTGGACAGCGACACCTCTTGCAGCGTGGGCGGTGACCACGCCCACACGCCGGGCGCGACGGCCCGCCAGGGCACGTCGTCCGCGCAGTCGCGGCTTTGCGCCCACGAAGCTCCAGCACACAAGGCGAGCAGTAGAACGCCGAGGCGTTTCATGACAAACACCGCCGCACACATGCGCGCAGTTGCGCCAGCATTGCCGGCTCGCCACCCAGGTGGCCGCACGGCGGCGTGTGCAGCAGCACCGGACCATCCGCCGCACGGCCCTGGGCGGACCAGCGAACGCTGTTGGCCGGTGAACAGATCGCATCGAAACGCCCATGCACCCAATCCACCGGCGTGTGCTCAAGCGCCAGCGAAGCCACCGCGCGCTCCAGGTCGCCCGGTCGCATGAAACCCCGTTGCAACAGGTAATGCGCCTGCACCCGGTACCGGGCCCACGCGGCGCGGTCGCCGCGGTGCACACCGGGCCGCTGCAACTGTGCGAGCGCGCGCCGCTGCTGGCGCCGCATCCCGGCCCATGCGCGGCGGATCGCATGGGCCGAAGATGGCGCGGCGTGCCGCAGGCTGCGGCGCACACCGCGCAGCGCGTCGTCGGTTTCGCGCAAGGCCCAACCGCGCAACGCGCGCAGCGATGCAACACCCAGTGTCCCTTTTTGAAGCAGTTGTCTCAGCCGCACCAGCGCCACCGGCACACCCACACCCTGCTGCACCGGCCACAGCGCGGCCGGCGCCCTCAGGGTTTGCCCTCGCTTCACCGACGGCAACAGCAGGCCACCGATCTCACGGCGCGTGAGCGCGAAGGCGCCACGCAGCACCAGGCGTTGAACGCGGCGCGGGTAACACAGCGCATACGCCAGCGCCACCACCGTGCCCCACGAACCCGCCAGCAGCGACCAGCGTTCGATGCCCAGTTGCGCGCGCAGCCGTTCGAGATCGGCCACCAGCGCAGCGGTGTTGTTCCTCAGGGTACGGCCCCGTGGGCGCGACGCCCCCGCGCCGCGTTGGTCGGGCGCGATCACGCGTTGGCGTTGCAGATCGAACGGCCGCAGCATGCCCGGCTGGCAAGCCCCGCCCGGCCCACCGTGCAACAACAGCCAGGGTTCGCCGCGCGCGTCGCCCACCTCGCGCCAGGCCATGCGGTGCAGGCCACCGACGGCGAGCCGACGGGGCTGGGGCCAGGAAGCGGCGGTTGGCATGGCACCGATATTGCTGTTCATGGTGGCGGCTGGTGTGGCGATGGTGCCCTCCGGCTTGCAGACATGTTTCATGCCAACCTTACTGGAGACACACCATGCAATGGACCACCCCCGCTTTCACCGACATGCGCTTCGGCTTCGAGATCACGATGTACATCGCCAACCGCTGATCCCTGGCGGCAACGATTCCTGAGCGCACGTGTGCACAACGCGTGCGCTTTTTTCATCACCTTCTCACGGTCCATCCATCATGCGCATCCGGGTTCTGGGTTCTTCGGCCGGTGGTGGCTTTCCGCAATGGAACTGCAACTGCCCCAATTGCGATGGCCTGCGCCGTGGCACGGTCATGGCCCGCGCGCGCACGCAGTCGTCGATTGCGGTGAGTGCCAATGACCTGGACTGGCTGCTGGTCAACGCCTCGCCCGACATCCTCACCCAGATCCGCGACACACCCGAGTTGCAACCCGCGCGCTCGGTGCGCGACAGCGGCATCGCCGCCGTGTTGCTGATGGACGCGCAAATTGATCATGTCACCGGCCTGCTGATGCTGCGCGAGCGCGCCAGCGCGCTGCCCTTGCTGGCCACGCCCGAGGTGCTCACCGAACTGGGCAAAGGCTTTCCCATCACCGGCATCCTCTCGCACTACTGCGGCGTGGCGCCGCACGCGCTGCCGACCGACGGCCGCAGCTTCACCGCGCCGGGGCTGGACGGCATCGGGCTGCAGGCCGTGCCGCTCTCGTCCAGGCCGCCGCCGTACTCGCCGTTTCGCGGCAACCCGCGCCCGGGCGACAACATCGGCCTGGTGCTGCAGAACCCGTCCAACGGCGCGCGCGTGTTCTACGCGCCCGGCCTGGGCGAGGTCACGCCCGAGTTGCTGGACCTCATGTCCAGCTGCGCCGTGGTGCTGGTGGACGGCACCTTCTGGACCGGCGACGAGATGCAGCGCCTGGGCCTGTCCACCAAGGCCGCGGCCGACATGGGCCACCTGCCGCAGAGCGGCCCCGGGGGCATGCTCGAACAACTCGCGCGCCTGCCGGTGGCCACGCGCAAGCTGCTGATCCACATCAACAACACCAACCCGATCCTGATCGAGGATTCCGCCGAGCGCGCCGCCCTCACCCGCCTGGGCATCGAGGTGGCGCACGACGGCATGGACATCCACTTCTGAACCGGACGCAGGCGCACCATGGACATTGCCACCACACCCCGCCCCGCCACCGGCCTGCCCGCGTGGACGCGCGCCGAGTTCGAAGCACAGCTGCGCGAGAAGGGCCGCTCATACCACATCCACCACCCGTTCAACGTGCGCATGAACACCGGTGGCTGCACGCCCGACGAGCTGCGCTGCTGGGTGGCCAACCGCTTCTACTACCAGGTCTGCATTCCGCGCAAGGACGCGGCCATCCTCGCCAACATGGCCGACCGCGCGCACCGCCGGCTGTGGATCGAACGCATCCTCGACCACGACGGCCATGGCGACTACGAAGGCCCGGCCGCGGGCGGCCTCGAAGCCTGGACGCGGCTGGGCGAGGCGGTGGGCCTGTCGCGCGAAGACCTGTGGTCGTTGCAGGGCGTGGTGCCCGCGGTGCGCTTCGCCTGCGACGCGTACGTGAACTTCGCCGCGAAGGCGCCCTGGCAGGAAGCCGTGTGCTCTTCGCTCACCGAGATGTTCGCGCCGCAGATCCACAAGGACAGACTGGCCTCCTGGCCCACGCACTACCCGTGGATCGAGGCCACGGGCTTGAACTACTTTCGCACGCGCATCCCGCTGGCCGGGCGCGACGTGGAACACGGCCTGCAGGTCACCCTGGAACACTTCAACACGCGCGAGGCCCAGCACCGCGCGCTCGACATCCTGCAGTTCAAGCTGGACATCCTGTGGAACATGCTGGATGCCATCGAGAAGGCATGCCAATGAACACCGAAAGCCATCCCAAGCTCTCTCGGCGCTTCCGCCTGCAATACGAGCCGGCGCAGACGCGCTGGGTGCTGCTCTATCCCGAAGGCATGGTGCAGCTCAATGAGAGCGCGGCCGAGATCCTCAAGCGCTGCGATGGCGAGCACAGCGTGGCGCAGATCGTGGGCGAACTGGAAGCGGCATTCGCCGTTCAGGACATCACGGCGCAAGTGCAAGCCCTGATCGCAGAAGGAGGCCGCCGTGGCTGGATCGATTGAACCGCCCGGCCCGCCGCTGTGGCTGCTGGCCGAGCTGACCTACCGCTGCCCGCTGCACTGCGTGTTTTGCTACAACCCCACGCAACACGCGCGCATTCAGCAAGAGCTGAGCACCGCGCAATGGGTGGACGTGATGCGCCAGGCGCGCGCGCTCGGTGCGGCGCAGTTGGGCTTTTCGGGCGGTGAGCCGCTGCTGCGCGACGACCTCGAGGAACTGGTGCAGGAAGCGCACGCGCTGGGCTACTACACCAACCTCATCACCTCCGGCGTGGGCCTGACCGATGCGCGCGCCACGCGCCTGAAGGCCGCCGGGCTGGACCACGTGCAGCTCTCGTTCCAGGACAGCACGCGCGAACTCAACGACTTCCTGAGCCACACGCGCACCTTCGAGCTCAAGCAGAAAGTCGCGCGCATCATCAAGGCGCACGACTGGCCAATGGTGATGAACTGCGTGCTGCACCGGCACAACCTGCCGCATGTGGGCCAGATCATCGAGATGGCGCTGGACCTCGGCGCCGAGTACCTCGAACTCGCCAACACGCAGTACTACGGCTGGGCCTGGGTCAACCGCGACCACCTCATGCCCACGCACGAACAACTGATCGAAGCCGAAGCGGTGGTGAACCGCTACCGCGAGCAGATCGGCCAGCGTTGCCGGCTGCTGTTCGTCGTGCCCGACTACTTCGAGCAGCGCCCCAAGGCCTGCATGAACGGCTGGGGATCGGTGTTTCTTTCGGTCGCGCCCGACGGCCTGGCCATGCCCTGCCACAACGCCCGCAACCTGCCCGGCCTGGCCCTGCCCAGTGTGAAAGACACACCGCTGGCCGACATCTGGCACAAGAGCAACGCTTTCAATACCTACCGTGGCGACAGCTGGATGAAGCCGCCGTGCCGTGACTGCAACGAACGCCACAAGGACTTCGGCGGCTGCCGCTGCCAGGCCTTCCAGATCACCGGCGACGCGGCGCAGGCCGACCCGGTGTGCGGCAAGTCGCCGCACCACGAGAAGGTGGTGCAGCTCGTGAAGCAGGCGCCCACGCAACGCCATATCCCCATCGTGTTCCGCAGCGACACCGAATCGCGCGGCCTGCACCCCGAGGTGCCGGCGTGAACACCACCACAACCGTCACCACCACCGGCCACCACCGCATGCTGGGCGCGGCCGTGGTCAGCCACCTGCCCGTCCTGCGGCGCGGCCCGTTCGCACTGGAGCATGCCGAACACGGTCTCTTCCTGCTGTGGCTGGCCTTCATGGGCCTGCTGGGTTTCGGTGCGCTGCTGCTGTGGCAGGCCGGCGCCTGGCATCGGCTGGTGCAGGCCGACCCCACGGGCCTCACCATCGCCATCGTGCTGCTGTTCACCGGCTGTTCGCTCTGGGCCGGCCGCCGCGCCTGGGTGCTCGGCCAGCAGCGCCTGCGGCTGGACGCCGCGCGCGAAGACAGCGTGGACACCTGGAGCGCCGAGTACCGAGCCGCCTGCGCACGGCCCGGCGCCGACCCCACCATCTGTTTGCAAGTGCTCGGCGAGCGCGCGCACGGCCCGCACGAAATGGCCTGGTGGCTCAACGGCATCCAGCTCAAGCTCGGCCTGCTCGGCAAGGTGATCGGTTTCTCCATCCTGGCGCTGCAGCTCGGCGAGGTGCAGAGTTTCGACGCGAGCCAGTCCACCCAGTTGCTGAAGAACCTCACGGGTGGCCTGGGCATCGCGTTGCTGACCACCGTGACCGGGCTCACCGGCAACATCCTGCTCGGGCTGCAGCTCATGCGGCTGGACCGCTTCGCCGACGCCCTCGTTGCCGACACCCTGGCCTTCACCACGGAGGCTCCGCATGGCGATCGGCCGAGCGGTCCGTGACACCGAGACCGACCCGTTCTACGACATGTTGTTCAACATGTTGATCGCGTTCGTCTTCTGCTTCGTCATCGCCCTGCTCGCGTTCAACCCCAAGGCGCGCAAGAGCGGCGACATCCCGGCCAAGGCCGAATTCATCGTCACCGTGTCCTGGCCCGACCACAACCCCAACGACGTGGACGCCTGGGTCAACGAGCCCGGCGGCCAGACGCTGTGGTTCCGCCAGCGCGACGCCGGCATGCTGCACCTGGACCGCGACGACCGCGGTGCAAAGAACAACAGCGTGATCGTCAACGGCCGCGAGATCAGCAGCCCGGTGCGGCAGGAAATCGTCACGCTGCGCGGCCTGGTGCCGGGCGAGTACGTGGTGAACGCGCACTACTACGACTCGCGCGACCAGCAGCCGGTGGACGTTTCGGTGGCGGTGGTGAAGGTGAACCCGCAGGCCGAGATCGTCTACACCGGCACGCAGCAGATCCCGCGCAAGGGCGATGAACGCACGCTGGTGCGTTTCACCATCGACGACGCTGGCACGGTGACCGATCTCAACACCCGACCTCTCACCATCGTGCAACGGACCGGGCTCTGACCTTCTTTCGACACAACATGATCCCCACCGTTTCGTCCCAACTGCTGTGGCTGGTGCTGGTGTACGCACTGCTCGCCTTCCTGCTGCTGTGCCTGTTGCTCGCCACGCGTTGGCACTGGGGTGTGAAGCTCGGTGCGGTGCTGCTGGTGAGCGGCTTCTATGCCGTGAGCCACAGCACCTTGCAAGGCATCGCCGGCTGGCCGAGCGACGACGCCCTGCCCCCGCGCTTCGTGCTGCTCTCCGCCGTGTTCGACGAACCCAGCCCGGGTCGCGGCCATGCGGGCGCGATCTACATCTGGGTCAACCCCATGAAGGACAACCAGCCCCTGGCCATGCCGCGCGTGCACCGCCTGCCCTACGAGAAAGACCTGCACCGCATCCTGGGCGACGGCATGAAGAAAGCGCGCGACGGCAACACGCAGATGGGCAGCACCGAACCCCTGCGCGGCCCCGGCGGCTTCGCCTGGCTGCGCCCGGCCGGCAACGACAGGCTGCAGATCAAGCTGAGCGATCTGCCGCGCGCGCAGCTCCCCGAGAAATGAACCACCGCCTTGCCCTGATGGCGTGCGTGGGACTCGCGGCCTGCCAGCCCGCGCCCGATGACGACAGCTGGTTCCCGCTCGTCGAAGGCACGGTGCAGGTGTACGCGGTGAAGGTCGAAAGCGACGAACCCACCGCGCCGGAAGAATGGACGCTCACCGTCCAGGGACCGCAGACCGTCGACAACAAAACGCTGATGGTGCGACACCACTCGGCCGGCGTGAGCTACTACCTGCACAGCGACGAACACGGCGTGCGCCGCATCGCCACCCGCACCGACATCGACAACGAACCCACTACCGACCCGGAGCCACTGTGGGTGCTCAAGGCGCCGTACCAGGTGGGCACCGAATGGACGACGCCCACCGTGCCCTACCTCGTCCTGCGCCGCAATGAACACCCGCGCGAACTGCGCTACACCCACAAGGCACTGATGGGCTGGCGCATCGAAGCCGTGAACGACGAAGTGACCACGCCCACCGGCACGCACAAGCCGTGTCTGCGCGTGGTCGGCCGCGCGAAACTGAACCTCTTCACCGACCCGGTGAACGGCTTCACCGACGTGCCCCTCACGAGCCGCGAGTGGTATTGCAAAGGCAAGGGCCTGGTGAAGTTCGAGCGCGAGGAGACGGTGCCGTCGGGGTTTCTGGTGGGTGGGCGGTTGATGGCGGAGTGGTCTCGCTAGGGTGGCAAGCCTTGGTGGACGTCTTCAGACCGGGTCAGCGCCCGCCACCGCCACCGCC